>JAKSMC010000005.1 GCA_024400835.1 Bacteroidales bacterium
GCTGTAAGAACACCGCCTCCCATACTTTGACCGTGAACGCTCTCCCGACCGTGGCTATTGCTGGCGAGTCTGCCATCTGTACTGGTGCCACGGCCACATTGACCGCTTCCGGCGCTATTTCCTATATTTGGAGCAATAATGCAGAAACCGCATCCATCGATGAGACAGCAGCAGGTACTTATACCGTAACAGGTACCGATGCCAACGGCTGTGAGAACACTGCTTCTCATACTATTACGGTGAACGCTCTCCCGACCGTGGCTGTCGCCGGCGAGTCTGCCATCTGTACTGGTGCAACGGCCACACTGACCGCTTCCGGCGCTACTTCCTATGTGTGGAGCAATAATGCAGAAACCGCTTCTGTCGATGTGACAGCAGCAGGTACTTATACCGTTGAAGGTACGGACGCCAATGGCTGTAAGAACACCGCCTCCCATACTTTGACCGTGAACGCTCTCCCGACCGTGGCCATCTCTGGTCTCTCCACTATTTGTGCGGATGCAACGGCCACACTGACCGCTTCCGGTGCTACTTCTTATATTTGGAATACTCAGGAAACTGGCGAGTCCATCACGGTGGATTATGAACGCACATTCGAAGTTGAAGGTACGGATGCCAACGGTTGTAAGAACACTGCATCCCACACGTTGACCGTGAACGTGCTGCCCGCCGTCCCGGCCTTGACTGCTGTGGATAATACCAGCTGTCTCCAACCTAACGGTCAAATCGTAGTTGAAAGTCCTGTCGGTGGCAATTATGTATATGCTTTGAATGATGGCGATTTCAAAACTGCTCCGATTTTCAACGGCGTTGATAATGGAACTTATACTGTGATTGTCAAGAATACCACTACGGGCTGTACGAATAGTAATGAGGTTTCCATCCTGACTATCGGCAGCAATATCGCTGCTCAAGCAAGTGCAACGCCCGCATGCGAAGGCTCCACTCTTATTTTGCAAGGTACGCCCAATATGACTGAAGGTGTTACCTACAGTTGGACCGGTCCGAACAACTTTACTTCTACGGAGCAGAATCCAACTATCAGCAATGCAACGGTTGCCAATGCCGGCAATTATACCTTCAAGGTAACGGAAACTGCCACAGGTTGCTCTGCATCCGCAGTTGCCCACGCCGTGGTTAACGTTCCTCAACATGCCGCTATGAGCGCTACCGCTTGCGAAACCTACACTTGGACTGACGGCAATGGCGAGACTTATACGAGAAGCGGCGATTATACCTACAGTCACGCAGATGCCAACGGTTGCACACAGGTTGACACCTTGCACCTGACCATCAACAAGGTTACTTATTACACCGACACTCAGGTGGCTTGCGAGTCCTACAAGTGGATTGACGGCAATACTTACACGCAAAGCAACAACACGGCAACATACACGCTGACCAACGCCGCAGGCTGTGACTCCGTAGTCACTTTGAACCTTACCATCAACAAGGCTACAACGGGCGTTGACACCCAGGTGGCTTGCGAAAAATACCAATGGATTGACGGCCGCACGTATACGGAAAGCAACAACACCGCAACATACATGCTGACGAATGCAGCAGGTTGCGACTCCGTGGTTACGTTGAACCTTACCATCAACAATCCTGCTCACGAGTCCTTCGAGATTGCCGCTTGCGACGAATACGAATGGAACGGCACAACCTATACGACCAGTGGCAACTACACTTACAGCCATCAGGACAACAACGGCTGCACACAGGTTGACACCTTGCACCTGACGATCCTCAAGCCGGCAATCGCATTGGACGCTATCTCCAACGAGAGCATCTGCGCAGGCGGCCAAGTAACCCTCACGGCCAATGCCCAGACGGCAGACGGCACGCCGACCTACGTATGGAGCACCTCCGACGAGAGCGCTTCTGTGACCGTGGCACCTCAGACCACCACAACCTACAAGGTCGTTGCTTCTGTAACGGTTTCCGCCATCAACGCAAACTGTACGGCCAAGGACTCCGCAGAAGTCACTGTTACAGTTAACGCACTGCCCGCAGTGCCTGCTCTCTCCAAAATTGAGAATACCAGCTGTCTCGAACCTAACGGCGAAATCACGGTGACAGAGCCGGTTGGCAGCAACTACGCTTACGCCCTCAACGACGGCGAGTTCCAGACCGCTGCTACATTTGCAGGCCTGGATGCCAACACCTACGTGGTGACGGTGAAGAACACGACAACGGGCTGTGCCAACACGGCAGAGACTTCTATCGTCACTGTCGGCAGCAACCTCAGTGTCCAGGGCGGCTCAGAACCAGTTTGCCAAGGTTCATCCCTCCAAATCAATGCTTATCCTACTATTGAAGAAGGCGTGACCTACAGCTGGACTGGTCCGAATAACTACACATCTACCAGCCGCAACGTCGTAATCGAAAATGCCACGGCAGCCAATGCCGGTCGCTATGACCTCGTTGTTACGGAAACCGCTACGGGTTGTACGGCTTCTATGAATGTTAACGCCGTGGTTAACGTTCCTCAACACACTGCTATGAGCGCTACCGCTTGCGAAACCTACACTTGGACTGACGGCAATGGCGAGGCTTATACTACAAGCGGCGACTATACCTACAGTCACGCAGATGCCAACGGCTGCACGCAGGTCGATACCTTGCACCTGACCATCAACAAGGTTACTTATTACACCGACACTCAGGTGGCTTGCGAGTCCTACAAGTGGATTGACGGCAATACTTACACGCAAAGCAACAACACGGCAACATACACGCTGACCAACGCCGCAGGCTGTGACTCCGTAGTCACTTTGAACCTTACCATCAACAAGGCTACAACGGGCGTTGACACCCAGGTGGCTTGCGAAAAATACCAATGGATTGACGGCCGCACGTATACGGAAAGCAACAACACCGCAACATACATGCTGACGAATGCAGCAGGTTGCGACTCCGTGGTTACGTTGAACCTTACCATCAACAATCCTGCTCACGAGTCCTTCGAGATTGCCGCTTGCGACGAATACGAATGGAACGGCACAACCTATACGACCAGTGGCAACTACACTTACAGCCATCAGGACAACAACGGCTGCACACAGGTTGACACCTTGCACCTGACGATCCTCAAGCCGGCAATCGCATTGGACGCTATCTCCAACGAGAGCATCTGCGCAGGCGGCCAAGTAACCCTCACGGCCAATGCCCAGACGGCAGACGGCACGCCGACCTACGTATGGAGCACCTCCGACGAGAGCGCTTCTGTGACCGTGGCACCTCAGACCACCACAACCTACAAGGTCGTTGCTTCTGTAACGGTTTCCGCCATCAACGCAAACTGTACGGCCAAGGACTCCGCAGAAGTCACTGTTACAGTTAACGCACTGCCCGCAGTGCCTGCTCTCTCCAAAATTGAGAATACCAGCTGTCTCGAACCTAACGGCGAAATCACGGTGACAGAGCCGGTTGGCAGCAACTACGCTTACGCCCTCAACGACGGCGAGTTCCAGACCGCTGCTACATTTGCAGGCCTGGATGCCAACACCTACGTGGTGACGGTGAAGAACACGACAACGGGCTGTGCCAACACGGCAGAGACTTCTATCGTCACTGTCGGCAGCAACCTCAGTGTCCAGGGCGGCTCAGAACCAGTTTGCCAAGGTTCATCCCTCCAAATCAATGCTTATCCTACTATTGAAGAAGGCGTGACCTACAGCTGGACTGGTCCGAATAACTACACATCTACCAGCCGCAACGTCGTAATCGAAAATGCCACGGCAGCCAATGCCGGTCGCTACGACCTCGTTGTTACGGAAACCGCTACGGGTTGTACAGCGTCTATGAATGTTAACGCAGTGGTTAACGTTCCTCAACACACCGCTATGAGCGCTACCGCTTGCGAAACCTACACTTGGACTGACGGCAATGGCGAGACTTATACGAGAAGCGGCGATTATACCTACAGTCACGCAGATGCCAACGGTTGCACACAGGTTGACACCTTGCACCTGACCATCAACAATCCGACGCACCACAGCTACACTGCAGTTGCTTGCGACTCCTTCATCTGGACCGCTGACAATTTCGGTGATGGCGCAACATACCAACAGTCTGGCACATTCTATAACAGACATGACGATGCCAATGGCTGTCTTCAGGTTGATACGCTTTATCTGACAATCAATACCACGCCTACTGTCCAAGTTAGCGGCAACCTTTCCATTGTGACTGGCCACACTGCTACCTTGACGGCAAGCGGCGCTGACAGCTATGTTTGGAATACAACGGAAACCACTGCCACTATTACCACACCGGTACTTACGGAAACTACCACTTACACTGTTGTCGGTACCTCCAACAATTGTTCTACGGAACCTGTGGAAGTAACGGTTGTCGTTAATGATTGCATCCCGGCCGAAGCTGACACCTTTGCGGTGGCTTGCGAATCCTTTGATTGGTACGAACATACCAATATCACGGCTTCTTGCAGTAATCTTACGCATACCTTTACTGGCGCTGCTGCTGATGGCTGCGACTCCATCGTAACCTTGCACCTGACCATCAACAATCCTGTTCACCGTGCATTCACGGAAACTGCTTGTGACGAATATCAATGGGCATACGCTCAGAGACTGGATCTCAATGGCAACTACCAATATACAGAGAGCGGTGATTACACCGTCACTCATTTGGATGACAATGGCTGCACACAGGTTGACACCTTGCACCTGACCATCAACCGCTCAACTACTGGCGTTGATAAACAAGTTGCTTGCGATAGTTTTACCTGGATTGATGGTAATACTTATATGGAAAGTAATAACACGGCTACTTTCACGCTGACCAATGCTGTCGGTTGCGACTCTGTAGTTACCTTGAACCTTACAATCCTCAAGTCCACAACTGGTGTTGACGAGCAGGTGGCTTGCGAAACATATACTTGGATCGATGGTAATACCTATACGGAAAGCAACAATACGGCTACTTTCACGCTGCCCAATGCCGCAGGTTGCGACTCTGTGGTAACCCTGAACCTGACTATCAATAAGGCTACAACAGGCATTGATAAACAAGTGGCTTGTGAATCTTTCACATGGATCGATGGCAATACGTACACGGAAAGCAACAATACGGCTACTTTCACGCTGACCAATGCCGCTGGTTGTGACTCTGTAGTCACTTTGAACCTGACCATCAACAAGCCGGCTCACCGTGCTTTCACGGAAACTGCTTGTGACGGCTATCTGTGGGCATACGCTCAGAGACTGGATCCTGATGACAATATGAACAACAGCTCATATTACTACACAGAAAGCAACGACTATACGTTCACTCATTTGGATGACAATGGCTGCACACAGGTTGACACCTTGCACCTGACCATCAACAAGAGCACTTCCTATACTGACGTTCAGGTTGCTTGCGACAGCTTGAAATGGATCGATGGCATTACTTATACGGAAAGCACGACCTTGCCAACTCACATAATCGAAAATGCAGTTGGTTGCGATTCCGTCATCACCTTGTCTCTGACTATTCTGCACAGCACCACGGGCGACACGACGGCAGTGGCTTGCGAAACCTTCGATTGGTACGAACATACCAATATCACTGAGTCTTGTGAAAATCTGACGCATACGTTTGAAAATGCTGTGGGTTGTGACTCCGTGGTAACCTTGCACCTGACCATCAACCACGCCAATACAGGCGACACGACGGCAGTGGCTTGTGAAACTTTCGATTGGTACGAACATACCGGCATTACCGAGTCATGTGATAACCTCACGCATACCTTTGAAAACGTTCACGGCTGTGACTCCGTGGTAACCTTGCACCTGACCGTTAACCGCACCACTTACAGTACCGACAATCAGGTTGCCTGCAACTCCTATACTTGGATGGATGGCAACACCTATACTGAAAGTAACAATACGGCCACCTACATACTCACTAATGCCGTAGGTTGTGACTCTGTGATCACGCTCAACCTCGAACTGATCGCTCCGACACATCTGAGCTATACTGTTGAAGAATGCGACACCTACACTTGGGCAGCACCGGAAGGCGATGGCAGAACCTATACTGCAAGTGGCACATACTACTATGAACATCCTGGTATCGCAGATTGCGAACAGGTTGACACGCTCTATCTGACTATCAAGCACAGCACTTCCGCTACAGATGTCCAAGTGGCATGCGACGAATTTACGTGGATTGATGGCAATACTTATACGGAAAACAACAATACGGCTACTTTCACGCTGACCAATGCTGCCGGTTGTGACTCTATCGTAACACTTGATTTGACCGTCAACTATCATGCTGAATATGATATTTACGATACGATTTGCGCAGGTACTGCTTATGTGGAACATGGCTTCAACGAGCATGCTGCCGGAACGTATACGAATACGCTGGCAGGTGCAGCTGCTAACGGCTGCGACAGCTTGGTAACTCTGCACTTGTACGTTGACAATAATTGTGGCTTCGTTTGTGGTGCTAATATGTATGACTATGAGTACAATGCTTATGGAACCAAAGAGTATAACAATCTTTGCTGGATGACCGAGAACCTTCGCTCAACCCAGTACGATGATGGCTCCGTCATTCCGATGGCGATGGTTTACAATGGCGATATGAACCAGGATGAAACCACGAACCTGCAACGTTACGGTAGACTTTATGACTGGAACTCGGCCTTCAACGGTCAGACAACACAACCTATCCAAGGCGTATGTCCGGAAGGTTGGCGTCTGCCTACCCAGGCTGAATACGATCAACTCCTCTCTGCATACGGTATGCAGTCTCTCCGTTCCACCAATTACTGGATGAGAGACAACGGCACGAATGATTCCGAATTCGACATGCGTCCTGGTGGCTTCTATAATGATGCTACACACCGTTGCGAGAATATGTCCGGTGCTGCTTACTTCTACACAGCAGACACCACTGGCCCTCAAAACACCGTACACCTCAGAGCTATGTGCGGATGTTGGGAACTGATGTACGGCGTTGGCAGTCCGAACAACGGCTACAGCGTACGTTGTGTCAAGGACCTCTAAAATTTTGACAGTTATGTCCTATACATAATTGTAAAGGGTAAATAATAGTGTGAAGAAGAGTCCGATGTGAATCGGGCTCTTTTTTTGCGCCGAAGGAAACACCTGCTGGCGCCGCCAATGTGGGAGGCAAATCTATGCAAATCTTAAGCGAATAGGGCCGAGGGACTATGCAATAGGGGACCGCGGCAGGGATTGGAGGCCATTTACTTGCGTGCGGGTGGGTGGACGGAGGCTTTTATATGGAAGCAAATATGGGCAAATCGGAAGCGAATTTGCGCCTGACGGTGCATGGTGGGTGGGCAGCAAGTTAGGCCGGAAAGCCCGACGGCATAGCGTTAGGATGTGCGTGGGCGATGCCGGGCCGCCCAAAAAAAGTTAAAAGAAGTGAGAATCGAAATTAAATATATTTATATATAGCATATAAAAATATTGTTAAAATTTTTAAAGTATAGCTGAAATTTCAAAAAAATGTGTACGTTTGCAGCCTTGAAAATTAAACGACAAGAGAAGAAGAAATGATAGTGTGCATTGCAGAAAAACCCAGTGTGGCGCGTGACATCGCGCATGTGCTTGGTGCCAACCAGGCGCACGACGGCTATATGGAGGGCAATGGGTACCAGGTGACATGGACGTTCGGACATCTTTGCACCTTGAAAGAACCGCACGATTACACGCCTATGTGGAAGGCCTGGGCGCTCAGCCGCCTGCCGATGATTCCGCCTCGATTTGGCATAAAGCTCATCAACGACAAGGGCATAGCCAAGCAGTTCCACATCATTGAAACGCTGATGCAGAAAGCCGACCGCATCGTGAACTGCGGCGATGCCGGCCAGGAGGGCGAGCTCATCCAACGCTGGGTGATGCAGAAGGCGCAGGCGCATTGCCCCGTTTCCAGACTGTGGATCTCCTCGTTGACGGAGGAGGCCATCAAGGAGGGCTTCTCTTCTCTGAAGGACCAAAGCGAATATCAGTCGCTATACGAGGCCGGCTTGTCGCGCGCTATCGGCGACTGGCTTTTAGGCATGAATGCCACGAGATTGTACACGCTTAAGTATGGACAAAACCGGCAGGTGCTTTCCATAGGGCGCGTGCAGACCCCGACGCTGGCGCTCATCGTCAACCGCTATTGGGAAATCCAGAACTTCAAGCCGGAGGCTTACTGGGTCCTGTCAACGATTTACCGCGACACCACCTTTACGGCTACCAAGGGCAAATACAAATCTGTAGCCGAAGGCCAGGAAGACCTGCAGAAAATCATGGGCCGGGATTTTACCGTTACCGATATTTCTGAGAAGAAGGGGAAAGAGGCGCCCCCGCACTTGTTCGACCTTACCTCTTTGCAGGTCGAGTGCAACAAGAAGTTCGCTTTCTCTGCCGAGCAAACGCTGCAAATTATACAGACCTTGTATGAAAAAAAGCTGACCACTTATCCCCGTGTTGACACTACCTACTTGAGTGACGATATCTATCCGAAATGCCCCCAGATCTTGCAGGGGCTTCCCGCATACGCGCCGCTGACCGCCCCGCTGTTAGGCAAAAAACTGCCGAAGAGCAAGAAGGTGTTCGACAGCAGCAAAGTGACCGACCACCACGCCATCATACCCACGGGCGTCGTGGCAGGCGCGCTCCCTTCGCAGGAGGCCGCTGTCTATGACGAGGTGTGCCGGCATTTCATCGCGGTCTTCTATCCTGACTGCCAGTTTGCTACAACTACCGTCCTCGGGCAGGTGGAAGATGTGGAGTTCAAAACTACGGGCAAACAGATTTTGGACCCCGGCTGGCGCGTGGTCATCAAGCCAGCCAAAAGCGATGACGACAAGAAGGACGACGACAAGGAGAAGGACGAGGAGAAGGTCCTCCCGCAGTTTGTGAAGGGCGAGCACGGCCCGCACGAGCCGTCGTTGGCCGAGAAGTGGACCAATCCGCCGAAACCGTACACCGAGGCCACGTTGTTGCGCGCTATGGAAACCGCCGGCAAACTGGTGGATGACGAGTCGCTCCGCGAGGTGATGAAGGAAAACGGTATCGGCCGTCCCTCCACCCGCGCAGCCATCATTGAAACACTTTTCAAAAGACGCTATATCCAGAAGGTTAGGAAGAGTTTGGAACCTACGCCCACCGGCATTGAACTTATCGGGCTGATACACGAGGAACTACTCAAAAGTGCCGAACTTACAGGCATCTGGGAGAAGAAGCTGCGCGAAATCGAACAGCGCAAATATCCTGCGGCGCAGTTTATCGCCGAACTCAAGCAGATGGTCTCGGAAATTGTCACCCAGGTGATGAACGACAACAGCAACCGCCGTGTGGCTGTCACCCCGGAAGCTACGAAGAAGACGAAGTCGCCGCGGGCAAAGAAGGGCACGTCTGCAAAGTCCAAGGCTGCAGCAAAGGCACCGCAAGCCGCCCCGTCGGTAACTGCTTCCCAAGCTGCGCCAATTCCTCAGCAGGCGTCAGCTCCGAATCCCGACGACATAGTGGGGCAGGAGTGCCCGCTATGCCATAAAGGACGCATTATCAAAGGCCGCACTGCATACGGATGCTCGGAATGGAAAAACGGCTGCGGCTATAGGAAACCGTTTTAGGAAGTGAGAAGTTAGAAGTGAGAAGTTAGAAGTTTCAGTATATCTCACCTCTCACTTCTCACCTCTCACTTTTGGAAGTTTCCATAAGTCTCAATTAATTCGGGATCTCTCCAGATCTCACTTCTTGCTTCTCACTTCTCACTTCTTCTTCATTGCTGCGATGGAGAGGAACAATCCGAGGATGATGCTGCAGAATGCGGCAAACAGAACTTGGAACTCGCCAGGCAGGCAGAAGGTCAGCGTGTGAGCTGGAATCCAGAACAAGGGGATGGTCTTTTTGAAGACGAAGCTCCACTGCACGTCCCAGTTGACTTCCTGGATGTGTTTGCGGATGTTGATCGGTTTCACCAAGCTGACGGCGCGGCCGTCGTAGGAGGCGATGTGCATGTCGCAAATCTTGTGGAAGGTCATGAATACCGGAGCGAAGGAGGTGTTCATCATCAAGCTGACGAAGAAGGCCCCTACCAACTTCAGGCCGCAGAAATCACCCTTCATGGCTTCGGTGACGCCGGCAAAGCAGGATGCTTTTTCCATAAAGGTCGGAATGCCCACTTTGAACACGCTCATAGCCAAAGCGATCCACATGCCTAAGAAGCCCCAGACCACGAATTTCGGGAAGAGCCCGAAGCCCTTGTGGTAGTAGTCTCCGTTTTTGAGGCGCGAGCCTAACATCTCGCCGAAGGTGGCCAGGATGCCGAATTTCAGGAAGGCCATCCACAGCGGATAGTTGGCGGTCAGCGTGCAGAAACCGTCATATACGGGTTTGAAAATAAAGAAGGGAAGCAATACGAGGATGACGATTGCGATAACTAAGAAGTCGATTTTTTTCATTTGGATGTAGTTGTATTGTTATTTAGATTGTGGCAATGACGAGAATAGGTATGAAGCATTTGTATGTCTTTTTCTTCCATGTAGGATAGAGTCTGCAAAGATAGAAAAAAAGTGTTAATGTGAAGAAGAATGATTGCGGAGAGGAATTGATATTGGCAGATGCCTGTTTGAGACTTACGCTTAGAAACGGACGCAATGAATTGCGTCCCTAATTCTTAAACCCTAACCCCTGAGTCGCTCAGTAGTCCAGCGGAATACCCACGCCTGTGAGCTTGACGAACTCCAACCCGAGGTTGACGAGTGCGGCAGGCACGTTGTACATATCCATTCGGGTGTCCATAGCGCAGGTGTTGAATTGGTACGCGGTGCGGTGCTCTATGCCGAAGAAGGTCCTGTCCGCGATGTTGTTGCACGCATTGCAATGCGTCTTGTCGAAATCGGCCTGCTGCGCCAATGCGGAAAGCCGCTGCCATTCTTTGGACGAAAGGGTGTGCGTTCCACTTCTGACGATACTGTCAGGCTCCCATTTGTGACAAAAGCCATTGTCATAAACCTGTGTGGCCACTTTCCAGTTGAGGGTGGCCTCCTTTCCGTCAAAATCCACCCGCACCAGCACGATGTTGTTGTTGGGACGTATCCACAGGAACCGCCAGGCTTCCTGATTGTCGGAAAGCGCTTTGTCGGCCAGCGGCTCTTCTTTGAACTTTTGGAGGCACGTGCCCCAGTGGATGGGGAAGCGTTGTTTCTCTTCTTCGATGTTTACATTTAGATTGTCCTCCCATCCTTTCGGCAGGATGGAACCACAGTCGTATTGGAAATATTTTTGGAATACAGTATCGAAAACGGGGTGTATAGAGGTGTCGTGCGGAATGCCGAGATAATGCTCCAATTGTTGTATTTCGTAGAATTTACCCATTTGGTCGTAAATGTGCTTGCTCGGCTGAAGGTAGCTGAGCTTCTTGTATTTCAACGCACTGTCGGGGAAATGGCGATAACGATATTGCCACAAAACGGTGGAGTCTCCGTCATACATCTGTAGCAGGAGGGTGTCGTATTGGTGCTGAACAGGTGTGTCGTTATATAGCTTTTGGGTGAGTTTCATATAGCCGCTGGCCAAGCGATAGTAGTAATAGGGGAGGTCGTTAAGGTGGTCTTCTGCAGTTTGGATTTCTTGCTCTGAATATAACGTGGGCACCATAATCGGATACATTTGCGCATCACGTGCTTCGGGTCCTATTTTTATACTGAAACATAAATTCCTAGTATGTCTTTTGAGGAAAGTGTCGTACAAAAAATGGAAGTTCTCTGCCACACGTTCTATTTCGCGGAGGATGGTCGAGTCTGCGTCATACGGAAATATTTCAATTTTTGGGCTGTGCATAGAATCCAAATAGGTGAAACCCATAAACTGCATCGGATAATTTGGAATATAAGATAGATTATCGTAATTGATGTTGTACTCGATGTATCTTGAGATATAGGAGTCGATGTCCATAAATGATAGGAATGATTCTTTGGAATTATTCTCTTCGCGGACGGATTTCAGAATGCCTTTCGCAATGTTGAAATAGCGTTCGATGGAGTATTCTTGTTCGTAGCCAAAATGCTCGTAATGGAGCAGCTCTCCATCGGGACTGAGCAGCTCGTCGGTTACCCACTCGGCAAAGATGCGGTCGGTGTTTTTCCTGTTGTGGAAGATGAGGGATTTGTCCAATGACACCATCCTGTTACATCGCAGCCAGTTGTTCCATTTCTCCACTTTGATATCCACTAAAAACAGACTGTCGTTCTCTATAGCCCAGTAAGCCACATAACCGCGTGCGTTTGCGGTATTCGTATAGGGAAATAGTGAATCGGGACGTGTCAGATGCTCGAAATAGCCTTCCAATGGATTGGCATACAGCCTAAGCGTGTCCCCTTTGTAAATCAGGTAGTCCGGATCCTGCGCAGTCGCTTCCACACGCAACAGCGTGGACAGCAGGACGAAGGAGAAAAGGAAAATTCGTTTCATAATGTGTTGCTGCAGAATGATGAACGGAAAAGTGTGGAGGTTCAAATTAGCTCGCAAAAATAATATTTTTCCATAAAACGGAAATCATAAAATGGAGAAATTTCAATCGTGTGCTTGCTATGGCTGAGGGAAAACCAATTTTGCGGAAGAAGGCAGCTCGTATGCGTTGCAGACGCGGAACAGATTGTCCAACTCTTTAAAATCTGGAGAGGTGAGGTTGGCGCTGAATTGGTGTAGTCGGCGCATAACCTGTATGAAAGTGTCAGGCTGCCCCTGTCGACTGAGTTGCCGCAAGGCCAGCAGATAGTCTTCTCTATAGACGGTTGGTACTATGATTTTGAAAAGTCCGGAATGTACTAACTCGGCATTCATCATAATACGCGCCATACGACCGTTCCCGTCATTGAACGGATGCACTTCGCTGATGAGGAACATCATATAGACGGCTTTTGCAAAAGCGTTGTCCAGTGCGGCGTAGTATTGGAATCCTGCTGACAGCGTTCCTACAACTTCTTGATAATCTACAAATTCTGTGTTTCCAGCATGGTTGTTCTTCTTTTTGAAGATGCCGGGCTGCATTTGGGGTCTGCCAAATAATAGAATGGAATGCCTATGGCGCAAGATATCAATAAGTTCACTGGCGGAGGAGGGCACGACAGACATTTCCTGCCTGTTGGATGCGATTTGAAATGTTCCTATAATGTCGTGAGAATCTTCGGTGCGTATAGGAATTGGAACGCCGCTTTCCACAATGCTTCGGGCTTCTTCAACGGAAAACTCTGTCCCTTCAATATAGTTTGAAAAATAACTCTCGAAAAAGGCTATTAATCGGAATGCACCTTCATTTTGCTCGTTTTGGATTAAGGGAGGGAAGAAATTGTTCTTTAAGGCGAAATATAGAATTTCAAATAATTTGAGCCTGCTTTCATCGTATGGTGTGCCGGCAGCCGCCGCTTTGGCTGAAGGCGAGGTTAGAACATCCGATGGATGTGAAGACAAAAGGGCGGAAATGATTTTATTCGCCTTTCCAAATTCTTTCTGCATATTCAAACGCTGAGCAACGGCTTTAAGTTGGTCCCGATAAGCGTTTAAGCTGGCTTCACCACCAGATAGTAGAACGGATTCTAACTTTTTTTCGATTTGTTCAATGGCTAGACATTTTGACGATGCCCCGCTTCTCCTTGACGCCTGTAAGTTTTCCAATAAACAACGATATTCTCCTGAAATGTGCATTTTGCCGTATGGCATATCGTCTTCATCAGCCGCCGGCCCTTTAGTAATCACGATTTTGATGCCAGGAAGTTCCGTAACAGTTCTATTGGAAGGACCTGTCAGAAAAAAGAATCCGTCTTCCGTTAAGCGCATTTCGTTAGCGCTTCGGTGACTGATGATGGTCCCGGGGAAACGCCATACCAAAATAGATAAGATGTTGCGACGAATGATGTTTTCAGCTGAATCAATGAGGTTGCTAGTATATAAGCGTGGGGCAATACGGCGCAACTTCCCTTTTCTTACCAATTGGGAAATGCGATGCGCAACGGTCGAATCTGCTGAACCGAACACGATTTCTTTTGATAGGTCAACGATATCCATTTTTTCAAATTTTCGAGAATAAGCGTTGCAAAAATACAAATTTTCGCGAATAAGTGCTGAAAACACACAAATTTTCACGAATAAAAGGGCGTTTCTAAACTATCAGCGGCCTATTTCCCTGAAATAGAGTTTCTCTATTCGACGTTGCTCGTGCTGTTGGGAGTGGACCATATCAATGACATATTCCCCGATTTGTTTTCTTTTTCTTTCCCTAAGAATTGTGCCAGGCAAAAAATATTCGCACGACTGTAACAAGCAAGCCATTAGTATGCAAAATGTCGTGATTTTAAAGGCAAATACCTTTCACATATCTTAAATCATTGGGATTGATTATAAATTTGAAACCTAAAATTGGTTGATCCAAAGTTCAAGAAATTTGTCATAGACTTGATAACAGCCAAGTTCATTGGTGATTAGTCCTTTGTCTATAAGTGCGGGTAGGGCGGACTTGACCGAGCTGGAGGACAACAGACCGTGTTTCTTTACGAATTTTCCCGAAGTGAGATTCGTCGCCTTTCCGTCTTTGGCAATAGCCTGCAGAACTAAAGTCTGTTTTTCAGGAAGTTGATACATTAAATCTTCATATATGAATGCGGAATTCCGTAAAATGTTGTCAATGGCTTCGTCGATTCGTTCACTGCTGCAAATTGCACCTTGGGGAGTGAGCGAGAACAACTCGTTCATGACCCGTTGCAAATAGAAGGTGATACCGTCAAATCGCTGATATAGTGTGGGTACGACATCTGGAGCAAGCTGTTTCCCGCAGGCCGAAAAGTGATGGACGCAAAATTGGCTGTATTTCTCTAAAGATAGTAGTTTGAGGGAATAAATGGTGACACTTTGATAAAATGGGCGCGCGGGCGAGGTGAACATCGCTCCCATCAAGTGGCGCTGCGAACCCGAAAAGATGAAATGGGCGTTGGAACAATATTGAATCTGTGTGCGTAATGCTGCTTCGATATTGTCGTCGCCATATTTGGTGATCTGCTGAAATTCGTCTATGGCTACCAAACAGGGCTTTTCCGCATTTTGCAGATAGATGAAAATCTCCTCCAACGTACTGGCCGGCGAAGAGATGTCGCCAACGCTGAATGTCCAAGATGGATTTCCTGCCAGATCGAAAGTGATGCCGGCGCGTAATGAGGATACGAATTCCAAAAAGGTGTCTATCGCCTTGCGGCCTTTGGGTTTAAGTGATTCCACAATAGTGCGCCCGAGCCTGTTCACCATATCGGAAACGGATTTGGTGGAATAAATGTCGATAATGAAAGTGTAGTAGTTGTCTGCGATTTCCTTTTGGGCAAAGCAGTGCCGAATAAGGTCCGTTTTGCCGTATCTACGAGGAGAAATCAGTGCCACATTGTTTCCGTTTCTCAAATAACGGATGATGTCCGCCGTCTCTTGTTCGCGGTCGCAAAAGTATTCTGCGGATACATAACCAGTTGTGACAAAGGGGTTTTCTAATGCGATAGGAGTTTTCATCTATTTCGATTTTTATATTCAGCTCGCAAAAATAATATTTTTCCATAAAATGGAAATCATAAAATGGAAAAATTTCGAGGGAGTGTGCTTGCTATGGCTGAGGGAAAACCAATTTTCAAATTTTCAAAAGAAAAAACATTCATAAAACACGGACGTGAGATTCCGAAATTTTATGTACGTTTGCGGCCTCAAAAAAAATACACGAAAATGGAATATACGATTACTAATGTTGCGATAAATTTTGAAAAAATCTTATAAGTTATTGATATAATATAAAATACAAACATTATTTGATTTTTTGATTTGAAAAACACTATTTGTTCATTTCTCAAAGGCGCAAGGTTATTATCATCACACATTAAGCGCAAAAGCAAATTTTGCGCGATCATAAATTCCCCTTCTTTTAGAAGGGGTGCCCGTAGGGCAGGGTAGTGGCATAAACATCACGGCGAAGCCGTACATTATTATCCGTTATATAAAGGTTGCTTCGCAAACACCCATATCACTACCCCGGCTTTCAGCCACCCCTTCTAAAAGAAGGGGAATGGGCGCCTCCGTTCGGGCAGGCCCGACGGGAATAGAACAGATATATTGGCATTCGAAATTTATCGCATCAGTAGTAATATACGATAATTATTGAAAAAGGTGAAGATGGTTGGTACACGGGACAATGTGAGCAAGTCCCGGAAGCTATTTCCCAGGGAAGAACCATTGCAGAATTGAAAACAAATATGGCCGAGGCCATCAAACTGATGATTGAAGTTAAGAAAGGTTTGTGCCCAGTTGGACATACCCAAGGTTACCAATAATTAGTGTTAAATTTTCTTCCTTCGCTAAAACGCTATCTCATACCTCCCGTTTCCGTACGTCTTTCCGAAAATGTCTGCCGTGACGCCCACCGGGATGGTCACTTTCAGTATCTTATTATGTTTCTTTCGCTCCCAGCGCACCTTCAGCGTGCCGTATGGCGTCTCTTCCGACACCTCCGCCCAGGTGATTTCCTCAGGGGTTTGCGGACGGATGGTCACCCGTCGGTATCCCGGCGCAGTGGGGATGATGCCGCCCAACGCCTGGTAGAACCAGCTGCCGATGCCGTTGTAGCAGTTGTGCAGCCGCGAGCGCTCGCCGTTCCACGACTCCCAGACGGCCGTCGCCCCGTTGCGCTTCATGTATAGGTAGCCGGGGTAGTCGCTTTTCTTCAGCATACGGTAGATGAACTCGCACTCGCCGGCATTGGTGGCCCATTCCGTCAGTACGGGCACGCCCACCAGCCCGCAGGCGATGTGCCCGTTGTGTAGCTGTGCGGTGCGCGCTAACAACTTTTCACGCACGGATGCGGCAAGGGTGTCGGGAACCGCCCCCACGAGCAGAGGGTAGGCCATGTCTATTTGCGAGCCGGTTCCGTAAATGCCGTCCCCGTGGTAGAAGGTCTGGTGGATATTGCGATTCAGTGCCGCCAGCTGTTCGGCATAGCGGAGGCTGTCCTGCACCTTCCCGAGGTGCGCGGCAATATGTGCCATGTCTTGCAGGCACTGGCTCATCGCGCAGTTGCTGACCAAATCAATGGACTCCCTGCTTTTGACGTCCACACCTTTGGGCGCGAGCCAGTCGCCCAAGCCCCAGTCTTTGCCGCTCGCACTGCTGAAATAGAGCCCGTCTTCAACGGTTCCCTCGGCGAAGGCGAGCCACTGCTGCATATAGGGATAGCCCTTCGACAACGTCCGGTCGTCGCCGTAGCTCATAAACGTCCGCCAGGGTGCCTGGATGATGAAGGAACACCAGTAGGGGCCGCCGCCTGCCTCGTGCGTGCTGGGGGCGGTGTTCGGCAGCGAGCCGTCCGCCCTCACGACGTCGTTCCAGGCCTGCAGCCAGTTGTAGAAGAGCGGCGCGATCTCGTACAGTGTCTGCACCGCCACGGTGGAAGCGTTGCCATCACCGCCGTAGCCGTGCTTTTCAAAGCTTCCGCAATCCACCATATATCCGTTAAATGCCAGGTTCTCAGTGGTGTAGGCTACCATGTCGTGAATGGTGCAGAGGTCTGTGTCCGAGCAGCTGAACGTGGCTCGCCGCGGATAGTCGGTCCGCATTCGGCGAACCTTGATGTCTTCGGGTTTGGGAGCTATGGGCAGATTGACAAACACAAGATATTGGTAGGCCTGCTGTAGGAATTTGTCGGTGAACGTGTCACCGCCTTCCGCGCCCGAGCTGATGAGGGTGTTGTGCAGGAAGGTGAAGACCGTGCCGTCGTCGAATTTCGTGTCCGTGAATCCCACGGTGGTCTCGTGCCCCGCCGGGAGCTGCGGCAGCGTGATTTCGGGCAGCCCGTTCACCACGCGACCCATATCGGCAATCCACATGTTTTCGCCGTAGGGCTTGACGCTTACGGCCGAGAAAGTCTCCTGCACGCGGCACGGCTCGCACATCTGCTGGACGGCCTTTACGGAAACGGTCACGGTGTCAACCGGCACCCAGTTCAGCGTGTCGAGCGCCTGGCCCGTAAGCGTTTTGGGAACCCGTTGCGCATCGATAAACTCGCCCGTGTAGTCGTCGTGAATCCACGTGCCGATGTCGTGGTAGCCACTCGCGCAACCCATCCAGCTCTCGTCGGTAGTGAGTGCCGTCAGGCCGTCGAGGTCCAGCTCGGCGCAGACCACCGCCCCGTCATAAACGGCGTTGAAATGTTTGCGATACCAGCCTGCATCGGTCCAGAGCACCAGGTCGTTGTCGCCCTCCTTCAGCAGTGCGGTGACATCGTAGGTGACGATGAGGGAGTGCTTGCTGAGTTGCGACACGGCGGGCGCCAGAACGTTGTCGGACACCTTCTGCCCGTTCAGGTAAACCTCGTGGTAGCCGAGGGAATTGACGTACAGCAGGGCTTGTGAGAATTTGTCCGCAACCGTGAACTTCTTCCGTAGTAGCGAAGAGTTGCCCGGTGCGGCGCCGATGTATCGGCCGTTGATCTGGTCCAGGATTCCGATACCGAAGGGCTGCGGACTGCTCCAGGGCGAAACGCCGTGCTGGTTCCAAACACGGACGCGCCACCAGCATTGCTGTCTGGAAGACAGGGTAGTGCCGGCGTAGGGGACCATGATTTGCTCGGCGGAACGCACTTGGCCGCTTTGCCACAAATCTGCCTCTCCGGCCAGAAGTTTGGATTCGGAAGACGCCACTTCTATCTGGTAGGCCTCCTGTGTCATGGGATTGTCGCAGAGGACTTTCCAGCTGAAATGCGGGGATTCGGAGTCAATGGCCAAGGGAGCAGTCAGTCCGTCGCATTGTAGGTCATACACTTGGAGTGTAGCGCAGGACGTGGCCAAAATAAGGAGTGCGCCTATAGCGAGCAGAGGGTATAAATGTTTTTTCATCAACAGGGTGCTAAATGATCAATGTAAAGAGCGAGCAAAGGTACACAATTTATAGCTCGGCGCGCGGAGGAAAAGATGGTTGGGTTTAAAGTTTAAGGTTTAAGGGTTGATGGCTATCGGCTAATGGCTGAAAGAGTTTGCGTTAACCGACGCACGCCGCGTAACTTTTGAATCTGTAGATTCCTTCGGTTCCTTCTATTGTCGGAACCTCGGGATGACGATGCGTCTCGTGGGTTAATGGGCGGCGGCGCAAAGCAACTAACAAATGCTCAGACGTGGTGCCGCCGGAGACATCGTGTCTGCGGCGGCATCTCTCGTTGACCTCAATTGGCTACTGTGCGCCGCCGCCTCTTCTGCAACACGGACGGCCCGTCATCCCGAACGGAGCGCAGCGCAGCGCAGTGAAGGGATCTCGTGGTCGCGCCACATGCCACTGCCCATCTTGTATGCCTCTACCATTTCATCGTTTCATCCCTTCATCGTTTCATCAACTTTGAGGCTGACGAGTTCAAGGGCAGGAGCGGCTATTTCTGGCCGGTGCAGCTCAAGGACAGTGAAAATAAAATTTTTTCAGAGAAGCATACTTTCTGGACTGAGTAGCCAAAACCCGAATCAGACTTCAAAAATGTCTTTTTTCAAGAGTTGCTAGTAATCGTCAATTCCGTAGTCCGGAGTATCTGTATAATGATCGTTCTTGTTTTTTTGTATGTGTCCAAATAGTTTGTTTAGAGGGGTCATTTTTAATTCATCGTCTTGAATAGGCATTGAAAGCCCATAAGATGTTGATAAAATTGTAAATAATTCATCAGGTATTCCTTTGTTTTTTAAATAAGGAATTGCAAGAAGGGATTTGTTGATGACGGACACTTCTGTAAATGAGTGGATCTTTTTTCTCATCGAGTTAAATGTTGAACCGCCTCCACAGTAAACAATGGGACGGTCAACAAGTGCTTGCTCTAAAGCATCAATAGGGAAATTTGATGTTCTACAAAAATCGCACTTTACTTTTTCAATAATACTTTTCTGAGTTAGTTTCTTTAAATCTTCGTGATAGAAGTCTTGGGCCTTTTTTAATGGAAGGCTGCCTTTTTTGAAAAGTCGTATGATTTCAGAAATGGAGAGGTCTTGTTTGTCTTGCAGTTGTTCAAGAATGAAATTCATTCCGCGAGGATAAGATACTATATGGTGAATGTCGGGAGTGTTTTCGGTTTTTGAGAAAAATGCGATATCAGTTGTACCACCCCCGATGTCAACTAATAAACTCATGCCATCAGATATTCGCCCTTGGTGAATAATGGCATATAAGCCAGCAAATGCTTCGGGCATTGTTTCAATACCATAAAGCCATTTGTCTTCAATTGAATAAGTGTCAGGTAGTTTAGTTGATGCTAGCAGTTCGGTATACTCTGCTTTTAAAAAACTTTCGTGCGTGGTGTATTGTTCTACAAGTTTTCTGGCTGCAATGAAAATACGAATGGCAAGACTGTTTTTTGCTTCATCTGTTGAATCTGTAGTCATCGTCGAGGGAACCCCCATTTGAACGAGTATTTCGCTTCCAAATTTTTCTTCTAATAGAAAAATTAAATTGGCAATATACCAAGCGGATAATATTTCAGGTTTGATTGTACGCTCCCAATCCGCCTTGTAAAAGCTTGCTAACTTGAAATATCGAAAGTATAATCCTCTCCGTTTTATCTCTTTTTTCCTGTTTGAGATGTCAAGTTCGTATTGAGCTTTGATTCTATTACATTGCTCAACATATTTTGCTTTGATTTCAAGGTTCTTGTTCTTTACAACTTCGCATTCGGATTCCCATAGGGATAGCGCTTCTTTGTTTTTATAGGCAATATCCCTGCATAGTGCCTCATATTCTGAATCGGAGGAATCTTCAGTTTGATGGGCTTTAAAAGCATATTTAAGTTGTTCAATAAAAGAAAGCCATTTCAAAGTCTTTTTTTTAACGGTTCTTTCGGGACAAGGTGAGGGTGTTGGTTTGGGAGGTGAAGGTAGATATTGAGGTGGATTTGGCTGTTTTAGAATCGGTTCAGTAGGGAATCCATCTTCTTCGATTTTACATTTGCTTTCATCTACAAAGCCATAACTGACAGTGTTGTCGTTATTGATTTGAATAATGGATGGTAAAAGAACGGTCTTGTTTCCATCTGGCGTGTTGAACTCAAAGAATTCATATATTTTTTGAGCAGGATTAGAACTGTCTTCAATACAAACTTTAGTTTGATGGGTGCCAAAGTCTAAACCAATAGTGTAACTCATGGTATTATGATATTAATATTTGACTTAATGATTGAATAATAGGCGCTTTATGACTTATTTGACTTTTGTCAATTCGAAGTAACTCGTCTTCTTTTTTCTGCTGTTCTTTTTTTAGTAATCCCTCTCGTGCGGGAATAATACTGAGAATGTTATTTCGCTCTTCTTCGGTTATTGCTGCGTTAGCTTTTTCTATGATAGATTCTATTTGCATCCTCGCTTTATTTATCGAAATATCATAGAATGCTTCAATACGTCTCTTTTGCAGTTCCTTGGATGAGTCTAAACGAAGTTCTTGATCTATTATAAAAGCATTACTAAGTTTGTTGATTTCGTCTTCAAACTCAAAAGTTAATTCGTCAATTAGTTGATTATCAGTTTGGAATGGAATTGATGTGGGCTTGGCATACAATTGTGATATGCCGAAGATTTTCTCGGCAATGGCTTGATTGTTAAGGATGCTATGCTGCTGAGAATCGTAAACAATTGGTAGTAGAATTTCATTTGTGAAATCTTTGCCGAACCAACTTTTAGTATAGGATAGTGTGTAAACAGCAAGGTAGTACGATCCTGGTTTGATATTATCTGTATTGTCAATTGTATTTAAAGGTAATGCAAATTGGAAAGCTTTAATAGGGTCGGAATATGATTTTTCAAAATATTCCCGTGCTGCGGTGATTAAGGGATGGTAGGCATTAATAAATTCTGCTTCCTTATGCTGATATGCTATTTCTTGGTCGAAAGTGACTTTGAATAGAACCTTGTCGTGTATGAATGTCTTAAATCTGTTGAAGAGTGCAATCATATCTTCAGAGGCGGTTGCGGGCATATACTGAAGTAAGAAGTTTGATAGACATTTTTTATTAGAAATAGGGATCTTAAATGTATATAATCCGTTTCCTAATTCTTCTAGACTACATTCTGTAAGATGATGTCGAATTAGAGCTAAGACATAGTTCTGTAGCTCGAGATCCGTAATGTACCTGAAGTTATCTTGAATTTTCTGAAGTTCTGCTTTGAAATAGGCATCATTCGTTAGGGTGTCTGAAAGACCTTCCGATAACTGAGCAAGAGTGTCTTTTTCACGAATGACGGCTTTACAGATGTCCTCGTATCGTTTGTTCCTTTCTTCTTCTGTTAAATCGTTACAATATATTTCTTGCTCTAATTCCTTGATGTCTTTTCCGATGGAACCGGAGTCTAAAATTGCTTCCAAGTCACCAATACAGCACTCGAAAATGCCAATTCGTGAAAGGAGTCTGTCGTAGATCTCTTCTTGAATGGATTGCTTTACGATAATACTGTAAATGTGAACAATGTCTGATTCTTGCCCAAAACGATCAATACGACCGATTCGTTGTTCTACTACCATCGGATTCCAAGGAAGATCATAGTTGACGATGGCATTGCAGAATTGCATGTCAAGACCTTCGCTGCCGACTTCTGAAGAAAGTAATACTTCGATACTTTCATCGTTTTTGAATTGTTCAATTACACTTTCTCTTTCTTTGATGTCGCCATGGATCATTAATGTTTTGAATCCTGCTTTGGCCAATCGTATTGCCAAGTATTTTAAAGTGTTTTTGAATAGCGCAAAAACAATGATTTTGTGCTCGTCGTTTTCATTACGCTTTTGGATGACTTTTATCAGTTTGTCGACTTTCGCATCTCGAAGTCCGGCAAATTGGTCAAATCCTTTGTTAAGGTCTTCTTCAGAGTTTAAATAACCATAAACGCTGCTGGCAATTCTTCTTTTTTTCTGAATTAATCCTAAAGCGTGACCTTGCGAGAACTTTGCGTCGCCATATTCATCATAGTAGGTGTTGTCTCCAGAATAGTCGGAGATTACCTGGTCGTATTGCTCTTTTTCTAGTTGATCTAACGAAACTTCTATCTTTATTGGTTTTCGAGTGGGCTGGGAATAATCGGTGGTGACTTCTCTTTTTCGTGTTCTGGAAAAAATATTGTTCATCTGACTCAGAGACGAAATGTCGTATTGTAGAGCAACCCTAGTTTCTAAACTGTCTGCTTTTGTCTGCAAGTCAGAAAAGATTTTTTGGTAAAGTTTGATTCCTGAGAATTCTTCAGAAACGGTTGCAGTCCCTGACTCATTCTCAACAACAGTATTAGACAATTCTTCTGCAATCGTTGGAAGAGGTACATTGTTGTTAAGTTGAGAAATTGCCTTAATAAAAGGTTTGTTTAAAGAAAGAAATGCATTAAAAATAGAAAGATTGTTGAAACGTTGACTATCAAGAAGATGGAGGAGGTTGTATAAGTTGCTCTCATCAATCATTATAGGTGTGGCAGTTAGAAAAACGGTGGCTGAAGATTGGGGTAAGATTACTTCTGCGCCTTTGTATGTTTTTGTGTCACTGTTACGTAAACGATGAGCTTCATCGCATAGGATCATATCAAAGGTTAAATGATGATCAATAATATACTTTATTAAAATGTTGGTCTCTTTGTCATCTTTAATCTTGGACTGCAATTTTTCATAATTAATAATAGCTTTGACGTTACCATTGCTGAATGCCGTAACCAAATCTTTGGCTTCACTGAAGGTCTGGAAGGAAAAATTGAATTTTTCCTTTAATTCAACACGCCATTTTTCTTGTAACATTTTTGGGCAGATAATCAAAACATTACGAAGCTCTTTTCTGGCCGATAGTTCCATCAGGATATGGCCTGCTTCTATGGTTTTACCTAAACCGACTTCATCTGCAATAAGCAACCGTTTGTTCTCCGAATTCAGAAACTTTAGTAGTGGTTTAAATTGATATGCTTTAAAAATGGTTTTGGATGCTTTTAGAGAGGAGATTGTATTGTTACTTGTGTTTTTAATCTTGAATGAGGTGTTAATTCGGGCAAAGTCAGATGCAACACCAAATTTGCCAGCTTTGCAACATTCAAAGGGATCTGTAATATCAAGGTCTGGTATTAACTCGGATTCATAGATGTTCGCCTCTCCATCGGGGAAACAGACCTTGTATAAAACGCGGCCACGTCCTTCTTTACAATTGATGATAGTACCTTTTTGCTGAGTTGAAACTTGAGTCACTTTGGTGCCAATGGTATATTTTGCCATAGTTGTTATATTTGTTGTTTCAAAATACTAAACGCTTATTATTATGAAATATTAGGTGAAATACTTTGATGTTTCCATTCCTTTCCCTACTCAATCTCCTTCACCCCCAATTCCTTCAAAAACGCATTGTGTTTGGCTTTTGCGTCTATTAGCCTGTTGTTGATGTCAGAAAGCTTGGTGTGGACCGCTTCTAAATCAATAGGCACTTCCTGCTGTGCCAGGGAAACATAGCGCGTGATGTTGAGGTTGTAGCCGTTTTCTGCGATTTCCTCCATGCTCACCTTGCGGCTCAAACGTGGCACCTCGTTGCGGTACTGGTAGGTCTCTACAATGGTGTTGATGTGTTCCTCGGTGAGGACGTTCTGCTTTTTGCCTTTCTCGAATAATTCGGCGGCGTTGATAAACAAGACGTCTTTGTTGCTGCGGCATTTCTTCAGTACGATGATGCATACCGGAATGCCTGTGGAAAAGAAGAGGTTGGAGGGCAAGCCGATGATGCAGTCGATTCGGTCGTCTTGGAGCAGTTTGGTGCGGATGCGTTCTTCAGCACCACCACGGAAAAGTACGCCGTGTGGCAGGATGATGGCCATAGTGCCATTGTCCTTCAGATAGTTGAAACCGTGAAGGAGGAAGGCAAAGTCGGCGGCGGATTTTGGGGCAACGTCAAAGTTGGAAAAACGCTTGTCCTGCGAGGTCTCTTCTTTGGGGCTCCACTTGAGCGAGAATGGCGGGTTGGCGACGATGGCCTCAAAATGGATCTGCTTGGAAGGGTCTTCTTCGGTGAGCAGGGGCCAGTCGTTGGTGAGCGTGTCGCCGTGGAATATCTGGAACTCGGAGTCCTTCACGCCGTGCAACAGCATGTTCATGCGAGCCAGGTTGTAGGTGGTGATGTTCTTTTCCTGACCATAGATGCGGCCGATTTTGCCACCGGCGGCTTCCATCTGCTTCTTCACGTTAAGCAGCAGCGAACCGGAACCGCAGGCAAAGTCCAAAACGTTCTCCAGACTCTTTCGCGGACCTGTGGTGGGATCCTGGTTGTCGAGGATGACAATGCGCGAAAGGATGGTGGAGATGTTCTGCGGCGTGTAGAATTCTCCGGCCTTCTGACCGGCATTGGCGGCAAACTGGCCGATGAGGTATTCGTAAGCGTCGCCCAAAATGTCGTAGTCTTTGCTGAAGGAGGAAAGGCTCTCTTCCAAGGTGGAGATGACCTTGCAAAGCATTGCGTTTCGGGAAGTGTAATCTTTGCCGAGTTTTTCGGAAACCAGGTTTATTTCGGAGAAAAGGCCTTGCAGCGAGCTCTCGAAGGATTCGTTCTCGATGTATTTAAACGCTTTCTGAAGCGTGTCGAGCAATTCCGCATTTTGCGTGCGTGCCAACTCGTAGATGTTGTTCCACAAGTATTGCGGGGCTATGATGTAATGCAGACTGCGTTGCATCTCTTCTTGAAAATCGGGCACGTCGGCGGCATTTTCATCACACCAGGTCTTGAGGGGATTTTCAGTATTGGGGAAATCGCTGCCGAGAATCTTCTGCGCCTCTTTTTCGTAGTTCTCGGAAAGATAGCGTAAGAAGAGGAACGAGAGCATATAGTCGCGGAAGTTGTCGGCGGTCATCGCGCCGCGAAGGTCGTTGGCCACATTCCAAAGTGCGGCAAAAAGTTTCTGTTTTTCCTGTGCGTTGATGTTTTGCTTGTTTTCCATATTGTGGGTGTTGTTTTGGTTCGTAAAATTAGTTGATTTTCGGAAAAAGTTTCTGCATCAGTCCTTTCTTGTGTTCCTTCAGCGCCTCCACTTTCTGCTGCTGCGCCGAAATCATCTCATCCAACTCCGACAAACAGTCCGCAATCTTCTGCTGC
Organism: Bacteroidales bacterium; assembly: GCA_024400835.1. Taxonomy (GTDB): domain Bacteria; phylum Bacteroidota; class Bacteroidia; order Bacteroidales; family WCHB1-69; genus F23-D06. Next base: position 26,113 of record JAKSMC010000005.1, read on the forward strand.
TCGGCGAGAGTGGGGACAAGAACTTTTAATGTGAAGAAATCAGATGTGGGTACATTAAGTAAACCATGATTGCGTGCCCCTTCTTGTGCAATTGTACGAATTTCAGAATCGAGGCAACCCGCGTTAAAGTATTGTTCCCAAAAAGAAATTGATTTGGGTTCATTGCAATTAAAACAGATGTATAAAGTAGAAACAACACCTTTTTCATATTTTTTCAAAGGCTTGATTACACCCATAGGATTTCCAGAAGAACTACTTTTGTTGTAAGCAAAATCGCCTCTTTCAAGAAGATAATATCCAGTGACATCAGCAGCTGCTACAGACTTGTTAAAGAAATCAGTTTGACTTACTAAACCGTATTGAGCAGAAATTGTAAGAACATTTCTGTTGTCTTCATTATTTTTTCTTGTTATTCGGGTAAAAACGTCTCCCAACTTCTTCACCACCCACTCACCTTCAAACCCGGGGAAGCGGAGTTCAGGCACGCAATTGCTAATTGCTAATTGCTCATTACTCATTGCCGGGAACAGTTGTTGCATGAGGCCTTTCTTGTGGGTTTTGAGGGCGTCGGCTTTCTGTGCTTCAGCGGCAATCTCCTCATCTAAGGAAGAAAGACAATCGGCGATTTTTTGCTGCTCGGCGAGAGAGGGGGGAAGAAGAACTTTAATGTTCTTAATAATGCCTTTGGAAAGACTGGGCACCCCTCCTGCTTCGTTATGTCTCATCCAATCAATATTTTGGAAAAGAAGATAAACGAAATAGGCAAAAGTATTCTTAAAATCATACGTATAAAAAAGTGTATCAACAGTCCAAAATTTTCCTTGTAAAAAAGTCGGATTATTTATTGTCCCCTTTCGACCGATACAAGCACTATCCCCATCAAATAAATAGTCGTTTACCGAGCACATATAGCCACCTGAACCATATACTGGTATATTCCCTTTTGAAAGATGTTTGTAATCTCGACCATTTCCAATTTCAAAACAGTCTCCCAACTTCTTCACCACCCACTCACCTGTAAACCCGGGGAAGCGGAGTTGGGGGACGCGGTTGTTATTGTTAGTTGTCATATATTCTTCGTTTTATTATTTCGTAAGTGTTAGCCCAAGTATTTTTTGATTGAAAGACGATGGTAATGATCTTTGTTTCACCAAATCATAACCTTCAGCATCATTTTCACTCTTGTTGTATGCGTTGTCGATATAGCTTTGCGGATCTTTGAGAAAATCATCTTCTTCTACAAAGGAGATGTATGATCCAGTCAGGGCATTAACCGTTTTGCAAATTGGGCAGGTGTATCGTTTTGGATTTTGATTGAATCTATTTTTTATTATGATATCGTACAAAAAGCTATCATCGTAGGATGAAGAATAGCATCCGTCTGAATTAAGGGCGGTTTGTTTAAACCAATCGTATCCCCCATTGCACTTCATGATTACGCCAACAACGCCATTGGTGTGCGATGTTCTATCCTTACGCGTAATATTTTTCAAGCAGTATTCAATTTCCCAGTCAATCCATTTGCTCTCTTTCATTCGGGGAGAAATGATTACGATGGTAACAGAAGTGTCATACATCATATCTCGCAGCACGCGTTTGATGTTCTCGGTAGAAGTATCTGTCAAATCGGGAGAATCACTGGTTTCACCCTTGTAATAGGTGGCATCATCACCTAATGCATTTATGATGTCATCACGAAGCCCTTGCGCTTCATCATATTTGTACGAAATAAATGTTTTGTGTGCCATGGTTAACGAATATTAAAGTGTAAAATTTAATAATAATCCCAATAAAAGAAGTATGATTGTAATAGTGCCATACAATCCTATCATAGTTTTAGAACAGAATACTTTGAAGTAACTAACTTCGTATCGGCTTGTTCTCAGTTCAAAACGAGTTACATTTTTATCTTCAACAATGTCATTGTACAATTTGCGGTAAAGTTTTTCTTGTTTGAGATAGTACGCATCCAAAGACCAAAAAGTAATGGATGGTGCTATAGCCACAAAAATATAAATAGCCTTTCCACTGCTTGCATATAAAGCCAACAATGCGGATACAATGGCTATCATCCAGCCTTTAAGTTGGAATGAATTGGTGTTCAAACGAGTAATTACGTGTTGAACAAATTCTAAATGTTTAATTTTTTCTTCCATAATTAATGATTCCATTTTTTTGTTTTTCAATCTATCATTTCTTGTGTGACTTCCTGGTCTATTTTCATTATCTTATTAGTTGCCGGTTGTATCTTGAAAGCGTTACAATTTGTAACGGTTATTTTTTTCTCAGGTATCAGTCGTTTTTTTACGTACAATCCGTATGTTGGATTTGTTCTTCTTTCGTCATCAGTGATTTGTTGTTAGCGTGAGTTAACTGTTTTCGCAAAGATACAACTTTTCAAGATTATTGCCAATTGCTAATTTTATTGAAGTTCCGGCACTTTAATGTCGTATTTTGTCACGAGGTGGTCGTAGATGTCGTGCATCAGCTGGATATTATCTTCATTCAACATCGTGGGCTCAAACATCGTATTGCCAAAATGGGAGAGCACGTTGAGGGCGTTGGCGTGCAGGCGTTCAAATCCTTCGGTGTCCGCATCCTTTGCCGTAAATTCCTGTCCGCCAAAATGGAAGGTGATGTCGTCCAATATATGTCCGAGAGGCCCGTTCTTCATATTGCTTTGTCCCAACACTTGTGCGAACTGCTCCACGATGCCACGCATCACGTTAAAGTGATAACGTTGCAAACGGCAGGGCTCGCCATTGTCGTGGGCATCCAACTCTTTCTTAATCTGTGCCAGCATCGAAAGATGGTAAAACGATGGGGTATGCTCGGGCAGCGGCGAAGATTTGATATCGCCATTGCTGGATACATTGCGGTATAGATTAATGCCGAAACATCCTTTCAATCCGTTGCGCATTGTGTTGTAGAAAACAGTGTGGTGGGTTGAGATGATAAAGAAAGGTAGTCCCAATGTGTCTTGAATATTGGTGGCTTTGTAGTGGTTGAAGATGTCCTCGTGGCATTTGTTGATCAGCTCGAAAAGCTGGCTGGCAAAAAGGATGACGTTGTTGTCATCAAGCGAAGACATCGGGTCGTCGATGTAGATATATTTAATGTTCTTGAATTTGTCATCGCCCGTAATCACCAGTTCCATAATGAAACGAAAAACACTCCATACGAAGAGTCGTTCTTCGCCGCGGGAGATTTTGATATAATCGGCTGTGTTCTTGTCGTCAATATCGCGCGAAAACCAAACCTCGCGTGGAATATTGTCGCCCGTAACCACGATGTTGCCTTTCTCATCGTGATAATTGCTCTCAAAATGGGCCTTGAATCCGGCCAGCGTGCGGAGGTAGGCATTAATGCCTTCGCCATAATCATATCCGTCAAGGCCTTGTATGAGTTCCGAATCGGTGTTGATTACCATATATCGTTCGGCATCGTTATCAAGGTCGTTGTGCCAGGTGAAGAGGTCCTCGGTAAAGGCATTGTAATAAAGCGTGTGATGCTGGTCATTCACTCTGTCTTGGTGAGCAAATTCGTATGAAAGTCGCGTCTTTCCAGTGCCGTTGAATGCAAACAGAAGCACGCAGTTGGTGAATTTCGTAACATTATTATTCGAATAAAAACCCAATCGGCTTTGAATGAACTTGACGATATTTTTGTATTCGTTTCTCTCCATAATCAATTGCTAATTTCTAATTGCACATTGCTAATTTCTAATTACTTCAATCATCATAACAAAGGTGCCATATACAGAGGAAGGAACAGCATACCGTTTTCTTCTTTCAAATCGGCTCCATGCAACACGATCGGGGTTGTGAGGTATTCGCCGAATTTCTCCACACATTTTCGCAATGAAGAGAGCGTATAGCGCTGAGAGGATTTCACCTCAATAGGCGTGATGTTGTGCCTGGATGTCAATTTGCTTTTGGCGGTCAGGAAATCAATTTCCATACGTTCGCTTGCATCATCGCGGTTAGAATTGCTATAGAAATACAATTTGTGGCCATTGGAAGCAAGCATTTGGGCAACAATATTTTCAACGAGCATACCTTCGTTCACTTCCAATTTGTTGAGTAGTAATTTCTGATAGAGTTCGATGGGCACTTTCCCGTTTTCGTCGAAAGCGTGGGCGACAAGTAGCCCCGTATCGCCCATATAGCATTTGAGGGTGTTGCGTTCCATATTGAGGCGAAGCCCCACATTGGGTGCGGTACAGTTATAGCAGATGTTCACAATGCCTGCGTCGGCAAGCCAGAAGAAGGCGTCGTCGTAGTCGCGGTAAGACGCGCCAGACTCCAATGCCGACAATCGGAATTTCTTCTCGTGTTTTTGAAGTTGAGAGGGAATCTGTTCAAAAATGCTTTTCACTTTGTGTTCCAAGCCTGCTGCGTATTTGGAAATATCGTTGGTATAAACCTGCAAAATTCCCCGTTTCACTTGGTCCACCTTGTCGAAATCCTTGGAGTTGACAAATGCTTGAACGGCTTGCGGCATTCCACCCACAATCATATAGGTGCGGAGATACTCCATTGCTTTGCGGTGGTGTGGCCCCATCTGCTGGCGTCTTTCGAAACATTGCCGTATATATGGCATCAATAAGTCATTGCCAATAGCCCAAAGAAATTCCTCGAAGTCCATCGGAAACATCGGTATGGCCTCCTCTTCGGAAGGAATGACAATGTCGCGCACATTTTTCTTGATGCTGACAAGCGAACCTGTTTCAATATAATGGAATCGACCGTCAGCCACAAGATATTTGATGGCGGCACGGGCGCGTGGACAAAGCTGCACCTCGTCAAAAACTATGACAGATTTGCCCGGGGTGAGTCGCGTGCCGTAATGGATTTGCAGGTTCATCAGCAGTGTGTCGAGGTCTTCCAAGAGCGTGTCGAACCAGTTCCAAAGCACTTTATCGGCCTTGTTGAAGTCAATGAGTAGATATGAATCGTATTCGTTGCGGGCAAATTCCTCCACAATATAGCTTTTACCAATCCGTCGTGCCCCTTCTATCAGCACAGCTGTTGCACCATTTCGTTGTGTCTTCCACTCTAATAACTTATTGTAAATCTTTCTTTTCATAAACAAACTCAGCTTTTCAAGATTATTGAACGTGCAAAAATACAACTTTTCAAGATTATTGAAAGCACAAATTTACAACTTTTCAAGATTATTGGTATTTTTCGTTGATAATTGCTCATTACTAATTGCTAATTAACATACGCGCTCAATCCTTCAATCTTACGTCCTGCGGCAAGGCGTTTGAAATGCGGAGCCAGGTCTTTCATAAGGTTCTCTTTGGCGGCCTTGCGTACTTTCCAACCCAGATTGATAAAGATTTCGTTGAGCTTGTCTTCGTCAATACGGGCGAAACGAATGGTCTCGGTGATGAAGGCCAGCAGAACGTCCTTATCCACGCCGTAGTTATCCGCAATTTCGGCAAAGGTGTTGTTAATCATCTGCTCCTTGAATTGCTGATACCCGCTTTTGACTTCATCGTCAGACATTTCGGTGCCCAAGGGCAACGTATCTATGTAGGCGGAGACATACTCTTTCTCGTCGGCCATATCGGAACTGGAGATGAGGATGGAGAGCAGTTGTTCCTTGGTCATCTTCTGTTTGTGTGTTGGGCGCGTGTAGAGGGAAATCAGGTGCATAATGTAATCGTAATCCACCAGGGCAGAGGCGAAGAGCACCAACTCGAAATCATAATCTACGTATATGTGGTCGGATGAATTGCCATCCAAGATTTTGGCTTTCACTTCTTTGGCCGTTTCCAGATAGGCGCCTCGGAAAGCGCGGAGGGTGTCTTCATCGAGGTCGTTTTCAATCGTCTCTTTCTGTTCAGGGGTGAGGTCGGTATATTGGTCCAGACGCGTTTTGAGCGCCTGCACTTTCTTGAAAGCGTCGATGAAGTCCATTTTGGCTTCGGTGCCGGAGAGGTTTCCAACTTCCTCGGGAGTGCAATCGAGCCCGTGCCCGTTCATAGTGGAAGCGAGCGCTTGCACGGCGTTGTGATAATCGCGAATCACCTCGGAGGCGGGCTCTACCAGCCAGATTTTCTTGTCCGCTTCCACATCGGTGCCGGAAAACAGCGTGATGGCTTCATCCACGCGGGCACGCAAATCGCGATAGCAAATGATATTGCCGTAGGGCTTGGTGGCGTTGAGAATACGGTTGGTTCTGGAAAATGCCTGGATGAGGGAGTGGTATTTGAGGTCTTTATCCACATAAAGTGTGTTGAGGTACTTGGAGTCGAAACCCGTCAGCAGCATATCCACGACAATGACGATGTCGATTTTTTGGTCTTGAGGGATGGAAGAATTGGGGAACTTTTGACTCTTGATACGTTTTTGCACATCACGGTAGTAGTCGTCGAAGTTGTTGATTGAGTGCGCCGTGCCAAACCGGCTGTTATACAGCGTGATGATGTTGTTGAGCGCCAACTTTTTGCCAGAAGGGTCCTTCTGAAGGTCCTGCTTTTCCTGCTCCAAATCATCCTGCAGTTGCTCAATGTCTTTATTGCCTTCGGCAGGAGGCGTGAAAACGCAAGCAATGTTCAGGTATTTGTAGTTCGGTTTGGTGACCATAAATTCCTCTTGTTTCTGCTCGAAAAGGCGGTGGTAGGCGATGGCCTCATCAATAGAGCTGGTGGCGAAGATGGCATTGAATTTGCGGTGGTTGGTGGCCGCATCGTGTTTCAGCAGAATGTTCTCCACAATGGCCTCTTGAGAAGGCTTAACGATTTGGTCTCCATTTTCTCCGTGGTAGTAGTCGATGTGAAATTGCAGTACATTTTTATCATCAATGGCATTGGTGATGGTATATTGGTGGAGTTGCTTTTGAAATACGTCTTTTGTGGTAACGTAGCTGGCCGTTGTTCCATCCACTCTGGTGTAGGAACTGTTGTCTTCAAAAATAGGTGTTCCCGTAAAACCGAACATCTGGGCATTCGGGAAGAACTCCTCGATGGCACGACGGTTTTCGCCAAACTGGCTGCGATGGCATTCGTCGAAAATGAAGATGATGTGTTTGTCTTTGAGCTTGTGGAGGCGTTCCACATAGTTCTGACGGTTGTTGGGGTCCAGTGCCAGACCGAGTTTTTGGATGGTGGTCACAATCACTTTGTCGGCGTAGTCGTCCGAGCACAAGCGATTGACGAGTGCGCCGGTGTTGATGTTTTCTTCCACGCATCCTTCTTGGAACTTGTTGAATTCATCGCGGGTTTGGGTGTCCAAGTCTTTGCGATCAACCACAAAGATGCACTTTTCGACGTTTGTATTTTCCTTCAGCAGAGTAGAAGCCTTAAAAGAAGTCAGCGTCTTTCCGGAACCGGTTGTGTGCCAGATATAGCCATTGCCGGAATTTTGGTCAACGCATTGCAAGATACTTTCGACAGCGTAAATCTGGTACGGGCGCATCACCATCATCTGCCTGGTACTTTGTACGAGGACCATATAGCGGCTGATGAGGCGTCCGAGCGTACATTTCGGCAACATCAGGGAAGTAAAGGCGTGCAGATTCAGCACCTTGTGCCCTTCGTGGTTGGCAGCCCGACAAACCGGAAGGTATTGTTCGTCGGCATCAAATTTGAAAAACTCGTCATTATTGTTGGCGAAATAAAGCGTATTGGAAGCGCCGTTGCTCACAATGAACAGCTGCATAAAACACATCAGAGTGTTGGTATAGCCATTGCCACGATCTTTCTTATATTTTGCTATTTGTTCGATAGCTTTGATTGGGGAGATGGTCACGTCCTTAAGTTCGATTTGTACCAGTGGAAGTCCATTGATAAGGATGACCACATCATAACGATGATTGCTGTCTTCCGTGTTGATACGGAGCTGGTTGCACACCTCGTACGTGTTTTTGCACCAGTCTTTGATGTTGACGAGTGTATAGTTGAGCGGTGTGCCGTCGTCGCGAATGAACGTCTGCTTTTCACGAAGTGTTTGTGAAGCCTTGAACACATCCGGGGTGATGATGTCGCCAAGAAGTCTGTCAAATTCATGGTCGGAAAGGTGAACGAAATTCAGCTTCTCGAATTTCTCTCGGAAATTATTGCGAAGAGTTTCCGAATTGCGGATGTCGTTGCGATAAACGTAGTTTAACTCTTGAAGATGGCATATCAGTTCTTGTTCGATTGTTGATTCTTTAGCGCTCATTCTGATTGTATTCTTATGGTTTTGTCTGTTTTGATTTACGGCTGCAAAAATACAGCGGGGTTGTGCAATCTTTTTGCACAAATCATTCTTCCCTATATTTTTCTGTCATTTTTTCTGCAAATTCTGCCATTTTAAGTCGTACATCTGCTGGTTCAAGCACTTCAAGGTCTGGCCCGTATGCGAGGAGAAGTTGGTACAATTCCTTGTTCGGGATGACTTTTAATTCAATAATGCCCTCGGAGGCGCGATGGTTGCGCTGTGACGGGTGAAGTGGTTTGGAAAGGACGTACGGCAGGCGTTTCTGCGCAATGCGCAGGACTATATTCTTTATTTCTTCGTTGGTTTTTGTCACGCCGACAAAGTCTTCGAAATATTCACCAAAGTCGCAGAATGTGTTTTCGACAAATTCAACGGGTGCCGGTTTGAGGCTCTTGATTCTGTCTAAGGGCATATTGACAATGTTATTGTGAATGCCATCGGTGGTGAATCCCAGTAGAAACCATCGATTGTTATATTGTTTTATAAAATATGGATGCACAATGCTTTCGAATGATGGTTTGCCGTATGGTTCGTAGGTGATGTGCAGAGGCTGCTTGCTGATGATGGCCTCAAACAGTGGGCTAAGATACTCTAAGCCGGAGGCCTCCTCGTTGGTGTCGAATGCGATTACGCTTTGCGGTGATGGTAATGTGAATCCATATTTATCCTCCAACTGTCCGACAATCTCCTGTATCCTTTCGAACTGCGGCAACCCGTGGAACTGTTGAAGGAGTAGCATAAGCGATTTCAGCTGCTCAAGCTGTTGCGCATTGAGATCATTCTTCCAAATGGAATAATTGGGGTCTGCATATCGGTAGAAACGTCTTCCTCCGTTGTAGCAGGGAGTTGCAAATACGACGTTCCAATCGTGGTTCGATTCCATTGCCCGGATGTCATATTGAACCGTGCGCTTTGAAACATTCGGTTGGTCGTTGTTCTCAAGAGTGCGGTTTACAGCTTTTAGCAAATCGTCTATATAATAGTATTTGACTCGGTCGCTGAAACAGCGGTCAAGGGCCTGGTAACGCAAAGTAGCAAGTTTGGTGTTTGGCATTCGCGAAAGTGTTGGTTTTGATAGCGCAAAAGTACGCATTTTTTTGTTGATATTTCAGTATGATAAGGAATAAAAAATGTTGTATTCTTCTTTTCTGGCAGAAAAAGGAGATGAAGCGAGAATTATGGTAAGCGTGCCTTGAAAACCGCCCAATGCAATCACAGAGACATTTGTTTTATTTCGTCAGGTGTGGCCGAAATGACCAATCTGCTCGGACAATTTGCAAGAAAGAAAGGTCTGACTTTTTATTAAAATTATTAGTACTTTTGCGACTGAAAATAGAAGTACGATAGAACCTTAATAAACCATTATGAAACTAATATTCTTTTCATTTTTATTTGGCCTGTTCTCACTCTATTCATGTGAAAATAAACCCCAAACAGTTTCGCCTCCAATGTTGGAAACAAAAACGGTTGAAGATAACAGTACTCATTCTGCTTCCCGTTCGATAGACCTTTCCCTCCTCGAAATACCTCAAGGCGGCTCCGAAGGGACTATCATTTCCCATCTCGGCTACGCCCTCTCTTACAACCACCAGAACCTCACTCCCAACTGGGTGGCGTACGAGCTGACCGCTGAGGAAGCAAACGGACAGGTCCCGCGAAGCAACTGCTATGCCGAAGACCCGGATATCAAAGGACGACAGGCTACATTGGACGATTACCGTGGCTCGGGCTGGGATAGGGGACACCTGGCACCCGCTGCCGATATGAAATGGTCGCCGCAAGCTATGGACGAGAGTTTCTACCTTTCCAATATGTGCCCGCAAAACCAAACCTTTAATGGCGGCTCTTGGGAAACCACCGAAAAGATGGGACGTCGCATCGCAAAGCAGTACGGCAAGGTCTATATCGTCTGCGGCCCAATCTATACGGACCACCAATTCGGCACTATCGGGGCAAACAAAGTGGCTGTCCCGGATGCCTTCTTCAAGGCCTTCCTGATTGAGTCGAACGGCACGTATGCCGCCATCGGCTTCCTGATGCAGAATGTCCCCGAACACCAGGATCTGAAGGCGTCTTCTATGTCCATCGATGAGCTGGAAGACATCATCCATCTCGACCTTTTCCACAATTTGGACGATGCCGTCGAAAACGAAATAGAAGCGCAGGTGGTGAAAAAATATTGGGGGATATAAGGAGGATGTGTCTGTATTTAAAGTCGAATTTTTTGAACTTAGAATTTTTACATATCTAATTGCAACCATTTCGTGGCAGGCACTACGTGGATGGTCTCGTTATCTTTCTCAATCACCTCCTCGGTATTGAATGTGATCAGGGTGAGTTTTCGGCAATTGAATTTCTTGGCGCCTTGCACCAAACCATTGATTTCGCGCTGGCGTGTTTTCTCGGACGTAATCTTGTAACTCACCTGTATCAGCTCCTGTACCATGCCGTTTTTGGCCACCAGAAAATCCACATCAAAAGACTTTTCCCTGTAGTAAAATATTTCGGCATATTGGTGATGATAGCGGCGCAGCAGTTCAATGCACACCACATTTTCCAATCGCCATCCCAAGTTTTCAAGCGAAAAGGTGTCGTTGCGCTCGCTTGCCATTGCCACATCCACCACATAGCATTTCTCATTGCAGACTCGTTCGCGTGCCTTAAACGAGAACTTCTTCACCCCGACAAACAAAAAGGCCTCTTTCAAGTACCCGAAATACTTGTCTGCCGTATGGTTGGAAATGCCAAATAACTTGCCGATAACCGTGGCCGAAAATTCCTGTGCGAAATTGTCAGCCAGATAGGCTGCCATTTTTCTCAATATTTCTTCTTGGCGGATTTTGAAACGACGTGCTATGTCATTGCGGATAATGGCATTGAACAATCCGTCGATATAGTTCTTGGGATTGTCCTCTTTCTGCAATTCGGGGAATCCGCCAGTAGTAAGATATTTGTGCAGAGCATTTTGTCGCAACCCAACCGCCTTGGTGGTAATGGATGTGGTGTCAATGTTGTTTATGAGGCAATACTCGGCAAACGAAAAGGGATACAGCTCCACTTTGTTGTGGCGTCCGGTAAGGTGCGTGATGAGTTCATTGGACAGCAACTTGGAATTGGAACCCGTAAGGAATATGCGTTTCTTTTGCCGGAGCAGGCGGTTTACAAACAACGGCCACGATTCCACATTCTGAATCTCATCAAAAAACAGGCAATCAACATTGCCATAGACAATATAAATCGCTTCCAATAACTTGTTCAGATCGTCGGATTGCAGGGTTGCCAAGCGCTCATCGTCAAAGTTCACAAATGCGCATTCAATGGCATTGTCAACCAGGTATTTTGTGCAAAGGGTGGATTTTCCACTTCGCCTTACACCAATGACTACTTGTGCCAAACTGCTGTCTGGTGACAGTTGCGAAGCTTCGAGGCGTTCACAGAAGGAACTCATGTCTTCGGACTTGATTTCCTCGCGTTGATCGGCTATTATCGTGGCTAATTCTTCTACTAACATACTCCGAAAATTTTCGGCAAAGATACAATAAATTTCCTTATTTTCCTAAATTTATTATTGCAAACTTCCTTATTTTTCCAATTTTGTTATAGTAAAGTTCCTTGTTTTTCTATTGATTTTTAGTAATATATTGAAAATCATTTATATAAAAATAAACCACAAACTTTTCAAGATTATTCACATCATTGATCTATATCGTCTGCGGCCCCATCTATACGAACCACCAATACGGCACTATCGGGGCAAACAAAGTGGCTGTCCCGGATGCCTTCTTCAAGGCCTTCCTGATTGAGTCGAACGGCACGTATGCCGCCATCGGCTTCCTGATGCAGAATGTCCCCGAACACCAGGATCTGAAGGCGTCTTCTATGTCCATCGATGAGCTGGAAGACATCATCCATCTCGACCTTTTCCACAATTTGGACGATGCCGTCGAAAACGAAATAGAGGCGCAGGTGGTGAAAAGATATTGGGGAATATAGGGCGGATGTGTCTCTCTACTTCTTACATTGACCTTTGGGGAGTCTCCCCACCTGAAACTTGAAACCTTGGCGCGGACGCAATTCATTGCGCAACCTCAACGCTATGTGTCGTCTGTGTGTTAGAATGAAGATCCTGAAAAATCAATGGTCAAATTCGAACACCTGCTTTTTCTGCATCAGGAACATCACCAATCCGCGGAGGGTCAGGAAGATGAGGAAGGCAATCCAAAGGCCGTCGTTGCCCAATGGACCGCGCAAGATAAGATAGAAGACGAAAAATGCGCTCGTGGAGATGAACATGGTGTTGCGCATGGCGGCCGAGGCGGTGGCTCCAATGTAGATGCCGTCGTAGATGAAGGCCGCAAATCCCGTGAAGGGCACTAATACGGTCCACAAGATGTACTCCATAGCAGTGTCAATGACCTGCTTGTCGTTGGTGAGTATCCACAACAGCCATTTGCCACAGGTTGCGTAAATCACCGTGAAGGTGGCGGCTAATCCCACACCCCATAAGAGCAACTTGCGCACGGACTCTTTCAAACGTTCGCCGTCTCGCGCGCCAATGAAACGCCCTACCAATGACTCGCCGGCGTAGGCAAAGCCGTCCATGATGTAGGATAACAGCGTGAATAACTGCATGAGCAGCGTGTTGGCGGCTAAGATGTTGTCACCCATATTGGCGGAGATATACGGTATGAAGGTGAAGACGGCTATCAGGCAGATGGAGCGGAGGAAGATGTCGGAGTTGACTTTGAAGAAACGCACCATCTCATTGAGCTTCAGACTCTCTTTGATATGGATTTCGTATCGCAATTCGCCGTAGTGCTTGAACCACATGAAGGTGGCCATGGCCATGCCGCTGTATTGGGCAATGACCGTGCCCCAGGCGACGCCCGCGATGCCGGCATGGAAGGCAAATACGAATATCAACGAGCAGATGATGTTGACGATGTTCAGCAGAATGGCTATCCACATCGGCGTCTTGGCGTCCTGCATCCCGATGAACCAGCCCTTGACCACATACAATCCCAGGGTGGCAGGCGCCGCCCAAATGCGTATGTAGAAGTATGTCAGCATTAATTCGATGGACTCCGGACTGCTGTGGATGAACCGCTTGCAAAGCAGTCCGATGGGCCACTGCAACAGGATGAGACAGACTGCCACGATGAGGGCAATGGCCATGCCGCGAACCAACACGTTCAGGTACTCGGCTCGGTCTTCGGCTCCGTAGGCTTGGGCAGTCAGACCGCTCGTGCCGGCGCGCAGGAACCCGAACCCCCAGTAGATGAGGTTGAACACCATCGTGGCCAACGCAATGGCCGCAATGTAACTGGCATTGCCGATGTGCCCGACAATGGCCACATCCACCATGCCCAGCAAGGGCACGGTGATGTTCGTGATGATGCTCGGCAATGCAAGACGGAGGATCTCCCGATTCATAGGGGCAAAAGGTTCAAAGTTTAAGGTTTAAAGTTTAAAAGCTAAAAACTGATATTATTGGCGCGTGCTTCTTTCCTTGATAATCTCTTCCTGCTTAGCGGCTGGCATCGGCATATATTGGTAGAATTCCATAGAGTAGTTGGCGCGGCCGGAGGTTACGTTGCGCAGGGCTGTAGCATAGCCGAACATTTCCATCAGCGGACAGAAACCGTCCAGCTTTTGGGAACCCTTTCTGAAACGGCGCATGTTCTCGATGCGGCCGCGACGTTTGTTGAGGTCGCGGGTGACATTGCCGATGAAGTCGTCAGGGGTGTTGACTTCTATCTTCATGACCGGCTCCATGATGATGGGGTTGGCTTTGCGGAAGGCCTGTTTGAAACATTGCGCGGCGCAAAGTTGGAACGCCATGTCACTGGAGTCAACAGGATGGTAGCTGCCATCGACCAGTACGCACTTGACATCCACTACCGGGTATTCGGCAATAGGACTCTTCTCCATTGCTTTGCGCAAGCCCTTTTCAATAGACGGGATGTACTCTTTGGGGATGACGCCGCCCTTGGTGACATCCACAAACTCGAAGCCCTTGCCGGGGTTCGGTTCGAAGCGGATGACGGTGTTTGCAAATTGTCCCTTGCCACCGCTCTGCTTGACATGCTTGTAGGCATTTTCAACAGAGGTGGTGATTGTTTCGCGGAAGGATACGGAGGGCTCGCCAACGGAGATGGGCACCTTGAACTCGTCGCGGATGCGCTCCACGAGGATCTCCAAGTGCAGTTCGCCCATGCCGGCGATGATGGTCTCTTCCGTCTCTTCATCGTAATGGGAGTGGAAAGAGGGGTCTTCGTTTGTGAGCTTGGCTAAGGCTTCGCCCAGCTTGTCGCGGCTCTTCTTGTCTTCCAAGTTCACTTTCATCTCGATGACGGCAGGCGGCACGGAGATGGATTCCAAAAGAACGGGTTGGCTTTCGTCGCACAGGGTGTCGCCCGTGCGGGTGTATTTCATACCGACGAGGGCGACGATTTCGCCGCAGCCGGCTTCTGTGATTTCCTGTCTCTCTTTCGCTTTGATGCGGAAGATTCGTCCGACGCGCTCGTTCTTGCCCTTGTTGGTGTTGTAAACACTCATGCCGCTGGTGAGCTTGCCGCTGACGATGCGGATGAAGGTCTGCTGGCCCACATACGGGTCGTTGATGAGCTTGAATGCCAAGGCGGAGAATTTCTCGTTGTTGGACGGATTGCGTTGGATGGTCTTTTCTTCATCGTACGGGTCGTGTGCCATCACGGCGCCGATGTCGGTAGGGGAGGGCAGATAGTCCACGATGGCGTCGAGCAGCAACTGGATGCCCTTGTTTTTGTAGGCCGCACCGCAGAGCACTGGCGTGACCAGCAACTTGATGGTGGATTCGCGGATGGCCTTCTTCAGCATCTCTTCCGAGATCTCGCCGTCTTCCAGATAAAGGGTGGCGATATCATCGTCAAAGTCGGCGAGTTTCTCAATCATCGACTTGCGGGCTTCTGTGGCCGCTGCAACGAGTTCGGCGGGAATATCGCCCACGATGCGCTCTTTTTCGTTGAAGGTGATAGACTTCATAGTGACCAAGTCAATCATGCCTTGGAAGTCGCTTTCGGCCCCGATGGGAAGGTGGATGGGCATGGCGTTGGCGCCGAGGTATTTGTTCATCTGGCTGACCACCTCGTTGAAGTCGGCGCCCGTGCGGTCCATCTTGTTGACGAAGGCGATGCGGGGCACGCGGTATTTCTCGGATTGGTTCCAGACGGTTTCACTCTGCGGTTCCACGCCACCTACGGCGCAGAATACGGCAACCATGCCGTCGATGACGCGCAGGGAACGCTCTACCTCGATGGTGAAATCGACGTGGCCCGGCGTGTCAATGAGGTTTATCTGGTGATCTTTCCAGGTGGCCGTGATGGCGGCGGATGCGATGGTGATACCACGCTCCTGCTCTTGCTTCATGAAGTCCATGGTGGCTTGCCCGTCGTGGGTTTCACCTACTTTTCTATTTACACCTGTGAAAAATAATATTCTTTCTGATACAGTGGTCTTGCCTGCATCAATGTGTGCGGCGATGCCGATGTTTCTGAGTTTGGAGATTTGCATTTTGGGAAAGTTAGAAGTGAGAAGTTAGAAGTGAGAGGTTTAAGGTTTAATTAACGTTTTTCAAATGTCTTGGCGGCTTTCTTCATCTTTTCGCGGACGGATACAGCGAAGGGGCATCTGCTTTCGCAGGCACCGCAGCCGAAGCATTCGGATGCTTTGTGTTGGAGTGCGTCGTATTCCTTTTGCATTTCGGGGGTTACGTTGCCTTCCACTTCTGCTTGGTCGAGAAGTTTGTTGACTTTGTCAATGTCGATGCCTGCAGGACAAGGAGCGCAGTGGCCACAGTAGATGCACTGATTTTTCCAAAATCCAGTTTTAGAGAAGACGACGGAGTAGTCTTTTTCAGCAGGAGTGGCGTTGATATAATGGAGGTCGGCCATCAGTTCTTCAACATTGCCGGCACCTGCCAAGATGGATGCCACGGCCGGTCTGTCCAAACCGTATTGGATGCACTGGCTTTCGGTCAAGGCCACGTGGATGGGCGATTTCTTTTCATCTAAAAGACGTCCGCCGTTGAAAGCCTTCATCACGGTGATGCCTACGCCCATCTGCGCACAGGTGTTGTATAACAAGGCACGGATGGAGTCGATGTTCTGCTGGCCTTCGCCAATGGGCGTTTTCCAGATGTTGGCGTCGCCGGGCAGCAAGTCGAAGGCCGGGTTTACACTGAACATCAGCACTTCGATAAGACCGCTTCTTACGGCTTCCAATGCGACGACGGCGTTATGGCTGCTCAGGCCGATGTGCTGGATTTTGCCCTCTTTTTTGAGTTGCTGGGCATATTTCATGATGTCCCCGTTTTTGATGACGTTCCAGTCTTCAATATCGTCTGCAATGTGGATCATGCCGACTTCGATATGGTCGGTGTGCAGGCGGGTGAGCAGGTCTTCAAAACCGGCTTGCGCTTCGGCAAGGTCGCGGGTGCGCTTGTACTGGCCGTCTTTCCAACATACGCCGATGTGGCCCTGGATGTTCATCTTGTCGCGACGGCCCTTCAGTGAGTTGCCGAGGTTGTCGCGCGTGAGCGGATTGGAATCGTAAATATCTACATAGTTGACGCCGTATTTGATACAGGAATCCATAAAGGCCATGGATTGTTCGGCGGAGAGTTTCTCAAAACAACTGCAGCCGATGCCGATTTCGCTAATCTGCATGCCGGTCTTGCCAAGAGGACGGTATTGCATTTTGTTTTGAGCGTAAATACTTGAACTGACAATTGTTAAAACTGCCAAGAATAAAATTTTCAATGTGCTTTTTTTCATTGGAATAGGGTTTCGTTTTGAACCCGCGAAAATACGAAAAAGTAACGAATCTTCATCTGTCACGTTTCACTCTTCACTATCCCGTTCTCATAAAAGTATTCTACTAACGTCTGGTAGAATTCCGTCTGTCCGAGTGTCGAGCAGTTGCCGACGACAATGAGTTTGAGTCGGGCGCGGGTGATGGCGACGTTCATGCGACGGAGGTCCTTGAGGAATCCGATGCTGCCTTGCTCGTTGTCGCGCACCATACTGATGAGGATGATGTCGCGCTCCTGCCCTTGGAACCCATCTACGGTGTTGACGGAAATGTGGTGGCGAATGGGCGCCAAAGTGTGGCTCTTGCTGACCAGATGCCGCAGCAGGGAGATCTGTGCCTTGTATGGAGATATGATGCCGAAAGTGGTTTCAGTCAGCAGGCTGCTGTCAATGGCCATCTGGCGCACGTAGTCTTTCAGGATGTTGACGAGCAGTTTGGCCTCTTCACGATTGAGGCGGCTTTGCGAGGCGTTGGTCTTTTCCGAGAACTGGCTGTTGCTGGTGTCTATCCAAACCAAAGGGCAGTCCCAAGGTGCCAATGTGCGGTTGGCAACTTCAGGTGCGGCCTTGAGTTTGCCGCCGTAGAACCATTGGGAGGAGAACTCCATGATTTGTCGGTTCATGCGGTATTGCGTGTCCAAAAGGGTGACGACGTCAGGCTTGCTGTGGACAACTTTCTGCATTAATGTCTGGTCGAGTCCGGCGCGTGCGGCTTCCACGCATTTGATGGTAGGGGGCAACTGCTGGTGGTCGCCTGCGAATATCACCCGGTCGGCTTTTAATATGGCGGCCCAGCAGGCTGCCTCCAAGGCTTGTGTCGCCTCGTCGATGAAAACCGTGCCGAAATGCCGGTAGTCGAGGACGTGGTTGGCACTGCCGATGAGGGTGCTGGCGATGACTTCCGCACTTTGCAGAATCTCTTCGTGGATTTTGGTTTCCAACTCGTCGGCCCGGCGATGCAGCCGCTGCAGTTGGCTGTGCTTCTGTTTGGAGTATGCCTGTGTCTGGTTGATGTCGCGAATCATCTTGCGGATGCTCCACAGTTCCGGATAGTCGGGATGAGCGGCATAGCGGCGCTCGTAAGTGCATTCCAACAGGGGCTTGTTGATGCGGAGAGGATTGCCGACGCGCAGCACGTCCACGCCGCGGTTGAGCAACTGCTCGCTAATCCAGTCGATGGCGGCGTTGCTGGGTGCGCATACCAAGACTTGCGGTTCCCGTCGCGTGGTCTCGATGATGGCTTCCACCAACGTCGTGGTCTTTCCCGTGCCCGGTGGACCGTGCACGACGGCCACGTCGCGCGCCTCGACGATTTTCTGCACAGCGGTAGTCTGACTCCTGTTCAGCATCGGAAAATCCAACTTCGGGAGTTCTCGGAAAGTCGGCTCTTCATTGCCTATCAGCACTTCGCGAAGGTGTACCCATTTGTCGGTGTCCAGCTCGATGACTTTGTGCAAAGCATTTTCCATGACCTGGTAGGTCGTCTCGTCTATGCCTAACTGAACGCCGAGTTCCGATTTTTCGGACAAACGGTTCAGCAGAACCGGGAATGACGGGTCCGGCACGGCTAACTGTAGCACCCTGTTTTGTACTCGCTGGATAAAGCAATTGCCGGGCAGCGTTTTAACAGTCCCGTTTTTAGTCTCTTCTTTGTAGAAAAAAGTTACGGATTTGCCTGGCTCGAATTCGCAGTCTTGGCTGATGGCATATTTGCCGGCGTACTCGATTTCCACCACAAACTGGTTGAGCGCGTTGTAATAACTGGTCCCTACGTGAATGGGAAACCAGCAGTTGCTGTTGTTGTAACTGTGCAGAATGGATGACTTGAATGATTCTTCAAAAGATTTCCTGTCAAAATCCAGTTCCAGCCTCAGTAATTGCAGCTGTTTTTGTATGTTGTCGGTGGATTTCATGAGGGTGCAAAAGTACGAAATTAATGTGCTTCCCAATTTGGATTTTTTTAATACCTTTGCGGCCTCAAATACAGACAAATGAAAACTCGCGTACTAATGGCAATGTCAGGCGGCATCGACAGCAGCGTGGCCGCACTCTTACTCCAGCAGCAGAACTACGATTTGGTTGGAGTAACTTTTTGTAATATGGATTCTTTTTGCCAAAATCAGCAGGGTGCCTCTGAATTGGATGAGGCCCGTGCGCTGGCAGACAAGTTGGGCATCGAACATCACGTCTTGGACGTCAGGGAGGTGTTCCGCAAAACGGTTATTCAGAATTTTATTGACGAATACCTCTGCTGCAGGACCCCGAATCCGTGCGTGATTTGCAATCCCGTCATCAAATGGGGACAGCTCCTGCAGTTCGCTGATGAAATGAATTGCCAATGGCTGGCAACAGGACATTATGCGCAGATAGGCTGCAAAAACGACAGGCATTTTGTGAGAAAAGGAAAAGATGTCCGTAAGGACCAGTCTTATTTCCTGTGGAAACTGAAAGATGAGTTCCTCCGTCGTACCATTTTCCCGTTGGGCGGACTCACCAAACAGGAAGTCCGGGAACTGGCTGCCCAAAACGGATTCGTCAGCCTTTCCGAAAAAAAGGAGAGCGAGGAAATATGCTTTGTGCCTGACGATAACTATAGGACTTTTTTGAAGGAGAATGTGCCGGATTTGGATGAGAAAATGAAACCGGGCAAAATGGTTGACAAAGAAGGCAAGGTGTTGGGGCAACATTGCGGTCTGTACAATTATACTATCGGACAGCGCAGAGGCCTCGGCATTGCCCTGGGGATTCCTGCCTATGTGGTGGGCCTTGACGAGGAACGCAACCGCGTGATTATCGGTTCAAGAGAAGATTTGATGGGCAGAGAGTTGAGAGTGAGGGATGCCAATATCGTGAAATACCCTGATTTCAAGGACGGCCAGCAGGTCGGCTGCAGAATCCGCTATCGCAGTCGCGGCGTGCAGGCCCGCCTCTACCATGACGGTGACTATGTGCGCGTAGAACTGGAAGCCCCGGTCGATTCCATCACCCCCGGACAAAGCGCTGTCTTCTATGAAGGCGATGACCTCTTAGGCGGCGGCATCATTATGTAGATTTTTAACTGACAAAATTATAATATCATGACACTGGAACAACGTATTAACGACGACATCAAGGCTGCTATGCTGGCCCGTGAAAAAGAAAAACTCAACGCACTTCGTGCTATCAAGTCCGCAATCCTCCTTGCCAAAACTCAAAAGGGCGGCTCCGACGAACTGGACGAGGAAGCTGAAATCAAATTGCTCAAACAATTGGTGAAACAACGCCAGGATTCCGCTGAAATGTACAAGGCCCAGAATCGCGAAGACCTTTATGCAGAGGAAAAAAGCCAACTCGACGTTATTTCAACATACCTCCCTCAGATGATGTCTGAAGAAGAAGTGGAATCCACCCTCAAACAAATCATTGCCGACAACGGATTCGCCGGTATGAAGGATATGGGTAAGGTGATGGGCATGGCAACCAAAACTTTTGCTGGCAAGGCCGATAATAAAATGGTCTCCGAAATCGTTAAACGCCTGCTTTCCTAATTCCGAACTTGAAACTTGGATCTTGAAACTTGAAACCATAACATCCCCTTCCTGACAATATGAAATACTATATCGTGGCTGGCGAGGCATCCGGCGATTTACATGCCTCGAATCTGATGAAGGCTCTCAAAGCCCGCGACCCTGAAGCTGATTTCCGCTGTTGGGGAGGCGATTTGATGCAGGCTGAAGGTGGCGACTTGGTCAAGCATTACAAAGAAATGTCCTTTATGGGCTTCTGGGAGGTGTTTGTCCATTTGAATGCCATCCTCCGAAATATCCGCATTTGCGAGACTGACATCCTGCTTTACGAACCGGATGTGCTCATCCTCGTTGACTATCCCGGTTTCAATCTGCGGATTGCTGAGTTCGCCAAATCGAACCATATCAAAGTCTGCTACTATATCTCTCCGCAGATTTGGGCTTGGAAGAAAGGCAGAATCAAGAAAATCAAGAGGGATGTGGATGAGATGATGGTCATCCTTCCCTTTGAAGAAAAATTCTATGCCGAGCAAGGTATGAAGGTGAACTACGTCGGTCACCCATTGCTGGATGCGGTCAGCAAAGATTTGCACGACAGCGATGAGGTCAAGCAGTTCCGCTCGCAGCACGGCTTTGATGATAGAGAAATCATCGCACTGCTGCCCGGAAGCCGCAAGCAGGAAATCACAGCTCTTCTGCCTCAGATGCTCAAGATGGTGGCTCTTTTCCCACAATACCAATTTGCCGTTTCCGTAGTCTCTTGGCAGCCGAAGTCCCTGTACGAAAAGTACATCAAAGACACCCCTGTCAAGATGGTGGAAGGCAGCGCGTATCCTTTGCTGGCCAATGCCAAAGCAGCTATCGTGACTTCTGGCACGGCCACCCTTGAAACCGCTATGATCGGCACTCCCGAAGTGGTATGCTATGCAGGCAATGAACTCTCCTACCTGATTGCCAAACAACTTATCCACGGCATCAATTACATCTCGCTGGTGAATTTGATTATGGACAAAAAGGTGGTTACCGAACTGATTCAACATGATTACAACACCCAACATCTCCAAGAGGAGTTGGTTGCCATTACGGAAGATGAAGCCAATGTGGCCCGTATCAAGGACGAGTACCGCCAACTGTATGCGCTGCTGGGCGACGGCTCTGCTTCGGCAAAGGCCGCCGAGGTTGTCATTAATCTTGCTAAACGATAAAGAAATGAAACGAATCGCCTTGTTCTGTTCCCTTTTGATGTTCGTATGGATGAATCTTTGCGCTCAGGAAAGCATTGACACACTGCCTCCTGTCGCTAAGGACTATCAGTGGATTTCCTATCGCGGGAAGGCCGACATCATCGACACGGGCGGCACCCGCTCCTGCAACTTCTTTATGGTGAACAGGACGGACAGCCTTCTCTACCTGAATGTCCATGCGTCGGGAATAGAGCTGATTCGTATGGTCTTCACACCCGATACCGTGACCTATGTGAATAAACTCACGTATCAATATTATAAAGGTTCGTATGCGCCGTTCCGTATGCTGACACATCTACCCATCGATTTCGAAATGGTGCAGGCAGCCTTCAATGGCGACTCGGAAAAACTGCCACAGCGCCAGAAACTCTCTTTCGAATATAGCAATTTTGTGGCCGTGGACTCTTCCCAGTCTTTTTTCACGGAAATGTCTTTTAAAGATTTGGACCACGTGCTTGAGATCAGGGCTGCATTGAAGAATGTTAAACTGAACACGCCGGGTCCTACAAGTATTCGAATCCCTGAAAAGTTCGAAGAGTTGAAGTTCTAATCCGATATGCTCTTTTCGGCCAATACAATAAAGGAATTAGCTTGTGCGGCTGGGTTTTCCAGTTGTGGCATAGCGCGTGCCCGTTCGTTGGAGGTGGCACGCGGACAATTTGAAGATGCTTTGGCCCAGGGACGTCAGGCATCCATGCGTTTTTTGGAAAGAGATGTGGACAAACGTTTCAATCCGGAAAAATTGCTGCCAGGCTGCCAAAGCGTCATTGTCGTCACATATAATTATTGTATAGATGAAGAACCTGCTTCCGATAAGTATCGCACAGCCCGTTACACCTGGATTGAAGATTACCACGTTGTCGTCAAAGAACTTTTAGATAGGGTGGTGGAGCAGATGAAGACCATAACGGATTGCCAGTGCAGAGTGACTGTTGACAGTTCCTGTATATCTGAAAAGAACTGGGCCGTCGAGGCAGGAATCGGATGCTACGGTAAAAACGGATTGATTCATAATGACTCGGGCTCCTTTTTTGTCATCGGGACGATCCTGACGGATATCGAATTTGATTGCTACGACACGGCTTGTGAATCCGATTGCGGAGACTGCCGACTCTGCGTTGAAAGTTGCCCCGCGCACGCGCTGGAAACCCCGTTTTGTGTGGATGCCCGCAAGTGCTTCTCGTTCCATACGGTAGAGAACAAAGACGCGGATCGGGAATTGCTCGGGAAGGCTCCGCTGCTCTTCGGCTGCGATGTGTGCCAGGAGGTTTGCCCAAGGAATCAGAAAAAGAGAACTTCGGTGTCGGGCAAACCGAAAACTTCATTATTTTTGCGCCTCCAAAACGAGCAGTTCGAAAACCTCTCTAAAGAGGATTTCAAACGCTATTTTGGGAACACTTCAATTGCTAGACGGAAATACGATCGCTTCATTGAGGCGGTTCAAACTCGAAATAAGGAATCTCAATAATGAATAAGTTGGATAGAAACGCTGAAATTTTGGGCTATGCCAGCCAGGTGCTGTTGGATGAGGCAGAAGCCGTGAATAAGATACGCCAGTACTTGAATGATGATTTCACCAAGAGTGTGGAAACTATTCTGCGCTCAAATGGCCGTTTGATTGTTACCGGTATTGGGAAAAGTGCCATCATCGGGCAGAAAATCGTGGCCACGCTTAACTCCACGGGCACCCCGGCCATATTTATGCACGCAGCCGACGCTATACACGGTGACTTGGGCATCATCCAACCTGATGATGTGGTGCTTTGCATCTCGAAAAGCGGCAATACTCCTGAAATCTCTCAGTTAACGCCCTTCCTTAAAAAGAATGGGAACATCCTGATTGCTATGGTGGGCAATACCGATTCATTTTTGGCTCGCGAGGCATCTTATGTGCTTAACTGCACCGTTGAGCGCGAGGCCAGCCCCAACAATCTGGCTCCTACCTGCAGTTCGACTGCCCAGTTGGCCTTAGGCGACGCACTCGCATCAACACTCATCAAACTGCGCGGTTTTACTTCTCAGGATTTCGCAAAACTGCATCCCGGCGGCATCCTCGGAAAACGTCTTATTATGAAGGTCAGCGACCTCTACAAATATAACGAAGTCCCTGCCGTTACCGCAGATGCCCCAATGCAGCAGGTGATCCTCGAAATCTCAGGAAAGTGTCTGGGCGTTACGGCTGTCGTGGAAGGTGACAGGGTGATTGGTGCCATTACCGACGGAGACCTCCGCCGTATGCTCCAAAAGAATCCTGATTATGTAAACCTCAAAGCGGCCGATGTGATGACGGTAAATCCGAAGTTTATCCAGGAAGACACCCTCGCAGTGGATGCTCTCGAACTGATGAAGGAGAAGAACATCACCAATTTGTTCGTGGTTGACCACGAGGGCCGTTATCGCGGAGTCATTCATATTCACGATATTATAAAGGAAGGAATCGTGTAGGAGATTCATTGGAGAAAGTTTTTTTCGAAATCGAACCTGCAGGTGTTGGATGTTTCGAAAAAAATACTATTTTTGCGCCCGCTTTCAAAAAGGGAAGCATGTCCGAAAAAAGCCCGGATGGCGGAATTGGTAGACGCGTACGTTTCAGGTGCGTATGCCGCAAGGTGTGCAGGTTCAAGTCCTGTTCCGGGCACGAAAGAAAGAAGACTAAGGTCTTCTTTTTTTTTATGTCTTTTAGAGAGATTTGCAGTGTCATACATTAAAATAAATAAAATTATTGAAATTATTTTTAATGTGTTTTAATAATTTTAATGAAGCGCACGCCGCAGGCGGAGAAACAACTGCCCACGAATTTTCACTAATTATCACGAATGAAAATTAGCCTCAATAAAATTCGTGTCCATTCGTGCTAATTCGTGGGAAAATAACCACCCACGAATTTTCACTAATTATCACGAATGAAGATTATCCAATACATAATTCGTACCCATTCGTGCCCATTCGTGGGGAAAAGCAAGTGGAGCAACTAATTGGTTCTCAACTATATAAAATAAATTTTCAAAAAAATGCATTTTTGTTGTAACAAAATGCCCCACTCATTACGTCCTTACAATAAAGGAACATTGGCATCTGCCTCGCAACTGCAAAGACTTAACACATAACCTTCCAAATACTGAACTCATTGACACATTGCCATATAGCCGTATCACCCTTTGATTATTAACTTTAAATTTTAATATTATGAAAAAGCACTTTACCCTTATTTTCACGTTATTCCTAATTCTCCTCCAAATTTCCGCCTCCGCCCAGGGCGAGTGGAAGTGGGCCAACTACTGGACGGGCAACGACGACCTGTTGAATCCATCTCACGCATATAACTATGTGGTGCGCACCGCCTTTGATGATGACGGAAACGTTTATGTTTTCGGCAGCTTTGGCGGAAATGCCTTTCTGTATGACCAAAACCAGGAAATCAGATTCTCCGACATTCCCATTATTGAGTCTAATAGTTCTCCAGGCAATGTTTTGGCAAAATTCAACGCGCAAGGTGACTTGCTTTGGTATAAGTTTATCAAAAGCACAAATGGCGATTGTCTTCCGTATGATATGGTTATCAAAGACAGTGTCATTTTAATTGCTGGTGAATATAGTTGGACCTATGCTCTGAACAAACCGTTTTGGTTTTTTGACACGCTTATCACAGAGCAAACAGCACTTTCATATGGGAATGGAGCCTACCAACCTCCATTCACTTTTGGCAATTACTCTTACTTTGTTTATTTTGACCCTAATGGCGATATCATTCAAAAACATTTTGTACAAACCAAATCGAGAGAATGCTATGGGAATACGCATGCAATAGCTCCACTAGGAAGCAGGTTTATAGGAGGCTATCCTATTTGTATAGATAACGACAACAACATCTACATCGCAGTAAGTATGCAATACGAAGGCAATGAATCTGACCCTTACGGCATAATAATAGATTGTGACACCGCAAATATGTATAACATATATTTGCCAGGCAACTATTGTGGTTTGTCTCTAAACAATATTATGTTATATAAATTCGCTCCAGATTGGAGTTTGGTTTGGGGGAAACCATTGGTCCATCATACCGAAGGATTGTCCCCTGCAATCCCCACAGATACGGTGAATCCAAGTTTTAGGCCTTTTGTTGGGGGAATGAGCATTGATAATCAGGGGAACCTCTATATATCTGGTTATTTAATGGATATGTTTCTTACTGATCAATACAACCAGTACCCAATGTATATTTATTGGGACAACGTACATCGTGCAATCATAGATGACCACGGATTGGCATTTTGCTTACCCTTTATAGTAAAATATGATTCTGCGGGAACGGTACAATGGTCGAATCAGGCTTTTATGAAACACGCACCCACGGCTACATGGTACAATAAGATATACTGGACAGACAACTGTGTCACAGGAAACAGTGTCTATCTTTTGGGAGACACAAGAGTGACTGAAGGTTATAGTACTTTGTACTATTTTGACAATGAAAATAATAACATGGATATTTCCCAATCATCATGCTATTTTGCCAGATTTAATAGAGATAATGGTAGTTTTGAAAATAGCGGCGTTTTCCCTGGGGAAAAAACTTGTTCAGGGGAAACAGCTAAGCCTGCTGTTGTTAACAATCATCTTTTATGCTTGTCCAAAGATTTTTTCAACAGATATTTCATTTTAGGACAATTCAATACGAATGGCACATTTAAAAAAGGAGATACGATTGTAAACAATAGTGGTACAATGTCCGCTAATCAAGGAATTGTCTTAAACGAAACGGGATATCTTTTGAATAGTTTTATTTCAACTCAAGACCTGACTTTCGGCCATGACCTCACCCTCAATTTTGACGACCACCAACACAGTCACGCTGTTGTCGCATTACGTTACGACCCGTCCATCTTGGAACCCTACCCCGAAGACTCCACGGGCATTGCCGACCGGGAGAGTCTGAGTCGTGCCGTGGTGCGCGCGTACCCCAATCCTGCCACGGACAAGGTCACGGTGGAAGTGATGATGCCCCTTGAGGATGGCGAAATCTATTTGGGAGACGTCACCAGCAACTTCACAATGGAGCGCGTCACGGTCACGGACCTTGCGGGGAAAGTGGTCTTGCAGCGCGCCGTGAGTGGCACCCGCGCGGAACTGGACTTCAGCGCCCTGCCCGCCGGCACCTACATCATCACCGCAAGCGGCGAGATGGGCGAGTGGGAAGGCAAGGTGGTGAAGAAGTGATGAGGGTTCAGGGTATAGGGTTCAGGGTTTAGGTGGGTGGCGACGTAAATCGGAGGCGGTTGTAGGGACGCGATTCATCGCGTCAGCCGTGGTGCGCTACCGAATGACGTCGCGCAATTTACAATGGGATTCCGCTGCGCTCTCTTCGGTCACTGGGTGACGTGGTTAACGTTGGAGATTCCGCTTCGACTGCTGCGCAGCCTTGCGGAATGGTGGGAGGACCGCTCAGGGAAAAAAACAGATGGACGGCGGCGCACGCATAGAGATGTTGTCACACTCGTGGTGCCGCCGCCCATTATGTCCCCCGCTCCCACAATGCGCGCGCACCATTCCGCAAGACCGACGGTAGGAGGTCGAAGCGGAATCTCAATATGATTCGTGCTAATTCGTGGGGAAAAAACTGTCCACGAATTTTCACCAATTAACACGAATGAAGATTATCTAATACATAATTCGTGCCATTCGTGCTAATTCGTGGGGAAAAGTAAGCAGAGCTCTCTTTGTATATATTCACCTGATTTCATCATATACGTGTTAATAAAAAGAACCAACCTCTTTGTCGGATGACTTTGCTTTTTTTGCATCTTTGTGCGGTTGACACCCGATGGAAACACCATCGGAAAGAACGTATAGAATAGCTGAAAATGAAAAAGATAGTTATCGCGTTTGCGGCATTGCTGGCTGCATTGTCTGGCCCGGGATATGCGCAGGAGGGCAAAGGCCTTCCTCGGCTTGGGATAAGTTCGTTTGACGCAGTGCTGGCTGCCATGACCCTTGAGGAGAAAGCCGGATTGCTTGTTGGAGATCACGAATTTGACTACTACAAGAACGGGACCGTCAAGGAGAAGGTGCCCGGAGTGGCAGGGACGAGCCTGGCTATACCTCGCCTGGGTATCACCGCTACCTATTCCACCGACGGCCCTGCAGGCGTGAATCTGTGGGCGGAAGGTCAGGAAGAACCATATGCCTGCACCGCATTTCCCATCGGCTCGCTCTTGGCTTGCACGTGGGATGCCGAACTGGTGAAGGAGATTGGCGGGGCCATTGGAAACGAAGCGTTCGAGTATGGATGCGACATTGTGCTTGCCCCCGCCATCAACATTCAGAGAAATCCCCTTTGCGGCAGGAACTTCGAGTATTATTCCGAGGATCCGCTTTTGACGGGAAAGTTAGGCGCCGCTTTCGTGAACGGCATCCAGTCCCAGAAAGTCGGAGCCTCTGTCAAACATTTCGCCGTCAACAATCAGGAGACCTACCGTCGGGAAAACGATGCCCGAGTGTCCCAAAGGGCTTTGCGCGAAATCTATCTCAAGAATTTTGAGATTGTCGTGAAGGAATCGCATCCCTGGACCGTCATGTCTTCCTACAATAGAATCAACGGCATGCCGACACAGGATAGCTATCCGTTGATGACGACTATCCTTCGCGACGAATGGGGATTCAATGGCGTCGTGATGACCGACTGGACACGCCAGCTTAGGCACACGGCCCTACAACTCTTCTCGGGAAATGAACTGCTCATGCCCGGTATGCCCGAGCAGATTGAGGATATTATTGCGTGTGTCAAGAACGGACGTCTGGCAGAGGAAACCTTAAATCTATCTGTCAGGAGAATGTTGGAACTCATTGTCCGCACACCCACCTTCAAGCAGCTTCCGTACAGCAAGAACCCGGACCTCAAGGCCCACGCCGAGATAGCGAGAAGGGCCGCCACTGAGGGAATGGTGCTTCTAAAGAACGAAGCAAGCACACTCCCTCTGGACGGGAAGAATCAGACAGTCGCACTCTTCGGACTGGGCTCGTACGACTTCTGTGCCACAGGCGTTGGGTCGGGCGAGGTGCAATCGACCCACGTCGTCAATCTGGTGGAAGGATTGGAAAATGCGGGATACAGGGTGCAGCCCGACATCAAGGCACTATATGCCAGCATTGGCGAAAAGAAATCCGAATACAAGCAGTTCGCCGATATGGTGGCTGAAGAGGAGATACACATCAGCAAGGCGTACGCCGCTGAAAGGGCGAAGGATGCAGACTTCGCTGTCATTACCATCCGAAGAACGGCTGGTGAGTACATAGACCGCCACAATATAGAAGGCGATTTTCAACTCACGCAGACAGAGCAACTTCTTCTCAAGAATGTTTCCGAGGCATTCCACGCAGAAGGGAAGAAGGTCATCGTGGTCCTCAACACCGGCGGCGTTATCGAAACCTCGTCATGGAAGGATTATGCCGATGCCATTCTGCTGGCCTGGCAGGCAGGCATCGAGGGCGGAAACTCTGTGACGGACATTCTCACCGGCAAGAAGAATCCTTCGGGAAAACTTACGATGACTTGGCCTGTGGATTATTTCGATGTTCCATCCTCCGCCAATTTTCCCTACGACTTCTTCGGAAACAGTTGGAGAGAAGATTGGAAGAAATGGGACCCGTACAAAAAGAACACTGGCTATACCAACTACGACGAAGGAATCTGGGTGGGATACCGCTTCTTCAACACGAAGAAGGTCGCCGTCTCATTTCCTTTCGGATTCGGTTTGTCTTATACTACGTTTGAATACAGCGATGCCAACATCAAGCAGACGAAAGACACATACACTGTAACAGTTACGATTACAAATACGGGTAAGGTCGCTGGTAAGGAGGTCGTCGAATTGTATGTCGCTGCCCCTGCCAACACAATGGAAAAGCC
This sequence comes from Bacteroidales bacterium, assembly GCA_024400835.1. Classification (GTDB taxonomy): domain Bacteria; phylum Bacteroidota; class Bacteroidia; order Bacteroidales; family WCHB1-69; genus F23-D06. The sequence continues at coordinate 55,831 of JAKSMC010000005.1, forward strand.
GTCGCGCGAGCTCAAAGCCTTTGCCAAAACCAAAGAACTCCAACCTGGGGAAAGCGAAACCGTGAGCATGACGTTTTCGAACTACGACATCGCATCTTTCAGCGAGGGCCGGAATTGTTGGATTACCGAGGCAGGTACATACTATGCTGAAATCGGAGCCTCCGTGGAAGACATACGCCAAAGGGTAGCGTTCAAAGTGAGCAAGCAGCATACTACCGAAGTGTTGACAAGGCTGTAGTCGGCAGCTTTGTTCGTTTTGACCTATCTCACTGTACAAATTTGTCTGTCAGCTGCCAATGCTAATTATTAGTCGGTTGCTTGCTGTTTACCGCCTCCTGTTTGCAGTCAATCGCATCATCAAAGACGATGGCTTCGCGGTAGTCGCTCTTGCGGGCTGTGAGGGTGATGTTTTTCAGGAGCACGTTTTTGGCGTGTCGCACGTAGATGCCCCACGCGGGCAACTCCTTGTGCTGTGAGAATTCGGGGTAGGCCTCAGGCATCTCTGGAACTTTGTCTAACTCGTTGGTGCGCACGCAGGCCACGTTGGTGTCGCCGCCGCCCGGATAACTGAGGGTGATGTTTTCCAATGTTACGTTTTCAATGTAGTTGCCCTTCAACCCGATGATGGAGGATGGCGAAGGATTGCGCGGGTAGTCCTCTACGGGCCCTTCGTATTCGTAGCCGGCATCGGCTTTGCCGTCGGGCACTTCGCAGTAGAGGTTGCGTATGGTGATGTCGTGCATGGAACTTCGACGTCCGCGGCGCTCGCCCACCACTAAGTAGAACGGGTTGCTGGTGTGTACGGCGTGCAGACTGTCCACCAAAATGTCCTCGCAGATGCCGCCATCCACGCTCTGTATGGTGATGGCGCTGCGATGGGTGTCATATACTTTGTTGTTGACAATCTTGATGTTCTTGAATCCGCCCAATCCGAAGGTGCCCAACTTAATGCCGCTGGCGCTGGAGCGAGCCACGCAGTTGCGCACTTCCACGTTCTGACAGAGGTGGTCTCTGCTGTGCGATTTCAGGCAGATGGCGTCGTCGCTGGAGTTAAAATAGCTGTTGCTGAGCAGAAAATCGTCACAATCTACGATGTCGATGCCGTCGTTGTTCCAGAATGCTAAGCTCTCCACGTGGATATTATCGACCACCACGTGCTGGCACTGGTCGTAGGTCTGCACCCAGTCGGCGGCGTCTTTGAGCCAGATGCCGCTGATGTGGAGGTTTTGGCACTCACGGAAATAGACCAGTCGGGCGCGGCCGCCCACACGGTCGTATTTCAGCGGGTCTTTGAGGATGCCGTCGTAAACGGCCTGCGTGAAGTTGTTGGCTAATTCGCGACCGTTGCCCACGATGCAGCCCTTGCCGAAGATGCGGATGTCGTGCTCCTTCTCGGCAATGACCAACGCATAGCAGCCGGCCACCTTGTCGTAGTCGTACGGGTTGGTGGAGCCCACCAGGATGGCGCCCTCTTGCAGGTCGAGGTTGACGTTGCTGCGCAGGTGGATGCTGCCGGTAAGGTAGCGCCCCACCCAGAAACGGAGCGTGCCACCCCCTTGCTCCGAAATCCAGTCGATGGCTTTCTGTATGGAACGGGTGTTCATAGTGATTCCGTCGCTGCGGATGCCGAACTTGGAGGCATTGTAAACGGTGTCCTGTGCGGCAAAGGCACAACTGATGAAGAGGAGGAACAGGAGGGTGATGGTCGCTTTTTTCATTTGTCGGTGTTTTTTGCGGTCGCAAATATAATAAATTGTTGGCTATTTCAAATGGTGCAGATACACGCTTCCCATCATGCCCATCGGCTTCAACGGCTGGGCCTTGCTGCCTTTGTTGGTCCAATATTGCGCAACGGGATTGTCGGTCAGACTTCTTACATAGTTGCCCATCGTGGTGATGACACGGATTTCTATCGTGTTTTTCCCTTTGTGCATGAATTTCTTGGGCAATGGGATTGGGGTGAAGAATTCGTCGAACAACAATAGGCGTTCGCCACAGAGCAAGGTGTCAACCACGTTGCCGTTTAGGAGGATGACTGCGGTGCCTTCGATGTAGGATATGCCTAATGAGTAGTCTTTGCCACGCTTGGCGTGGAAGTCCTTGACATAGGTGATCGTGCCTGAAAAATTGGGACGTAATGTGGCCATGTCCACTAAACTGTCCAATCGTAATTGTTCGATTGTGTCCAGTTGGGCGTGGGTTAGGGTGACCTTCCAATCATGGCTGATGTTTTTGCCCAACAGGTCAATCTCGGGTATGGCTGCCGTCTCAGGGATGGCGAGTGGGGTGGTGACATATAGGTAAGAGGTCGCCGATTTGATGAAGAAGGAGGGCTTCGGATGATAGGTGCCGTGCAGGGGGTCCCAGCAACTCAGTGATTTCCCGTGAATAGTGTCGGTAAGAGAGAGTCCGGGAGCCTTTTGGTCAACCGCGTCGCTGTTGCACACGAAAAAGATGTCTTCGCCGTCATCGGTTTTGTAGTGTATCTGCATCAGGTAGGGGTTGGGGTTGGCTATGGTGAGTGCGTGCGGCAAATGATACTCTTCTTGCAATTCTCGATACCAGCTCAAATAGTTGTTGTCGGGTTTGTCAACCATGTGGAAATGCTGTGGGTGATTTGCGGCCATCCGCTCTATGCAGCCCTGTACGAGACTGTCGTTGCCCAGCAACCCGAGCGCCTTGTCGGGAACACTGTCGATGCAGAACAGCGTGCCGCCGCTTTCCACAAACCGCTCCAACTGCTGGGCGCTCTCTGCCGACAGACTGCGCACGCCCAGAAGGAAAATCGTCCCGTAGCGTTGTTGCTTGTAGCAGAGTTGCCCGTCTTGGATGGTGGCATTGCGGATGATTTCTTCGGAAATATAGTCGCTGCTGCCTCCGTTTTTCATGATGGCTTCCCAAACCAAGGGCCTCCATTGGGCAAACTGCTGGTTGGGGAAAGGCTCGTTCTGCATCCCGATTTGGCTCCACATGTCGCCGTCGGGGTTCAGGATGGCGATGTCTGCGTAGTGGGTGCAGTTTTGCAGCACGGCATACACGCGGGCTTTGTAGTCGTTGTAGGCCTTGAAGTAGGGCCACCAGTTGTTGCGCTCGTTGTAGTAGGCCCCGTAGCGAATCCATCCTGGGAAGGGCGCGTTAGGCGGCATATAGTTGAACCCGTGGTAGATACTTTGCGTCACGCCCGAGCAGATGCTCATGTCTCCGCCAATCTTGAGTTCCTTGAGGTCCATGTTGAAAACGTGGTAGGTGTTGGTCATCTCCTCGCAACTTACAATGTGCCTGCCTTCCAGGTGGGCGGCGGAGCTGACGTATTTGTTGACCATCGTGTAGGCCCGCCCCCGACGATAGTCGTGCTCCGGCATCTCAAAGCCGGGACGGTGGTGCAGGTAGTTGGTGGTCCACGATTCGCACTCGGGCATATCGATGAGTTGGCTGCTCTCCAAGGGGAAGAAACCGCGCCCGTAGGCCTGCGCCCGCGATTGCAGCCCCATCCGGTGGCACCATTCCGTGTAAGGGATGGTGAAATTCTCACGCAGGAGTTCTGCTTTGGTCAGTTCGAAGTCGTAACGCACGTGCTGCAACTGGTCGCGCAGACTGTCGCAAACGGGCACGAGCGGCTGGTAGGAGACGGGGTCCCCCATGCCTCTCGTAGGCCAGAGTATGTAGTTGAGGTACGGTACGATGTCGTAACCACGGCGTCGTTGAAATTCTTCCCGGAAGTGGTCGCTCCAGTTGGCGCCTTCTAATTCCATACTGTCCATGAACATTGCCCGCAGATAGACGCGCAGGGCGTCGGGCAAGGCCGTGGTGAGCGCGTCGCCCATGCGGTTGAGGTAGCGGTCAACGGCCGCGCGGTTGAAGTGGTCAACCACCGGTCCGTTGGCGCCGGGCGCCCCGTCAATGACGCGCATGAAGTCGCGGATTTGTACGATAGCGGACAGGATGAACTTGCCCTCGGGAATGGTGATGGCGTAGCGTCCGTTGCCGTCGTGTTGGGCAGAGACATCTACTCCTTGGCTGAGGTCGGTGCAGGGATTGGGGATGAGTTGTAAGGAAAATATCGAAAACTGGCGCGCTGGATTCGGGGAGGTGATTTTGGGGTCGGCACTGCGGAAGATCGTGGTGTCGAAGATGGTGAAGACTTGCGGACCTTCGATTTCGAGGGCGTACGGACAGAGAATCTGGGCGCGTTCCTTTTCGGGGACGAAAGTGCCTCCGATGGGCCAGCCCGAGCCTACCAGCAGGTCGCAGCCCATGCCCATCGCGCGGGCGCTGTCGAGCGTGGTGCGCAATACCGATAGCCATTCGTCGGAAAGCCAGGGTAGGGAAGCGATGCCCATACTGTCGTCGCCGTGTGTGGGAAACTCGATGGGGTTGATTTCCACGCCTCCGATGCCGGCCTCTTTCAAAAGGTGCAGCTCGCGAACTAATTCATCTGCGTTGACTTTGTTGCCGTTCCACCACCAGCGTACCCACGGACGGTATTGCGTTGGAGGGTTTTGAAAAAGCTCGTACAAGGCGCTGACGGTGGACGAGGGCTCCGACTGCTGCGCGTGGCTTGACAGAGGACCGCAAATCGTCAGTGACAGCAATAAGCAGGTGAGTATAGAGCGTGAAAAACGATTCATAAGATGTCTTTGGAATGAGGTTGCAAAGGTAGAAAATAGTTTTTTTAGATACGCGCTTTTTTTCTACCTTTGCGCGTTTTATTGAAATGGTTATGCAATCGCCTAAAGAACTGAATCTTAATGAAAAACTGCTGGACATTACTCGTGAACTGGTATGTCTGACTCCCGATAATGATGAACTGCCTTTGCGCGTGATGCGTACTCTGATTGAGGATCCTGAAATCCAGGCCGTGCAGGAATATGCCAACGCAGTGGCTATTGTGCGACTTGGCTTTAATGATCATGGTCCTGTGCACATGCGCACGGTTTGTCGTAATGCACTCAAAATGCTCCGCATTCTGCATCAAGCAGGTGTGAAAACCAGTCTCGAGACTGAACAAACAGGTTCCTTTGCCGACAGCATTACCGCTGTGATGCTCGCCGGATTCTTGCATGATTATGGTATGAGCATTACCCGTCAGGACCACGAACTCTACTCCGGCATCATGACTTATTCAGTTATCAACCGAATCTTGGATGAATGTTTGCCGTCACCTAAGGATATCAATCGTCGTGTGGCTGTTCGTTCAATAGCAATGGAAGCTATACTCGGTCATATGGGCGGACGCAAAATCCATACCCTCGAAGCTGGTCTCATCCTTATCGCTGATGGCTGTGATATGACCAAGGGTAGGGCTCGTATCCCTATGGAAATCAACACGAAACCTATGGTTGGTGATATCCATAAGTATTCTGCAAATTCTATCGAAACGGTTCATATCACCAAAGGCGAGCAAAAACCTATCAAGATTGAGGTCATGATGAGTTCAGATGTCGGCTTCTTCCAAATCGAAGAGGTGCTCATCCCTAAAATCAACGCCAGCCCGGCCAAGAATCTGGTAGAACTCTATGCCGGTGTTATTGAACAAGAACCTAAGAAATATCTGTAGTATATGAAACTTTATATCGTACCTACGCCAATTGGCAACCTCGAAGATATTACGCTACGTGCGCTCAACGTGCTAAAGTCGGTGGACTTTATCTTGTGTGAGGATACGCGCACTACACGTAATCTGTTGAAACATTATGAAATAGACAAGCGATGCATGGCTTACCATATCTTCAACGAACACGAGCAGCTCGGGCACTATATCAATCAAATCAAGGCTTGCGAAAGTGTTGCTCTGGTGAGCGATGCCGGCACGCCGGGCATCTCTGACCCCGGATTCCTTATAGCTCGAGAATGTATCGCCAACGACATTGAGGTGGAGTGCCTGCCGGGTGCGACGGCTTTCGTGCCTGCGATTGTCCAGTCCGGGCTTCCGTGCAGCAGCTTCTATTTTTACGGGTTCCTTCCTCATAAGAAAGGAAAAGAGTCCTTGCTGAAGCGCGTGGCGGAAATGGAAGAGACGGTCATCTTCTACGAGTCACCGCATCGCCTGCTCAAATCCCTGGAGAAAATGATGGAAATCATTGGCCCAGATAGAAGAATCTCCATCTCTAAGGAGTTGACTAAAATCTACAATTATACCTTTCGTGGCACCATCGCTGAAGCGGTCGAATTCTTTGGCCAGAAAGAGGTGAAAGGAGAGTTCGTCATGGTGCTCGCAGGTAAAAACTAACCAATGAATATGATGTCATGCAGACGGAAACATTCTGTTCTATGTTCACTACGGATGATCATTGTAGGAGCATTCATTCTTTATTTGCTGCCAGTCTCCTCTTTCGGGCAGACGGACAATACCTCCAAGGGCTATCAAAAAGGGATTGAGTTTAATTATTCCGCCTTGGCAGGTTATTGGGGTGGTCGCAATGCGAATGATAGAGATTGCCATGATGGTATACAAATAACCTCCTTCGTGCACTCTTATATTCGGTCAAACCTCTCGTTCAACCTTTGTTTTGTGAATGGCTATCGCCTTAATTCCTATCTGTTTATGGGCGGTGGGATTGGACTCTCTGGTGTTTTCTTCAAAGAAGTTGAGCATGTCTATTTTGAACACTATAACGGTGAGTTTGGTGGCCCGTACAACCAGATTTTCGAATATGAGGAGTACTCATTGCAGATTCCGCTCTTTGCTCGCTTTCAGGTGGATTTCCTATCCAAGAAGTGCTCTCCTTTTTTCTCGCTGGATTTGGGTGGTAACTTTTGCGTTCATAATGCTTTAATGGATTATAAAGAGTGGTGTGATCTCAAAGGGGATTTCTATGGGCACAACGTCATTATCCGACCGGCCGTGGGCTTGAAAGTCCATTTTAAGCAGAATCAATCCCTATACCTTGCCTTCGTGTACGATCGGACATATACGCCAGATGGTGAAACCTATTCCCAACATATAAACCACTCCCTCGGTGCCCGCCTGGGCTTTGAATTTTGAACTTTGGATTTTGATGTAGTTGAATTTTTTAGGCAAATATATACTTGTTGACCCGAATATTTTGATTTTATAATGATTTGGGCGGCCCGGCACCACCTACCCGCAATCCAACGCGGTGCCGTCGCGCTTTTTGCCCTAACTTGCTGCCCACCCACATGCGCCGTCAGGCGCAAATTCGTTTCAGATTTGCAAAGATTTGCTTCCATATAAAACACCCCGTCCTCCCACCCGCACGCAAGTAAATGGGCTCCAATCGCTGCCGCGGTCCCACATAGCATAGACCGTGGGTCTTATTTGTGTCCGATTTGCATAGATTTGCTTCCCCTACAGGCGGCGACAGCAGGTATTTCCTTCGGCGCATGCTATCCCGCGCCGCCACCACCGTACCTCGCCATTCCTCCCCGGATTGCGCCCTTCATTACATTCCAGGCTACAGAGATTCAACCCCTAACGGGGTTGCTGAAGGCACGGCTGCGCCGTGATATTTTTTGGAACAGGTAAAGTAGTATATAGTTGCCATTTTTTTTATATCTTTGCCCGATTAAATTTTAAAAATAAAAATAACTATGAGTCAGATAATTAAAGTTTTAGGAAGAGAGATTTTAGACTCTCGTGGTAATCCCACTGTTGAAGTCGATGTATACACCGCTGCTGGTGCTATGGGCCGTGCTGCCGTTCCATCTGGCGCTTCTACTGGCGTTCACGAAGCTGTTGAACTGCGTGACGGTCAGGCTGATCGCTTTATGGGTAAAGGCGTGATGAAGGCTGTCCAAAATGTGAACAATGTTTTGGCTGAGCAAATCGAAGGTATGGAAGTCAGCGACCAAGCTGAACTCGATGCCCGTATGATTGAAATCGACGGCACTGAAAATAAAGGCGCTATGGGCGCAAATGCTATCCTCGGCGTCTCTCTTGCTGCTGCTAAGGCCGCTGCTATGGAAACAGGCCAAGACCTCTATCGCTATATCGGTGGTTGCAATGCTACTGTTCTTCCTGTCCCAATGATGAATATCCTCAATGGCGGTTCTCATGCTGATAACTGCGTGGACTTCCAGGAATTCATGATTATGCCGGTCGGCGCTCCCTCTTTCCGTGAGGCTGTCAGAATGGGTTCTGAAATCTTCCACAACCTGAAGAAGGTCCTCAAAGGCAGAGGCTATTCTACCAATGTCGGTGACGAAGGCGGCTTTGCTCCGGATTTGAAATCTAACGAAGAGGCTGTCGAAGTGATTCTTCAAGCTATCGAAAACGCTGGCTATAAACCTTATGACGAAGTGTGCATCGCTCTCGACCCTGCAGCTTCCGAATTCTATGATGTTGAAAAGGGCGTCTATAAACTCAAATGGTCCACTGGCGAGGAACTTACTCCTGCTCAAATGGTCGACTATTGGAAAGGCTGGACAAGCAAATACCCGATTATCTCTATCGAAGACGGTATGGCTGAAGATGATTGGGATGGCTGGAAACTTCTTACAGATACAATCGGCAACAAAATCCAACTCGTTGGTGACGATCTCTTTGTGACGAATGTCAAACGTCTTCAAATGGGCTTGGAACGCAATGTCGCCAATTCTATTTTGATTAAGGTTAACCAAATCGGTACTTTGACAGAAACTATCAATGCAGTATCTTTGGCTCAGAAGAACCGCTATACGGCTGTTATGTCCCATCGTTCTGGCGAAACTGAGGATACGACTATCGCAGATCTGGCTGTCGCCCTCGGTACTGGCCAAATCAAGACGGGTTCTGCTTCACGTACCGACCGCATCTGCAAATACAATCAATTGATGCGTATCGAAGAACAACTTGGCTCCCAGGCTATTTATCCTGGTGTCAAATTCCCGTTCAGAGGATAATCCTTTGTTGATGATAAAAGAAAAAGGCCGCTCATTGAGTGGCCTTTTTCTTTTTATGTTGTATATATAAATGCTACATGACAAATTTGAATCCAGTACCATGTACATTGATGATCTGGATTTGCGGCTCGCTCTTGAAGTATTTGCGAAGTTTTGTGATGTACACATCCATGTTTCGTGCATTGTAAAAACTGTCATCACCCCAGATCTTCTTGAGGGCGTATCCGCGTTCCAAAATGTCGTTCTTCTTGTCGACAAGCATTTCCAACAATTGAGCCTCTCTTGTGGTGATGCGCTTTTCTTCACCTTTGATGATGAGTACCTGACGCTTTTTGTCGAAAATAATACTGCCTAATTCAACGGTGTCGCTCTTCTCTTCTTGACTGATTGTGCGGCGAAGCAATGCCTGAATACGGGCTAAAAGCACGTCGATGGCAAATGGCTTTGTGATGTAGTCGTCACCTCCTATGGAAAGCCCTTTGATCATATCTTCCTGTAAATTTTTGGCAGTTAGGAAGATGATAGGTATCTTCTTGTCTCGCTTACGTATTTCTTGTGCCAACGTGAAACCGTCCATAAGGGGCATCATCACGTCAATGATACAGATGTCAAAAGTGCCGGTGCAGAACATCTCATATGCGATTTCTCCGTTGGTGGCGTGGCTTATACTGAACCCTTTGCCTGTCAGGTAGGTGGTCAACACTTTGCCTAAGTTGACATCGTCTTCTGCAAATAGTATCTTTATAGCGTCCATGACTTGTTGTTTTTGTTGCCGCAAAAATATAAAAAAATCATGAAAAAAAATTTTATGATAAATATTTTTAATAATTAAAATCATATTAAAAAATTGTATATTTGCAGCGTTTTTGTGCGCATGTTCTGAAATGGTCAACATGTTGTAAAACGTGTTGATATAGTGTTTTATAACAAAATTTTAATCGTATGAAAAAAATTAATATTTTGCAAATCAGAACTGCTACGTTGATTTTGGCGCTCTTCTCGGTCAATATGCTATTGCATGCTCAGACTACTCTTTATCAGGAAAATTGTGGCACGCCGACGGCGACTACACTTATTCAAAACTACACGGGCTGGCAGAATGCCAATGTCTTATATACAGGCAATGGAACTTGCGATGTCCGTACTTCTTCAGCCTCATCTGGCTATGGCCTTGCTTCCGGAGGTGGCAATGTTATGATCAATGATACAGTGAAATGGTTCCAAATTTCCGGCATCAATACAAGTGCTGATACAAATATCTCGCTATATTGCGGACTTAGAAAGACTACGGCCGAAAATGGCTCGAACTTCGTCGTCGAAGTTTCTGCTGATAGTGTGCAGTGGCAGAGAATCGTGCTTGAAGATACGCTCCCCTCAGGAACTGGAACGTCCGGATGGTATCGCGTGCGCTTCCCCGGTGTTATCTCTTGTCCGAATCTGCATATCCGTTTCTCCAACCTTTCTTCAGCGGAATATCGTATTGATGACATCGCGTTGGTAGTGGGGGAGGAGACGGTCTTGCAAACGGTGGCAAAACCGACTTTTTCTCCTGCTGGAGGCACCTATTACGAACCCAAAACGGTGACGATTTCTTCTGCCACTGAAGGCTCTACTATTTATTTTACTATGGACGGCTCTACACCTTCGACTAATTCTAACTTGTATCAAGGACCGTTGACAATTAATAACCCGGTCACGGTGAAGACTTTTGCTGTTCATGCTGGAATGTATGACAGTGAAGTCGCTACGGCTTCCTATGTGATATTGGATACTAATTCTTTGGTGGCACTGCCGTTAGATCTGTCTACGAATAGTGAGACAGGTCATCAGGATATCACTCAGATGCCGGGCTTCCGGGGGTATCATTTGGGCTCTTCCTATGCTGATGGCTCGGTGAAGTTCGAATCTTCTCACGCCGGTGAGGCTATGCTGATAGCTCATCTGGACAGCGCTCCCGACCAACTTGTCTTTGAGATGAAAGGCAAGAACGGAGGCTCGAATCCCTCTGCTTATGAAGGCGTTTCCATGGAAATCGCTGAATCCGCTGACGGACAGCAGTGGAATTCGTTGATGACACTTTCTGAAAACGATATTTCGATAGAAGATTTCATCCGCTTTAATGGGATTACTTTGAATGAGAACACTCGTTATATTCGATGGAAGTTGTTGGCTTCGACGAAAGGCAATACTCAGTTGAACAACATTGCTATTTCCAAACGAGAAGAAATCCCAGTAGATACTACTGCTATTTTGGACTATAATAGTGCGCTTGTCGCTCTTTATCCTAATCCTACTAATGCGTACCTGAATGTGGTCAGCTGCGGCATTGACATTACTTCTTGTATCTTGTTTGATTTGAACGGGCAAGAAGTAAAAAGTTGGAATGGCCCAAATTACAGAAAGATGTCAGTCTCTAATATTCCTGCGGGAATGTACATCCTTCATATCCATACTCCTGAAGGAATGTTCCAAAGAAAGGTCGTTAAGTATTAGAATTTGTGGGGATTGGAATCGGTATCAGACATGTAGAAGGCAAGTGAACAAAGGACTGGTTCCAATCTCTCTTTTTTGTATCTTTGCGCCCCTATTATTATGTTGTTATGAAAGGCAAATTTCTTATCTTGTGCGCAATTGCAATGACGATGGTTTCTTGTTCCAAAACGGAAACTACTTACTATCCTGACGGCCATGTGCAGTCCACTATTCACTATCGTTTCGGCAAAGAAACAGGGAAGTCAGTCTATTATTATGATGTCCCCAATACGGTGGAAATAGAAGTTGAAATGAAAAGAGGCAAACGTAATGGTGAATTTTATCGCTATTTTGAAAACGGTCTTCTGGATACGCATTGCCAATATAAAAACGATTCTATTGAAGGCGTGGAAATCAATTATACGCCTAATGGAGAGAAAATGCAAGAATTCACTTACGTCAATGGTGTCAAAAACGGACCTCATAAGGCCTATCACTTGTCTGGGGAGACAAAAATCACAGGCTCCTTTAAAAACGATAAGTTTGATGGAGAATGGAAATACTATGACGAACGTGGCGTGATGGTAGGTGAGGGCTCTTTTAACGAAGGCTCTGGCGATGTCACTTTCTACGATCAAAGAGGTTTGCCCAGTCGGAAGACTCATTACAAAGACAATAAAAAAGATGGCGCTGAGGAGTATTTTACTCCGACCGGATCTACTTATAAAACTATTGTATTCGAGCAGGATAGAATCATTTCAACTTCGGTAGATTCATCCCTTATTAGATAACTATAATGCGGAAATTCCTGGTAATACTTTTTCTCATCGTTGCAGTGTTAGGTGTCTCTAATGCTCAAGGAGGTCATAAAATCAAATACCGTGCAGATATGGGGTATTATGACGAGGAAGTGCTCAATGGCGCCCAACGCCTTATCGGGAATGTCGCTTTTGCACAAGACAATGTCAGAGGATATTGTGACAGCGCTTACCTATATGAACAAGACAACTACATTATTGCCTTCGGTGACAAAGTGAAAATCCTTGTCGGTGATTCGGTTCGCCTCTATGGCCGCAGGGCTTATTATGACGGAGATGAAAAAACTGCTTCTATTGCAGTTAATGTCCGTTTGGAAAAAGGCCAGGCGTATCTTCTCACGGATAGTATTATTTACAATACCAAACAAGAAGTTGGATATTATCTGACTGGTGGTAAGTTGATAAATGATAAAGATACTATGACAAGCCAAGAGGGCCTTTACTATACCAAAACAGACATTGCTATAGCTAAAAAGAATGTTCTTTTGTGGAATGATACGTACCACGTGGACTGTGATTCTCTGAAATACAATGCGGCTTCCAAAATCGCCTATTTCATTTCACGTACGCATCTTACTTCAGATGAACATGAAATTTTCACGACATCAGGTTGGTATGATACTGAACATGAAATATCCACTTTGGCGCAGGATGTTCAATTGTTTAGTGGCTCGCAATCTATGACAGCGGATAGTGTTTATTATGACCGGGCGCTTCGTTATGGCCGAGGTTGGAATAATGCAACCATTGTTGACACGGCGAAGAAGTATGTTGTGAAAGGCAATTATGTGGAGCATCATGAAAAGGAGGGAATTTCCCTGGCTACCGATAGCAATCTCCTTGTTTTAATTGATGACAACCAGGATTCGCTGTTCCTTCATTCGGATACGATAATGGTATATTTCGACGAAGAACATGAGTTGCAGTGGGCACGGGCATACAATAAGGTGAAATTCTATAGGGAAGATATGCAGGGCGCTTGTGACTCTTTAGCGGTGCTTAAAGAAGACTCTACCTTGTTTATGTTCTATAATCCAGTCATTTGGACCGAATCCTATCAGTTGACGGGAGATACCATTCGATATATGGCGCTTGATTCTGTAAATTCGCAAGTGGATCTTATTAAAGCAGGTTTTGTTGTCGGAAGTTTGTATGACGATACTGAGTTCAATCAAATCAAAGGTGTGAATATCACGGGATTTTTAACGGACCAGAATTTGTATAGAGTTGATGTGGTCGGTAATGCAGAATGCGTTTATTATTTGCAGGAGGAGGATAGTACGCTGATTGGTATTAACACTTCAATGACAAGTGAGATGCGCGTTCTTTTGGACAGCAATAAGATTCAACAGATTCGCTTTTATGACTCGCCTGATGGTAAGGTATATCCTGACGAGCAGTTTGAAAACAAGGACCGCAAACTACAGGATTTCCGATGGTTGATAGATTATCGCCCGAGAAACATTATGGATCTGTACGTTAAGCCAATTCCGCGCTACAAAGATTAGAACGGTCTGTTAGATGAAAATAAAAAGAGCTTCATTAGACAACTAATGAAGCTCTTTTTGCTTTTGTGGAGCCGGAGGGAGTCGAACCCTCGTCCAAACAAGCCGCAAGAATGCTTTCTACAAGTTTAGTCTTCGTTTACTTTTCGTCTGCTGTATGGTACGAGACCGACCTCACAGTAGCTTATCTTCTAAAATTTCGCTTGCGCATCGAAGCCTACGCTTGCTATCTGTCCTTTTATGACACTTCGTACCGGACGTTGGACGGAATAACTTCCGGGGAAGCGCCCGCGGCTACAGACCTTGTCTGCGCGGCAGGATCCGCAACAATTACGCTGCGAATGCATAAGAAGTTTCGCCGTTTATTGGCATCGAGAGTTAACTTTTAACGGAATCAGCTCACAAACTCCGACCTGCTTACATTCCCCCGTTCTCGCTGTCAAAACCAAACGACCCCAGGAGAAAAAGGTGAGGTCTATTTGACCTCGCCTTTGAGTTGCAATATGACTCTGTCCGTATTTGCGTTGGACAGTACTGTGATTCTCTTGCTGATGAGACCAGGATTCTTGGCGGTATATGTCGCCTTGATCGTGCCTTTCTTACCAGGCATGACTGGTTGCTTTGACCAAGTCACTGTGGTACAGTCGCAGGATGATATCACATCGTCTAAAATCAACGGCTTTTTACCGATGTTTGTGTAAGTAATTGTGACTACTTTAACATCTTTGACCTTCAATGTACCAAAATCAACTGTCAGCTTGTCGAACTTGATTTCAGCACCTGTTCCTTTGTAGGTAGATGTTGTTTTTGATGAGGACTTGCTTGATGTCTTTGATGATTGAGCCTGTACTGCTACGAAACTGCATATAATCATGCAAAGAATGAGTAACTTTTTCATTGGTATATTGAATTAAAGGTTGATATTTTATTTTACTTTTACGGCACCGCCTTCGTTGGAAGGAGCAGCTTCAGCCGGTTTTGTGGATACGTTGCCCTTGATGTTAAGAACTACGCGGTTATTTGTTGCGTTAGACTCAACTGTGATGCTCTTGTTGATGGCACCGATACGTTGGGTGTTGTATTTCACTTTGATGACGGATTTCTTACCAGGAGCGATGGGGTCTTTCGGCCATTCGGGCACTGTGCAGCCACAACTGGAACGGCAATTCGTGAGCACTAAATCGGCTTTGCCAGTGTTTTTGAATACGAATTCGCAGGTGCCGTTGTCGCCTTGTTGAATGTTACCGTAATCGTGAACTAACTTTTCAAATGTGATTTCCGGTTCTTTGACTTTCTTAGGTTTTGCTTGGGTTGTAGCATCTTGTGCAACTGCGGCAAAAACAAATGCCATGACAATTAATAAACTAAATGCTTTTTTCATAACGTTGTTTTTTTGTAGTTTTATGTAATGTTGTTAATTTCTAAAAAACGAGTCCAAAGACGACGATTTCTTTCTATAGTTTAATGTTTTTGTTTTTTTTCTTCTTGATGGCTTCTACTGCAAGATGATAGCTGTCCAATCCAAATCCGGATATGCTCCCCACACAAACAGATGCGAGCATTGATTCTCTACGATACTGTTCTCGTCCGAAGATGTTGCTGATGTGGACTTCGATTACGGGGCAACTGGTTGCTCCTACCGCATCGGCCAGTATTATGGATGTGTGCGTATAGGCTCCTGCATTCAATAGGATCCCGTCATAGTCTTTTGCTTTAGCAATGTGCTTCGCCAATTGTGTTTCATCGTCTTCTTGCAGATATTCGAATTTGCAGTCCGGATGAATGGCTTTAAGCTCATCCAGATATTCTTCAAAGGAGACATCCCCATAGATGTTAATCTCCCGTGAGCCTAACTGTCCGAGGTTGACGCCATTGGCGATGAGGATACTATATTTATACGTCTTATTCATGTACTATGATGAACACATCTTCACTCTCTCTGTGCATATTCAGATGTTCGCGAGCATATTTCTCAAGAAGGTTGGAATCGGCATGCAACTGGTCGAAAGTGTACACGTTGCCCACTTGATTCTTAGTGTACGTGATCTTGCTTTCCAAATTGTCTATTTTCCTATTCAGCTCATGATGAGTTTTAATCGTATGGTCTGAAATGAAGAAAAAGTAAATTGCAAAGACTATGATCGTTGCACTGTAAAGTATCAAGAAAAGGTGCTTTCGGTGTTTGTTGGATCCCTTTTCCATTGGTATAGATTATCTAGCGTAGTTTACGGAACGAGTTTCTCTAATAACGGTGATCTTGATTTGGCCGGGATAGGTCATCTCGTTCTGGATTTTCTTGGAAAGATCCATGGAAATCTGAGTTGCTTCAGCATCCGTGACCTTTTCAGCACCCACGATGACGCGCAATTCGCGGCCTGCTTGGATGGCGTATGTCTTGACAACACCAGGGTAGGTGAGGGCAAGGTTCTCAAGGTCGTTGAGTCGTTTCATGTAGGCTTCTACGACTTCGCGACGAGCGCCGGGACGAGCACCGGAGATAGCATCGCAAACTTGTACGATAGGGGCAATCAATGTGGTCATTTCCATTTCGTCGTGGTGTGCGCCGATGGCGTTCACGATTTCCGGACGTTCCTTGTATTGCTCAGCCAAACGGGCTCCGAAGAGTGCGTGCGGCATTTCGGGTTCTGTATCGGGCACTTTGCCAATATCGTGCAAGAGACCTGCGCGGCGGGCGATTTTTGGATTGAGACCCAGTTCTGCAGCCATTGTGGCACTGAGGTTTGCAACTTCTTTGGCATGTTGCAGCAGGTTCTGTCCGTAAGAGGAACGATAGCGCATCTTACCTACCATGCGCATCAGTTCGTGCGGCATGTTGTTGATGCCCAAGTCGATGCAGGTTCTCTTACCTAATTCGGCGATTTCCTGTTCGATCTGCTTCTTGGTTTTAGCGACCACTTCCTCGATACGTGCGGGATGGATACGTCCGTCTGAGATGAGTTTCTTCAGAGATTGGCTTGCGATCTCACGTCTGACAGGGTCGAAACTTGACAGCAGGATTGCGTCTGGCGAGTCGTCAATGATGACGTCAACGCCAGTGAGGTTCTCCAGAGTTCTGATGTTACGGCCTTCACGTCCGATGATACGGCCCTTGATTTCGTCGTTTTCGATGTTGAAGACGGAAACCGTATTTTCAACAGCTGCTTCAACACCAGTGCGTTGCAATGCGCTCACAACGACTTTCTTGGCTTCCAAGTTGGCAGTGGCCTTAGCTTCGTCGACGATATCCTTGATAAGGACCATGGCGTCGGCTTTGGCTTCCTCCTGCATTAATGTCATGAGTTGCTCTTTGGCCTGTTCTGCTGTGAGCTCTGCTATGGATTCCAATTTGGCCTTTTGGATAGCCGTTTGGTTTTCAAGCTCTTTCTGCTTTTGTGCGGCAGCCTGGAGCTGTTTGTTAAGATTGTCTTTCAGTGTGTTGTTCTCATTGGTTTTGCGGTTGAGATCCTCCATCTTCTGATTGAGGGTGTTCTCTTTTTGTTTTATTCTGTTCTCAGCTGAAGCCAGTTGCTGGTTGCGTTCGTTTACGGTTTTTTCGTAATCGCTTTTAAGTTGGAGGAATTTCTCTTTAGCTTGAAGTATTTTCTCCTTCTTTAATAATTCGCCGTCTTCTTCTGCTTTTTTCAATGCTTCACGGCCTTCTTTCGTAAGTTGTTTTTTCAAAAGAGTATAGGCAATACCCATGCCGGCAGCGATGCCTATCAGTATGCCTATTACGATCCAAAGTACTGTCATAATATATTATTGTAATTAGTTAGAAATTAAGTTTATTATCCTTTATAATTACAACAGATTGGCTGGAGAAAGAAAAAACCGCATAAGTTCCAAGGGGTTTCGAAAAACTCCTAAATGATATGGTCGAAGGTGCCGTCCTACTTCGAGCGTCCCCGGGCTGTGCGCCATCCTTACGGATTCGGGCCTGTTCTAGGTCTGACCAAGCGTCCCCTTCGTTTGTAAATGTGTTGAGTTTAACAAACGGTATCAGAACTTATGCGGGATGGGTTTTTCAAAGAACGTCTAATCAATTTCCAATTTGTCAGAAAGTGTCTTAAGTGATTCCATCATCGGCTCTATCTCTTCCTCATATCCTTTCAGCCTTTCCTCATCGGCGAGCCATTTCACTACAAAATCGACTAATATTTTTGACATCAAGTCTATTTGGTCACTATATGTCCATTTCTTGGCGAATTCCAAAAAACTATCATTGATTACTTTTTCGGCTTCTCTGAAGTAGTGCTCCCATTCTTTTTGAATCACAACGGTCAATGGCCTTTGGCCAACCTGTATTGTGATTTTCATCTTTCCATCATCCATGACTACTTGTTTTTGAGAAGTGCTATGCAATTATCTATCTCCCGCACCCAATCGTTGATTTGCTTTTTTGTTTGTTTTGTATCTTCTTTATATAGTACTGTTTTTGTTACAACTAATAATTTTAATTTATTTTCGGCGTCTTCGACTTTCTTGCGTAACTCCTCCGTCTCTTTTTCCAGCGCCGCTTTCTCGTTCTTCAATCGATCGTTTTCCTTACGCAATTCGGCCATTCGCAGCAGTGCCGCCTTTACATTATATTCAATCTTATTATATAGAATATCAAATTTAGCCATTGCTACTTTTTAGACGTGCAAAAATACACTTTTTTGTTGTTCTTTTTAAACCTACCTGCCCATTTTTTTATCTTTTCGCTTTCGATACTTTTTATTTAGTTAATCGACAAAACTTTAAGCCCCATTATAAACACTGCTATGTTTTTTTCTTTTTTTTTTAAGATTTTGTTCGTGCTATTAAAAAAAATGTATTTTTGCTGCATTATTTTTTAACGTAATCTATTAATCAATTTATAAGGAGAACCGCTATCGACGAATTTGTACTTTCTTAGTTTCTAACCACTTAAAAGAAAGGAGTTCCAGATGAACGCTGCAAAGTTGTCTGACAATGAATTGATATTACGTTATCAATCCGGTGATGAATCTGCTTTAAAAGCCCTAATTGATCGCTATCAGAAGCGGTTGTTTTCCTATATCCTCATTTCTGTAAAGAACAAGGAATTGGCGGAAGACATCTTCCAAGACACCTTTATTAAGGTGATTAACACCATACGCTCTGGAAACTACCACGAAGAAGGTAAGTTCTTCCAGTGGATTATGCGTATTGCCAACAATTTGAAAATCGACTACTACCGAAAAGTCCAACGTATGCCCATGTTTGAGAGCAATGGGGAATACGACATCTTTGACCTGATTGGAAGCAAAGAGGATTCTGTTGAGCAGAAGTTGTTCAAAGAACAGGTCTATTCTGATCTGACGCGTTTGGTGGAATACCTTCCGGAAGAACAGAAGTCGGTGATTCGATTGCGCATTTATCAGGATTACAGTTTCAAGGAGATTGCCGCCATGACAGGCGTGAGCATTAACACCGCCTTGGGCAGAATGCGTTATGCCCTTATCAATTTGAGAAAAATCATAGAGAAGAACAATGTTGTTATAGAATAACATGCTCTTGTGAGACCGTAATTTAAAAATTAAAATCCCTTATCGGGCGCAAAGAAAAAAAATGTACTTTTGCGCCCGATTTTTTTAACTAAAATAGAATTAATTATATGGCAACAACAGCTGATTTTAAGAATGGATTGTGCATTGTGCATAACAATGAATTGTGGACAATCGTAGAATTTCAACATGTAAAACCTGGTAAGGGCAATACTTTCGTTCGTACGAAACTCAAACACATCAAGTCTGGTCGTGTACTCGAATTCCGTTTCGATGCAGGTGTCAAAGTCGAACTCGCCCGTGTAGAACGCCGCCCGTATCAGTTCCTCTATAAGGAAGGTGAAACCACCTATAATTTCATGCATACTGAAACTTACGAGCAACTCGCTATCGAAAAGGACTTGATCAACAACCCTGGTCTTTTGAAAGAAGGACAAACCGTTGAAATCATGTATCATACCGATACCGACACCCCGCTTACTTGTGAATTGCCTCCATTCGTTGAATTGGAAATCATCGAAGCAGATCCCGGCATCAAGGGCGATACTGCTACGAACTCTCTGAAACGTGCTGTCGTTGAAACAGGTGCTGATGTTTATGTGCCTCTGTTTATCAATGTTGGCGAAAAAATCAGAGTCGATACTCGTGATAATAAATACTCAGAAAGAGTTAAGGAATAATGAAGTTTCCCCAACCCATTTCAGTTGAAGAACTCGTCCGAATCATCGGAATGCCCGTGACGCGTAGGGGTGACTTTGCTGGCCAAGTGGTCGGAATCAATGAATTGCATTCCGTGGAACCTGGCGAGGTTACTTTCGTGGACTGCGACAAATACTACAGCCGCGTTTTGCAAAGTCCTGCTTCTGTCGTCATCATCAATAAGGTGGATGTGGATTGCCCTGAAAACAAGGTCTTGTTGTTCAGCGAGGATCCCTTGCGCGACTATCTGTCTGTGGTCAAGCATTTCAAAAGCTATGAGCCCCAGCAAGTCAACATTCATCCAACTGCCGTTATTGGCGAAGGAACCGTTTTGGAACCTTTCGTCTTCGTCGGCAGGAATGTGAAAATAGGTAAGAACTGCATTATTCATTCCAATGTGTCTATTTATGAGGACACAACGATTGGAGATGATGTCATTATCCATTCCAATACTACCATAGGCGGTGATGCGTGCTATTTTCAGAAACGTGCTGACCGTTGGATCAAATTGGAGTCCTGTGGCAGCACCTTCATTGGAAATGATGTCGAAGTAGGTTGCAATTGCTGCATTGATAAAGGCGTGTCAGGCGTGACCTATATAGGCGACGGAACGAAGTTTGACAATCTTGTCCAAATCGGTCACGACACCCATATCGGCAAGCGAGTGCTCCTTGGCGCTCAGTCTGGTGTCGCAGGCTGCACCTATGTGGATGACGACTGCAAGATCTGGGCCAAGGCATGCGTGAATAAGGACCTGTATGTGGCCAAAAACACCGTGCTGTACGCACTTTCTGCAATTGACAAAAGTGTGGAAGTGGAAGGCCAGACGCTCTTCGGCATTCCCGCGGATGATGCCAAAAAGAAATGGAGAGAACTCGCATATTTACGAAAACTCTCCACTTTGGTAGACGATGTGAACGAACTGAAAAAAGAAATAAAAAGCAGGAATTAAATTCCTGCTTTTTTTTATTTCAGTTGTTTTTTGACACTTTTAAGTTCGGATTCGACTTGCTCGATTTCTGATTCTTTGTTGGTGATGTCTTTCTTGTTCTTTTCGAGCTCTTTGTTCAATTTTTCAATTTGTTTGTTGATTTTCTCTTGCTCTTTGGTCAGATCTTTCTTCTCTTTGGTGAGTTTTGAAATCTGATCTTCCAAACTTTTTGCTTTCTGCTGAAGGGCGTATTCATTAACGTAGTTTACGAAATCACGAAGGAACACTTTGACATAATCAGCTGTTTCAGGATTGTTCTGAGAAGTGATAGTGTTCTTGTTGCCAGAACAAACGATAAGTGAAAGCTGAGTGGTTCTGTTCTTCTTCTTGCCATATTCACCGACGGTGAAATAGATGTCGTAGTTCTCTTTGCCAAACGGAGAGAACGGTTGGTTTAAGTAGGCACGGAAACCGCTTTCTTTGGAAGCTTTGAGATTATATTGCTTCTCGAGTTTGTCTCGGAAGGCGGCCTCAACAGTTTTCACATCGGCATTAGGAACGTCAATCAAGTAGCCGGCGAGTTGCTGTTTGCCGAAATTGATCATTGATTCTTTGGCGTTTTGAGCGGAAATGGAAAGTACCGCACAAAAAATAACGGTTAGAATAGTTAGTTTTTTCATTGGTGTTTTATTTGATTAATAATTGATTTTTTCTCGAGCGGCAAAAATAAAAAAAATTATTTTTGCCGCCTCAAATGACAATGGCGATAAAGGAATTGATTTCTAAGATTGACTTCCCTGTCTATCTGGCCCCTATGGAGGGCGTGACGGATGGAGCGTTTCGTCGTATGTGCAAAACTAAGGGCGCTGATGTGCTGATATCGGAATTCATTTCATCGGATGCGCTTTCCCGTGAGGTGGATAAAAGCATTCGGAAAATGGATTTCGAAGAGTCCGAACGCCCTTTCGGTGTCCAGATATTCGGTCATGACGAGCAGTCTCTTATAGCGGCGGCAAGGATGGCTGAGAACTGTCATCCTGACTTTATCGATATTAACTGGGGCTGTCCGGTTAAGAAAGTGGTCAATAAAGGAGCTGGGTCTGCGGCATTGCAGGATGTTCCCCGGATGGCCAGATTGACAGAAGCTGTCGTTAAGGCTGTGTCGTTGCCCGTAACTATCAAAACCAGGTTGGGATGGGACAGCAGCAGCAAGCCCATCATGGAAGTCGCGGAACGCATGCAGGATGTCGGTGTGCAGGCTATCGCCATTCACGGCAGGACCCGTGCGCAAATGTATGGCGGTGTGGCCGACTGGGACATGATAGGGGAGGTGAAGTCCAATCCGCGTATTGAAATTCCTGTTATTGGTAATGGGGACATTGACAGTGCGGAGAAAGCTATCGAATATAAAAAACGCTATGGCGTGGATGCCATCATGGTAGGCCGTGCGGCAATTGGAAATCCTTGGATCTTCCAGCAGATAAAGGATGCCTTTTATGGGCGCGAGTCTGTCATCCCCGGCTATGAGGAGCGTGTGCGCACTGTCATAGAACAGCTTGAAATCGCGGCCGAAATGAAAGGCGAGCGACGTGCGGTTTGCGAAATGCGGTCTCAATATGCAGGCTATTTCAAAGGGTTGTATAATTTCAAGCCGGTTCGAATGAACCTGATGAATGCGACCACAATTGAAGAGTGTAAAGCCATTCTTCGAACATATCATACTGATATATAGTTTCTTATTTCGTTATTTTTTTTTGATAAAAAACTATTTGGCAAAAAGCAAAAAAAATGTATTTTTGTCGGCTTATTGTATTTTATGCAATAAATATTTTATATGCAAAAAAAATAATAATTAATACTATACAAAAATGAAAAAACTTCACTTACTGTTTGTGGCTTTATGCTTGCCATTTGCGATTTTTGCACAACAGATGGACACAGTTAACGTGCTATTTGAGGATTTCGACGACCCCAATGCAACGTGCCACATGTCCACGTCCTATGTCCTTGGTGGCATGGACGGCGACTGGAGGCGAGATGCAACGTTGTATTCCTCTGCACCGTACTCATTTCATTCTCCGGTTTATACCGTTTCTCAAAACTCACAATTGTCTTCGGACGCTATTTCGTTGGAGGGCACCAGCCTATCACAAGTCAACAGAGTTTATCTGTATTTTGACCATATTTGCAAAGTGAGCCAACGTGATCAATCTTATTTGTGTTACTCTTTAGGCTATATCGACCAGTCGGGTAACTACCAGTGGGCTACACCGCAGACAATAAGCTTTACGGAAACCAGTGATTTCTATTATGGAGATGCTGTTTCCGTGACAGGCGGTAAATTCAGCGATAACATGTATGGTACGGCCACGACGGGTACATGGAATCCGAATAACATGTCCGCGGTTCCCAATAACACATGGTGGCGACATGAATATTTTGATATTTCCCAATTTGTGTTGGGCAAAACCATCACTGTGTTAGGTGTATCTCACCCGGTTACGCACTTCAGAATCATTTTCAGAACGAATAAGTCTTCCACATCCACTTCTGGAACTGAAGCCTGTGCTGGTTGGTACGTTGACAATGTCAAGTGCGTGTTCTCTAATTGTGAACTTGTGCAACCTAAAATCGAACTCCAACCCACAGTTTATGTGAACAAGAACAACAGTTTGCTGAACAATATCGGACCTTATACTATTAAGGCCAAAATTACCGATAACGACACTTTGAATGTGAATTCCCTGGCCTTCACATACTCCATCAACAGTGGAGCACCCGTGACTGTTCCGAACAACATTACCAGCAACACTCGCCCGTCAGGAACCCATCAGCTATTGGCTCAATGGGATCTTCCGAGCATCTGCTACTATGATACCATCCGTTATCACATTGGTATTAACGACGTTCACGGTAGTACTGCTTTGCCTATAGACACCCCGTTGATTGCATGGCACAACCAAACGAACATTCATCAGAACGACTGTCACTTGGATAGTTTGAATACTTTCCCGCATTGCTTCATTACTGGCGTCGCTGAACCTGTGACTGTTTATTTCAAAAACAAGAGTGATGCTGTCAATTCACTTGGTGGACCATATCAGACTGGTTTGAATGTCACCTTGAAAGTTGAGAATGAAAACCATCAGCAAACACATAGCTCTTCTCATGATTGGACGGGCTCCCTTTGCTTCGATGAAAGAGACAACCTCTCCTTGGGCACATTTACTCCGACACATGGTTTCAACTACATCACTGTCTATATTAACACTCGTAATGGCCAGCCTGATGGTTTCCACGGCACAGGTGCTGTTCCGACTACTTGGAGTGATACTATCCGCGTGGTGGGCTATGCGTGCGACAGCTTGCTGCATGGTGACTACACAGTGGGTGGCACCAATCCGGACTTCGCTTCTATGAACGAAGTCAAGGCCGCTTTGTCATATTGCGGTGTGAACGGACCTACCACTTTCCATCTCCGTCCAGGAACCTATCAAGATTTCGATTTCCGCACCAAATACGAAGGTGTTTCCGCAACGAATACCATTACGTTCCAAGGAGATAATGCTAACACTGTAATTGTAACGAACAACCATCCTGATACAAACAATAACATCTATGGTGCCGTTACTTTGATTGGCGTTGACAACATCTATTTTAAGAATCTGAAGATTCAAGGTGCTACCAATGCTGTCTCCCGTGCTGTTGTCTTGAGAGGCAACGGAAGTAGAAACATCGTCTTCGACGGCTGTAACATTGTGGCCAACTCGACAAACTCTACCGCAAATACCAGTTTCGCATTAGGCCGTGCCACAGCTGCTGCTGCCACAGCAGGCCAACCTGCAGTTTCCGATACTGTCACCATCCGCAATTGTAGGTTCACAGGCGGTAACTACGGTATTTACTACATGGGTTCAACAGCTCGTAGAAACCAACTTACCATTCAAGACAACGATATCACCTCCTGTTACAAAGGTATCTACACAAGCTATTGTAATTCCTTGGTCAAGGGCAACCACATTAAGCAGATTGCTGCAAACACCCATATGAACTTTACGGGTATCAATGTTGAACAGACCACTGGTATTGATATCGATGGCAATACGATTGACAGCACTTTCGATGTTGAATATGGTATTTTGTTGAAAACAGCTTCTGTTAATGATTTCTATGTTCGCAACAACCATGTTCTTGTAGGCAATTCCAATTTCGGTATTGATATCGAAAGTAGTAACTCCTCAGCAACGGATACCGGCTATATCTACAACAACGAAGTGATTCTCTATCCTGTGACGGCTGCTGCATCCTATGCTGTTCAAATTAAGTCTTGTAACGGATTGAAGTTGACGAACAACAGTTTCTATGTCAAATCAGATGCTCCGTATAGCAATACCGCCGCATTGAGAATTGAAAACAACAATAATACATTTTTAAACAATAATATATTATTAAACTATACTAATTGTAGCGACAATACGAACTATCCTCTTTACTTGAATGGAACATCTTCATTCAAAGGTACGTATAATGATTTGATTTCTGCATCTGGTGTCATTGCTTATAAGACTGTAGCAAGAAATACTATTGAGGAATTGGAAAGTGCCGTTAATGGTACGAACAACTTCACCAGCCACAATATTAGCGTACTTCCTCCTATTGCAGACCCGACAAGTAGTTTGCTTCCTACAGACTTCACCGGTTTGGAATGTGGTAAGAACATGGATGTAGCTACAGATATTCGTGGCACAGAACGTACTGACCTTACCTATATGGGTGCGTATGCTAATCAGATTGCTGCTACCGATGCTGCAGTTGTTGCTATGACAAATCCCGCTTCTGGAACCTGCCCGCAGGGTTCTTACAATATTACCGTTTCAATTGCCAACAAGGGCTCTCAAGCTCTGAACTTCGCAAGCCACAATGCTACGGTGACAGTTCATTCTGACACATTGAACCTCACACAAACTGCTAACATAAATACGGGTTCTATTCCTGTCTTGGGTTCAATTTCCAAGGTGATTGCAAATAACATTGCTATTCCTGTCAATCAAACTATAGACTTCACTTTCATTATTCATACCAATGGTGATGCCAACTATTTGAACGACACACTGCGTACATTCTTCGTGTTAGAAGCTGCTGTTCCTGATTATGAAGAAGATTTCAGCAATGGTACAAAACAAACTTGGACCATTATGCAAACCAGTACGTCCGGTGCTGGTAACTGGACATTCCAGGAAGGTACGGGCGTTAACCCCGCCATTGCTCCTGTTTATGGTACTGGCCGCCTCTTCTTCAACTCAAAGGCTTTTGCTAATAACACAGAATCTCGTGCTATCATGCCTGTCGTTGACTTGGCTAACTCCGTTAATCCTATTTTGGAAGTCTGGTTCGCTCATGACAATACGGCCAACAAAACTGCTGAGGGTGTTACTGTGAAGATTTCTACCGATGGCGGTACTACCTTCAATGCTATCAATCCTCAAGGTCAGAACACTTCTCTGTTGAAGAGATATCTTGCCACTGCAACTACTCCGCAATGGACACTGTATACTTATGATCTTTCCAACTATGTTTCCTCTGGTTGCGTCTATATCGCATTTGATGCCAAATCACAACAAGGTAATAACATTAACATCGACCGTATCCGTCTGAGAAATCTTTGCAACAATGATGTCGCTGTTACCAATGTTTATGCTCAGGGTGAAACTCCCGCACAGTATTCTTTGGATGGTGTTGTCAAAGCAATGGTTCGTAACGAAGGCCGTCAGACACAGAACAACGTTAAGGTATATCTTAATGTAACTGGTAGCGCCGAACAATATCATGACTCATTGACTGTCGCTTCCCTTGCTTCTGGTGCAGAAACAATAGTTACATTCCCACTTCATCATTATAATGTCACAGAAGTGAAGAACGTCGAAGTTCGTTCTCGTAATGATGAAAACAATGCCAACAATGCATCCAATTGGAGAATGGTTACCACTCAGAATGTCGTCAATTATGCAGACACCTCTGCAGTCGCTTTGAAGACTGGTGACTATACTGCTGTTATTCGTCCTTGTGTTCGCTATAGAGCCACCGATGAATTGGTCGTCAGTGCTGTGAAATATTACTATGATCAATCATACATCGCCAATCCGAGTGCCGGCTTCAGAGCTTTCGTCGCCAATGCTGCTGGCAATATCGTGGCCACATCTGACCTCGTGAACTTCAACGACCTGACGCAAGGTGATTGGAATATCATTCCTATCAATAATTTCGCATTGTCTAACATGCATGATATGTATGTCGGTATCGAAATGCTTGCCAATGGTGACTACCTCTGCTCACAGGTTGAAACTCCGCTGAGAGATTCTACATTCTATTATCTCAACAATGGTTTATACGAACCGCAGACATTCGGCCGTTTCATGATTGGTGCTGTTATTGATACACCTCATGTTCATGATTTCGCAATCCTTGATCTCCAAAATCCTACTACACGTTGTGATCTTGGTCATGAGCAAATTACCGTGGGCATCACCAACAACGGTTCTCAGGATATTCCTGCCGGTACTGTGTTGAAGTATTCTGTAAATGGTGCTTCTCCTGTTTCCGAAACGCTTACAATGGCTATCCCGAGTCATGCAACGACGAATTATGCTTTCAACACGATTTATGACTTTACAAACAACCAAGTCAACATCGATGACAATTACAATATCAAAGTTTGGGTCGTGAAAGATGCGCAGGATCGTTTGCAATACAATGATACTTTGAATATGACGATTTCCTCTCTCGGAAAATCTGCTACTCCTATCTTGGCTCAGGATACTGTCAACGTCAACTATTACACTACAGGAACATTGACAGCAACTATGCCGTCATCCATTTCCGAAGGTGTGTTCGGCTGGTTTACCAACAGCGGTTATGAACAGTGGAACTTGCTGACCTACGGCAATACGTATACTACTCCTGTCACATTCTTTGACACTGTATATTATGTGAATGCAAATCCGGGTTCAATCCATGACACTATCGTCGGCACTGGAACACTTACAGGTGCACAGCCGTTTATCTTCACCAATGGCTACTCCAGAGGACGCAGTATTTACGATGCAACGGAAATCGGACACAACGGTATGATTACTCAAATCGGCCTCTACGTCAACAATGCTGCTACTGGCCAAGACGGTATTCCTATCAAACTTTACATGAAGCAGACCGACATGAGCCTTCTTCCTACTGCAGCTGCAGCTGTGGATTGGGCTTCAGAAACCGCTTCCGCAACTCTGGTCTATGATGGTAGAATCTTCTTCAACCACACAGGCTGGTTCTATATTGACCTTATGACTCCGTTTGAATATACGGATGGCAATCTTATCGTTATGACTGAAACCAATTGCGCTGATTATTGTACAGGCACAGGTTCTCAATGTAATAACTGCGGTCAATATGTTTCTGGTTCAACTGGTTACCCTGTCTTCCGTCAGACTCAATTAGCCGGAGGTTCTCAATACAAGAGCGGCAACACCCTCGCTTCTCTTGAAAGCAACTACACCGCTTATAACAGACGCCTTAATATGTCATTCCGCGTAGTTGACCTTGAATGCGGTAGTGAAAAGGTTCCTATCTACGTTCACGTTCCGGATATTCCGACATACGATGTGAAGACGATGTCTATGGATTACCCGACTTATGAGGCTCAAGGTATTTGTGCCCTGTATGATGAAAATATCCAAGTCAGTGTGAAGAACTTGCTGAATGTTCCTATTCCTGCAAACAAGGTTATGGTTCACGCAATCATCAATGGTACACACCTCACACAACTGATTACAGAACCGTTTGCTTCTGAAGAACTGAAAACAGTCACATTCACTACTCCGTACAACTTCGCTTCTCCTGGTACTACCAATACTACATTCAACTACACAATCTACACGGATATGCCGGATGAAGCTGTCGTTTATCGTGGCAATGATACTATCACCGGTAGTGTTGTTTCCAAGGGTACTGCTGGCTTGCAGGCATCTTATACTTACACTGGCGAATATTCCCATGACATGGAAATTCTTCAAGTGAACGACCGCTTGCCTATGACGGGTACTACTGCCCAGATTACGAAATATCTCTTCTACAACGATGCCACAACAACTACACCGATCACTCTGACTCCTGCTACTGCTCAGTTCTATACCACTCCTGTTCTTTATGATTCCGTTACCTATTGGGTGGCTGCTATCACGAAGACTACGAACTGTACAACTAGAAGAGTTCCTATCTACATTAATGTCTTCAGTCCGCAATATGATTTGATCACGAACGGTCTTACCTCTCCTAATGACTATCAGTGCGGTCTTGCTACTTCTCCTCAAATCCAGGTTAATGTTGGCAATTTGAATCCGACCAGTTCCAATGTGATTCCGGCTGGCACTTTTGGATTGACTGCTGACTTTACAGGCTCAAGTCATGTGACTGGCAACACTACGATCTCCACACCGATCAGTTCTATGCAGAACCAGAATGTGGCTATCACAATCAACAATATGAGTTCCACCACGCAGAATAGAACATATCAGTACACTATCTATTCTGATCCTACCAATAGCAATATGCCAGTTTATCGTAACAACGATACGATTACAGGTGTGTTGCATGTTCCGGCAAATCCGACGGCTCCTCAGGCTCTGACTTTCACAGCTCCTTATGGTTTGCCTTATACGATTACGCCGAACAACAACACTTTGGATTATTACTATTTCTATGAGAATGCTAATGGTGATGCCATCGGCCAAGGCACAAGCTATACGACCGAACCTATTTATGGTACTACAACGTATTACTATAGCGGTCGTATCGAAGATCCTGATTTCGCTGCTACGGTTCAAGTCGGTACGGGTACAGTTAACAATGCTGCTCCGTTCAATACCGCACAAGGACATTCCTATGCTAAGATCCTGTATTCAGCAAGTGAAGTAGGACCTGCCGGTAGAATTGATACTATCAAGGTCAATGTCTTGGCTGCTAATACCAGTGGCGTTGGCATTCCTGTTAAGATCTGGTTGAAGAACGGTGCGGATGCAGAATGCCTTACTGCCGCTTCTCTGAACTGGGCAAACGAGACCAATGGCGCTAAGTTGGTATTCGATGGCGAACTGAAGTTCGACCAAGTGGGTTGGGTCGCAATCCCTGTCCCTGGCGGTTTTGACTATACTGGTGCCGGCCTCTATATGTACACAGAACACAACTGCGGTGACAATACTCCTTGTACAACAGGCCTGGGCGTTAACCCCGAACCTAAGTTCCAAAACTCTCAGTACACTGTTGCAAACCAAAAGAAGACTCTCCAAAAGGTCAATGCAACTGCAATTACCAATGTCGCTTTCTCCTTGATCAACTTCCGTTGGAATACGCAATTCAAGTTCAACTATACTTGCGAGTCTCCGAAGAGCACGATTACGATCAACACCTCTATGCCGCAACATGATGTTGGTGTTGTCGATATTCTCAGACCTGTTCAAACAGCAACCAACCGTACTGCTACAGAACAAGTTCAAGTAACAATTAAGAACTTCGGTTCCGCTGCTGCTTCCAACTTCCCTGTATCTTATCGTTTCAATAACGGCACTCCTGTTACTCAGAACTTCACGGGTACAATTGCTGCAGGTGCTACGGCTAACATGACTTTCACGCAGACCGTTGACCTCACAGACGTTTACTACTGCTTGCCGTTTGCTGCTTACACAGACATGTCTGGCGATTCCTTCCATGGTAATGATACCTTGACTGTTGAACTTTGCAACGCTGATCCTTGTATTTCTCAGCCTACTGCTACATTGACTGACGGTGCTGATATCTCTAACGTCACCTTCGCTGGTATCAACAATGGTACGGGTACTCCGTATGTGAACTATCCGCTGCCTGCTGGTTGCAACGGTTTGTATACCGACTATACGAACTTGGCTCCGGCACAAATCGTCAAGGGCCAGGTTTACCCGTTGTCCGTTACACACTCCTTTACAACAGCTACAGGTGCTACCGTTTATAAGAAAGTCTACATTGACTACAACCGCGATGGTGACTTCTCTGACGCTGACGAATGTGTGTTCACATCTCCAGCTGTTCCGTATGCTGCTGGTGGCGCTAATGCAACAACCACGACTAATATTACCATTCCGACAACTGCTACTCTGGGCTTGACTCGTATGCGTGTCATCTGTGCCGCTGGTGCTCTTAACAACAACAACTCTCCTTGTGGTATCTATAACTACAGAGGTGAAACCGAAGACTATGCTGTTGAAATCATGCAACCTTACAACAGAGACCTTGGTATCTTGTCTTATGTACACCCAGTTGGCGATGTCTGCCCGGATACCAATGCTAAGATTCGTGTCCTCATTAAGAACTTCGGTACTGAGGCTCAATCATTCAATGCTACAAATGAGGCTGTCCTGACAACTGTAGTCACCGGACCGGTTCCTGGTACTTATACAACATCTTTGAGCTCCGGCACAATGATGTCTGGCGAATCTTATCAATGTGTGATGAATAATGTCAACTTCAGTATTCCTGGCTCATACAGATTGGTTACCACACTTACTTACAATGGTGATACGTATGCGATGAATGATACGATGTCAATTGTCGCCCAAGTCATGAATACGGCTATCGCTCCGATTCCTTATGGCCAGAATTTCGATGACAACAATAATGAAGATGCTAACTGGCTGCCTGCAGGTTGGTCCCTCGAAAATTCCAACAACAACTACAAGTGGAAAGTCTACTCCGGTTCCAGCCCTAACAGCGGTAGCGGCGCAGGCCCGACACATGACCACACTTATCCGAACTCTTCTATCGGACATTTTGCAGCTGTAGCTAACGCTAACGTCACTACTTATCGTACGCAATACACTGCTTTGACTTCCGGTTGTGTGAACTTGCATTACCACAATGGCTATCCTATCGAAGTCGCATTCTATCAGTACTTCCTCGGTGCTAACAATGCTGATTTCATTATGACGGTCGAAGCTGGTTCTGGTTCTTATTATGTTCCGGTTGATACTGTTACTAAGGCCGATGGCGGACAAACCTCTGTCAACTCAGATTGGTCTCGTCATGTTTCTGCATTCAATGATTATGACGAAGTCGGTCGAATCCGTTTCAAAGTCACTGACCAACATTACAGAATCGATGCTTCTATCGATGACGTAAGCACTGAATACGGCTTGCCTGACTTGGCTGTTGAATCTATTGAATATCCTTACGACTTCAGAGATACTGTAGAACATCCTGATCCGTGTCTCGTTGTTGGTGATACGATTTATCCGAGAGTCGTACTCAGAAACAATGGCTATTCTCAACTGACAAGCTTTGACGTTATCGCCATTATGCAAGTCGGTATGTGGAAAGATACGATTGTTGAACATATCAATGAAATCATCCGCCCGAATTCTACGTTTGAGTACACCTTCACTCAAGGCTTCGAATTGTATGACATCGGTAATGTCCAATTCAGTATCTATTGTGATATTCCTTATGATAAGAATCACGACAACGATACCAAGCGTGTCATTACTTGTACCAACAGCGGTATTGATGATTATGAAGTGGGTGGTGGCATGGTTCTCTATCAGAATATTCCTAACCCGGCTAACACCACAACGAAGATTCTCTACCTGCTTGCAGAACCTTCAAAGACTACGCTGAATATCTATTCGACTACGGGTCAGTTGGTCTACTCTGACAGCCAAGACGCTTATGATGGCAATAACTACTATGAGGTGAATGTCGCTAACTTCGCTGATGGTATTTATTACTACAAAGTCACAAGTGCTACAGGTACGTTAACCAAGAAGATGGTTATCCAAAAATAATCCGTCTTTTTAACATATCGCGAACTACCCGAGTAACATCGGGTAGTTCTTTTTTTATCAATACCGTGTTGGGTGAGCAGTGAATAGTGAACAGAATAATCATTGGCACATTATTAAGTTTTAAGAGAAGTTAGATATGACAATCGAAATTCGGAAATCCTTGTTTGTGTTAGCAATACTATGCTGCACGATTAGTCTGAAGGCACAGCGCCCCGGTGCTTGTCAAGTGGATGAATATTTGTCTTTGCTTCAAGGTAAGCGCGTGGCTGTATGCGCCAACCAGACTTCCCTGGTTGACCAAACGCATTTGGTCGATACGCTGCTCTCCTATAGAATCAATGTGAAGAAAATCTTTTGCCCTGAGCACGGCTTCCGCGGGAAGGCTGAGGCTGGCGCCCATATCGCTTCTTCTACGGATCCCCGAACAGGACTGCCCATCATTTCGCTTTATGGCAATAATAAGAAACCACTCCCTGAGCAGATGAAAGATTTGGATGTCGTTGTCTTCGACCTCCAAGATGTGGGCTGCCGTTTTTACACCTACATTTCCACTTTGCACTATGTGATGGAGGCCGCCGCCGAGAACCATGTGCAAGTGGTCGTTCTGGACCGTCCCAATCCCAATGGTTATTTTGTAGATGGCCCGGTGCTGGAACCCAAGTACCGTTCTTTCGTGGGTATGCATCCCGTGCCGGTTGTCTATGGCATGACGATAGGGGAGTATGCCCAGATGATCAATGGCGAAGGCTGGCTGGCCAATGGCGCTCAGTGCGACTTGACGGTTGTTCCTATCGCATTCTACAATCATGACACGAGATATGCACTTCCTGTGGCTCCTTCTCCTAACCTGCCAACGGAAGAGTCCATCTACTTATATCCCTCGTTGTGCTTTTTTGAAGGCACGAACATCAGTATCGGTCGTGGCACATCCACACCGTTTGAAATCTATGGCTCTCCGTCATTCCAAGAAGGCGATTATACTTTTACTCCGAAACCCATTCCGGGCGTTTCTGAAAATCCTCCTTGCAAAAACCAAACCTGTATAGGATTCCAATTGACGGAAATCGCCAAAGAGGGACTTCGTAAGGGCGACAATCAGTTGCAGTTGGATTACCTGTTGAATGCCTATCGTTTGTGTCCCAACAAGGAGAATTTTTTCACCAATGCTTCTTTCTTCGACAAGTTGGCAGGTACAGACCAGCTGCGCAAGCAGATTGCCGCAGGCAAAACGGCTGAGGAAATTCGACAAAGCTGGAAGTCGGGGTTAGACTCCTTTATGCTGGTTAGAGAAAGATATCTGCTCTATCCGGATTTTTCAAAATATGAGAATCAAATTGACGAAATGAAGGAAAAATTTGATTCAGAGGAGCACGGAAAGATTGATTCCAAGGAGTAATGGACATTCTAAAACCGCTTCGAAATTCTCTGCATACACATCACTATTTTTTGTATCTTTGCGCCCCTAAAATAGAATTTCAAATTATCTATAAAAACAATAAAACAATACAATATGCCTAGCAGAAGAAAAGAATTATTTCCCAATGTTACCGATGCAGAATGGAACGATTGGAGATGGCAGGTCCGCAATAGAGTAGAGACCTTGGATGAATTGAAAAAATACATCAAACTTACGCCTGCAGAAGAAGAAGGCGTTGCAAAATCCTTGCAAACCCTCCGTATGGCTATCACTCCGTACTACTTGAGTTTGATTGATCCTAACAATCCGAAATGCCCGGTTCGTCGTCAGGCTATCCCGACCGCAGCCGAAGTTCATCAATCCGCAGCTGACCTTTTGGATCCGCTTCACGAAGATGAAGACTCCCCAGTTCCTGGTTTGACCCATCGTTATCCGGATAGAGTTCTCTTCCTCATCACCGATATGTGCTCTATGTACTGCCGTCACTGCACCCGCAGAAGATTTGCCGGCCAACACGACTGCGAATCCACACAGGATCGTATCCAAGCCGCTATCGACTACATCGCACGCACTCCGCAAGTACGCGACGTCCTCCTTTCCGGTGGCGACGCTTTGATGGTTGGCGACGAAATGCTCGAATCCATCATCCAAAGACTGAGAGCTATTCCTCACGTTGAAATCATTCGTCTCGGTACCCGTACGCCGGTGGTTTGCCCGCAGCGTATCACACCCGAACTCTGCAATATGTTGAAGAAATATCATCCGATTTGGATCAATACCCACTTCAACCACTCCAATGAAGTTACTCCTGAGTCTGCTGCTGCTTGCGCAAGATTGGCCGACGCCGGTGTTCCATTGGGCAACCAAACCGTTTTGTTGCGCGGCGTAAACGATGATCCTAAGATCATGATGGACCTCGTTCACAACCTCGTCAAAATGCGTGTTCGTCCGTACTACATCTATCAATGCGACCTCTCTATGGGTCTCGAACATTTCCGTACCCCAGTTTCCAAGGGTGTTGAAATTATGGAAAGCCTCCGCGGCCACACTTCCGGATTCTGCGTTCCTACTTTCGTGGTGGATGCTCCTGGCGGTGGCGGTAAGATCCCTGTGATGCCGCAGTATATGATTTCCCAAAGCCCGAATCGCGTGATTCTGCGCAACTACGAAGGCGTCATCACCACTTACACCGAACCTACGGACTATGTGGAAAACACCTGCGACAATCATCCTGAAGAACACAAGACGGAAGGCGTTGCCGCACAATTGCACGGCGATTTCATGGCCATCGAACCTGCAGAATTGGATCGTAAAAAACGTCATAGAAAATAAATTAACCCGTATATTTTGTAGAGACGTGGCACGCCGCGTCTCTACATTTTTTATATAAAAAGGTATGATAGCATTTGAAAACCAACGGAACTTTTTCCTGATTGCCGGCCCCTGTGTGGTGGAAGGCGAGGAAATTACTTTGCGCATTGCTCGCGAAATCAAGGCGATTTGTGAAGAATTGGATATCCCGTATCTTTTCAAAGCGTCATATAAAAAGGCAAACCGCTCTTCTTTGCACTCGTTCACCGGCATCGGAAATGAAGAGGCCTTGGCGGTTCTGAAAAAAGTGAAAACAGAATACGACCTGCCCATCGTGACGGATATCCACACGGAGGAAGAAGCCGAATGGGCAGCGCAAGTGGCTGATGTCTTGCAAATCCCAGCCTTCCTCTGCCGCCAGACGGACTTGCTGGTGGCCGCTGCCAAGACGGGCAAATACATCAATATCAAAAAAGGTCAGTTTCTCTCGCCTGAATCTATGCGTTTCGCAGTAGAGAAGGTCCGCGAGTCGGGTAACAACAATGTGATGGTCACGGAGCGAGGCACCTCTTTCGGCTACCAGGACTTGGTGGTCGATTTCCGCGGAGTGAAGGCGTTAAAGGAAAATCATTGCCCTGCCGTGCTCGACTGCACGCACTCCCTGCAGCAGCCCAACCAATCGAAGGGCGTGACCGGCGGTCGTCCGGATCTGATAGAGACGATTGCCAAGGCTGGCGTGGCTGTCGGCTTCGACGGCCTCTTTATGGAAACACATCCCGATCCGCAGCAGGCACTCTCTGACGGAGCAAATATGCTTCCGCTGGACCAACTTAAGCCGCTGCTCCAGAAATTGTTGAAAATCCGAAACGCCATATTATGAAACACAAACGCGTTCACCAGATAATCATTCTGACGCTCATCGCCATTTTCTATTGCAACACACTCTCCCTGAATTTCGCGCTGGATGACCGTATGGTCATTATGGAAAGCCAATATACGATAGAGGGAGGCTGGAACTCTGTGAAGAGTATTTTCACAGAAGATACCTTCTCGGGCTATTTCGGTGCCGACAATAACATCGTTGCCGGCGGTCGTTACCGTCCGATGTCCCAACTTACCTTTATGTTGGAATTCCAGCTCTTCGGCCAGAAAATCAAAGAACAGATCGGCAATGTCCACGATTTTGAAAATCTGCACAATGCTGACAATGAGAAATATTTCGAAGACTCTTTCCTGCCGGTTGTCTGCCATTTTATGAATGTGCTCTATTTTATTTTGCTGTGTCTCCTGCTCTATGAGGTCCTCAGCAAAATGTTTCCGGACCATAATGGCACCAAGTGGTACCAGTCACTGGCATTCCTGGCAGTGGTGCTTTTCGCTCTGCACCCCATTCATACGGAGGCTGTGGCCAATGTGAAGGGTAGGGACGAAATATTTGCTATGCTTGGCGCTACGTTGGCCCTCTGGGGAAGCCTCAAATACGTTGACACTCGAAAGTGGCTCTATCTCGTAGTCAGCCTGCTGGCCATTGTATTTGCCATCTTCTCCAAGGAAAATGCCGTCACCTATTTGGCTGTCGTGCCGCTGACGCTCTTCTTTTATAAGTCTGAGCACAAGAAGACTTCCGACTACTTCGTGACTTTGATACCTATCGTGTTGGGTACGGTGTTCTTCATTTGGGCCCGCTATCGTGCGCTCAACTGCCTGCTGCCGGAAGATACGACGAACAACATTCTGAACAATCCGTTTATCCGCTCAACCAAGGCCCAGGAAATTGCCACAGTGCTTGTCACATGGGCCATCTATTTCAAACTGCTCTTCTTCCCGCATCCGCTCACACACGACTACTATCCTCATCAAATCGCCATCACTGACTTTTCCAATCCGTTGGTCTGGCTGATTATAGCGGGCTGTGTGGCCTTGGTGGTGTATGCGCTGGTGAATTTGAAAAAACGCTCGGTGATTTCATACGCTATACTGTTCTTTGTCATAACATTCTCCGTCACATCCAATTTCTTCTTCAATATCGGAACGTTTATGAATGAGCGCTTTGTCTTCATCCCATCTTTGGGCTTTACGCTGATATTGGGATATTGGCTCTATCTCTTGAGCGTTTCCAAAAATGATGGCATGAAGAAACTCTCCGTCGGTCTGCTGGCGCTCGTCGGCTTGCTGTATGGGGTTAAGACCTTTACCAGAAATTTCGTGTGGAAGGATGACTTTACGCTTTTCCTGACAGACGTGAAAACTTCAGACAACAGTATAAAGTGCAACATCTCTGCAGGAGGCAGTGAGTTGCAGATATGGAAGAAAAGCCACAAAGAACGTGACAAAGTGGCTGCTTACAGTTATCTTGATAAGGCGCTGAAGCTGGACAACCATGCATTGAATGCCTATCTGCTGCTGGGCGAGTTGTTCTATCTGGACGGCAACACCTCCGGAGCCTATCAGGCCTATAGAAATGCTGTGTTGATTGATCCGAACAGCAAGTTGGCACAGGATAATCTTGCCAAGATGACATTGGCCGCGGAAGACGAACAGATCAATCCCATCAACAAACTATTAGATGAAGGTATGGCCGAGCAGAACCCTGCAAAGGTCCAAGAAGCCTACCGCCAAATCAATGAGTATTTGGAACAGCATCCAGAAAGCCTTATAGCCTTGAATATCAAAGGCAACATTGTCGGGCGCGGTATGGGCCGCTTGGACGAGGCTATTAAAATCTATGAGCAGGTGTTGGCCAAGGATCCGACATTCGCCAGTTCCTGGGAAAACATGGGCATTGCGTATGCTATACAACAGAAGTTCGACAAGGCTCAAGCTTGCTTGGAAAGAGCTTTGCAATTGTCTCCGGACAATGATAATATAAAGTATAATTTGGAAAGTTTGAAGAAGGACCGGCAGGCTCGTGGTATGTAGTTGCCAGGGTTGCTTTGAAGATTTCTATTTTTTTGAAATTATTGTTGAAAGGACAAAAGAATTTTGTTATTTTTGCGACTGCGTCATTTTAGGCGAATTTTAATGCATTAATTTGATTATTAATAACTTAAAAATAGATTGTAACATGAAAAAAATTACAAACAACACTAAACTGGGCCAATTGACAATGCTCCTCAACGCAGTGGTTCTGGTTTTCTTCATCATCTCGATGGTTTTCCTGATGAAATTCGACAAGACGAATCGTGTCGTCGTAAATGACCGTGCTGAGTACGAAGCCGCTTACGAAGAGTTTGTGACAGCACAACACCCGCTGAAACAAGATAGCGCAGAAGTCGCATACTATCAGTACAAATTGGATACACTCCAACAGCAGAAACCTGCTAACAAAGAAGAACAGAAATCTTTGGCTGATAATATTAAGATGACAAAGGAAACCCTTGCTGAAAAGATCAAACTTCAGGAAGAACATACCGCAAGTGTTGCAGATTTGCAAGTTTCTTACGACAAAATCAATGCGCATTGGGAAGAAATCAACGCTTCTAACGACAAGGCTAAATCCGCATTCTGGGTTATTGCCATCATCACTATCGTTCTCTTCTTGCTGAAGACCGTCGTTTTGGCAACCTATGGATATAGAAACTCTAAAAACATTCATGAAGCTGCCGGTTGGATGAAGAACGGTATGGCTCCGTATGTTTCCTATCTCTCTTGGTTCGTACCTGTTTACAATCTTCTCAAACCTCTCTCCTTCGTTAAGGAAGTCTGGGAAGAAACCGATTATATTTTGGAAGACAAAGCCATCGTTGCTGAAAACAAGGCTCAGAAGATTGACAACTCCGGCCTGCATCTCGGCATTTGGTGGGGTCTGATGTTAATCAGCGTTTGGTTGATGAACTTCATTTTGTACAAGACATTCTTCACCGAAGGACCGCTCTTTATCAAATCCAACCACGGTACGATCGCTATTGTCGCCATCATCATCATGGCACTTTGCATGCTTGAAGAAATCAGCCTGATCCGTTCTTATAACAAAAAGAACAAAATGCTGGTTGACAATGCCGACAAATTCTAAAAAGAATCACATTTAGCAATACATAAGGAGAGGCCGTTCCGTAAGGACGGCCTCTTTTCTTTTGTATAAAATATTAAAAACAAATAGGTTGCAGATGCGTTTTCAAGTGATAAATATTTTTTTTTGAAAAATAGGATTTGAATGAAAAAAAGTGTATTTTTGCAACCTCAAAAAACGGCGGGGTGTAGCGCAGTTGGTAGCGCGCTACGTTCGGGACGTAGAGGCCGGAAGTTCGAGTCTTCTCACCCCGACGAAAAAATGAGAAAAGTATTTCAGCAATACCCGGAGAGGTGGGTGAGTGGCTGAAACCAACAGTTTGCTAAACTGTCGATGGGGAAACCTATCCGCGAGTTCGAATCTCGCCCTCTCCGCAAAACAAAAAGCAACGCAATGAGCGTTGCTTTTTTCGTATGTACGATACTCGTCCGAACCGATGACCATGCGGTTCTGCTCGTTCACGAGCTTGTTCATCTCCGCCCGTATCTGTTTGACGGAGGCCTCCACCTCCTTGCCGTTGATGTAGATGGTAACCCTGCGGGTGCTGCTTTTTGCCATAACTTGATATTTTGGCAAAGATGGTTCAAACATCCGTCACGGATAGGGACGGCTACGGGGAAACGCTGTCGTGCTCTTTGGCTGCGTTTTTGTCTTCCCTAATGCCGCGACAACGATTGCAGCGGTTATGAGTACGAAGTATGAAATTTGAGCGGAAAGCGTGCCCGGTCGCCCAAAGGAAAGAAAAAGCATAAAAAAAGAGGACCCGAAAGCCCTCCTTTCATTTCTCATGGCGTATTGCATTCATTTCATCGCTTCACCACCTTCCTCACCACGCTCACGCCACGCTCGAAGTTGATTTTCACGATATAGGTGCCGGCAGGGTATGGGGAAAGGTCGAAGACTGGTCCTGATTCAAAATTCCGGGCAGCCGCAAATTCATCCAGTTTCCTGCCACGCAAGTCGAACAGCTCCGCACTCTGATAGTCCCACAGGTAACCGCACACAGCGGTTCCCCCGTCTGTGGGGTTGGGATAGAGATAGATGCTGTTCTCACGTTTTTGGCAATACTCATCGATGGCCACCGTGTCGTCAGGGACGAAAGGTGTTGCCCATTCCGGATTATGATATAGCGCAAAAACGGCATGGCTATTGGGTTGATTATTGCAGTTGGCAATCACATTGTTGCTGAAAGTCACAGGAGAGAACGCAACCAAATCAACCAAAAGCGTTCCATTATGGTTGGCATTGACAGCACCCAACTTAGACTGTCCTGTCGAATAGGGAATATGGCTGATGAAGTTCCCGTCGGTACTCCATTGAATAATTGCCGGATCATAAGAAAACTGTTTATACAAGGACAAAGCAAAAACCCTGTTGTTAATGACAGCCAGAACAGGGCCAGGGGATGCGGATGAATTGCCTTCTATAGCAGGAACAACTCCATAATTTATGTAATTCCCCGAAGTAGCGTCATATCTGACAAAAAAACCAACATTTGTCTTACTGATGTTTTGCGGGCCGTGAAGCCGCATTGTACAGGTACTATCAAAGAAAATGCCAAGATTCTCATCAAGGACGCTACATCCACGTCCGGTTAAATACAATGCATTATTGTAATAACAATTACCATATAAATCACCACGAGAAAACTCTTCAGAGTTGTCCGAATGTCCTTTCGTATAAATTTGGTTACACCATAGTATGTCACCATCAGTATTGTATTTTATAATAAAATTCACTCTTCGTGTGCCGCTTTGGTCGCTTATAGTCGCATAATGCAAACTGTCAAAATAAATGCGGACAGGGTACTGGTGCAGGTGCGCACCAAAAACAGATAGTCCAAGCGTCACAAAGCCAGAAAAATACATATTGTCTTCCTCGTCGTATGACAACCACTCGGGATATACATAATATATAGGGTTGATACTGTCCCTGCCATATTCCCAAGAGATAGCAATGCCTTCGGTGTTTTGCACCATCAGTTTGGCAAAATCCAACTCCCAGTTCGGTGTGAATTTGTAAAGCATAGCGTTCTGCAAACTACTATTGCCACAGCTGCTGCCAGGCAAATACAGGTCATACATCTTAGAGGAATCCCCATCTATGATTACAGTGTATGGGTCTTCTTCATTTCCAGCATAATCAAAAGGGGCGAATAAGTATGTGTTACCTTCATTATCTATATGCATAGGTGTTGGATTTGCATATTCATCCGTACATATAGGCCTCACGCTTCGTACAATATTATTACCATTCTCATAATATTGCCTTGTATATGTTTCCACGAAATGGTCTTCAATTCGGTTCCCGTCCAAATCCAACTGGGAAAAGAATGTCCAACGGCTATGCTTATAGGGTGGCTTCCTTTCCGAAGCCTGCAAACTCAACACATCCGCTTTAGTAATCAGAGTGTCAATATAATACAACCAATAATCATAGTCTCCCCACATACCCGTTATTCCGGTAATGTATATCCTATCGTTTTTCACGGTCATCCATTTGGGAAAGGACCAATAGTCGCTATTGCACTTTATCACTTTATACCATAGCATTGTTCCCAAAGTGTCAAATTTGGCCAACAAGATAGAATGCTCTGAAGTAGTAATCACAGTAGAATTATCTGAAAACATAAGCATTTCCCCATCTAACCTGGCATTGCCGCCCATCGTGCCATATACGTAAACATTGCCCTCCTCATCAAAGGCAGTATTTGTAATATTATTGAAAATGTTGGTCAAGTCGCCACCACTGCCCGTCCAGTAATGCGCCCAT
This sequence comes from Bacteroidales bacterium, assembly GCA_024400835.1. Taxonomy (GTDB): domain Bacteria; phylum Bacteroidota; class Bacteroidia; order Bacteroidales; family WCHB1-69; genus F23-D06. The sequence continues at coordinate 97,968 of JAKSMC010000005.1, forward strand.
TTCCACTCGCCTTGGGCGGAGGCGGCGAGGGTGATGAAAAGGATGGCGAGGGCTGCCACATAAAGGTGAAATTGGTTTTTCATATTGTTGGGGTTTTGGTTTAAGCATACTACATTCTACTTTCTACTTTCTACTTTCTGCATTCTACTTTCTCACCACCTTCCTCACCACGCTCACGCCACGCTCGAAGTTGATTTTCACGATATAGGTGCCGGCAGGGTATGGGGAAAGGTCGAAGACTGGTCCTGATTCAAAATTCCGGGCAGCCGCAAATTCATCCAGTTTCCTGCCACGCAAGTCGAACAGCTCCGCACTCTGATAGTCCCACAGGTAACCGCACACAGCGGTTCCCCCGTCTGTGGGGTTGGGATAGAGATAGATGCTGTTCTCACGTTTTTGGCAATACTCATCGATGGCCACCGTGTCGTCAGGGACGAAAGGTGTTGCCCATTCCGGATTATGATATAGCGCAAAAACGGCATGGCTATTGGGTTGATTATTGCAGTTGGCAATCACATTGTTGCTGAAAGTCACAGGAGAGAACGCAACCAAATCAACCAAAAGCGTTCCATTATGGTTGGCATTGACAGCACCCAACTTAGACTGTCCTGTCGAATAGGGAATATGGCTGATGAAGTTCCCGTCGGTACTCCATTGAATAATTGCCGGATCATAAGAAAACTGTTTATACAAGGACAAAGCAAAAACCCTGTTGTTAATGACAGCCAGAACAGGGCCAGGGGATGCGGATGAATTGCCTTCTATAGCAGGAACAACTCCATAATTTATGTAATTCCCCGAAGTAGCGTCATATCTGACAAAAAAACCAACATTTGTCTTACTGATGTTTTGCGGGCCGTGAAGCCGCATTGTACAGGTACTATCAAAGAAAATCCCAACATTCTCATCAAGGACGCTACATCCACGTCCAGTCAAATACAATGAGCCATCTTGGTAACAATTACCATATAACTCACCATGTGAAATTTGATCAGGGTTGGTTGGATGCCCTTTCGTATAAATCTGGTTACACCATAGTATATCACCACCACTATTATATTTTAAAACAAAATTCAATCTACGAGTGCCGCTCTCATCTATTATGGAAGCATAATGCAAACTGTCAAAATAAACCTTGACAGGGTATTGATGTAACGAATTCCCATTATCCCACATGGCAAGTTCCATATATCCTGAAAAATACATATTATCATTATGGTCGCACGAAAGCCATTCAGGGTATATCGTAAACTGAGGATTAATACTATCCCCAACAAGTTCCCATGATGTAGCGATACCTTCGGTGCTTTGCACCATTAACTTGGCAAAGTCCAACTCCCAGTTTGGTGTAAACTTATAAAACATCACATTCCATAAAGTGCTATGGCTACAACTGCTGCCAGGTAAATACAGATCATAGGTTTTAGAAGAATCTCCATCTATGACTATGGTATAAGGCTGTTCTTCATTCCCAGCATATACAAACTGTCCAAACATATATATATTCCCAGCATTATCCACGTGCATTGGAGTTAGTTCAGTGTTGCTCGCACAGATTGGTTCAACCTTTCGAATAGAATCGTTACCGTTTTCAAAATATTCCCTCGAATATGCTTCCATAAAATGGTCTTCCAAACGATTTCCATCCAAATCCAATTGGGAAAAGAAAGACCAATGGCTCCTTTTATAGGGGGGCTTTCTCTCTGATTCCGGAAGGTTCAGAACATCCGCTTTCGTTATCAAAGTGTCTATGTAATATAACCAATAATTGTAATCGCCCCACATACCAGTTGTTCCAGTAATGTATATCCTATCGTTTTTTACAGTCATCCATTTGGGAATAGACCTATAGGCACTATTGCATTTTATCACTTTATACCATAGCATTGCCCCCAGCGTATCAAATTTTGCCAATAGAATAGAATGCTCTGAAGTAGTTATCAAATCCGAATTGTCTGAAAACATAAGCATTTCCCCATCCAATCTGGCATTGCCGCCCATCGTGCCATATACGTAAACATTGCCCTCCTCATCAAAGGCAGTATTTGTAATATTATTGAAAATGTTGGTCAAGTCGCCACCACTGCCCGTCCAGTAATGCGCCCATTTCCACTCGCCTTGGGCGGAGGCGGTGGGAAAGATAACCGCAAACAAAGCAGATAAAACCAATAATTGAAAGAGTATTTTTACATTTCTCATACATTTTGTTTTTAATTGTTATGGGGACTTCTATTTTTAACATTTTCTCTCCGTCCCTCTGAACTTCGTGAAGTCCGTTAGCCAAAATTCAAAG
>JAKSMC010000050.1 GCA_024400835.1 Bacteroidales bacterium
TTCACTGCGCTGCGCTCCGTTCGGGATGACGAGTCGTCCGTGTTACAGAAGAGGCGGCGGCGGAAAAAGATTGAGTAAAGCACTGTCGTGGTGCCGCCGCGACAAATAGTGTTTTTTTTATTATTAGGAAATGCTAATTTAATGTTAATTTGTTGTATTTTTGCTTTTTAAAAATACAACTATGATAAAAGGCGGATATGTATATATAATGACAAATAAATCCAAAACTGTTTTATATACGGGAGTGACTAATGACTTGTGTAGAAGAGTTTTTGAGCATCAGACACATATAAATCCGGATTCCTTCACATCTAAATATAAATGTCATAATTGTGTTTATTTCGAAGAATTTACTGACATTACGAAGGCTATTGCGCGAGAAAAAGCAATAAAGCAATTGAGCCGGGAGAAGAAAAATGCATTAATAAACGGTGTCAATCCAGAATGGAAAGAATTGGCTACGCCAAAAGGCATAGTTAACAATCGCGAACCCTGGGCTGAACAAGTAAAAAGAGTAATCGAAGAAATTACACAGGAAATCAAAAAACAATAATACAGTCGTTGCCTTAGCGGCAGCCCCCGTCACGAACCATTCGCAGACATTTTGCGCTGCCGCCCTTATGAGCGAAAGGCGCGCCGTCATCCCGAACGCCTGACGGTAGGAAGGCGTGAAGGGATCTCAGATTCAAAAGTTAAGAGTTAAGAATTAAGAGTATAATTTACTCTCTTCGCCGCAGGCGCAAAAAACACAAAACTATGTATAAAATAATCAAACGTCTTTTCGACATTCTGCTGTCGCTCATTGCCATTCTCTGTCTCAGTTGGCTGTTAATCCCGATTATGATCATCCTGCTCTGCACGGGCGAGCACGAAATCTTTTATAAGCAAACCCGCATAGGGAAGGGTGGGAAGCCTTTCGGTGTGTTGAAGTTTGCGACTATGCTGAAAAACAGTCCGAATATGGGCATGGGCACCGTCACCACGCGTGATGACCCGCGGGTGTTGCCGGTGGGCAAGTTTTTGCGCAAGACCAAGCTCAACGAGTTGCCGCAGCTGTTCAACATCCTGTTGGGCAGCATGAGCATTATCGGACCGCGTCCGATGGTGCAGCGTGGCTATGAGGCTTACAATGAAGAAGTCAAGCGCTGTTACAATGCCATGACGCCGGGGCTTTCCGGTGCCGGCAGCGTCATCTTCCGTGACGAAGAATACTATGTCTCCAAGGCCACTGACCCGGTAGGTTTCATGCGCGATGTCATCCAACCCTTCAAAGGCAATCTTGAAGTCTGGTACTACAACCATCGTTCCCTGTGGGTGGACTTCATGTTGATCTTCCTCACCGTCTGGGTCGTCCTCTTCCCGAAGAGCGAGCTGATGTATAAGGTATTCCCGACACTGCCGAGGAAGGACTTTGACAAGGCTGTGGAGGAGTTCAATGCAAAGAACTAAGAGTACAATTTTCTCGTCATTTCCTCCGCATTTCCTCTCTCCGCCGCAGGCGCCAGTCAAGAATCCAAAATCCAAGTGAGATCCCTTTGTTATACTGCCTTCCAGGCAGAATTCGAAATTCAAAGATCAGGAGCTATAAGAACTAAGAGTGAAAGAGAGAATCCCTTCACTCCGCTCTGCTCCGTTCGGGATGACGGGTTGTCCCGTCTGGCAAGAAGTCGCGGCGGCGGAAAGTGACAGCATTAAGGCACGGAAGTGGTGCCGCCGCCCAGTATCACCCGAGGCGCGTTGTCATCCCGAGGACCCGACGGTAGGAGGGACCGAAGGGATCTCAGGGCCAAGAGTTTATTAATACACGTAGTTTTATTTTATGAAAAAAACAATACTGAGTATAATCATCCTTTTGATGTGTGTGCTTCCGTTGTCGGCGCAACGGCAGGGCAAGGGCCTGATGTGGAAAAAGGATTCCACGTATGTTTTTGACCCGTCGCGTGTGGCGGTGAAGATGAACGCATCCACATTGGTGGGGCTGCCAAACTTGGCCCTGGAGGCTAAGATGTGCAAATATGCCACGGTGCAGCTGGAGTGTTTCGGCTCGTTTTACGGGAAGAACTTTTTCGGCACGGGCCATCCGTTCACGGTGGCTGCCGTGTGGAGCGAGTTCCGTTACTATCCGCAGGAGGCCTACCACGGCTTCTATATCGGCATGCATGCGGGCTTCGGAGTGTACCGCCTCAGCAAGTCGGTCATTCCGTTAATGCACTATCCGGACAACAGCAACGAGCAGGCTTTCCATGCGGGCCAGTGCCTCATGGTGGGCTTCGCTGGCGGGTACTGCTTCCAGCTGAGCAAACATTGGTCCATGGAACTGTCGTGGAGCGGTGGCTGGCAGGGCTCTATGTACTGCGCCGTCAACCCGGACTTGTCCACCGGCCAGCGGCATGGCTCCACCGCAATGCTGTATGACGCCAGCTATCTGAGCTGGAACGGCAGCGGCGAGTGGCTCCCCTTGTACAAAGGCGGCATTCTGGTGACCTATAAGTGGTAGCCATATACTGTATCCATAAAACCGAAATTTTACAATCAACCTATAAAACTCCAAAATATGTTAAGACTGTTTTTTATCGGATTATCCTGTGCCATGGTGTCATGCCTGGTGGCTATTTTTCTAAACCCCATCGTTGTGAAGTTGGCCTACGACAAGCACTTGGTTGACGCACCTAACTACCGAAAACTGCAGAAAGTGCCGGTCCCCGTTTTGGGCGGTATGAGCGTGTACCTTGCCGTGGTGGTCGGCATCATGTTGTGCAACTACTTTGTGCCGGTGAACGGAATGTACCTGCCGATGTCGGCCCTCACCATCATGTTCTATGTGGGCCTTTTCGATGACCTTATAGGTCTGTCGGCCCGCCGGAAGTTCTTCTTCCAGATTCTCGTAGTGTTCCTGATGTGGTGTTTCGGCTTCCGCGTGGATACGCTGTTAGGTGTGTTCGGCATCTGGTACATCCCCGAAAGTTGGAGTTTTGTTTTGTCTATGTTCACCGGCGTGGGCTTGATGAATGCCATCAATCTCATAGACGGTGTGGACGGTCTGGCCTCCGGCGGCGGCATAATAATGTGCAGCCTCGTGGCCATATTCTTCATCCGCCATGCAGATTTCGTGTATGCGGTATTCGCCGTGGTCTTTGTGGGTTCGCTCATCCCGTTCTTCTTCTGCAATGTCTTCAGCCGCAAGTTCAAGATGTTCATCGGAGACTCCGGTTCCCTGATGTTAGGTACGGTGTCCTACCTCTTCATTGTACGTTGGCTGCACAGTGCGCCGCTGTTTCCGCTGGATGCGTATGGCGTATCCTGTTTGGTGGCCATCTATGCGGTGCCCGTGTTCGACACCCTGCGCGTGATGGGCGTGCGCATCCTCAAGAAGACTTCTCCGTTCAAAGCGGACAAAACGCACCTGCACCATATCTTCGTAGACTTGGGCCTGCCGCATTTCATTGTCACGACCATCATTCTCTTCATGTCTGTTTTGATCATCGTCATCAGCTATCTGTTCTCCCTCATCAAATGGCATCCCACCTACCAGTTGCTTGCGGTTGTTGCCTCGAGTGCGCTTATCGTGTGGGGCACCTATTTTGTGCTGCGCATAATCCGCGACAACCATCCCGACCTTTTCATTTCGATGAAAGCCCGCCTGAAGTTGCGCATGCGCAAACCTATCAAATTCTACCACTGGGCTCAGGAACTCTGCGACGGCCACACCAGACGCAGAAGACGCAACCTGAAATTGAAAAGATAATCCCTTCATCCATTCATCTCTTCATCACTCATAATCTCGTGTTAAAAAAATTTCCCCTTTTTCTAATCATTTTCATTGCCATGACAGATTTTGTTCGTGGGCAGGCGCTGTCGCCCTGCATGTATGGCTTGGATACCGCCAAGACCGATGTTGAACGCTTTTACGCATTGTACAATACGCACTTGGAGGCGATAAAGTACGGCGTGGATGTGGATTACGACGGAGTGCCGAATCCCATCAATATTGAAATTCCCAAGGACGCGCAGTCCATACCACTCACCAAGTATAACTTCTTCAACAATGTCGTCATCAACGTCAAGAACAGCAGCAAGAACTTCTACCTGTTCCGCATGACGCAGCCGACGGACAGCATTTATGTCTCGAAGAAGACCATTGATGCCGGTGACTTCACCAACGTGAAAGGCCTGCGTCAGGGCCATCATCTGCTCATCCTCACGGACAACTGCCTGTGGGTGGACAAGCGCCAGGGCCATGAGTACGGTCACACGCGCCGCGACATCATCCTGGTGGAAAACGGCAAGGCTGCCAACAAGCCCATCATGCCGTACAACACCCCGGAAACAAAACCGTCGGTGCAGGTCTGCGCCGTGTCTGACGTCATCAAGGTGATCTCCGGCATCACCATCAACCGTGATAAGGATGCCAAGTTCAAGACCTTCTGCTTTGATATTCAGAACCAGTACAACGTGGAGCTCTGCGACATCAACATTAATACGCCTGCCAGCACGCTTACGGCCGACAATGCCATCCGCATCAGCGACTGCGCCAAAGTGCAGCTCGACCACGTGCACATCAACGGCACCTACTCGCGCACCGATTATTACGGCTACGGCATCCTGATGAACAACGTCTGGCAGTCGGATATGCTCAACCTCTACGGCCGTGCCAACTGGGGTATCTTCGGTACCAACAACATCAACGTCGCCAACCTCAACAACTGCGATATCAACCGTTACGACATCCACTGTTACGGTCGCGACATCACCCTGCAAAACTGCAAGTTCAGCAACCTCTATAATCAGTTCTCCTCTGTGTACGGCACTGTGACCTTCGACAAGTGCGTCTTCAACAAGCACGTGCCTGTCCTGTTGGAGTCTTCGTACAACGCCTACACGCCGTTCGACTTAGTGTTCACGAACTGTGTGTTCAACGTCCCGAGTGCGAACAACTACCTCGTTGATGCCCGCTATTTGACGGACATCCGCAACTCCCGACCGGAGACGGCCCCGAAGAACCTGCCGAACGTCACACTCACTAAGTGCACCATCAACCTCTTGGAGGATATGAAGCGTTTCTACATCTTCCGTTTCGGCAGCGTCACCTACGAAGGCAAAGTGGGCCATATCACCGACATCAACATCACCGACCTGAAAGTCAACGGCGGAAAGACCACGCTGAAGGTCAGCACCAAAGACTTCCCTCACAACGGCACGATACATTTCCCGATGTACAATAAAACGGTGGGCAAGTAGCGCCCCCCTCACCAACTTACCAATCTCTTCATCTCTTCATCGTTTCATCCCTTTAACCCCAAAATACTATGGATAAAGTAACTATTCTCTCGTATGACCGGATTTACAAAAACTTTATAGAAGACAAATATCTGCACGGTTATGACGAGTATTATTTCAGAAACCAGCAGGTGAAAAAGCCGGAAGGCGGCTGGCGTCACCTGCATTCCAGTGAAGTTGAAAACCTTGTTAAAAATGCCAATACGGCTACCAACTGGGATGATATCTGGGTGACTGACGACTTCGACACGAACTTGGTGAAGAACAACCGTTTCTTCGGCATGGTCCGTATAGGGCGCATCCGCAATGAGATTCTGCAATACCACGACTTGCGCATCCCTGTGGGCATAACTGACAGCAGCATCGTGTCTTGCGATATCGGCAATGACGTGGCCATCCATGATGTCCACTATTTGGCCAACTACATTATCGGGGATCGTTGCATCTTGTTCAACATCCAGGAAGTGTCCACCACCGACCACTCCAAATTCGGCAACGGTATTTTGAAAGAAGGAGAGGATGAGGATGTGCGTGTCTGGCTTGAGGTGATGAACGAAGCCGGCGGGCGTCGCATCCTTCCGTTTGACGGCATGATCACTGCCGATGCATATCTGTGGGCAAAATATGCTGACGACAAGAAACTTCAGCAGCGTTTGTTTGAAATCACGCAGGGCTCTTTCGACAATCGCCGTGGCTATTATGGCACTATTGGCGAGGGCTGCGTCATCAAGAACTGCTGGATTCTGAAGGATGCCAAAATCGGTCCGTGCTGTTACATCAAGGGCGCGTCCAAACTCAAGAACGTGACCATCAACTCTTCGGAAGAGGAGCCTACGCAGATTGGCGAGGGTGTCATTCTCGTCAACGGCATCACGGGTTACGGCTGCCACATTTTCTATTCCGTGGTGGCCACACGCTTTGTCTTGGGCGACAATTGCAATCTCAAATACGGTGCCCGTCTGATATACTCCGTCTTGGGCGACAACTCCACAATATCTTGTTGCGAGGTGCTCAACAACCTGATATTCCCGTCACACGAGCAGCATCACAACAACTCCTTCCTGATTGCGGCCTGCGTGATGGGCCAGAGCAACATGGCGGCCGGCGCCACCGTGGGCTCCAACCACAACAGCCGCGCCACTGACGGCGAAATTGTGGCCAGCCGCGGTTTCTGGCCGGGCCTCTGCTCCAGCGTCAAGCACTCCTCCAAGTTCGCCTCCTTCACGCTGCTCTCCAAAGCCGACTATCCGAACGAACTCAACATCATGCTGCCTTTCAGCCTGGTGAACAACAATACCTCTAAAAACGAACTCGAGGTGATGCCCGCCTACTGGTGGATGTATAACATGTACGCCATTGCACGCAACACCTCCAAGTACCAAAAACGCGACAAACGCAAACGCAAAATCCAGCACATCGAGTTTGAGACTTTCGCTCCTGACACGATGGAAGAGGCCATTGAGGCCCGCAAACTGCTCGAAGCCTGGACCGGCAAGGCTTATCTGCTTTCCGTCGGACAGTATGTGGAAACTATGAGCTACGAAGAATTACGCAAGGTGGGCAAAAACCTTCTCGAAAATGAGCCCGAAACGGCCAAAGCGCTGACCGTCTATGGCGAGGGTATGGAACACGGCAAACGCAAAGTGCACATTCTCAAGCATTACGAAGCCTATCACGCTTACGGTGATATGCTGGTTTACTATGCGGTTAGGAATATTGCCCGCTTCTTGAAAGACCATCCGGATTATACGATAGAGACGTTGAGCGCCGAGTTGCGCAAAAAGGAACAGCGCGAGTGGATTAACTTGGGCGGCCAGTTAGTCAACGGCGATGATGTCGAAAACTTGCGTCGTGACATCAATGAAGGCCGACTCAACAGCTGGGCAGATATTCATCAGCGCTACGACGAACTCTGGAATCGTTATCCTTTGGAAAAACTGCGCCATGCATTCTCTTCCCTGCGTTTCCTTTACAAAGAAAAATCCCATACGCTCACATCGGAAATCTGGCAGGAGTGCCTCGACCGCGCAGCCCGCGTGCAGCAGTTCGTTTGCGACCAGGTTTACGAAACCCGCAAGAAGGATTACGAGAACCCCATCCGCAGCGCCACTTTCCGCAACGAAGAGGAGAAAATCGCCGTCATTGGCGAACTCGACGAAATCAGCTTTATCAAGCAGATTAGAAAGGAAACGGAGGAGTTTTTTCAATTGGTGAAAAGATGAAGAGATGAAACGATGAAAAGATGAAAAGATGAAACGATGAAAAGATGATCATTTAATCTTTTTGTTATTTTTGCGGCTTCTTTTTCAAAATAAAAACCGAATTTATTAAACAATTTAATATTAAATACTTATGAGAGTAATTATTGAAAACAATTACGAAGAGATGTCCCGCTGGGCAGCTCAGCATATTGTAGATAGAATCAATGCATTCAAGCCCACAGAAGACAAACCTTTCATTTTGGGTCTGCCTACCGGTTCCACGCCTATCGGCACGTATAAAGAACTCATTCGTCTGCACAAGGAAGGCAAAGTTTCCTTCAAGAATGTCGTTACCTTCAATATGGACGAATATGTGAAGATTGCCGAAGATCATCCGGAGAGCTATCATTCTTTTATGTGGAACAATTTCTTCAGCCACATTGATATCAAGAAAGAGAACGTCAATATCTTGAACGGCAATGCAGAAGATCTGGAAGCAGAATGCCAACGTTATGAGGACAAGATCAAGTCCTACGGTGGCATTGACTTGTTCATGGGCGGCATCGGACCTGACGGCCACATTGCCTTCAACGAGCCGGGTTCTTCTCTGACATCCCGCACCCGTGTGAAATCTCTGACAACAGACACTATCATTGCCAACTCCCGCTTTTTCGAAAACGACGTGAACAAGGTTCCTAAGACAGCACTTACGGTTGGTGTAGGCACTGTGATGGATTCCCGCGAGGTGATGATTTTGGCCAACGGTCACGGCAAAGCACGCGCTTTAGCACATGCTATCGAAGGTGCGGTAAGCCAAATGTGGACCGTGAGCGTGCTTCAAATGCACCCGAAGGGCATTATCGTCTGCGACGACGCAGCCTGCGACGAGATGACCTATGGCACCGTCAAATATTTCAAGGATATTGAGAAGGGCAACCTTTAATATATTGTAATAAATGAAAAAAATGCGGCAATTGGTTTCAGTTGCCGCATTTTTTATGTTAAAATTTCTGCCTGATTATTCGTGGACTTTTAGCTTTTGGGAAGCTCTACTCGAAATTTGATTCGTGTTCCTTGGTGTCCATTCGTGGGCCGTTCAAGTTGCAGGACCAAAGTCTTTGTTGTTGTATAATTGTTAATTTCTCCGATTAAAAATTGTTAATTCCGGATTTTGCCCATCTTTTTTTTGTAAAAAAATTATAAAATGTTGATATTCAATATAGAAAAAATAAGTTTCAAATCTTGACAAAAGGCTTTTTAGATTATATCTTTGCAGCGTATATAGTTAATAAAGATATAATATTTATAAAAGACAAGATGGTATATATAAATATTCTTACCGATTTTGGATTCAAGAGAATTTTTGGCAGTGAGGAAAACAAGGACATTTTGATTTCGTTTCTCAACGCCTGTTTATCGGGTTTATCCGAACCCATTACGGAGCTGGAATTTCTGCCCACGGAGCAGTTGGGGATGCGTCCTTCGGAGAAACGCGTAGTGTTTGATCTTTACTGCAAGAGCCAGTGCGGTGAGCATTTCATCATTGAGTTACAGCGTTCACCGCAGCATTTTTATGCTGATCGGTCGATTAGCTACGTGAGTCGTATCATTAGTCGCGAACTGAGGCGTGGTGATAAACGATATCGAATACCGAAGGTGTATTCTATTAATATACTGGACTTTGACGCGGACGAGTTCAAGTCCAGGGCCGGCTATTTTTGGCCAGTGCGTCTCAAGGATGCGGACAATGAAATTTTTTCGGAGAAATTCACGCTGATATTCATAGAATTGAATAAATTTGCGGCCCGAAACAAATCCCAAGAGTTGAGTGACGAACTGCAGCAGTGGCTCTACCTACTGAAGAACATATCGAAGATGGAGGCTCCGGACCAGCGTCTGCAGCAGGATGTGTTTCGAAGAGTGTTTGAGAATTGCGAGTATTCAAAATTAGACGTTATGGAAAAAGAGAACTATCAGAAGAGCGTATTAGAGTACGAAGATGTGCAGGATGCAATGCGTTATGCACAGGAGCGTGGGGAAGAAGAAGGTTTTGAAAAAGGTAAAATGGAAGGTAAAATGGAAGGGAAAATGGAGATAGCGCGCACGATGTTGGACAACAAAGTGGCCGTGCAGACCATAGCCAAATACACCGGACTCACAGAAGAGGAAATTCTCAGTTTGTAGTTATAGGAACATTGTTCATCTTATTCCCAAAATCCCACGAATAAGCAAAGAATTTGGTTGCATCATTCATTCGTGTTCCTTGGTGTCCATTCGTGGGCAGTTCAAGTTGCAGGACCAAAACCAGCTTACCGATTCGATTGTGCGGTGAAACTTCGTCTGGTGATGATTTTGGCGAGGCCGCGTATATAGCCCCAACCGTAACTGACGTGTATGGTGGCGAATGTGGCGACTAAGAGAATTACGGTTTTGGGCTCTTTCTCCATTTTCACGGCGAAGTAGAATGCCATCAGCAAGTAGGCGGCCAATACCAGCACATACAGATATCGGAACAGCGGGTGCACGAAACAGAGTGCGAGCCCGATGATAAGTCCGAGTACGAAACACAAGGGGAAGAACTGTCGTACAGTGGCCGGCTTTCCCAATTTTTTATTTACAAGCGGTTTGAAGAGGCCGTATTGATAGAACATCTTGGATACTTTGCCTATGGTGTCACGGGCGAAGTAGTCGATGACGACGGTTGGAATCAGGAAGATTCGGCCGTCGTTTTTTATTATTCGGCCGTTGAATTCATCATCTTGATTGCGGACGAGTTCTTCGTCGAAGAGGCCGATGCGGTCGAAGATGTCGCGTCGGAAGCAGCCGAAGGGCACAGTGTCGACGGCCATTTCCTTATCGGCGCCGATGCGGAAGTAGGAGTTGCCCATGCCGAAGGGCGAGCTGAGGGCGCTGGCGATGGCGCGGCATACAGGCGTGTTTTTCACGGGCAGGGTGCGGCACACACCGCCCACGTTGTCGGCATTCAGTTCCGTGAGCTTGCGTACTAATACGGAGAAGTAGTCGTCTGGGTATTTGGCGTGTGCGTCGAGGCGCATGATGATGTCGCCCTTGGCCTCGCGTATGGCGATGTTGAGGGCCGGCGGCACGATGCGCTTGGGGTTGTCCAACAGCCGTATGAACGGGTATTGTTCGGCGTACTCGCCGACAATCGCGCGCGTGCGGTCGGTACTCATGCCGTCAATAAACAGCACTTCGAGATCCTCACGCGGATAGTCCTGCCGCAGCACCGACTCGATGCAGGCAGCAATGTATTTTTCTTCGTTGTAAATGGGACAGATGACGGAAAGCATGAAAGTGAGAAGTGGGGGCTAATCAACAGATTGGTATATCCTTGAATATTCTTTTGCGATGTTGGGCCAACGGAACTGCTCGAACCTGTCGGGGGCGAGGGCTGTGTACTGTTCCGGATGGCTGAGGAGGTTGCGGAGTGCGTCGCGGATTTCTTCGGTCCTGGTAGGGCATACCGACTCGCCGACTTTCTCTTCGAAAAGTCCGTCAATGCCTTCGTTCTGAGTATATAACACAGTGAGCCCTTGTGACATAGCTTCCACATAGACTAACCCGAACGTTTCGTGGATGGACGGCATGGCGAAGATGCTGTTCTCCTGGTAGACGCTTTGCAACAGCGGCTTGTCGTAGATTTTGCCACGGTAGCAGAGGGTTTCGGTGTGCTGCTGCACTTGGGCGAGCACTTCCTGTTCGCGGTTTCCGGTGCCACCTACCAAGTCGAGGTGGATATCGGGAATTTCTCTTTTCAGTTGCAGCACTGCGTCGATGAGGCGGAGCACGTTTTTGTTATCGTCGAAATTGCCCACGTAGCAGATGTTGTGGTTGCGGGCATGCTGCTGGGCGTTTGGCTGGAGATTGTCGAGCCAGTATTGGTTGATGCCGTTGGGCATGACGATACTTTTTTCGCGGAGCACCTCGCGCATACCTACGAGAGTGAAGTGTTTCTGGAGGCGTCGGCCGAGGGCGGGGGAGATGAAGACCACCTTGTCGGCTTCGCGAATGACGGCGCGATGAACCCACCACAGGTGAGGCAGTTTTAGGAAGGCGTTGAGGTCGGCATTGCGCACAGCCACGATGTAGGGCAGGCCGTAATGCTGTTTCAGATAGAGCGCGGTAGCCCCGTCACTGAAGAGGTTGGTGGCGTGCACGTAGGATACTTGGTGCAGGTCCACTTTTTTGCTGAGGTCTTTGCCGATGACGTCAATCTTGCGGTTGAAGAATATCTTGTGCAAAGGTTTCAGAATCAGGGAGTAGATGATTTGGGTGTGCGCGCCCTCGAAGCGGTTGTTGCCGTCGAGTTCCTGACTGCGAATCGGAGAGTAGATGATTTGCTCTACGCCCAATTTGTCGAGTTGTTGGTATAGTTCTGTGTGTACTTTGCTGTATGTAAAATCGTTGCAGATGTGCAGCACTTTTGGCCCCGTGCCTTCGGGAAACTCTTTGAGGGTGACGGGCTCGTTTTGTCGGTTGTTGGCGAATGTGGCGCCTAAGAGCAGGAAGGCGAACATCTGCACGGAACCGGGGCCGTAGGGGAAGTTGGGTTCCACGAAACTGACGAGGAGCGGCAGGGCGCAGGCCACGTAGCCAACGTCACGCAAGTCGGTTTTGCGTTGTTTGAAAAGGGCGCAGATGGTTTTGATACCGAAGTAGATATAGAAAGCCACCATGGGCAGCGACCAGATGCCGTAACGTACTAAGCGCAGAAGAATGTAGTTGTGGATCAGCAGGATGCCTGACTCCTCATCCTGCTCGCCCATAAAGGGGTCGTTCATCAGGAATTCGAGGCCCTGTTGGTTGCGCTCCCAGCGGTTGGAGGTGATGACGTCGAGGTCGTCGCCGGACTTGCCTCCGACCATGAAGGTGTGGAGTTCGTCGTGGATGAATCCAGCGTAGATGATGTAGCCAATGAGGAGAATGCCGAGCAAGGTGATGATGGTTTTGGCGGACCACTGCCATTTCCAGTCGAGGTCTTTGATGCTGATGAAGATGGCGCAGGCGAGCATGGCGAAGCAGTCGGAGCGTGCGCGGATGAGCACTAACACCAAGAGGGTGAGGAAGAAGAGTACGAAGAAGTGCGTGCGTTGTTCTTTGAGCTTTGCGCCGAAGAAGAAGGCTGCGGTGCCTGCAATGGCAATCACGCCGCCGACTTGGTTTTTGCCCTCGTTGAGCATGTAGTGTTCGGGAACGTAGAGCCCGCCGGCCCAGTAGAGACAGTTGAGGATGCCCATGACGATGAGGCCGAGGGTGTAGTAGTAGCAGATGTTAGCCCACTGTTTGATGTCGAGTTCGAGGCAGGTTCCGATGCCCACGCATAGGAAGGCCACCACCAGTTGCGACAGGTCAGCCGGCCTGTAGCGGTGCCCGAAGATATGGAAGCCGATGAAGAAGAGCAAGGTGAGCGCGATAGTAATGGCGAACAGTCGTATGAACCGCTCGTTTCCGTACTTTTCGATGCGGAAGGTGAGGATAGCCGCAGCACCCATGCAGGCCATAATGGCGTACCGTAAGATGTAGTACGTGATGGTCATGTACACCCACGGCAGGTAGGAAACCACCACCATTGCCAATGTGGCCAGTACCAGGTATTTTGCAATTTTCTGTTTCATCTACTCGATTATAAAATAGTAAGATTAGACATTTATACAATTATGGTCTCAAAATCCAGATTCATCCCTTCTTCTTTTCATCTTTTCATCTCTCCATCTCTCCTCAGATCAACCATCTCCCCAAATAGCAAATCCGTCTCAGGGAGCCGGCCGTAGTCGAAGCCGCCGCCGGGGGTGAAGGTGAGTTCGCCGAAGTACGGTTTGCCGTTCTCGAGATAGAAGTCGGCGCGCACGAATGGGAAGGGTTTGGAGAGGCTTTCGGCGATGTCGAAGAGCTGGTCCATGCCTTCCGGTTTGGGGATGGTGAAGCCTTCGGGGGCCTCTTTGCTGTTTTTGTTGAGGCGTTGCAATTCCCATTGGCGGTTGAAGAAGTAGAACGAGGGCTTGGCCTGTTGCCCACGGCCGATGCAGCAGAACACGTATTCGGCTTTGCCGTTGAAGCAGTAGAACTTGTAGTCCACGGGCGGTTGTCCGTCAGCCGTGGGGATGAACTTCTCGCAGAGGAGTATTTTTTCAGATTCCGTCAGGTCGTATTGAGGCTCTGCAGCCAGCAGGTGGAACTTTATTTTGCGGAAGGCGTTGAGTTCGCGCACGGCCTTCTCCTTGTCCAGTTTGCTCTTGTTGGTGCAGACCACGTTGCCGCCGTTGCCGAAGTTCCACTTCAGCACGAAGCGCTCGGGCAGTTCGTCCCAGTTGATTTCACTGGCGGAGTGGTAGGAGGTGACGATGTCGTTGAGAATGTGGCCGAAGCCGGCTTCCTGAACGTATTCGCGTACGCGGTATTTGTCGGCGCACTGCTTTACCAAGTCGTTGTCTTTGTAATAGTTCAGCTTCATCCACTGGATTTTCTCATCCAGCGTCTTCGGATTCTTGAGGTCCGGCCATTTGTGGTGGCAGAGGCGGAATAGCACGCGGATGACGCATTTCGGCGATAAGGTGGTGAGCAGGTATCTGAACCACAGATTCGGTTTAGAGCGTAGGTCCATAATCTTGGTGTTTTAATATTGGAAACAGCCGGCGGCGGGGTCAAAGACGGCGAGGTGGTCGAAGCCGCAGCGCTGCAGCTCGGCCCAGCCTTCGGGACAGAACTGTCCGAGGTCTTGTGACATGTGTGCGTCGCTGCTGATGACCACGGGGATGTCTATCTTACGGGCCTTCATAAGCAGGCGCGTGGATGGATAGAAGCCGTCGTAGCGCTTCTTATAGAGTCCGCGGGTGTTGATTTCTATGATGACGTCGTGTTGCTTGATGAGTTGCAGGGCCTTGTCGGCGAGTGTGACGAACCATGGCTCGTCGTCTTCGAAAAAGCGGTGCTGGTTGTGCATCACGATTTTGTCGAAGTGGGCGATGATGTCCATGTGCTGGGTTTCGAGCATTTCGAAAGTCTGCTCCCAGAAGGTGGTCACGGCCTTGCGGATATTGTTGTCGAAGAGGGTGGCGAGGCCCTCGTCGTAGGTTTCGCGGTTGGGACCGTCGATGAACCAGATGCCCTCGCGGTCAGTGGGCTTCACCAGGTGCACGCCCCCGATGACGTAGTCGAGGTGATGCTCGTTGCGGAAGAAGTCGAAAGGTTTGCTCATGCCGGGCACGAAGTCGCACTCCAAGGCTTTGAGCAGCGTGATGGGCGTGCTCTTCTGAAGCTCGTCAATCTCGTTGACATAAGCAGGCAGGTATTCTTCGAGAATGCTGAAGTTGTTCTCGAAAGGCAGCGGGGAGTGCGAAGAGAACCCCAACTGTGTGTACAACAGTTTCTCGGCGGCATCTACAAAAGCCTTCATCGGCTCTTTGCCGTCACAATAAGTGCAGTGGGTATGGTAATTCGTGGTAAGCATATATTCGTTAGAAGTTATAATCCCTTCATCTCTTCATCATTTCATCAATAAGTTTCAGCCAGATTCTGCTCTGGCCGGGATGTGAGTAATTATAGAAGTTGCTGAGATATATGATCTGGACACCGTCTTTCGGGCGGTAGACCCAGAGGTTGTGGTAGCCGTTCCAGAGGCCGCCGTGGTAGACGAGATATCCGTTTTCCTTGTCCTCCAAATGCAGACCATAGCCGTATAAATCTTTAGGGATGATGCCGTTGGAGGTTTTGTTCTGCATCTTGGTGGCTTCGGCGATCAGTTCTTTCGGAAGGATTTTGCAATCGATGAAGTAGGTGTTGGTCCAGCGCACGAGGTCTTCGGCGGTGGTGTAGACGCCCTTGTCGCCGAGTACGCCGTTGAGTCGGTCATATTGCGCGAGGGAGCCGCCCTTGAAGTGCCCGCGAGAGATGGGGCTGGATGTGATGCCGTCCAAGGCGCGGATATTGGCGAACTCCTGGCCCTTGCGCACGCTGATGGCGGGTTGCTGCCTGTCGGGATATAGACCCACGAGTTCGGTGAAGTAGTAGGTGTTCTTCATGCCGGCGGGTTTCCAGAGGTAGTCGCGCACATACTGCTCGAACTTCATGCCGGAGACGATGGATACGATGGAGGCGAGCAGCGCGTAGTTCGTGTTGGTGTAGGAATATCCCTGGCTGGGTTTGAACATCCACTGCGTCGGGTTCTTCTTCAGTACTTCGATAAGCTGCTCATTGGTGATGAACGGCGTGGTGTCGTAAACGGTGTAGTCGAAGTTGAAATATTCGGGCAGGCCGGAGTTGTGGGAGAGCATCTGCTTGATGGTCACCTTGCCGTAAGGCGTGCCCGGGATGTATTGCTCTAAAGAGTCGGTGAGCTTGAGCTTCCCGTCGTGGCAGAGTTTGAGGATGGCGGCCGCGGTGAACTGCTTGGACACGGAAGCCAGCTCGAACAAGGTGTTGGTGGTCATGGCGTTGCCTTGACGGTCGCGCAAGGCCTCCAGATCATTGTCAGTGACATTTTCGTAACCTCTGGTGTTCTTGAAAAGTTCCAAATATCCGTAGGCTTTCTCTAAGAGGATGGTGTCGTGGCGGGCAACGAGCACCACGCCGTTGAGCCGCTCGCCCAAACGGTCGGCGTATGCGGCCAGAGAGTCAATCAGAGGGTCGTCAACAGGCGCCCGGTATAACTCCCGGTTTTGAAAGGGAATCAGGAATTCGTTGAATAGACCGTCTTTCATGAAGGAATCTGCTTTGAGGAAACTGATTCCTAAAAAGAAGGCGAATAGGATAATGGCGGTTTTTTTCATAAGACCGCAAAGATAGAATTTTAATACAAACTGAAACGGATTTTTATGGCAAAGTTATCCCAAGTCTTCGGTTGATAATATGGGCCGTAATGGTAGAAGAGGCCGACGCCTAAGGAGCAAGTTTTCAGGAGGTCTACGAGGTGGTCGAAGATGATGCCGGTTTCGAAATAGCCTTGGCTGAGGTCTTCGAAAAAGATGCCTTTGTGCAGTTCGGGGTGGCGCAGGCCGCCGATGCCTATATTCTGGCAGAGGATGATCTGGGGCGAGAAGCGCTTGTTGTTGGTCATCTTGCCGAAGTTGTGGCGCAGAAAGGCGAAAGCATATTTGTCGCAGAGGAAGTCGTTGCTGCGCATGGTGGCGAACTGCTCCCAACTGTCGAAGTCTACAACAGCGTACGCGGCCATGGGTGAGTAGAGCAGCGACGCGGGCAGGTCATTGGGTGTGAAGCCGCCCCACAAGCTGATTTCTGTGTATCCGTTGTTGCGGTAGTTTTTGCGATATCGGATGTTGAGGTCCACTTTGTGGTAGTCATGGTAAACGAACTCGCTTTGAAAAATGTTGCGGAAACCTTTGGCGTAATGCAACGTGACGACAGGGTAGGGCGATTCTGAAAAGAAAGTGAAACTGCCGGCTCGGAGGTGCTCCTCTTTGAAGGACATCTGCAGGGTGATGTCGCTTTCGATCTTGCCGTAGCGGTCATATGTGGTGGGCATGTATCGGAAACCGTATCCGTAGCCGGTTTCGTACTGGCCATAGTTGAAGCCTAAGGCCACAGAGAGCCATTTGAGCGGGTGCATTTGGAAAAATATTTTACCATAAGATGCATAATCATAATGATTTACAGTCCATTGACGGATATACTCGGCGGAGAGGAAGGCATAGGAGGCGTCGTAGTGGTAGATGCCGCCACTTTCCACAAGGTCGTAACCGCCGTCCAATCTGAGGCGGAGGTCCCAGCGGGTGCCGAAGTTGAGGTCTATACGTCCGCCGCCTTTCCAACGCTGGTCGCCCAGCCCGTAGGCGAAATGGCCGCCGAAGGAGATGAGCTTGCTGAGGCGCTCGTTGGTGTAAAGGCCGAGTCCGAAGCGAAAACCTTCCACGTTTTTGTAATCAATGACCTTGGCAAAATCCAGGTTGATAGGGCCGATGGGGATGTAGCCTTCGGACAGAGGCTGCAGCATTGCGAACATGCGGTCGAGGTGCGCGCTGCGGCTGATGCTGTCCACCAGTTGGTAGGTGCGCAGCTCGTCGGGCGTGAGTGCCGCACTGCGATAGTGGTTGAGTATGATTTCGTTGAGCGTGCCGTCTGAGAGCTTGTCTTCTACGTCCATACGGCTGAAGTCTTTCGGGCGAAGCGGGCAATTGAGATTCAGATGTCGGAAGGTGCTGAATCCGTAAAAATCCACGGTGACGTCTTGCAGTGACTTCTGGGAGAAGCCCATGCGGAAAGACAGAGAGTCGGGCGCCCACGTGCCGTTCGGCTGTCGTACGAAGTACTGGTCGAAGTCGAGCGGATAGCGGTAGGTGCTGTCGTAGGCGGAAGCCTGGATGCGTTGCAGCGCCCAGTCGGGATAGTGCAGCCACAGCGTGCCGCTCAGAGCGGAGAAGTGGTGGTCCCTCTTGGGGGCAAATCCAATGCGGAAAACGGTGTCCGTGGGTGTGACGATGCGCTCCTGCAGCGTGTAATCGTAACTGTGCAGCCCCTTGTTCGATATGGGGTTGAGGAAGTCCGACTGTATGAAACTGACAAAATCTTCGTCAAAGTAGGGCGATTGCTGTGACGCGAGCCACACGGATATTACAGGGTCCTTGAACCCCGAAGTGCGCGAAGCAATGACTTTGCTGTTTTGGGAAGATGGCTTCAGAAACATGACGTCAGTGACATACTCGTTGAGGAAGAGCTTCTGGGAGAAGGTGTCGGCGAGGGCGTATATTTTCTGGTATTGGATGTAGCGGAAGGAGTTGTTGGCGCGCAGGGAGTTGGCACTGCGTTGCTGGGCGGCTTGTCGAATTATGCCTATCGCGGGGTTTTCCTTAGCGGTGATGATAACCTCCGAAATAGAATCATGTTGCTCGAACGGCCATTGCGCCCAAGCAACATGACAAAGAAGGCATAGTATGAAAACAAGCCCTAATTTTTTCATAAACAGTAGTTTTATCCGTTCATGGAAGCCAGGAACTCTTCGTTGTTCTTGGTGCCTTCCATGTTTTCTTTGATGAAGGTCATGGCCTCGATAGTGGTCATGTCGGCGAGATGGTTGCGGAGAATCCAGACTTTCTGGAGGGTCTCCGGTTTCTGGAGCAGGTCGTCGCGACGCGTGCTGGAAGCCACGAGGTCAACGGCCGGATATATACGTTTGTTGGAAAGTTTTCTGTCGAGCTGGAGTTCCATGTTGCCGGTGCCCTTGAATTCCTCGAAGATGACTTCGTCCATACGGGAGCCTGTTTCGATGAGGGCAGTGGAGATGATAGTGAGGGAGCCGCCGTTTTCGACGTTACGGGCTGCGCCGAAGAAGCGTTTGGGCTTTTGGAGGGCGTTGGCTTCCACACCGCCGGAGAGCACTTTGCCGGATGCCGGAGCCATGGTGTTGAAGGCGCGGGCCAGACGGGTGATGGAGTCGAGGAGAATGCAGACGTCGTGGCCGCATTCCACCATGCGCTTGGCTTTTTCGAGCACCATGTTGGCAATCTTGACGTGTCTTTCGGCAGGCTCGTCGAAGGTGGAGGAGATGACCTCCGCGTTGACGCTGCGCTGCATGTCGGTGACCTCTTCAGGACGCTCGTCGATGAGCAGGATGATGAGGTATATCTCGGGGTGGTTGGCCGCAATGGCATTGGCTACGTCCTTGAGGAGGACGGTCTTACCGGTCTTCGGCTGTGCCACAATCAGACCGCGCTGGCCCTTGCCGATGGGGGCGAACAGGTCGATGACGCGCGTGGAAAGGTTGCAGCCGGGATGTCCTGTGAGGTTTATTTTCTCATCCGGGAACATCGGGGTGAGGTAGTCGAACGGAATACGGTCGCGGATGTCGTCCGGATTGCAGCCGTTGATTTTCTCGACCTTGGTAAGTGGGAAGTATTTCTCACCGCTCTTGGGCGGACGGATGGCACCATACACGGTGTCGCCGTTCTTCAAGCCGAAGAGCTTGATTTGCGACATAGACACGTAGATGTCGTCCGGTGAGGAAAGGTAGTTGTAGTCGGAGGAACGAAGGAAACCGCAGTTGTCGCTGGTGATTTCCAAGACGCCTTCTGCCATGACGGTGCCCTCGTATTGGGAGTCGGCTAACAGGGCGTTTTGCTCTTCCTGGATTCTCTCGCCTTCGGTTTTTTCTACAACAGGTTCTTCTACAGGCTGTTGGGATTCTTCTTTTTTCTCGGCCTGTTTTTTCTGTTTGTTATCTTTGTAGTCGTTCTTCTTCTTTCTGTCGAACTTCTTTTTGTTGTCGTATTGTTTCTCAGACTTCTGATCGGGTTCTTCAGTTTCCGTTGCAGCCGGTTCCTCGGTGGGGTTGGCGGGCTGGATGGATTTTTCCAAGAAGTCGTAGTCGTCGTTCAGCGTGTCGGATTTGACTTCGGGAGCTGGCTCGGCGGCAGTCTGAGTTTCGGACTTTTTGGGACGGCCGCGTTTTTTCTTGGGTGCTTCGGGAGCGACTTCTGCGGTCTCTTCGGCAACAGGGACGGCAGCGGGCTCGGCCGGAACTTCCTGAGGCTGCTCGACGGCAACCTTGGGTTTGCGGCCGCGTTTGGGCTTGACGACTTCGGTAGGCATTGGGTTGGCGAAGAGGACGGGCTCTTCAACCGTGTTTTGCATGGTTTGCTCTGCTATGGGTTCTTCTTTGACAGTCAACTCTTCCTTGGTCTTGAAAATAGGCGTGCTTTTTTTCTCAGGAATGTTGACTTTGATGATTTTCTTGTGCTGATTTGAGGAAGCAGCGGGAATGTCATTGTTAACTGTAGTAGTAATTCTCTTCCTCTTAGTCTTTTTTTCAGTAGAGTCTGGCATTGTAAATGTGTTATAGATTTTCTTATTATTCAAGTGATTACAGCAAGATTACCGGAAGGGATTGGTGGTATGTCCTGCCATAGAATAAGACGCGGCAAAAATACATTATTTTTTGTACTTTTGCGGCCTTGCAAAGTAAAATGTTTCATTTTTTTATGTGATATTAGTTTTGTTGCGAACCGTATAAATTATCCGAATGATACGCTGTTGCAGATATATGTTTTCATATAGTTTGAAGAAGGTATTCCTTCTAATTGGAATTTTCTTCTTTATGTGCTTGAGTGCTGCTGCCCAGTGTCCTCCTATTTTAACGGTTTGCCCAAATGACACGATTTCTTTAGGTGAAAGTTCCCAATTGTGGGCCACGGGCGCTGACATATATTGCTGGACTCCTTCTAATACTTTGTCTGACAGCTCGGTGGCCAACCCTGTGGCAACACCTAATCAGACAACCACGTATTATGTGACGGGCTATAATCTCGGAGGGGATAACTTAGTCGTCAATGGTGACTTTGAATCGGGGAACACCGGATTCCAGACGGATTACATATACGTTATGGGCCATAATATGAGTTATGGTCGTTATGCCATCAACACGGACGGCTTGAATGTGTGGAATGCCGGTGGGCACGTCTATGGATATGGTGGCACGGGATCGTTTATGATTGTTGACGGCGCGGACCATCCCAATGCTACCGTGTGGTCGCAAACGGTTAATGTCCAGCCGAATACGACCTATGCCTTTTCGGCCCAGGTGGTCTCAATGTTGAACTCCTATCAAAGCGGTTGCCAAGCCTTACTCCAGTTTTGCATCAACGGTGTTCAGGTGGGTCCGGTTTTCCACGCGCCAAGTACACTGAACACGTGGGTGCAGTATTATGAGATTTGGAATAGTGGGAATGCGACAACGGCCACTTTGTCAATTCTCAACCAAAATCAAAATGGAACCGGCAATGATTTTGGCCTGGACGACATTGCACTGACACTATTGGACAGTTGCTCAACAATGGATTCCGTATGTGTGTTTGTGGAAAATCTTCAAGATAGTGTGGAATATACTATCTCAATTTGCGATAAAGAATTGCCGTTTCATTGGGCTGTTGCCGATACTACTTTTGAAACCTTGCCTTATGGCTTGACGACTTTTGTCCATCAAGATGTGAATGTGCTTGGGCAGGATAGTACTACAATCTTCAATTTGTATTGTTATCCTTCTTATCGAGACACCATCGTGGCCAATGTCTGCTCAGGCACTCCGTATAATGATTATGGTTTTAATGTTTCAGAACAGGAAACTTCCGATGAAGGGGTCATTGTCCGAACCCAAAATCTCACCTCCCAATATGGCTGTGACAGCGTGGTGGTATTAATGCTGAATTGTATTGACGTTTTCGTGCAGATAGACACGTTAAACGAAGATTTCTGCACAGACCATACAATGACCTTGAAAGCGGTTTCCAGCGAGGATGATGTTTTATGGAGCACGGGGGAGGTGGCTGCCCAAATCGTGGTTGATCAGGTGGGTGAATATTGGGCTTTGGTTTCAAAGGAGGGCTGCGTAGATACGGCTTTTGTTACAATTGATCATTGTCCTTGTTCTGTGGAACTCTCTAATGTTATTACTCCTAATGGAGATGGTCTCAATGATGTCTATGCGCCTCACGTAAGTGGGGATTTTGAGTGTGTGGAGATGTGGGTATATGATAGGTGGGGTAAATTGGTCTATCATACTTCGGATAGCCAACCGCAATGGGATGCGGCGGAAGTCTCGGATGGGGTTTTCTTCTGTTTGGTTAGATATAGTTGCTCCTTGTCTCCCAAGGAAGTTAGAACGGCCCATAGCAGTGTTACGGTAATTAGGTGATTTATAATCAGAGTAATGAAGAATAAGTGGTCCACACTTTTTTTGATGATGTCCTTATGGACAGTAGGAATGGCTCAATGTCCGCCCCAGTTGGTGGTATGTCCGGATGTGACTATTCAAGAAGGTGATGAGGCACATCTGTGGGCGACGGGGTGCCAAACCTATGAGTGGACCCCTGCATTTTCGCTTTCTGACAATACGATTGCGAATCCGGTGGCAACCCCCACTCAGACAACGACCTATTATGTGACCGGATACAATGTCGGTGGAACAAATATTGTTGTCAATGGTGACTTTGAATCGGGGAACACCGGATTCCAGACGGATTACATATACGTTATGGGCCATAATATGAGTTATGGTCGTTATGCCATCAACACGGACGGCTTGAATGTGTGGAATGCCGGTGGGCACGTCTATGGATATGGTGGCACGGGATCGTTTATGATTGTTGACGGCGCGGACCATCCCAATGCTACCGTGTGGTCGCAAACGGTTAATGTCCAGCCGAATACGACCTATGCCTTTTCGGCCCAGGTGGTCTCAATGTTGAACTCCTATCAAAGCGGTTGCCAAGCCTTACTCCAGTTTTGCATCAACGGTGTTCAGGTGGGTCCGGTTTTCCAAGCGCCAAGTACACTGAATACGTGGGTGCAGTATTATGAGATTTGGAATAGTGGGAATGCGACAACGGCCACGTTATCCATTCTCAATCAAAACCAAAATGGGACCGGCAATGACTTCGGCCTGGACGATATTTCGCTTTTTGATATGTCAACTTGCTCGGCAACTGACTCGGTGGTGGTTTATGTAGAACAAGAAGAACCTATGCAGAGTGATACTGTGGTAAGAGAAATCTGCGTTGGAGAAATGTTCGAGGATGAAGTTTTTTTCATAACTCCTGAGCAGACAAACCAGGCCGGCACATTCTATTTTTCAAAAATTATAGAAGGAGACTCGGTCAACAGATTGCTTGTTCTATGTTTAATCGTTCACGATAGGAGCTATGTGGAACATCGGGAGGTGGTCGAGGGAGGGGAACCCTATGACGGATATGGCATATATTTGTCGGAAGAACAGATGACTAATGTCCATACCATTGATACGACCATAGTGCTGACCAACCGGTTCGGCTGTGACAGTGTGGTGCACATAGTACTGTTGATGAGCACACTGTTTGATGATTTCAGCCTGTACTTGCCCAATGCGATAACGCCTAATGACGATGGACTAAATGATTATTTTTGTATTCCCCAATCAATACAGCCTAAAATCGCGGGTTTTCAAATCGTAATTTACAACCGTTTCGGAGGTGTGGTGTTTTTGTCAAAAGATAAGAATTTCAAGTGGTATGGCGGTGATCGGGCCGGTACCAAAAAGAATGTGGTGTATAATTATATCATCACGTATTCCAATCTGTTAGGGAAGCCAACCACGCTCAAAGGCTGCATTGTGGTGCTTTGAAGAATCTATTTGGTTGCATTCAGTTGAGGCTGTGGTCGATGATCCTTTATTTTGTCATTGGCATAAGGGATAGTCAGTACACTATTTTTTTGTACTTTTGCGGCCTTGCAAATTAAAATGTTCGAAAAAATAAAGAGTTTCATAAAAAAGATTTTCTCAAAGCAGTTTATCCGCTTTGTGTTCGTGGCTGCATTGAATACGGCGTTTGGATTGTTTATCAATTATTTGTTTCTCTTCATCTTCGAACATCTGCTCAAACTCAACCACGCCTACGTCGTATCCAACTTCCTGGCCACCATTGTAAGCATCCTGTTCAATTTCAAAACATATGGTGCTTTGGTTTTCAACAACAAGGATCGGAAATTGATATTCAGATTCCTGATTGTAACCTCGTTCACGTATCTGTTGAACATCGGCGGCATAGCTTTGATGGAGCATTGGGGAAGTACGAACAACTATCTCAACCTCACGTTGATGGCCATTCCGGTAGGTTTGCTCAACTACTTTTTCAACAAGCATTTCACTTACGTTGACAAACCGCAGAAGTGGACGTGGTGGACAATGTCGTTGCTGTTGGCAACCGAGGTGGTCGTCTATTTATTGTTGAAGTTCTGATGAATTTCAGGTTGAATGTCTGTGTCTATAGTACCAGAATGCTGCCTTTCAAAATAAAGGGCTCTCCCATCTCATTTTTATATCGAATGATATAGTTGAAAATATTGTTGGACTGTCTGACATCATCATCTTTCGGTCTCCATTTGAAATTCGCGTTCTGTGAACAGTAAACGAGTCCGCCCCAACGATTGTATATGTAAATGCTGAAGTCGTAAATAGCCGTCAGATCGGTGGCTACGATTTGGAAATAGTCATTCAGCCCGTTTTGCTCTGTAAAAGATATAGCATTGGGAATGAATATGTTGGAAGGGCAGGAGCTGATTACGTATGGCTGAGTGCCCTCGCAGGTGCCATCAGAAACGGAAACTGAATAATTGCCGGGCTGTTCTACTGAAATGGAAGCGGAGGTTTCACCAGTGCTCCATAAGTATTGCATCATGCTGGGTTCGACGGTCAGTGTGGTAAACATGTCCTGGCAGAAATCTTCATTAGAGCTGATGATTTGAAAATGAGGTAGCGGAAGGGCTGTCAGACTGAGTATTATCAAGCTGTCGCAGCCGCTCGGACCGGTGATGTGACGTTCGAAAGTCTGGGTGCCCACATAGTTCGTTTCGCTAATGGTAAGGCTGAAATTCTCAATAAAATAACGTGAGTTCGATATAATATAATTTATTAAAAATGAATAACATAACG
>JAKSMC010000051.1 GCA_024400835.1 Bacteroidales bacterium
GGCACCGCGTTGGATTGCGGGTCGGTGGTGCCGGGCCGCCCAAATCATAATAAAATCAAAACAATCAGGGCAACTAGCATAAAGTTGCCAAAAAAAATTGATTTTCGTGCTGGAATTTCGGGCTTTATCAATTCTTTCATTCTTCGTAATAATTCTCAATAATGCTGTGAATTCTGATTGTATTGCCACATTTTTCTTATTTTCGCCACTCCTAAAAAAAACGAACAATGAATATAGAAATCTGTTGCAATTCCATCCAATCGGCGGCCAACGCGAAGGCTGCCGGCGCCACGCGCATCGAACTATGCCAAGACCTTGAAAACGGCGGCACCACTCCATCCTACGCCACCATCCGCAAATGCGTCCAGGATCTGCGACTCGACGTGTTCGTCCTTATCCGCCCACGCTCGGGCGACTTCTGCTACAACGATCTCGAAATCGAAACGATGGCCGAAGACGTGCGCGTTTGCAAAGAACTGGGAGTTGCCGGCATCGTTGTCGGATTTTTGAACGAGGACGGCACCATCAACACCGCAGTCACACGCCGCTTTGTGGAACTCGCCGCCCCCGTGCCCGTCACGTTCCACCGCGCCTTCGACGAGTGTGCCGACTGGCATCGCGCCCTGGAAGAGGTCATCGACTGCGGCTGCGCGCGAATCCTCACCTCCGGCTGCGAGCCCACCGCTATGGAAGGCAAAGACAACCTCCGCGATATCATCCGGCAGGCCGGCGACCGCATCACCATCCTCGTCGGCAGCGGCGTGCGCCCTGACAACGTCCGCGAACTGATTGCTTATACCA
The DNA here is from genome assembly GCA_024400835.1 of Bacteroidales bacterium. Classification (GTDB taxonomy): domain Bacteria; phylum Bacteroidota; class Bacteroidia; order Bacteroidales; family WCHB1-69; genus F23-D06. The sequence goes on from JAKSMC010000051.1 coordinate 802, forward strand.
ATGCCCGGGAAGTCCACGGCTCCTGCAAACACACCTCACCCAAAGGCTGCAACGAAACCGACAGCGAACAGGTACGGAAACTGATTGCCAACGCCACCACTATATAGATATACCTGGTAGCAAAAGTTTCAGGTTTCAAGTTTCAAAATAATTGCCGCATATTCGCTATTACACTTTTCTACCTATCTACTCTTCTACCTTTCTTCCTCTCTACTCCTCTACCTTTCTACTTTTCTACATTATCGCATCATCGCATTATGAAAGACATTATGAAAAAGTTCTTCCTCTTGTCCATTTGCATCATTCTTTCGTTCGGCTTGCGGGCGCAGGTGTCGAACCAAGACACGACAACTGTATCCTACAAGGCATTATGGAAGCAGTATGTGAACAGCAACCGTGCAAAGGTGCAGTCCGCCAACATACTTTTGGACGACATAGAGCGCAAAGCCCTGCAGGACAGCAACACCCACCAGCTTTTTCGTGTGCATTACGAGCGCACTATCTTGAACACACAGCACAATCCCAATTGGGACCTCGGGACCTGCCTGCAATATTTGGATTCCGTAAAGGAGCTCACCACCGACACCGCCTATCGCTGCCTGTACGACTATTTCATCGGCACCCTGTTGGAACAAATGTACCAGTTTGGTGGTGCCAGCACCGCTTCGTCCATCGGCTTGTCTGATTTCAGCAAATGGAAGGAGTGGGCGCAAAGCGACCTCTATCGGATGGCTCAGCAGTACCTGCAAAACTGCTTCAACGTTTTGGAAAGCACCGCCATTCTGGCAACGGAAGACTTTTCCTTCCTGCTGGAAAAAACGAGCCGCAAATACCGTAACCTCCGCCCCACGCTTTTCGACCTGATAGTGCAACACCGCATTGACAACCTACCCTCAAACTCGCAGGGCTTTGCTCCGCTCATCGACCGCGCCATCCGCAAACACGACACGACGACCGAACGCAACATCATCATTGACTACGCGATTGCCAAGAACTACATCCTCCACTACCCCGACAAAAAAAATTTGGATTCCAACCCTTTCTGGATCGGGCTCCAACAAATAGAAGACCAATACGGTTCCGATGAAGCCATTGATTATGCACGTGCCTATTTTCTTTATGATTACGCCACTTCCCCTAACATTAACGCGCCCGGTTTTCGGGAAAAGAGCCACGAACTGTTTCAGAAAATCGCGAAGGAAAGCTCGAACGATTATTTCCTCAACAATGCGAACTTTTATCTGAAAGAAATTGAAAAAATCAAACTCAACTGTCCGTCCGATGCGATAGACTATGCTCCTTCTCCTAAAATCATTCTGCCAATTGAATACACCAACATTGACACACTCTACCTCACGATATTCAAAGCCAAGGACTTATACCATCTGTTTTTCAAAATCGACCGTGCAGGCAGGGACGTGAAATACACCATCCCTGCTAAAATTTGGAAAAAGCTGAAAAGACAAGAGGCGCAACAGCAGTTTGTACTGCCGAATCCCATTCCATACGAATCCTACAGCACCGAATTGCCCATTGACAGCTTAGGTGCCGGCGACTACGTACTGCTTTTCCACCTAACCCCGCAATGCGACACGGACAATGTCATTATGATGCATCAGTTGGAAGTCACCTCTGTGAAATTGTCCTACTGGGGCATTGGACGAAAGATCCACGAGGCCGCCCACGACCGTCAAACAGGCAAGGCTTTGACACATAAATATATTCGGGCAAAATGGCACATAGGAAGCACAGACAAATACGGAGAATTTTCGTATAGGCCATCCTTCTTCAAAACCTACAATGACAAAAACTCTTACGTAGTGAAAAACAAACGAAAGGACGCCTGTCATTTCAATGAACTTTCTATGCCAAGCAATTACGTCTTTCGAAGAGGATATACAAATTATCCTAATAGCTGTATCATTTTGGACAGAACTTTGTATCGACCTTCGCAGACCTTATATTTCAAAGCCGTAATGGTTCATGATGGAAAAATTGAGGCCAATAAGACATACGTTTTCTATTTAAAGGACTTTTCTTCACACATCTACGACACTCTCAAACTGACCACCAATGAGTTCGGCTCAGTTGCCGGACAGTTCAAAGTTCCCGCCAACGTCAATGGCTATTGTGGTATCGAAGGAAAACTTTTTACAGATAAAAACGCCCCGCGGCACAAGAGGTTTCGCAAGTATGACCGCAACGGATACATTTCGCATCAGGTCTCTTGCTTGTTTACAGTCTCCGAATACAAGCTACCCACTTTTGAAGTCAAATTGCTGCCGTATAAAGAAGCCACCTCTTTCGGCGACACGCTTTTTATTCGCGGAGAAGTGAAGGCCTTCGCCGGCTATCCCATTTCCAATGCCAACGTCAACGTGCGTGTCGAGTATTTCGGAGAGACCTTCTTCTTGGATACCGTCAGTGATGAAAACGGACAATTTGTCGTTCAATATGTTGTTCCAGAAAGTGACCGTTTCTCTTACACCTGCAACGTGGAATCCATCGTTACGGATGTCAATGGCGAAACCCATTCCGACAAAAATTCCTTCACCGTCTATGGGCATCAACTGAAACTGAAATTGGAGGAGGTCCAAAACATCGACTTGTCACAATCAGACTCTCTCAATTGGAAAGTAAAAGTACGAAACTATAGCAACCAGGTGCTGAATGTGCCCGTGCGACTTCGCGTCACACGAATGGAAATGCCGGACACCTATCTTCACTATCGTTATGACTTCTTCGAGCAACCATCTCACCCCATTTGTTCGGAAGAACTTTACCAGCAATGTTTTCCATACAGCACCAAGGATCCCTTTTATAGCAAAATAACAAATTGGAAAATAGCGGACACGCTACTGTTCATCGAGCAGTCCTTCTTTACGGATTCCATCTTCCGCTATAGAATTAAAGATTGGCCGCAGGGGCAGTATCGCGTTGAGTTGAGCGCAACCGACTCCACCATCACACCCGACATACAATACTTTTCCATTTTCAACACCCAAGATAACGTTTCCCATCGCTATGAGCCTGTCTATGTCAACTTGCCGAAAAAGGCAGTAATTGGAGACTCGCTGACCATTGTGGTCGGCTCGTACTTGTCCGATGCCTGGCTGTATTGCGATGTCTTTCAAGGGGAAAAGCGTATCAGCGCCTTTGAGATTCCTGCCGACAAAAGCCAACATCAGCTGCGCGTCAAAACGCAAGCCCACGGGGCATACCAAATCAACGTGATAGTGCGTACCGTACAAAGCGGACACTGCTTCCATCAAAACGCCGAAACTCTTTTGCTACCTCGCACAGAACTGCCCAAAATCACTACCAATATTTTGAAATTAGAACTCACCCACTGGAACCGCGTGTTAGAGCCGGGCCATTCCGACACATGGGAAATCAGCGTCAAGGAGAGGGACGACAACACGATGGCGGATGCAGAGCTTGTCGCCGGAATGGTTGATGCTTCTATGGAAATGTTGGGAATGAGCGCGGAACAATACTGGATGTTTCCGTTTACGCACGGCGAACGTATCCCCAAGCCACTTCGCGACTATTCATATGACAAAATCAGAACAGGTGAGAACAATCACAAAGCCATCACAACGACCTCTTCTAACCCATTGCATCTCAAGCAAAAGAAATATGAGCAGTTGCGTCTCCCCTATTCGCAGGATTTCATTTGGAGCAGCAGAAGCCAAATGAACTACAGCGGACCTGCCACCGTGCTTGGCAACCGCAGCGACGGGACAGCCACTATCATTGACGGCGTCAGAATTAGAGAGAAGTCCGGCGCTTCTACAGAAGAAGTTGTTCAATACGAACCGCCCGTATTCGATGCGGACATGACATCTTCCAGCAGAAGAGTCACAACCGCACTCTCCTCCCTCGAGGGTGTCGCCTCTATGGATGGGGAAATATCGTCTGTGCGAGGAAATAGAAAAACAGAAGAAACCGAAAAGGCAATTTCCGAAAAAACTGTACCCGACAACTTCGTTTTCAGTCCGACCATACGTTTGCGCAACAACTTCACGGAAACGGCCTTCTTCTATCCGCAGTTGCGCACCGATGCGGAAGGTCACGTGAAGATTGCCTTCACCATTCCCGACCAATACACGAAGTGGAAGTTTTTCGCGATGGCGCACACCAAGGAGCTGCACACCGGGAAGCTCATTGACTTTGTGCAGACACGACGCACGATGATGATACAGAGCAATGCGCCGCGTTTCCTGCGCGAAGGCGATACGCTGAATTTCTCCATCAAAGTCTGCAGCACGCAGGACTCCACGTTGCGCGGCAAGGCGCGCCTCACCCTTTTCAACTTCGACACCGATGAACCGCTCGTCCTTTTCACCAACGGCACGGACTCCCTCCAGGACTTCACTTGCGCCGCACGGCAATCCACCGCCGTGAATTGGCAGTTCGTGGTGCCGAAAGGCGTGGAAGCCATCGGTTACCGAGTGCTCGCGCAGTCCGGCGACTATGGTGACGGTGAGGAAAATGTACTGCCCGTACTGCCCAACCGCGCTCTGGTGACAGAGGCCAAACACTTCGCGCTCCCCGCCAACGCCACCCAGACCGTCACGTTCGAACATATCCTAAACGACACTTCATCCACCCTCCAAAACTACAGCTACACCTTCGATCTCACTACCAATCCCGTTTGGACGGCCATTGCCGCCCTGCCCTACCTAATGGAGTACAAATACGAATGCACAGACCATCTTTTCCACAAGCTCTACGCCAACGCCATTGCCCTGGACATCGTCCGACAGCATCCAGAAATCGCAGACGTTTATGCCAAATGGCGTACCGATTCCATCATGGGCGAAAGCCTTTCCCCGCTCCATCAGAATGAGAATCTCAAAAATATTATGCTGGAAGAGACGCCGTGGGTTTATAATGCCCAACGCGAAGAGGATGCCATCGCCAACCATGCTAAGCTTATGGACTCCAAGCGTCTGCAGGGCCAGATTGACAACATCTGTCAAAAGCTCTCCAGCCGAATGCTCGCCAAGGGCGGCTGGGGCTGGTACAACCACAGCCACTATTCCGAATACATCACCAACCGCGTGGTGGCCGGCTACCGCAAACTGCAGCATCTCGGCATCGACGTGCCCAATGCCAAAGAGACAATGAACCGAGCCATCCGCCAGATGGACAGCTGCGCAGCCAGAAAAATTCGCGAAAACGAGAAACACAACTGGACGTTCTACATTAGCGAAACCGACATCCAGTACCTATACGCGCGCACCTTCGGGAAAGTTGACACCAGCTGGCTGAACCAACATTACGTTCATGTCATCCTGCAGAAAGCCGTCCAGGACATCTACGAGGCCAACTATACACGCCAAGCGGAAGTCGCCCTCATCTTATTCCGTATCGGCCGCCAAGACGAAGCACGCGAGATTATGGAAGCCATTCGCCAACAGGCCATCACCCATCCCGAGCTGGGAATGTACTGGCGCAATGCATACGAAGAACGCTGCTTCTGCCACTACTTCCCGTGGTACGAGGCTCCTGTCGAGCGCCAAGCGTTGCTCATCGAAGCATTCACTGAAATTGCTCCCAACAAAGACGAGTTGGATGCGATGAAGCAGTGGCTGCTGTGCCAAAAACACAGCAACAACTGGAGCAACACCTCGGCCACCTCCGAAGCTGTCTATGCTCTGCTGCTGAACAGCAGTCCCGAGACACTATCGGCCGCCGCCACCACACTGACCATAGACGGACAGACCTTCAACGCCGACGACGATCCAGACGCCGCCATCGGCACCGGACGAATCACCCACACGTGGAAGGGTGAGGACATCACCACGCGATTGGCTGAGGCAACGGTGCGCACCGACAGCACACATCCTGCCTTCGGCGCACTATACTGGCAGTATTTCGAAAATCTTGACAAAGTCGCCGCTGCTGCCGACGGTCTGCAAATCGAACGCGAGCTCTACCACCGCGTGGCCTCCACAGACGGACCACGCTTGGAGCCAGTCACAGATGACAACCCCGTCCGACTGGGCGAGAAAATCACCGTGCGCATCGTCATCAAGAGCGATCGCGACCTGGAGTTCGTCCACCTAAAAGACCAGCGTGCTTCCGCCTTCGAGCCTGCCAGCATCAAAGATGACGTCATCTACCAAAACGGCTTCAGCTACCAGATTTGCCCGCACGACGCCTCCACCAACTTCTTCATCACGGAGTTGACACAGGGCACCTACGTGTTGGAATACGACCTGATTGCCACACAACTCGGCGACTTCTCACACGGCATAGCCTCCATCGAATGCCTGTATGCTCCCGAGTTCCGCGCCCAAAGCAGAGGACTGAGGGTAAAGGTAAAAGAGGACAAATGAAAATTTTGAAATGGAACTAATCTATTTGTATTAAAATAAAAGCCCTTCTCTATGAGACGTTTTTTCATTTTCGTTTTTATGGTGTATGCGGCCAGTGCCTGCGCACAGTCAAACCTCTCAACGCAGCAGGATTCAACGGACACCTTCGTGGTCACGCACGACACCGTCCGCATCGATGCGAAAGCCTTCACTGATCCGCTTTCGACACTGAGCCTACGCAAGGCCGTCAAGCTCCACGGATTCTACTACGTGCTTTTGTCTGAGAAGAGTATTTATTTCTCCGAAGACTCCAATCATTTCCTTCGCATCTCTACAGATTTTAGTAAAATCGAGTATTTGGATTATCCTCAAAAACTGTCCAGTCCATACGACGACCTGTTCGTCCGTCACGACACGCTGTTCATCCACGACTATTATGGACTCGACCATCACTACTTCTTCAACGAAAACACGCTGAAATGGGACAGCATACCTTGGTTGTCCGACCAACTTTACGAAGACGACGACTACAAGGTCTATTACATAGACAACGGCGAATTCGGCGACTATTCGTGGTTCGAAGACAAGCATTCCGGAAAACAGTATCTGTTTCCGACCAATCTCGAACGCATCAACCGTATAGGCAGCAGTTTCTATCTGACAACTGCCGGCAGTATTCGCAAGTTGGATAACCCCGCGGCTGGCATTCCCTGCGATGAAAACATTCAGTACAATAATGGCATTCACGACAAGGATCTCTATTCTATCGCCATCCAAATGAATAAAGACCCCAACCACGATATCCATCGTTGCAATGACGCTTTCCAGACCATACTTGAATATCGGTGGGCAGAACAAGGTTGGTGGGATATGACCTCATACAAGGACAATTTGTTTGAAGGAGCTTTCCAATTCAGGGGTTCGCTATACACCATCGTAAGAGATCCTCAACACAGTTATATTGCTCGATTGGACAACAACCGGCTCACGCTCGTGAAAGATTTAACGGAATGCTACAATCTATTCCAATATTCCAACTGCTATCGCGGCAAAAACAGTTCCGAAAGTTCATTCTTAAAACCATTTTCCCGCAGTAACAACGAATACGGCATTATCGACATTGACGGCAATCAGATACACATTGTCCATATTTTCCACAATCAGGACTCCCTGTCGTATTTAGGCAAAGATTTCTTTGAAGAAACTTTCAGTTACGTCTATAATCATTTGGATTCCCTGCACTACCGCGATGTCCTTGCCTTTGAGCAATCCTTGTGCACCCCCTTCAAAACCACCCGTATGGCCGGAAGGAACGCCTATTTCCAGAAAGAATTGAACGATTCCAAGAACTATGAAATGGAGATTTTCACCAAAGTCATTGACAGTATTCTGACCATTCACACTTGGTATTGCTATTCCTTATCAGACTCCTTGGTGAAAGGTGTCTTTTTCGAATGGGAAAAGACAAAAAGCTACACTCCTATTTCCTGGAAAATCGACGAAAGTCGAAGCAAGCAAGCCGAATCTAAATATCCTTTGATTTATCAGAAACTGACATCTTTCTTCAATACGGAAACCGGATTGAAGGACAGTCCATCCAAAAACTGCATCCAATGGAAAACAAAGCCCTACCGTCTGGAAATGTACAAGCCGGATTATAATCTGCGCATACTTCTGGAACTACGAGAACCGAGGAAATAGAGGAAAACAAAATTACCGTTTTTGCAAACCTCCACGCTCAGTCACTGTTCACGGCTCACAGTATACTGCTCTCTGATCACAGTTCACTGATCACGAATCTCATTACCGCATTAATTTCGTACTTTTGCGGCCCTAAAAAACATAAGGAATGTTTGTAGGCGAGATTCTCTCCATAGGTGTTGCGATTTCTTGGACGGCGACGGCGCTTTTTGCCGAAGTCGCCTCCAAGCGTATTGGTTCATTGCCTCTTAATGTGACCCGTATGGTCATCTCGCTCGTCCTGTTTGCCGCTACCCTTTGGGTCATCATCGGGGCGCCTTATCCCCGTTTTGCAGACGCCACCACTTGGATGTGGCTGCTGCTGTCGGGCGTGGTGGGCTATGTCATCGGCGACTACTGCCTCTTCCAAGGGTACATCCTAATCGGTTCGCGTTTCGGACAGCTTTTTATGAGTCTGTCCGCACCCGCAGCGGCCATCACGGGAAGACTGCTGTTAGGCGAGCAGATGCGTCCGCTGGCGATTGTGGGTATGTGCGTCACCCTGACGGGCATCGCGATGTCCATTCTCTCCAAAGGCACGAAAAAAGAGGGCGAAACGACATCCGCCATTCGGTTGAAGTTGCCATTCAAAGGCGTGCTCTACGGTTGCGGCGCCGGCATCTGCCAAGGCATAGGGCTGGTGCTGAGCAAAAGCGGTATGGAGGCCTACAGCTCAGCCATCGCCGCACAGGGCCTGACAGGGCAAAGCATACCCAGTGGGGCACTCATCCCGCTGCCGTTGGAACTGAGCCTGCCCTTTGCCGGCACGATGATCCGTACGTTTATGGGTTTGGCAGGATTTCTCCTCCTACTGATGGTGTTCAGCAAAGATGGGAAGATGCAGTTGCAGCGCGCCGTCCACGACCGCAAGGCGATGGGATGCGCTTTTGGTTCCACCTTCCTCGGCCCGTTTTTCGGGGTCAGCCTATCGCTGTTAGCGGTGCAGCACACCACATCAGGGATTGCGCAGACCCTATTTGCACTGACACCGATACTCATCATCGCGCCAGCTGCTTTGCTGTTCCACCAGCGCGTTACCGTGCGCGAAGTCATCGGGGCAGTCATCAGCGTTGCCGGCGCGTGCCTCTTCTTCTTATAAGCCACTCAACAATCGTCCCTGCTCACACCTATCGCCCCACCCCATCGCCCCGCCAGGCACTTCATTGGCTTCCGATTCGACCCGATTCGCTTCACGGCAGAAAATATCAATCCTATCATTCTTTTCTGCATTATTTTCGTACTTTTGCGACTCACAAAATAAAGTGCAAAAAACACAATATTTTGCTGATTTTTTCGAGTAATTGCATTTTCAGAAATATTATCATCAAAATAAAAAGATGATACTTTTGAACAAAACAAACAATGAGTAAAACCATTGTCTTTATTGATACAGAAGTCGGTGTAAAAGACCATAAAATTCATGACTTCGGAGCCATTCGTGAAGATGGTTCTTCTTTTCATGCTGGCTCAAAAGAACAATTTTTTGACTTTGTAGGCAGGACCGATTTTGTCTGTGGGCACAACATCGTCCACCATGATTTGAAATATATCAATAAAGAGGCCAACTTGTTCCGAAAAATCCGTGCTTCTGCCATTGACACGCTTTATCTTTCCCCATTGATGTTTCCCAAGCGTCCTTATCACGCACTGCTCAAGGACGACAAACTGCAAAGCGATGAATTGAACAACCCTCTAAACGATTGTCATAAGGCAAAAGATCTATTTTACGACATTCTCAATGCTTTTTCCGAACTGCCAACCGGCATTCAGCAAATATATTGCGATTTGCTTTACAGCGAAGAAGAGTTTCACGGTTTCTTCGAATATACATCCATGCGCCCGGACAGGAGGAACACAGAAACATTAATACGCAGACATTTCACAAGTCTTCTTTGTACAGATACAGACTTTTCTCCTTGGATTTCACAATATCCCAAAGAACTCGCATACGCATTAGCACTCGTCAACACCTGCGATTATCATTCCATAACCCCGCCTTGGCTGCTGAAGAACTTTCCACAAATTGAACACCTGCTGAAAGTGCTTTGCAACACGCCGTGCCATGACGGTTGTCCATATTGCAAAAACAAGTTCAACATTCATCAGCAATTACAGCACATATTTGGTTTTAAAGAATTCAGGACTTACGACGGAGAAGCGCTTCAGGAAAAGGCTGTTCAAACGGCTGTTGATGGAAAATCTCTACTGGCTGTTTTCCCGACAGGCGGCGGCAAGTCATTGACATTCCAGTTACCAGCCATCATGGCGGGCAATGCCGTTCACGGACTCACCGTTGTCATCTCTCCATTGCAATCTCTGATGAAGGACCAAGTGGACAATTTGGAATCACAAGGCATCACTGACGCGGTTACCATAAACGGACTACTCGATCCAATTACGAGAGCAAATGCTTTCCAGCGAGTGGCCGACGGGTCTGCAACCCTGCTCTACATATCCCCGGAGATGCTGCGTTCCAAAACCATTGAAAAGTTACTACTATCGCGCAACATCGTCCGCTTTGTCATCGACGAGGCGCACTGCTTTTCTGCGTGGGGACAAGATTTCCGCGTGGACTACCTTTATATTGGTCCGTTCATCCGTGAATTACGAGATAAGAAACACAGCCAACAGCCCATACCGGTTTCCTGTTTCACGGCAACAGCCAAGCAAAAAGTCATTACTGACATCTGCGATTATTTCAAAAAGGAATTGGATATCGAATTAGAAATTCTTGCTTCTTCATCCACTCGAAAGAATTTGAAATACGCAGTCTTTCACACTGAAACTGAAGAATCCAAATATACAACGCTACGCAATCTCATTGCCGGCAAAAAATGCCCGACAATCGTTTACGTATCCAGAACCAAAAAGACCGTGTCTTTAGCCGAGAAACTGACACAAGATGGTTTCCCAGCATTGCCATATAACGGTAAAATGGATGCTAACGATAAAGTTGTCAATCAAAACGCATTCATTAACAATGAAGTACAAGTCATTGTTGCCACTTCCGCTTTTGGAATGGGAGTAGATAAGAAAGATGTTGGTTTGGTCATCCATTACGAAATATCTGATTCTTTGGAAAACTACGTCCAAGAAGCAGGCCGCGCTGGTCGAGACCCGAACATGAATGCCGACTGCTACGTATTGTTCAACGATGCGGATTTGGACAAGCATTTCATCTTGCTCAATCAGACAAAGTTAAGCATCAGCGAAATACAACAGGTTTGGACAGCTATCAAATACTTAACCAAACAACGGAAAAGCGTGCAGTGCTCAGCCTTGGAAATTGCACGTCAGGCCGGGTGGGACGAATCTGTACTGGATATTGAAACGCGTGTCAAAACCGCAATTGCCGCCTTGGAACAGGCCGGATATGTTCAACGCGGACAGAATGTGCCGCACGTCTATGCCACAGGGATTATGGTAAAAAATATGGAGGAAGCCCGACAACGACTCACCGACTCCCCTATTTTTGAAGAGCATGAACGGCAAAATGCAATCCGCATCATAAAATCTTTGATTTCCAGCAGAAGCATTGCAACTGCGCAAGACGAAGATGCTGAATCTCGCATCGACTACTTAGCAGACATGTTGGGAATGCCTAAAGAATCTGTGGTTAAAGCGGTGAGCTTGATGCGTCAAGAAGGCGTATTAGCGGATTCTCGCGACATGTCCGCCTACATCTTCAAATCAGACACCCAAAACAAGTCACAAAGCATCCTTGAAAAATTCGCCAAACTTGAACAATTCCTATTAGAGCATCTTGCTCATTCTGAGAATTCCATGTCCTTGAAGGAACTCAACGAAAAGGCATTAGCCGAGAACATTAGCCACTCAACAGTAAAAGGGCTTAAAACCTTGCTCTATTTCCTAACCATTCGGAATTACATCAAAAAAGTTGAAAATCCAGAATCAGGGTTCCTGCAAACTGTCTTATCATACGAAATAGAAGTCCTCAACGAAAAATTCAATAAGCGTATTGAACTCTGTCGATTTATATTATCAGAACTATTTCAAAAATCCGTCCTCAGCCGACACGCTAACAAAGAAGACTTTGTAGTCCAATTTTCTATTACGCAGCTTGTTGATAATTATAAAAACAATTCCGAACTCGCTTTTGAAGAACATAAAGCATCCATTTCCGAAATGGAAGAAGCCCTTCTATATCTCTCAAAAATTGGAGCCATCAAACTGGAAGGCGGGTTCCTTGTCATCTACAACGGCATGCAAATCAAACGGATTGCAGAAAACAAAATCCGATATAAAATCAACGACTATCAGCTACTGGATGATTTTTACAAGCAAAAGATTCAACAGATCCACATTGTCGGAGAATATGCCAACCTTATGGTGCGCGACTATGACGCTGCCCTTCTGTTCGTAAAAGATTACTTCCAGCTGGATTATAAAAAATTCATTGGCAAATACTTCAAAGGAGAAAGAGTGCAGGAAATCAGCAGGAACATATCTCCCGAAAAGCACGAAAAACTATTTGGTTGTCTTTCAAAAATCCAAAAGCAGATTATCCATGACAAAGATTCCAAATACATTGTAGTGGCCGCCGGACCGGGCAGTGGTAAAACTCGTGTCCTGGTCCACAAATTAGCCTCGCTGCTTCAGTTGGAAGACGTCAAGCACGAGCAACTGCTCATGCTGACCTTCTCCAGAGCCGCCGCCATTGAATTTAAAACGCGCCTAATAGATTTAATAGGAAATGCTGCCTATTTCGTTGAAATCAAGACCTTCCACTCCTATTGTTTTGATCTTATCGGTAAAACAGGAAATCTCGAAGAGGTTGATGATGTCGTCCATTACGCCACCGAGATGATAAACAACGGGGATGTCGAGCCAGGAAAAATCACCAAATCCGTATTGGTCATTGATGAAGCTCAAGACATGGATCAACAGGAATTTGCATTGGTAGAAGCCTTGATGAGATACAACGAAGAAATGCGCGTCATTGCCGTTGGTGACGATGATCAAAACATTTATGAATTCCGTGGCTCAGATTCCAAATATCTCCAGTCACTCATCAGCACATACGGGGCAAAAATGTACGAGATGGTTGAAAATTATCGGAGCAACAGTCTGATTGTTTCCACAGCAAACACTTTTGTTGGACAGATCCAGCAACGGATGAAAAGCAATCCAATCGTTGCAATACGAAAAGAGCCCGGACATGTTCAAATCATTCGACACCGAGGCGAACATTTGGAGACACCTGTTGTTCAACATCTTTCTGCGCTCAAGCCACAAGGCAGCATCTGCCTACTGACGGCTACAAATGAAGAAGCTCTTTGCGTGGTTGCCTTGCTGAAAAAACATAATATTCGAGCTCAACTGATACAATCCATTGACGGATTCCGTTTCAGCAACCTCGCCGAAGTAAGATTTTTCATCAAATTGATTCAGAACAATTTGAAATCTCCCGTCATTTCAGATGACAATTGGGAAAATGCAAAAAACAGACTCTTCACAAAGTATCAAAACAGCTCTTGTTTAGACAACATTCGCAATTTCATCCTTGAATTTGAAAGAATCAACAAACAAAAATATTTTTCTGATTTACAAGAATATGTGAATGAATCTCAATATGAAGACTACTATACTAAAGACGCAAGCGCCGTCTTAGTATCTACCATACACAAGTCCAAAGGACGTGAATTCGACCATGTATTTTTGTTATTGCAAAAATTGAGCAATGAAAATGACGAAACCTACCGAAAACTTTATGTCGGCTTAACGCGTGCCAAGCAGTCTTTATACGTGCACACCAGCATACCATTCCTCGAAAACACGTACATTCCCGGGGTAGAAGTAATTCATGATGAAACAATTTACAATCATCCAGAAGAGCTGACCCTACAACTTTCCCACCGCGATGTTATCTTGAATTTTTTCAAAGATAAAAAAAGCACACTGTTGAAACTGCAAAGCGGAGATGATTTAGAGTGGCAGGACAACTCACTATGGAAGAACATCAATAACAGTGATTGCCAAGTTGCATTATATTCAAAAGCATTTAGAAACACATTAAACCATTGGAAAGAACAAGGTTATAAAATAGCTTCCGCAAAAGTGCTTTTCATCGTTGCTTGGAAGGGCGAAGAAGACACGGAGGAAAGTGCCGTGGTACTGCCAGAACTGACCTTAAAAAGAAGTTAAACTACGCCTCCGGCACTGTTTCCTAAATCTCAACATTATGGACTCCAAACCTCTATTCCGCAAAATCAGCAAAACCTCACACGACGGCTATCGTTTTTACTATTACCCACGCAAACGCGCCAAATTCGACCGTCACACCAAAAATGGGACCAGGCGTTCGCTCGCGAGCCAGAACGAATGGAAAGAGATGGTAAGCATGTACGACTACACGCCTTTGTTCCTGTTTCTGTTGAAAAAAGTCGGGACCAACTGGGATGATATTTGGAAAGAATGCCAGCAACGGCTAAACTCCATAGAGCCGGTTTTGATAATGGTGGTCAACGTGGGTCGAAACGGATTGGTGGTGACATACAATGATTATTCGCAGCCGAGCGGTCTGTTTGTCGAAGAGCAAACCGACGGCACCTCATACGGCCCCTGTTTCCGCTATGGAGAGAACACCTACTTCTCCACCCTTTTTGTTGACGACAACCATCTCTTGCAATATGTGGATTCCGACTACGTTCATCCGACTTCCGAATATCCTTTCGACACCATCTCTTTCAATGGGAAGCCCGTACCCAACAATTGTTTCTGACCGAATCCGCCCCAAAACCATCGCGCCGCCAGGCACTTCATTGGCTTCCGATTCGACCCGATTCGCTTCACGGCAGAAAATATCACTCATATCATTCTTTTCTGCATTATTTTCGTACTTTTGCGACTCACAAAATAAACATTTTCACAAATGATAACTATCGTCACAACCAAACCCGTAGTCATCGATGCAGATAGCTCGGATATTCGTATGGTTGGCTGTGTCACGATGCCTGTTATCTTTTTCATTGTAGAAATTTTAGAGAGCCTATATTCCGGACCAAAAGAATCGGTGATTATGGCCATCTTGATATCCATAGCCCTTGGGGTATTCTTCCTTCATTCCCTCCTATGGAGAATCTTCGGTAAGGAAATCATCGCCGCAGAAGATGACAAACTGCTCATCATACGGAAATTACTGTTCCTTAAGAGAACATACGCCATACCGGGAAAGGATATCCAGAGCATCATGGAAAACCCTCACCCTCTGTCCCAAAAGCGCATCCTCATCCAATGCTACGGCGGCTCTAAATTCGAATGCGGTTACAATCTGGACTCCAAAGACCTGAACGACGTCTTCGACATCATCGAATTGGTGTTTCTAACTGAAAGATAGCATTATTCTTTAGTCCTCATCTTCCTCTTGGCGCCCAACCGCCCATCGAAGCCTTATTATTTCATGAGAACCATTCTGATCGTTCGATCACTTATAAAACGGGATCGTAATTTCGTCATAAACGCTCACGGCATAATTGCCCTTGAACCCTGGTGCCATGATGGGCAGACAGAGCATGGCACGGTAGGCTTCTTCCGCAAAATCGGGCAGCGGTCCCGGTTTGACGACTCTCACACTGCCCACATGGCCGTCTTGTTCCACCATATATTGTAAGTCGACTTCACAATTCGCGAACTTGGACACGCGCGGCAGGAATGGAAATACGACATAGTCGTACAGATAATCTTCAACTTCCACCTCTCCATTCAAAAGCACCGGAGGATAGAAAGTCGTATCATTAGGATTGGTGCTGGTGGAATCGTAAAGCACCAACAATTTTTCTTCGTAAAGATATAGTAGCTCATTGATATTGCGCAACAAGGTCAGAGCTTGTTCATGATAGCAACCGCCCGCCTGCAACAGCCAGAACTTGGCTGAGTCCACCAATGTGGAGGCGCCTTCGTCCGTCAGCCCTATAATGGCATTATAGTATCGGGCCCCCATCTTGAAGACGGCTTCGGTAAGACCTTGGTCCGCAGCCTTCCGTATCCACTGCCAGCCAACTTTCGCATCTTTCGTCACGCCCGTACCATATAAATACATCAGTCCAAGATAGTATTGAGCCTCCACAATGCCTTGTTCGGCAGACTTACGATAGAATATAGCAGCTTTCTGAATATTGGATTCGGTGCCTATACCGTAGGTGATACATTGCGCCAGCTTATACTGAGCTGCGGCGTTTTGCTGCGACGCGGCTGCCGCAAACCACTTGAACGCTTTCGTCTTGGACGCCTTCACGCCAATTCCGTCAATATAGGCAATCCCCAAGCGCAATTGAGCTTCTGCATCTCCTGCCTTGGCCTTCGAATGCAATTCCTCTATATTGCTACTGCTGACGGCATACACCGTTTGCGCGTTCATTCTGCTCGACAAAAGCGCCAGAACAACGACACAACAGATACAATATGAAAACGCTCTCTTCATTATGAATTATTAATCGTCTAATCTTGTTATCTGGTTATCTCCACAATCTTATGTTGTATGCCGTGTTCGCCTAAAATCTGCTTGACACGGTTTTCGTCAGTGTCTGAAATGAAGACCTGCCCGAAATGGTCTTGCCCCACCATGTTGAGCAATTCGGCGATGCGCGCGCGGTCCAATTTGTCGAAGATATCGTCCAACAGCAGGATGGGCTTGACTTGCTTGCGCTCGTAGGAGTAGTCGAACTGTGCGAGGCGCAGCGCCAGGGAAAACGACTTCTGCTGGCCCTGCGAGCCAAAGCGTTTTACAGGCTGCCCGTTTATCAGGAACAGAAAGTCATCCTTGTGAATGCCGAAGTTGGTAAAGCCGCTGTGAAGATCGGCTGCGGAAGTGCTCTGCAGACCTTCCGTATAGGTACTGGTCAGCAGCCCCGACTGGTACTGGATTTCCACGTTCTCCTGGCCGTCCGAAAGCTGCTGGTAATGTTTTTGGAATATCGGGGAGATATTCTGTATAAAATCCTGTCTTCTAGTAAAGATAAAGTTGCCGAGCGGAATCATCTGTTCGTCAACAATTTGCAGTAAAGAAGCATCAAAGGACTTGTTGTCAAAGAACTGCTTGAGCAAGGCATTGCGCTGCATAAGCAGTTTGCGGTACGAGATCAGCTGCTGCAGGTATTCGGCATCGAACTGGGAGATGATGGTGTCGAAGAACTTGCGGCGCGTCTCGCTGCCCTCGTTGATGATGTCACTATCGTACGGCGAGACCATCACCACAGGAAATAGGCCGATGTGCGCGCTGAGTTTCTGATACTCCTTCTTGTTGGCCCGCATCGACTTGTGCCCGTTCTTGTAGGTGCAGCTCACCTGCGTGTTGTTTTGTGTTTCACGATTGCAGAATTCGCCGTGAATGGCAAAGAAATCCGTGTCAAAGCGCACAGAGAAGACGTCTTGCGCCGCAAAATAGCTTTTGCAAAACGACAGATAGTAGATGGCATCGAGGAGGTTTGTTTTGCCACTGCCGTTCTTTCCGACAATGCCGTTGACGTTCTCGTCAAATGAGAACTCAGCCTCTTCGTAGCTTTTGAAATTCGTTAGTTTGAGATGTTTGAGAAACACGACGACGATATTTAGTGATCAGTGAACTGTGACCTGAAACACAACTATTATGTTTGTGATATAAAAAAATTATGAGTTATGAGTGGTGTTGAAAAGCGGAGCACTCATAACTCATAACTAATATTTGTGAAACGGATTATTTCTTGAGGCCTAAGACATCAAGACCTTGGTTGAAGCGGATGTCGCGAGGAATACCGGCTTTGTTGATGCGGTCGAGGTCTTTCTGGAGATTCTGGCCGATGGTGCCGTGTTCCTTGCTGAACTTGGAAGCGAATGCGAAATCACCCGTTGCCTGAGTCTTGAGGATAGTGGCAATCCAAGCGTTCATAGCTTTTTCAGCCTTTTCATAATCAATATGGTAAGAACCGTTGCCATTGCGTTTGAATGCGCCCTGCTCTTCGAAGAAGTTGTAGCACATCATATTGGCCACGCCGTGGGCGTCAGCTGCGCCGAAACGCACGGAGCGAAGCAGACCGACAATGTAAGTCGTGATAGCGTCTTCCTTGGTGATGTTGGTGATTTCGCCTTTGTCGACCAATGCGCAGACGAGGTGCAGACCGAGGATGTCAGCCTTGGCTTCTTCCCAATTGGTGTTTTCAGTCTTCATAGCAGCATCAACGGAGCCTTTGCCATCAATAGTTTGCTTAACGCCGAGGCCGTGACCTACTTCGTGGAAAGTGACATTCCAGAAGAATGCGTCAAAGTTAATGTGGCTCTGTTCAGACGGTTCGATAACCATTTCGCCAATCGGCTTCATGATTTTGTCGAACTTAGCCTGCATAGCGTTGCGGAGTTGGAAACGACGGGAGCCCTTAGCGGCTTGTACTCTGTCATCATTCGGCAGGTTGATAGCGATAGTCTTACCACCGGCATTGCAGTCGCCACCGTAATAAATCACATCGTAAACATTAAGATCGGAAGAGGTACCGGGAACGTAGTTGCGGTATTTTGCATCGCAAGGAAGTTCCTTTTGGAGTTGCGGAAGCATAGAGACGAACTTCGTGAGTTTGTTGCTCTCCTCGTCATTCTTAACCAAGACAAAAGCCTCGTAGGAAGTCTTGAGGACATTCAGTTTGTCATCATAGTTTTCGATCGGGCCGACCACGAAATCGAGTTTTGTGTCTTTCATATCCATCCAGGCCATATCGCTTTCGAAGTAGTCATCGGTTTGGAGGGCTTGCTTACGCAGGGTGAGATATTTCTTCATAGCGGGGTTTTCGCAGATGTTGATGGCCTTGTCGAGCAATGCGCAAACCTTGTCGATTTTCTCTTTGTAGAATTCGTGATACCAAACTGCTTTGAGAGAGCCGTCAGCATTGCGGGTGAGCACGGTGTAATGGGAGTCCTTGTTCTTGTCGGTGCAAGCTTCATATTCCTCCAAAGTGCAGTCTTGCGGATAGTAATTGCAAGTTGCGGGTTTGTCTCCGAAGCCGGGGATGAACGGTTTGTCATTGTCCAAACGATCCCAAGCGCCGTAGTTGATGATGGCGAATTCCTTCATCCACTTATCTTGGATGGTATCCAAAGAGGATTTCGGGCCGAAGGTCTGTTCCCAGAAAAGATCGTCCATAATCTGGCCGATTTCGAAGAAAATAGGAATCAGCTGCTTGTCGTTCTCACTGAGTTTGGAGAGGTCCGTGGTGAGGTCGAAATAGGCGTACTCCTCAACTTTCTGCTGGAGTTCGCTCTTAGTCGTTTCCTCTGGGGTTTCGGTTTTCTTGTTTTTACAAGAAGGCATCAGGAGTGCAAAACATCCGAACGCAATAACCATAGTTGTAAGTTTTTTCATAAGAATACGTATTAAAATGATGTGCTATAGAAACGGGTGGCAAAGATAGGAAAAAAATGTATATAAAAGTTATTGTAAAGTTATCAACACGCAATTGGTGCAACAAATATTATGGTAATTTTGCCCCCTCATTTTTATTATGGTTAATTAGGTTTAAAATGTGCTGATTTTGAGTCTGAAAGACCGGACAAAAGTATTGATTTAACAATAAAAAAGTAAAAATATGGAAGAAAAAGAACTCGAGAAAAACGTCGTGGAAACGGCTGAAGACATCAAGCTTGCAGACAACGCGTACCGCGAACTCAAAGAGGGCGAGCATTACAAGCCCATCCTGTTAGGAGAAAAGAAGTATCCCGAACTGAATGCCTGGACCATCACTTGGGGTATCATCATGGCCATCATCTTTTCTGCGGCCACAGCATACGCAGGACTGCGTTTCGGCCAGGTTTTCGAAGCAGCAATTCCTATTTCCATCATTGCTGTCGGCGCCTCCGTCATTGCCAAACGTAAGAGCGCCATTTCCGAAAACGTCCTCATCCAGTCTATCGGTGCCAGTTCCGGCGTCGTCGTAGCCGGTGCGATCTTCACCTTGCCGGCCATCTACATCATCCAAGAAAAGAACCCCGGCATCGAAATCAACGTGAACTTCATGCAGATTTTCCTGGCTTCCGTCATCGGCGGCTTTTTGGGCATCCTGTTCCTGATTCCATTCAGAAAGTATTTTGTTTCCGACATGCACGGCAAGTACCCCTTCCCGGAAGCTACGGCATCCACTGAGATCTTAGTGTCCGGCGCCAAAGGCGGCAGCCAATTGAAGCTCCTCTTAATCAGCGGGCTGGTTGGTGGTCTTTACGACTTCTTCATGACCACCTTCCGTTTCTGGTCTGAAAACATCTCCACACGTATGACAGGTTGGGGCGAGCGTCTGGCCATGGACCACAAGTTCGTGTTCAACATGAGCGGCACCGGCATCCTGTTGGGTACAGGCTACCTTATCGGTCTCAAATACGCAGCCATCATCTGCGCCGGTTCCTTCCTCTCCTGGTGGGTAATCGTCCCATTACTCGGCCAATACGGCGTCACCGAAGCCGGCGAGATGATGAGCACGATGGACCCGCAGGCCATCTTCAGCGGCTATGTCCGTATGATCGGCATCGGCGGCATCGCAATGGCCGGCATCCTGGGCGTCATCAAGTCCGCAGGCGTCATCAAGACTTCCCTGAGCACTATTTTCAAGAGCAACAAGAGCGCCGCTGACACGCCGCAACAGCAGGTTCTCCGCACGCAACGCGACATCTCCATGAAGATCATCCTCTTCGGATTCCTCGGACTGGCAATCATCATGGCCATCTTCTTCGCCTTCGGCGGCCTGCAGATGAACGTCACGCAAGTCATCGTCGGTCTGCTCATCGTCTTCATCTTCGCATTCCTGTTCACCACCGTGGCAGCCACCGCAATCGCTACCGTCGGCAGCAACCCCGTGTCCGGCATGACAATGATGACATTGATTCTCTCCTCTTTCATTTTGGCAGCTGTCGGCCTTAACGGCACTACCGGCATGGTCACCGCTCTGATTGTCGGCGGCATCGTCTGCTCCGCCCTCGCAATGGCCGGCGGTTTTGTCACCGACCTCAAAATCGGCTACTGGATTGGCACTTCCCCGTTCAAGCAGGAAGCCTTCAAATTCGTGGGCACATTGGTGTCCGCGCTCACCGTTGGCGGTGTCATCCTCATCCTCTCCAAAGCATACGGATATGGCTACGCACCGGGCGCTGACCCCAACGACGCATTAGTAGCTCCGCAGGCAAACGCCATGGCTTCCATCGTACAACCGCTGATGTCCGGCGAAGGCACTCCTTGGATCCTCTACATCGTAGGTGCTGTTTTAGCCCTGATTCTCGATATGATCGGCATTCCCGCTCTGGCATTCTCCTTGGGTATGTTCATCCCGTTGGCTCTTAACATCCCGTTGCTCGCCGGTGGCGCCATCGCTTGGTTCGTCGGTTCCAGAAGCAAAGACGAAGAACTCAACAAGGCACGCAAGAACAAAGGCACGCTGCTTGCTTCCGGCATCCTGGCCGGTGCCGCCATCATGGGCGTCGTCAGCGCTATCCTCAAGTTCGCCGGCGTAGAGATCTCCATGCCTGAATCCTATACAGGCTCAGCATTCTACAACATCCTCGCCATCATTATGTACATCGCTCTTTGCGTTTACCTCATTCTCCACTCCCTTAAAACAGAAAAAGAATAATACCTTAATATTTACCTGGCCTTGGTTAGGGCGTTACATTTCAATTTAAAGTTTAAGGTTTAAAGTTTAAAAGGGCAACGGCTATTATCAAGGCGAAAGTAAGTCAACAAGAATATTAACACATTAACACATTATAAATTATGCATATAGCAGTAGCAGGTAATATCGGTTCGGGCAAAACCACCCTTACCGGCATGTTAGCCAAACATTATGGCTGGGAACCGCTTTACGAAAGCGTTGAAAACAATCCCTATCTCGCCAGTTTCTATCAGGATATGCAACGCTGGTCGTTCAACATCCAAGTTTACTTCTTGAACAGCCGTTTCCGTCAGGTCATCGACATCCGCAAGCGCAAGAAGGACATCATCCAAGACAGAACAATCTACGAAGATGCATACATTTTCGCGCCAAACTTGCACGAAATGGACTTGATGGCCACCCGTGACTTCGAGAACTACACGTCTCTTTTCGAATTGATGACGCAGTTCCTGCAGGCTCCGGACCTCCTTATCTATCTGAAGGCTGACGTCTCCACGTTGGTAACACAGATTCACAAACGCGGCCGTGCCTACGAGGACTCCATCCGCATTTCATATTTGGAAAATCTGAATGAGAAATACGAAAAATGGATTTCCAACTACAAAGAAGGAAAGTTGCTCATCGTTGACGTCAACACCATCAAATTCGCCGAAAGACCTGAGGATTTCGGTGAGATTATCAACAAGATAGATGCCGAGCTTTACGGTTTGTTCTAACATGCAGAGATTTATTGGTATCATTCCGGCCCGATACGCCTCGACGCGTTTCCCGGGCAAGCCGTTAGCGGACATCCATGGCAAGCCCATGATTCAAGTGGTTTGCGAGCACGTTGCCGACGCCGGCCTCTACAAGCACGTGGTGGCCACCGACGACGAGCGCATCTACAACGCCGTCAGGGCATTCGGCGGTGAAGTCGTGATGACATCGTCCGAGCATCCG
This sequence comes from Bacteroidales bacterium, assembly GCA_024400835.1. Lineage (GTDB taxonomy): Bacteria > Bacteroidota > Bacteroidia > Bacteroidales > WCHB1-69 > F23-D06. Next base: position 23,441 of record JAKSMC010000051.1, read on the forward strand.
TCAGGCACAGACCGCTGTGGCGAGGCCGCCCGCAAATTGGAGCTGCAAGACGAAGATGTCGTCATCAACATCCAAGGCGACGAGCCCTTCATCAGCGCCAACGAAATCAGCCTGCTGAAGTCGCTGTTCGACAATCCATCGGTGGAGATAGCAACGTTGGTAAAGCCGTTCTCGGATGCTGCGGAAGCCCAAAACCCCAACAAGGTGAAAGTGGTAATGGCCAACACCGGCAAAGCCCTGTACTTCAGCCGCTACCCTATCCCATTCGTTCGCGACGCCCAATGCCCGACTCCGACATACTACCAACATCTCGGCATTTACGCCTACCGCTTCAAGACATTGCAAAAGCTCATACAACTCAAGCCGTCAGCACTGGAACAAAGTGAAAAACTGGAACAGCTCCGCTGGCTGGAAAACGGTTTCGAAATCTATGCCGCTCCCTGCGACTACAACGGCATCGGCATCGACACACCCGACGACCTCGCTCTACTTCTCAAAAACAGCCCAACCCTTTAGTTTCATCAAATAACAAAACTTCTATGGTTCCTTTCATCATCAAAGCCCTGCAGAAAAGCGAATCCGTTTGCGTGAACGACCTCGGCACTTTTGCCGTGCATTATGTTCCGGCACGCATCGAAGGCAAGGAAATCAAAGCGCCTCATAACGAGGTGACTTTGGACACCAACATCGAACACGATGAAATCGCTTTCACCAATTTGGTGAGCAGAGAGAAAAAATGCCAAATCACCCAAGCCAACAACGAAATCATCGCCTGGGTTGACGAATTGAAAACGGCTTTGCAAAACAACAAAAGCGTCACTTTCGAGGGCTTCGGCACATTCTCATTGAGCGACAAGGGAAAACTGTCCTTCAACTGTGACTACATTCCCGAGTTGAACGAGGAATTTGAAGGAATGGCCGACATCACGCCCGGTGTCATACCTACAGTTATTGATGAAGAACCCGAGGCAGAACCTATTGAAGAGGCAGCTCCTATCGAGGATCAAAAACTCATCGAGGAACCTATTCCGGTCATCGCACCAGTAGTTGTTCCCGAACCGGTCGAAGAGCCCGCGCCTGCCGAGGAACCTGCCTACGTTGCTGAACCCGTCACAGAACCCGTCGCCGAGCCGGAACCTGAAGAGGAGCCCGTCATCCAAAGAAGCACTCTCTTGGAAGATGAAGAGGCACCGACAGAAGTTGTAGAAGAGCCTGCGCCTGCCGAGGAACCTGCCTACGTTGCCGAACCCGTCACAGAACCTGTCGCCGAGCCGGAACCTGAAGAGGAGCCCGTCATCCAAAGAAGCACTCTCTTGG
>JAKSMC010000052.1 GCA_024400835.1 Bacteroidales bacterium
GTGACTGTAGGTGTAGTCACCGCTCGTGGTGTAAGTGCTGCCGTTCCAGACGTAGCTGCCGCACTCGGTAACGGTGGTCGCTTGGTGCGTCGGGTTGTTGATGGTCAGGTGCAGGTTTACGACGGAGTCGCAGCCATATACGTTGGTGAAGGTCTGGGTGTAGTCACCGGACTGTGTGTATTCGATGCCGTTCCAGATGTAGCTGCCGCAAACCTCGTTCGTGTCATTCGTGTAATTCGTGGGCAGGATGGTCAGGTACAGGGTGTCGACCTGCGGGCAGCCGACTTCATCAGAATATGAGTAGTAATATGTGCCTGATGTATCATAGGTGTGCTCGTTCCATATGTATGCTCCACAAGTGGCAGCTGTCAGACTATGCCCGTTCCTGTCACAGAGATCATCAGGTGTGATTCTATCGTGCACGGCAGCACGGCAGCCATTGCTCCATACGGCCCAAACACTGTAAGGGTATGTCTCATTATAATATATATAGTCGGAATGTGATGTGCTATGGGTGTTTCCTATCTCGACATCATCACGTTCGATTAAGTAGTCGGTTAGAGTGATTGGAGCGTCTTCAACTGTGGCCTTTAAAGCAAAACTATACATGGCCCCAGAGTATAACTCCTGCCACATCGTACCTGAGGCGTTGCCCATAATTGCTCCTTTCTGAGCTACATACGGAGTGCCCATTGCAATAGGATATCCTGAATTGGCCGTTGTGAGATATATCCCATACCATAATTCTTGGTTGGCATCAATTTCAACTGGAGTGCTTAACTCGATGGTATTCCAACTTCCGTAGTTCAGTGTGTTACTGGCTACATTTTGCTGGACGACCAAAGTGCCGGGATGAAAGCTGCCGTTGTATGAACCGCCTTTGAAGACTACTATTTTATAATTGCTTGCTTGTTGATTCGGGATGAATGCAACCTTTGTTAAGTTCTTTTTGTGATATAGGGCAAGATCTTCAGTTGTAAATCGATGCATCATATATAGCGACATGCCGCCAAGGCCAACGTTGACATCTGAATTGGTACACCAAGACAATTCATAGTCGTTCGTTGCTTGCGTTTCTGGGGCCATCCAGGAAAGGTCAACTAAATTGTTGTCCCGCGAAATAACAAGATTTTGTGGCGGATTGCAGGCGTCGGTACAGTGCCCGGTCAATGGAACGAAGGCTGAGAGAGAACCGGAACTGAGGTTTATTCTGCCAACTTCATCGGGCGTTTCGATGGATGTGGGAACATATTTGACATATAGTGTTCCGCCACTCCTGCTTAGTGTGCATGATGATTGAAAATTGGAGGAGTCATTGCTGATAAGAAAATTACCATGAACTATTGCTTGAATGTCGTTGCTTATGCCGTTGCCATTGATGATTATTTTCTTGATTTGGTTGTTGAATCCGTAGTTGTTGTAGAAATCCAATGCTTCAGGAGTCGCTTCGATATGTGCAACATTGGTGAAGGCCTTCTGCGCAGAAGATGAGCACCCGTTGCTCCAGTTGGCGATGACTGTATATAAATATGTGCCAGTGGTGTTGACGAAATCTTGTTTGGAAGTGCCTGTCGTGGCCCCAAGTGGAATGTCATTCCTGTATATGGAGTAATTATTTACGACTTGTGTCCATTTAACGGTTCCTTTTAATACGAAACAGAACGCATCGTAGGTGCTCCAAATAGTATTGCCGTTGTTGTTTTCTGCAAAAATACAGCCCTTGTTTGGAACGGGGGTGAAATTTACAGGAAGAAAATAACTTCCTGACGGAGCTGTTAGTTTTACACCAAACCAGAGTTCTTGAGTGGCGTCGATAATGACGGGCGAGTTTAGTGTGATGGTGTTCCAATCTCCTAAATTGATTGTGTTTATGTCGACAACTTGCTCACAAACAAGTGCGCCGGGATTGACGTTAGTGCCGCTGAGGCTTCCTCCTTTGTATACGACAGCCGAGCATCCGGTTATGTTTTCCGATGCGTAGAATTCAATATCTGTCAATGCTTTGCCATTGTAAGACATAAGATCTGTGTCGGTATATCGGTGCAGAATGGTTACTGCGTTTGTTGAGAAACCGCCCATAAAAGACTGGACATCGCTGCTCCAGGAAATGGTTTCTGGTTCGGGATCAATGGCCGGGGCCTCCCAATTCAGCGAGATTAGCTGTAGGTTCTGCGATGATACGGTTAGGTTCTGCGGTGGAAGGCAAATCCGGTTGTATGTTTTCCCTGTTAGAAAAATAGTGTCGCGCGTGACTCCTGAGGAAAGAGTGACGAACCCTTCGTCGTTGTTGACGTTATCGACGGGTTGATATTGGATGTATAGTTTGCTGCCGGCAGAACTGATGGTCCGTGTCGTGTAGTAGTTGACGGAGTCTGTGCTGATATAGAAATTCCCGTGTGCAGTTGCCGTGATGTCCGCAGTAAGTGCATTGGTGATAATGGATACTTCCCTTCCTTCGCTTACGGTGTTGGCCTCAATGAAAAACACGAGGTGGTTGATATTTGGCCTTATGATCGGTAAATTGGCACTGATGCCGAACACGGCACCTTGTGACCCGCTGAAATTGTATGGGCCTGGTGAGAGACTGGTTAAAAGGTAATACCCGTTGTATAGTCCGCTCCATCCGAAGTTGAAGTGGAAAAAGTTCTGGCTGTCATAGCCGTCGCACACAAAAGCATGGCTGCCCGAACCATCGCCATGATACAAGATGGGCTGGGCATTGTCCAAATTTGTCTTGAGCAATGCTATCCAGTTGGCCTCTGAATAACTCGACCGATTTTTATGGTAGCAGCCGCTGTAGCCGAAGTAGTTGTTGAAAGCACTGGCCGCATACGATGACACTGCGCCACTGCCGGAATAGCCGTATTCCATGTTGACACTTACACCGCAATGGTATATGAGTTTTGCTACTTCATTGATTTGAGCTGAGGGAGTGCTGGAAGTCAGTGAAGTAGGCATGTTCGCATAGTTGTAGGTGGCATTGCCGAAATCGACTTGCTGTAATCCGTAATTGCCGTAGCCTTGGTAAGCATAGTCGGCATTGTAGGAGTGATTGCCGATGCCGTGTGCCGGATATTGCCAGTAACGAAGGATTTGCGCCATGGCAGTAGCCACACATCCGGCATATACGTGCCCGCCGGGACCTCGTACATCTGTCGGACAGGCGTTGTTGTAGTATTCATTCTGGTCCCACGTAGTGCTGAGCAAGGGAGCAATTACAGGTGTCCCACTGCGATAGGTCCTTTGGTGATTGTCAATCAGCATGCGCCATTGATTTTGAGTGGCAAGTTGCTCTGGCGCGTCATTGCTGATGACCGAAGTTATGGCTTCTCTGTATGTCGTCAGAAGCTCTTCAATGGGCTCGGGGATGTCGGCATTCGGGAAGCGCCCTTCTGTTGAATATCCCAATATCGGCTGTATGCGGTCGTCGGCACTGACAATGACAAATCCTCCGCCAATGTTGTAGATGCGGAAACATTCTATGGCAGACCCTCCTCGAACATCGTTGCCGCTGCGGCAACAGTACACGAGTTCTGCATCAATGTTGCGATATGATGGCCCGTTTGGCGCCTTGCTGGAATAAAATGCGGTGGCCACGCGCTGTGTCGTAACAGAATCTATTGGCGCAGCAAAGGCAGTTACAACAATTAGTATGAAAGATAGAAATGTAAATAACTGCTTCATGTTTCTGAGTTTTAGTTAGTGTTTTTCTTAGTAAAAAGATTTATCGTCCAAAGAACTAATGCGTAGATGAATCCTAAAGCTGCAATGATGAGTGCTAATTTTGCCAGATAGTCACCGTGTTTGACATAGAAGGTCTGTTGGTCTTGTGCGAAAACCGTGGCTTTGAGTGCGGTGCGCTCGTCGTATTTGGTCTTCTGAAGCACATTGCCCGTGGGCTCGATGACTCCCGAAAATCCTCCGTTGGCCGCGCGAAGTACGTACCGGCGCGTTTCCACGGCACGCAATCTGGACATTTCGAAATGCTGTTTGTGCCCCTGGCTGTCTTTCCACCACGAATCGTTGGTGATGACGGTCATGACATTGGCTCCGTTTTTGACAAATTTTCCAAACAATTCTCCGTAAATGGATTCGTAGCAGATGGCCGTGCCAACTTTGAGACGCTTGCCGTTGACTTCAATGGGGAATGTCCTTTGCACCGTGTCTGTCCCTAAAGAAGTGTTCGAGCCGCCAAGCTTGATGATGGCATCTCCGAGGAAACCGAAAAGTCTTGGGAATGGCATCTTTTCAACTCCCGGTACCAAACGGCTCTTATGATAATAACCATTGAATTTTTTACTGTTGTAGCATCCGGCGGTGTTGAAGACGTCAACCCATAATCCGGGACCTGCCGGGCGGACTGTCGGGGAGGCTTGATAGTCATATAATTGGAAGGTGGACAAACCTAAAATGTAATTCGTGTTAGGGTATTTGCTGATGACGCTGTCCAATAGACGGAACCCGCTGAATCCTGTGTTGCCTTCTGGATAGTTGTTGTGGATAAGGTTTAGCAATGAGATGTTATGCGGAATGCTTGACTCTGGGCATACTACCAAATTGGTGTTTTCGCTCATAAACGGAGCGCTCACGTCAATGAGCCGTTGCACCTGCTCTTCGTTGGTCAGATAGTATTCCTCTTCCCAAGGGTCTGTGTTCTGTTGCACGACCACAGCTTCTATCGGTGTGCTTTTGCTTATCTTTTTATCAACGTTTTTATATTGGACGGCGGAGATGATACAGGGAATGAGCAGTGTGAGGAAGAATGCCAAAGCGTGTCCCCAGGCTCGTTGTCCCGTTCTTTTTTGATGTTTGAGCAGATAGAAGAAAATAAGGTTCAGGGTGAGTATCCAAAGTGCTCCGCCAAAAGCTCCAGTTACGGAATACCATTGCACCCAGTGCGGGCACACGGCAAAGACGTTGCCGAGATTGAGCCACGGCCAGGTGAGGTCCCAGTTGAGGTGCAGGTATTCGAATGACATCCAGAATGCGACCAACAGGACGGGGTGCATCCATTCCTGTTTGATTTGTTTGCGGCAGCAGTGCCACAATCCGAAGACCCAGCCTTGCAACATAGAGTTGGCCACGATGGCTCCGGCAGCACCGGCCAGCGTGCAGTAACCAATCCAGTAGGTGGTGATCAGGTTCCAAATGAAAAAAGCAGGCCAACTGCACAGCCATCCTCTAAGAAATGGCATATTCCGCTTGGTTTCCAACAGCTCGTCGCTGATGAAGAACAGAGGCAGCCATGCGAAGAAAATCAAAAACGGCAACCCGTGCGGATACCAAGAAAATGTAAATAGCAGTCCGCTGATTAAATTGAAAAGGAGGAGCTTGTACCACTTCATAGTTGATCGTATTGGAATTGAATATCTGTTTGTAGAAGACAAGGTGTCTTTAAATGTAAGAGACGGTGCATTGCACCGTCTCTACAATATTATTTGCGTTGGAATTTGTCAATGCCGGCGCGCAGGAATTTGATGTAGTTGTCTTTGTCGCGCTCGTAATAGGTAGGACCGGAGAGGACGTTGCCATCAGGGTCAACTACGAAGTAGCAGGGTTGGGAGTTTTCGTGGTATTTGGTCTGCTCGATGTAGCGGTTTTTGGCACCCAGCATCGTGATAGGATCGCCATCGGCATCGATGAGCTTGCCGCTCTCTTCGGCAGGCAACGGGATGACTTTGTCGTCGGCGTACATCGTACAGACGATGACTTCTTCGGCGAAGATCCGGCGCACTTCGGGATCAATCCAGACGGCGTTCTCGACGTTACGGCAGTTGGTGCATCCGTGGCCGGTGAAATCCAAGAATACGGGTTTGTTCTCTTTCTTGGCTACGCGCAAAGCCTGGTCGTAGTCGAAATAGCCTTTGATGCCGAACGGGATTTCCAACTTGTCGGCATACATGGGCTCTTCCGTCCATTGGTAGGTGCTGGCTGTAGCACCGCCATTGCCGCTTTCCGTACGTACGATGTTGGAGATGTCGAAATCCTGAGTCGTCATCGGAGGCAGCCAGCCGGAGATGGCTTTCAAAGGAGCACCGAACATTCCCGGAATCATATAAACTACGAAGGCAAATACGAGAACGGAGAGGGTGAAGCGGAACGCACTTCTCTGAACAGGGTATTCGTCATCGAGCGGGAAGCGGATCTTGCCCATGAGGTACAATCCCAGGAGAGAGAAAAGAACTATCCACAAAGCAAGGTAAACTTCGCGGTCGAGAATGCCCCAGTGATAGGTCTGGTCGGGAACGTTGATGAATTTCAATGCGAAAGCCAATTCGATGAATGCCAACACCACTTTCAAGGTGTTCATCCAGTTGCCGGATTTCGGCAGTTTGGAGATGACGCCCGGGCAGAGTGCGAAGAATGTGAACGGCACGGCTATGCCCAAAGAGAAACCGAGCATGCCGATGATAGGTTTCAGGAAGGAACCGTCGGCTGCACCCAATGCGACAGCACCGGCAATCGGCAATGTGCAGGAGAAGGACACCAACACGAGGGTGAGGGCCATGAAGAAGATACCTACAATGCCGCCGGAACGTTGGCGTTTGGCAGAACCGTTGACCCAGGAGGAGGGCAGGGTGATTTCAAAATATCCTAACATGGAGAATGCGAAAATCAGGAAGATAACCGCAAACAGCAGGTTCGGAATCCAGTGCGTACTCAAAACGTTGCCTAAGGAGGCACCGAAAATCAAGGAAAGCACCAAACCGAAAAGCACGAAGATCAAAATGATGAACGCACCGTAAAGCAATGCGTTGCGTTTGCCCTTGTGACCGTCTTTGGAGAAAAATGACACCGTCATCGGAATCATCGGGAAGACACACGGCATCAGCAGGCCGGCAAGACCGCCAAGGATGGCGACAAAGAAGTACTTCAAAAGGGAACCTTCTTCTTCGTCTTCAGCCGGAGCGTTCCCGGCCTCAGGCGTGACAGCGGCCGGCTCTGTTGCAGGCTCTTCGCTGCTGACCTCAGGTTCTTCTTCCGGAACTTCGGCAACGGCACTGGCATTCACTTTGTCGAATCCCTTGATGTCGAAACTGAACTTGTTCTCAATCGGTGTGCAGCGACCTTCGATACAGGCTTGGCCTTCAACCTTGCCCTTGATGGCGAACGGCTGGTTGTCCAAAACTTGAACACGCTGTTTGAAAGTTACGCTGTTGTTGTAGAATCGCGCGGTTCCGAATTCATCCGTGAGCTCTTGCGGCGTCGGCTCGTTCACTTTCCCGATTCTTTTGTACTTCTTGTCCGCATTGAAGCTGAATGAAGCCGGCATCTCGATGCCCTTTGTGGACTGGGCATAGAAATGATAGCCCTGCTGGATGGTTGCGTGGAATTGCAATTCAGCAACGGAATCGTTGATTTTTACGGTCTTGAATGTCCACTTGACGGGAGATTCTTGCGCTGTGAGCGTGAATATGCTCAAGAAAAACATTGCGCAAATGATAAATAGGTGTTTCAAGTTTTTCATTGTTATGTTATTTATTCTTTATATTTCTTTTTTAAGGGCGCAAAAATAATAAAAAAGTCGAGTGCGTTGCATATTTAAAAATGATATTTATTGAAATATTTTAATGGGTATATGCTTGTTTTTAATGTATATTTGCCCGCTCAAAATGTGAAAGTTTTTTTTCTGCATTTGAAGTCTATAATGATATTGTTGTCTAAATCTTTATCTATGAAAAAATTATCCTTACTGTTCTCTTCATTATTGCTCGCCTTGTCCGCTTTCGCACAAGTGGAAAGCGTTGTCATTGAAAAAAGCAATTTCGACAATCTGATTCCAAATGCCGTCACGCCGATTGTGTCTAATGAGGCAAGAGTGATGACGGTTGACATGCCCCAGTCTGTTGTTCGCGAGAACTTGTTGCAAAACAATCAGGACCCTATGCGCGACGGCCTTGACCACAAACGAATCCTCCGCCCTGGCGAGTCAATCATTTTTTCTGTCAATAATAACGCTGTCACCGAAGACGACGGCCATTTTGAAACACTTTCTTCTTCGATAGAAAATGCGATCGACAAGGTCCCCGAATGGATGCGCTATGACCTCCGTTTCAAATTTTCTGAAACTACAACCTCGTCTGTGCGTACGAAAATGGTCGATTTAATAAATTCTACTCCTAAAAAATATTTGGATGAGGTTGCTTTTGTGTTGACCTATCTTCCCGTCGAGGTGCTGACTTCTTCTCGCTTTATCAATGATTGGGAACATATCTTGCATAATGCGGAACTGATTTATGCTCACGCAGATTCTTTGAAATATGTTCGTATCAAAGAGGTCGGCGATACGGCCTCCGGCAATTGGTACACGACTACGGAATATAAAATCAAGCAGGGCTCCAACTACATTTGGCGCGAAATCGACAAGTATTACTACTATCAGTTCATCGTGATGCCGAAATTGGAACAAGAAGGCGTCTATGTGACTGATAATAACACTTCCATCACGGCGCAGAGAACCTGGGGCTACTTCTGGCGTGACTATCTTTGGAACGACTACTCCCAAGCGGTGAACACCTCGGATACGGAGGATAGAAGTTACCGTAATGTCAATATGTGCGGTTATGTGGCTATCAATTCCGCAGGCAACCGCGACACGGTGTGCATTGACACTGTGCCACGCTTGGGCGAACTGATGCAGATGCCGGAATATCTCTGGAACGAAAGCCCGACCATCTATTTCTTCAACAGAGCCTTCTCTTCTACGCAAAGCGCTCTTGACGTTTTGGGCAACTGGGCTTCCCGTTGTGTGCCACAGGATGTCACGTCCAACAGCGATTATCGTCCTTCGCAACCTAACCACATCGCTTGGAAACACGTCGGCAACTGCCACGAAGACGCGCTTTTGGTTGTCGCCGCCGCCCGCACGGCCCTGATTCCCTGTATGCACGTGGCCGACCTTTGCGATGACCACGTCTGGACGGTAATCCACGACGGAAACCCCGATATGGAATGGCATCACTACGAGTTCTTCCGCGGCGGCCTTTCCGCCAGCAGACCCTACTACTGGGGTATGACCAATATGCAGGAAACCGGCAACTATGGCTGGAACAGCTCTCTCGTGCAAGGCTACGTGCCCGACGGCCGACTTGTCAACCTTTCGGAAAAATATTCTGAAAACAATGCCTGCACGCTGAACCTCACCATCTCCGACCAAGACGGCGTCCCGGTCGATGGCGCCGAAGTCCACATCTATTCTACGAACTACCAATATAGTTCCTCCGATCCTTACGTGATGTCTGCCGGTTACCTTTGGACTGATGCCCAAGGCAAAATCAGTGTCAAACTGGGCACGGGCAACAAATACTATATGAAAGTTAGCCATCCTAAATTCGGCTCTTTCCCCGAAACGTCCGGACAGGTTTACAATGTGCTTTCAAACAAGACGACCGCAGGCGCTACTTACAATAAGTCTTTCACTTTCCCGACGGCCGCTTCCGCTGCACGCAACAGCATAACTTCCGCACAAACGGAATTCCCTGCTGACAAAAGCATGAAATTGACGCTTGTGGCTAACAATATCAATACGGGCAGCAATCCGGAAGACGGACAATCTTCTACTTTCTATGACCGTACTGCGACGTTGGCCGGCCTCCACGCCTATGTGGTGGATGAGGCCAACATCGATAAATTCAGAAACGGCAACCTTACGGCTGACGTGGAATATGATTTCGGGACACTGGCTCAAGGCTCCTACAATATCCCGGTCCACCAGTCTGGAAATACTTATGTCGTTCTTTCCAATAGCAATAACTATATTAACTATGTGGAAGTTGAGTACAGTACTGAAATGGTAAATGGGGCTGAATTCTTCTATGTCGGGGTTGAGGACCATCAGGCTGCCTCTTTCCAAGTCTATCCCAATCCGGCCAATGACCAGATTCACATTGTGATGGATGGCTCTTTGGCGAATAACGGCAAAGTACAGCTCTTTGACATCTCAGGTAAAATGGTGCTGTCAGAAAACATCCAGTCGGCATCTTCCGCAATCGATGTCTCCGACTTGAGGCCCGGACTCTATTTTGTGAAATTCGGGACGGCAGTCTCCAAGTTCGTCAAACAATAATTGAAATTACTATTTCCAACGCCTATGAAACGTTACACCTTGTTTTTCCTGCTTTTGTTTTCCGCCACCTGGATGCTCCAGGCGCAGGACTGTCGTTCGCAAATCGAAGATGTGGATGCTTCGAAATATGCGGGTTATGACATTGTCACCATTTTCGACAGTACCAATGTGGTGATGGAGGAGAGCGGATTGAGTCACGTGTATGTTCATAAACTGTATAAAGTGCTTACCCCGGCTGGCGGGCGTGACTTCAATACGGTGATTATGGATTACGATCCGCTTTCTGCCTATGCCGAAATTCGCGAGGTTAAAATCTATCGCAGAAGCGGCTTGATGGAAAAGGTCGATGCTCCTGTGCTTGACTATCCGGCTCCGGCGCACATGATTTATTGGGGCGCGCGTCAGAAGATGGTGAACATCGGGCGCTTGGAACCCGGTGATGCGGTTGAAGTCGTGACGTATAAAAAGGGCTTTACGTATGCTTTGCTGCAAAACGAAGATCCCGATGCCAAGTATATTCCGCCGATGCGTGGGCATTTTTACGACATCGTTCCATTTTGGAGCGAACAGCCGGTTCAGGAAAAAGTCTACCAAGTCAGCGTGCTCACTTCCAAGAACCTCCGCTATGCGGTTTATCACGGCACGTTGGATGCCAAGCAGAAGCAGGATGCCAACCGCACTGTCTATACGTTTACCAAGAAAGACATTCTGCCGATTTCGGTGCCTGCCCATACGCTGGCTAATAACGACATCCAGACCAAACTGCTGCTCTCCACAGCCCAAAGTTGGGAGGCGAAGTCTATGTGGTTTTACGGGGTGAACGAGGACTACGGCAGTTTCGTGCCGACGGATGAGGTGAAGGCCAAGGTCGCCGAACTCCTCAAAAAGGCCAAGTCTGAGAATGACAGCATCTCGATATTGACGCACTGGGTGGCCGACAATATGCGCTATTCCGGCATCTCGATGGGGGAGGGCGAAGGCTTCACGTTGCACAAGTGCGAGATGAACTACACCGACCGTTGCGGCGTCTGCAAGGATAAGGCAGGCTTGCTGATTGCTATGCTGCGGGCTGCGGGCTTCAAGGCGTACGCCGCTATGACGATGGCAGGCGAGCGCATCGATGACATTCCCGCCGACCAGTTCAACCACTGCGTGACGGTGGTGCAGCGTCGCGACGGCAACTACCAACTTTTAGACCCCACGTGGGTGCCCAACCTCCGCGAACTCTGGTCCAGCGCCGAGCAACAGCAGAACTACCTGATGGGCCTGCCAAAGGGCGCCAAACTCGGCCTCACCCCGACGTCCCGCGCCGAGAACCATTATGTTAAAATGTCCGCCGTGACGAAGTTGGACCAGGATGGAACACTCTCCGGCACGGTGACTGTCTCCGCGGAGGGACAGTCCGACCAACTCGTGCGCCGCGGCATCTTCTCCCGTCGCCCCGCCGATTGGAAAGACAACGCCGAACGCCAGTTCTTCGCCCTATATCCTAATGCGAAATTGAAATCTGCCAAATATACGGACAACTTCACTTACCTCGAACATCCAGTCGAGATTACTTATAAATTCTCTATCCCCAATTATGCCACTATAGGCGATGAGGAAATCGTGGTGACTCCCTTCCTGGCCAAAGGCTTCTTCAAATATGCTATGCCCGAAGTCGGCTATGATGTCTCCCTTGAAAAACGCGACTATCCCTTCTCCGACCGATGCTCGCGCCTGGTGCAACTCTCGGAAACGATGACCATTCCCGCGGGATATACTTCGGTTACAATGCCGAAAGCCCGCTCTTTCAAAGCAGATGCCGTTTCGTTTGACGGCGGATATAAGTTGGAAACTTCCAAAGTCGTCTTCTATGAGAATGTGAGACTCGGCAAACGTGTCTATGAGGCTTCAGACTGGCCCGACTACCGTCAGGCCGTCATCAACCAGAAATTCTATATGGATACGCCCGTGGTCTTGACGAAGTAACTCGTAGTTATTTGAACCTTAAACCTTAAACTTTAAACCTTAAACCAGATGAAACCCCATCTCCTCATAATTTCAATATTGCTTATAGCCTCATCTGCCTTCGCCGGCCCAAAGTACGACGCGGTTTACCATTTGATTTCCAAATCCTACGTTGTCAACGAGGACGGCTCGATGGATTACCATTTTAGAAAAGAACTCCAGTTGTTTACCTCTGCGGCTTTTGATGCTTACGGGGAGACGCTTATCACGTACAACACGGAATTGCAGACGTTGACTGTCAATGAGGCTTACACGGTTCGCAAGGACGGCAGCGTAGTGCAGACCCCGAAGAACGCCTTTAACCCGAGTCTGCCTTACGGTTGCACGAATTGCGAGCGCTTTAACGTCATCCGCGAAATGGTCGTCACGCACACGGCGCTGGAATACGATGCAACGATTGTCCTGGACTATACGATTCATTCCACACAGCCTTTCATGCAGGAACTTATGGAACGTGTTGACCTTTATGAGGATGCTCCCGTGGAGAAGTATGAGGTGTCGGTCTCTTTCCCGCATTTCCTTACCTTGAACTCATTCGTGAACTATCACGGCAAAAATATGACGCAGACCAAAACGGAAAAAGCTGACAGCACGGTGGTGATGCAATGGACTTTCACGAATTTGCCGCAAAAACCGCATGACGCCTATCTGCCATCGGATTATCTGCCCTATATGTTGTTGACGACGGCTTCCAGTCCCAGTTATTTTATGGAGGAACTGAGTTATCAAAATGCATTTCTGGATGCGCCAGCCGATTTGTTCAAAGAGACCCTCCCGCAAATTCTCTTAGGTAAAAATACCAATATGGAGAAAATGCTGGCTATCAGAGATTACGTGGCAGATAATGTCCACACCAACACGCTCCCCATCCGATATATGAATTACATCATGGCGTCGCCTTATACAATCTGGCAGACGAACTGTGCCACGGCGTTTGAAAAGAATCTGTTGCTGAAGTCGATGCTCAATGCGGCAGGTATCGGCTCTATGTTCGGCATTTTTTACAACAAGATGATGAGCGACCCGGAAAGCGCCTTACGTGTTATCGTGGATGGTAAAATGTACTTTGTCACCGCGGCAAGCAAGCATCAGCTCTCTTTGGAGAAGACAATGACTCCGGATTCGTTTTTGGCCATGTCTGGTGACGTCTATAAATTCGTATCCGAACCCATCAATATCGACGTGGATGTGAATGTTGATATGGTTCGCACCCCCGAGGGCGTCTCGGGTACCGTCAATGTCAATAGAGAGAATGTCGGTGCGGCAGGAAACGAACGTATGCTGCCGAAGGAGCAGAAGCCTGTATCCGTTGTTCCTCGTCCGCTGAGTGGCAAATACAGTGCGTTCAAACTTGTGGACAGCCCGTATGGCTGCAACCTCAAAGCATCCAACATCAGCCGAACGAGAACCGCTCCGCTTGAGGTCACGCCTTGTAGCGAAACGTATATCTACCATGTGACTCTTCCTATCGATGTGGATTGCGTCACCAAACCCTATTCGATTGAGAAAACGTACGACTTCGGCTCTGTCAAAATGAATATGGAGGTGCAGGGCGACAAGGTCACGGTGACTCGCCAACTGAATATCAATGTTCGCCATTTCACGGACAAGAAGCAAATCAGGCAGTTGCGTGAGATGATAGGGGAGTGGAATGCGGAACGCGAAATCGTGGTGGCGAAGAACAACAAGCCCCACGAAATTCCTGCGATATATGATTTATAGTCATTAAAATTCAATAGTTATGATAACCCAGCCAGAATTAGTGAAGCGCGATCCCTATTTGAAACCGTATGCAGCCCAACTGCAGAAGCGTCAGCAGCGTGCCCGCTTGCGCGAGTTGGAGTTCACGGACGGCACGCGCACCTTGTCGGATGTGGCCAACGGACACCTTTATTATGGCCTGCATAAAACCGAAAGCGGCTGGGTGTTTCGTGAAAAGGCGCCGAACGCAAAGGAGATTTATCTGTATGGCGATTTCTCACATTGGCAGATAAAGCCCGAATTTGCTTTGCATCCTATCGGCAATGGAGATTGGGAAATTGAGCTTCCCGATTTCGCACTGCGACACACGATGCTTTACAAACTGTGGATGGTGTGGCATACGGGCGCGGACGAAAGGCTCCCGGCATATGTTACCCGCGTGGTGCAGGATGAAAACACCAAGGTGTTCTGTGCCCAAGTCTGGGAACCCGAACCCTACCGGTGGCGCTATGAACAGCCGACCAAACCTGCCCATCCGCTTATTTACGAGGCACACGTCGGTATGTCTTCGCAAGAAGCCAAAATCTCGTCCTATTGGGAATTTAAGGAGACGATTATCCCGAGGATAAAGGAACTGGGATACAACACGATACAGCTGATGGCCATTCAGGAGCACCCGTACTACGGCTCTTTCGGCTATCAGGTGTCCAACTTTTTCGCGCCGTCGTCGCGCTTTGGCACCCCGGAGGAACTGAAAGAGCTGATTGACACGGCCCATCGCGAGGGACTCTCGGTCATCCTTGACGTGGTGCACTCCCATTCGGTCTCTAACGAGAAGGAGGGACTCTCCGCTTTCGACGGCAGCGACCATCTCTATTTTCACTCCGGCGAAAAAGGACAACATCCGGTGTGGGACTCCCGCTGCTTCGATTACGGCAAGCAGGAAACGCTGATGTTCCTGTTCTCCAATCTGAAATACTGGCTGACGGAATTCCGCTTCGACGGCTTCCGCTTTGACGGAGTGACCAGTATGTGCTACTGGAATCACGGCCTCGGCGTCGATTTCGTGGAGTATGCCCAGTACTTTGATGATAATGTGGACGAAGATGCGGTGGCCTATCTGACCATGGCCAATAACTTGGTGCGTGCGGTTAATCCAGCAGCATTGACTGTGGCCGAAGACGTCAGCGGCATGCCCGGCATGGCCTTCCCAACAAAAGAAGGTGGCATCGGCTTTGACTTCCGTATGTCAATGGGCATTGCCGACTATTGGACGAAGACCGTCAAAACCCTGTCCGACGAACATTGGGGCATGGGCGACATCTATTTCCGCATGACCGACAAGCGTAACGAAGAACAGACCATCAGTTACGTGGAGTGCCATGACCAAGCCATGGTGGGCGACAAGACCCTCATTTTCCGAATGATTGACAAAGAGATGTACACGAGCATGTCTGTCCTAACCCCGAATTTGGTGGTGGAACGCGGCCTCGCCCTCCATAAGATGATACGCCTGGTTACACTGACACTGGCCTCCGGAGGCTATCTCAACTTTATGGGTAATGAATTCGGACATCCGGAATGGATAGATTTCCCCCGACAGGACAATGGTTGGTCGTATCAGTATGCCCGCCGGCAGTGGAATCTTGCCGATGACGAATTGCTCAAGTACGCCGGCCTCAACCGCTTCGACCGCGATATGGTGCATCTCGTCGCAACCAAACATCTCCTTGATTTCCAACCCGAAAAAGTTTGTGACAACAACGGAGACTTGGTGCTGGCTTACCAGCGCGGACCCTGCCTGCTCGTTTTCAACTTTAATCCTGAAAAATCGTTTGAGGATTATGAAATTGTCTGCAAAAAAGGAAGTTATAAAATTCTGCTGAATAGCGATTCAACCCAGTACAATGGTTTTGGCAATGTGGATGAATCGACTCTTTTCACTACGCATCGTCGGTCTGGACACGAGTCCGTTAGGCTCTATTTGCCCAGCCGAACGGCTTTGGTGCTGGTTCGGGAATGACGTGCCGTATTTTTCCAAAACACTTTTTTATTAAAATATTCTAAAAGACTGTTTTTTATTTATCTTTGCCGGCAATTTTTCGACAATTATGTCGTTGATGCATTGTTCTAAAAATCAGAAAGATGAAGAAGCTTCTTGTAATGCTGCTGTGTCTTGTTTCCTTAGGTGCTTTTGCACAAATAGATACGGCGAATATAAATAAGTCGGATGCGCAGGGTAGAAAACAGGGCCCTTGGAAGAAATATGAAAGTGGCAAGTTAGTGTATGAAGGCCAGTTCAAAGACAATGTCCCGTACGGCACTTTCCACTACTACCACGCAAATGGCAAGTTGAAAAGCACGACCGATTTCATCCAAGGTGTCCATAAGGTGAAAACCATTATCTACCACGAAAACGGTCACAAAGCCTCCGAAGGCGTCTTTGTCGATCAAATCAAAGACGGTGTTTGGAACTATTATGCCAGTAATGATATTCTGATAACCGTTGAAAATTACGCTATGGGCAAGCGCACCGGCACTTGGAAGATTTTCTCTTCCCAAGATGGTGCGTTGCTGGAAGAAAAAAACTACCAGGACGGCAAGTTGAGCGGCGTTCATAAAACCTATTATACCGACGGGGAAGTCAGTTTGGAAGAAAATTACCTCAATGGGAAGCTGAACGGACGTGCAACGGCTTATTATCCCAAAAACCATCATATCTCTTCTACCGGTGAGTATTTGAAAGGACATAGAATAGGCGCTTGGGACTTCTATGATGTTTCCGGCAAGATGCGCTCCACGATGGAATACCAAGACCAGAAAGCTCTGAAAACGTATGTTTACCTCTATATGAACGGCGCCAGCCAGAAAATCAACCAGGACCTTATCGCCTATTTCTTGAAGTCTGGTGAAAAATCCGTCGCCGTCTTGAAATCAGGAAAGAGATATTCTTTGGACGAGTCGTTGGACGAGGTCTCGCTTTGGGCTGATTTCACAGTCTTTACCCGAATCGCTCCGAGTGTTATCGCCGCCACGGACGCCATTGTCGGATATAAGAATGTAAAAGATGCAGACAACGATGCTATCACCATCAAACTCCGCCCGTCCCCTGGCGAGGAAATCTATTCCGAAGGTGTCGAGGCCAAGATGGTGAAGGCCCTCTTCAACAAAGAGAAACCTAAATTGTAGGCGTTCTGTGAATGTCCGCTTGCGGACAAATACCATTTGATTATGAAAAGATTTTTTATGCTGTTGGCAATGCTGTTGCCAATATTCACATTTGCACAAACCGAATATACATTTACCGCATATCGTAATGTGGTGAACAATGGATATAATTTCTGGCTTTCCACGCCGAATGATTATGAAGCCAAGAAAAACGAAATGCCTGTGATCATCTTCCTGCATGGCAATAGTTTGTGCGGCAGTGACTTGTATAGAGTTCGGAAATATGGTTGTCTGGATGCCATTTCGATGGGCCGTGATATTGACGCGTTGCTGATAGCGCCTCAGAATCCGGGCGGTCCGTGGAACCCCGCAAAAATCATGAATGTGCTGAACTGGGTGCAGGAACGTTACGAGATGGACACGAATAGAATCTATGTGGTCGGCATGAGTCTCGGCGGCTATGGCACCTTTGACCTTGCGGCCACCTATCCCGACAAGTTTGCTGCGGCCATGGCTTTGTGCGGCGGAAGCTCCCGCAAGGAGTTCTGCGGCTTGAACAAACTGCCGCTCTGGATTATACACGGTACTGCCGACAGGGATGTCACTGTCAGCCAGTCGCAGCGCATCGTGGATGCCATGAAGGAATGCGGCCCCACTGACTTGCTGCGCTTCGACAAACTTCCCGGAGTCAACCATTCTCAGATGGCGAAGGTGTTCTATATCCCCGAAACGTATCAGTGGCTCCTCAGCCATTCCAAGGCCGATTCCGTCAGAAACGTGAATATGGATGTTAATATCACCGTTGAAACAATGGGCTATGCCTACCAGAATATCAATCGCACTGCCAACAAGATTGTGGTTGTTGACAATCAACGTGTTCCGACACCTATTGAGAATGTTGATACCGCTAATCTCTCAGAGGAAGTCTTGGCAGCCTTGGCCAATCAGGTAGTGACGGAAAAGCCTGTCGCTAAGCCCGCGCCCGCTCCAAAGCCTGCTTCTGCCAAGCCTGCCGTTCACACGGTGAGAAGCGGTGACACCCTCTCGGCCATCGCTCGTAAATACCATACCACCGTTGACAAGTTATGTAGGTTGAACCATATCAAAGAAGACGGAATTCTGTCGCTCGGACAGAAGATAAAATTGAGGTGACCATTATATGGGATTAAAACCATAAAATAGTTTTCTTTGGAACTTATTCATCTTTTTTGTTTTTTGGGGACGGAAATAGCCTATTTGAATCTTCGTTCATTGATCCCGTTAACATTATTGAAATAACGAATAGAGTAATCATTTTAATGGCCCTTTCTTGAATAATTTTTAGAATAATAGATGAGTTTGCTATTAACGGTATCAATAAATACGGCCCGAATAGATTCCTTCTCTTTTATACAATTACAATATCCTCCTCCTTTTTTTATGGATGGATATAATTTAGAATACGGGAAATGTTCTTCGTCTCTTTCAGAATATTTATGCAAACCACTTTTGCTTTTCTTTTGTAACGAGTTTACATCCAGTGTGTTTGCAGCAATGTCATAAATTTCTATCTGGTACAAATCTAAATCAATCTCTCCCCATTGACAGACAAGTCTTTCTGGATTGAAAAGTCCATCAAGCTGGAGACCGGTTGTTTCCTCAATGCTTATTTCTGAATTTCGTTTGCAAGATTGTGTGAATGTTGCGCATAAAATCAGAACAGTAGTGGTCAATATTAGGTTTCTATATGGAAATCTCATTTTGATATGGCTTTATGTATGTCAATATTCAGGGGGAGTTTAGATTTCGCTTCTACGACATGGGTATGGGCGCTTCCATATCCAGAAATAGTCTTTGCCGATACCATCATTTCCGCACTCAATATTGATTTGACTGAAAAGGAAATTATAGAAAGTGAATTCATTTTTTATATGGAGCATATCTGACTTGACTATAATATGATGTTTCGATGGCTCCAGAAAAAAACAATCTTTAAAAATCGTAACCCCACGGTCTGTTATTGTATCGTGAAACAATAAAGAATCATCTACTACAATTGTATAATCTACAGTGTCTATAGGTGGGAAAATCAAAAAGTCAATACGGACATTCCCTTTATGTATAGCCATAAAAGAAGCATTCAGTAGGAAAACTAAAACACCTACGGATATTATGGTGACTAAAACTTTTTTCCTCATTTTGCTTTTATCTATTGTTAATATTAACTTTTTTGAAAATCAGCAGACGTTGTGACTGGAATACCTTTTTCGGGCGATATGTACAGGCTGTTATTCTCAATTGTCAATTATCGATTCTCAATTCGGGAAGCGGGTGCGAAGATAGGAAAACTCTGAGAACGGACTGGTTTGAGTTTATAACATGACATCACAAAAATTTCATCTGTAATTTGGATACGATTTCCTCTTTCCATTTGATGGCATTGTATAGGAAAAAGGATATGTCCCACGGAAAATTTTCTTATAGAATCTTTTACGATTTCCATATTTTTTTTTGTATTCAACAGCCAAGCTCGCGGGTGGTTCAAGTTCATAGTGAATATAATAGTTTTTATCTTTCAGATGCATATCGTTGATAAGAACGATTCTCGTCAGCAGAAATGTACTCCAGGGTATTGTGTCAAAATAACGATGTGATTTATACTCAAGCCAATCCACAGCCTCTTCAAATTGATATTCGACAAAAATTTTTGCGGTGTCCGGAATTATTTTGGAGATGTTCTTTAAAATAGAGTCTTCAATAGAAAACCATTTCACATTGTAATAGAAATCATATTTTATTGAATCGGGAAATATGTTTGGTTGAAATCTTATGATAGTACGCGTGTCGAACGGCAATTTGCCATTTACCATAATAAAAAAATCTGGGAACTCATGTTCAGCGCAAGGGGAACTCAAAACAATATTTTTTTGTGCAAACAATGGTGGACACAAAACAAATATCAGCAAAGAAACAGCTATCGATTTTTTCATTTTGAGTATATTAATATTGTGTTGTAAATATTTATTTATGAGGTGGTTGAAAATTTCGGCTTAGTTTTTTTCCATTTTCAACAATACTTTTGGCAACATTTAGACTAATCATGCATTGGCATTTCGTACTTTTGTTCCCATAAAAGCAAAGGGCGTATAGGGTTTCGATTCAAACGGGAGCGCAAAAGTACGTATATTTTCCGTAACCTCGCCTAATTTTCCGTAAGAAAAAACCTGCCAGCCGGAGG
>JAKSMC010000053.1 GCA_024400835.1 Bacteroidales bacterium
TTTGCTCTTCTTCAGCCTTGCGACGCTGCTCTTCGGCGATACGTTTTTGTTCTTCTTCTAATCTTTTTTGTTTCTCCTCACGTTCGATTTCCTTCTGGAGCTCAGCTTCTTGGTCAGCAAGTGACTGGTGGTGGCCGTAACTTTCGTCGTCAGTGTCGAAGAAAAGGTCCACATCTTCTTCCAATCCTTGATGTACTTCGAACTTTTCGCTGATATTGCTGTCGGGCTGTTCGGAAACTTCGGACACGCCGGTTTGGATATTGACGTACAGCTTTCTAAGCCTTTCCAACACTATGTCTTTTTCAATTTGGGGAACAGCGTTGTTTTTGAAGATAAGTTCTAGGCTTTCAAGATATTCATTGATTTGTTCAAAAGTATTTTGCATTTTGTAAGGAATTAAAGATTGATAGAAACGAAATTATGTTACTTTTGCCGTTTCAAAAAAACGGCCAAAAATACAAAAATCTTTTAATCGTAAAAGAGGAAATGTTTCTAGAAAATAAGGCGAGTCGAAATAACAAAAGAGGCTGGATAGAAGTGATTTGTGGTTCCATGTTTTCAGGGAAGACAGAGGAATTGCTCCGTCGTATCCGGCGAGCCGAGTTTGCCAATCAGCAAATCGAGTTGTTCAAACCCGCCATTGACACGCGCTATGACGAAGTGGAAGTGGTGTCCCACAATGAGAATTCCATGGTTTCCACACCGGTGCACAATTCATCGGAAATCCTGCTCTATGTGAATATGGACACGGTGCAGGTGGTTGCCATCGACGAGATTCAGTTTTTTGACGATGGCATTGTGGATGTCTGCAACAAATTGGCCAATGCCGGAATCCGTGTGATTGTCAGCGGTTTGGATATGGATTATTTGGGCAACCCGTTTGGTCCGATGCCTCGTCTGATGGCAGTGGCCGAATATGTGAGCAAGCAGCATGCCATTTGCACGCATTGCGGCGATTTGGCGCAGTATTCGCATCGTATTGTCGCCACGGAAGGACAAGTCTTGTTGGGGGAAAAGGACTCCTACGAGCCGCTCTGCCGCCACTGCTATAATGAGGCAATGAAGAAAGAATAATTATCTATTAATATAAATTACTGATTATTATGAATTTAATCGACAAAATCAAAGCAAATGCCATTGAAGCCAACAAGAGAATCGTTTTGGCTGAAGGCGAAGAAGAAAGAACATTGAAAGCTGCTGACATCATCCTTGACAAAGGTTATGCTGGCATTATCCTTTTGGGCAACAAGGCTAAAATCGAAGCCGAGGCTGCTGAATGGGGTTTGAAAAACATCGGCAAAGCCGAAATCATCGACCCGATGGACAATCCTAAAAAGGAATTCTATGCTGAAATGCTTTGCGAAATCCGCAAGAAAAAAGGTATGACCATCGAAGAGGCTCGCAAACTCGTTGAAGATCCTTTGTACCTCGGTACATTGTTGATTAAGAACGGCGATGCTGATGGTGAAGTCACTGGTGCTCAACACTCCACGGGTGACGTTCTTCGTCCTGCTTTCCAAATCGTTAAGACTTTGCCGGGTATTTCCGTTGTTTCCGGTGCTTTCATTATGTGCTTCCCTGACAAGAAGTGGGGCGATGACGGTATTATGGTATTCGCTGACTGCGCTGCTGACCCGAACACAGACGAGAACAAGCTCGCTCAAATCGCAGTGGTTACCGCTCAAACTGCTCGTACTATCGCAGGTATCGAACCGAGAGTTGCTATGTTGAGCTTCTCAACCAAGGGTTCCGCTAAACACGAACTCGTTGACAAGGTTGTGAATGCTACCCGCATCGCAAAGGAAATGGATCCGAATTTGATGATTGACGGTGACCTTCAGGCTGATGCCGCCATCATTCCGGAAGTTGCTGCTAAGAAGGCTCCGGGCAGCCCTGTCGCCGGTAAGGCCAACGTTCTCGTGTTCCCGTCTTTGGAAGTCGGCAACATCGCTTACAAACTCGTTCAGCGTATGGCTGGCGCAGACGCAATCGGACCGGTCATGCAGGGTATGGCTGCTCCTATCAACGACCTCTCCCGCGGTTGCTCCGTTGAAGATATCGTCAGCCTCGTAGCTATCACGGCTTGTCAGGCTGCTGGCAACAAGTTCTAATACTATTTCCTGGCCCTGTGCCACGGATTTGAATAACACGGAGACGCGCCGATTATGCATTTAGCCAGCGACGCGTCTCTTTTTCAATAAATTATCTATATGAAAAGATTCTTCTTTAGTCTCATTTTAGTTGCTTTTACTCTGTGCCTCAGCGCCCAGACGGTCAATTTGCCCAGAAGCCTGCGCTCAGGCAGCAACTCCCAATCGAATGCAAAAACCGAAAGAACAATGAAGTTCTTTGTCGGCGGCAATATGAACAGCAACTTCGGCTACAATCTCGCGTTGGCTCCTGAAATCGGCATTCAGCCAGCCAAATGGCTGCGTATAGGTGCCGGCCCGCGTTATGAACTGCAGGTTCTTACCAATGGAAACTACGACCGTTTCACTACGCACGCTGTGGGCGCCAGTGTCTTTGCCGAAGGTGTAATCGTTAATCGTATATTGCTTCACGTTGGCTATGAGTACCTCAATTATCCGACCAAGCATACTACCCCTGCCGATCCGGATTATGCTCGCGACAATTTTCACGCCTGTGCGCTCGGCGTCGGCTATCACCAAAGAGTGTCTGACAAGTTGAGTCTTTACGGTCTTTACGTCATTTATCCGTTTATGACGCCCAACGACTACTACAACCCGCTTCCGATGTTCGCCCGTATCGGTATTTCTTACGAGTTTTAATCTGATATGTCCCGTTCTTCTCTCCATTTCCAATTGGCTAACCGCATTCTCAGAGACAAGGGGAACCGCTTTTCCCGTCCCATTGTCGCCTTGTCTGTGATTGGCGTCTCCCTGGGCTTGATTGTGATGATGATAGCCATAGGTGTCACGTCTGGTTACAAGCAGGAAATCAGGAACAAGGTCATTGCTATGGGTTCGCATATCCGCATTACCCACTATGACCAGAACTATTCCTATGAACAGGTTCCTTTTGAGAAGAACCAGGACTTTGTCAAAGAACTGAAAAAAAATCCTGAGATTGTCGGAATCCAGAATTTTGCCACGAAAGTGGGCATCATCAAAACCTCCGACCAAGTGGAAGGCATTGTGCTCAAGGGCGTGGATAACACGTTCAACCAGCGCATCTTCCAAGAGAATATTATAGAAGGTGATACCTTGTCTTTGGGCGACACCACGGCCGACAAGCATATCATCATATCAAAGCATATCGCCGACAAATTGCTGCTGAAGGTTGGCGACAAGGTACATACCTATTTTGTGCAGGACCCGCCGCGCTCCCGTAGTTTCGTGGTCTCAGGCATATACCAGACCGGCCTGCCCGAATATGACGATATGTTTGCCTTAGTTGACCTCCGCCACGTGCAGAAACTCAACGACTGGACCGAGAACCAGGTGAGCGGAATGGAGGTCCTCATCAAGGACTACGACAAAATCACTGAGATGGGCGATTTCGTCCACCACCACGTTCCATACGAGTTGAAGGCGGAGACCATACACCAGATCTATCCTGAGATTTTCGAGTGGATAGCCCTTTTCGACACGAATGTGGCCGTCCTGCTCATCATCACCACCTGTGTGTGCCTTGTGACTATGATGTCCATCTTTTTCATCATCGTATTGGAGCAGACGCAGACGATTGGCATTTTGAAATCGTTGGGTATGAAGACCCGCCACGTGGTGAAGTCGTTCATCATTGTGGCCGGCAATGTCTTAATCAAGGGTATGCTCATCGGTGATGCCATAGCCATTACGTTCGGCATTTTACAGCAGCATTTCCATTTGATAAAGCTGAACCCGGAAACCTACTATGTGGATTACGTGCCCATCCATTTCAACTTCTGGGCAGTCGTCGGCCTGAATCTTGGCGTGTTTGTTGTCTGCATGGCGGTGCTCATCCTCCCGGCCTGGGTGGTGGGCAAGAAAATCACGCCTGTAAATGCGGTGCGCTGGGAATAGGGGGCGTGCGCCGGTACGTCACACCGTAAACGTTTCATCATTTCATCGGTCGAGTCTCCGTTTTTATGAACGATTATATACCTGGCAGGCGTTTTCGAAGAAACCCCACCCCAAGTGTTGTAGCGACGCTGCCGTACACATTATCAGGATAATATCGTGTTTTGAAATTTCGTCTTTCAGATTCAATTGCTTGACCTCTACAGGCGTCTGGTAACTGTCAGAGAAAGCAAAAGCAGGGATGTTTTGAAACTCCCTCCGATTAGAATTTTATCCCAATGAATAGGGTATAGAGTATTTTTTACAAAGTAAATTGTAAATTTTGAAAGATGATAAGAATGAAGGTCCCCAAAAAATTAAAATACTTACAATGAAATTATTTGCTGGATACCATTGGAGATGAAAATATAATTTGTTTAATAAAACAATCGTTATCCCAAGAATAAAGGCAAGCATTATACTATCAAATATGAAAAAACGATGTCCTCGTAATTTTAATTTTAGAAATAAAAATCCACTTATCATAATAAGATTATTCTAATGATTACTTGCAATTACAGCTGCTGATTCCGTGGTAAGACCCAATGAGATGGTGCAAAAATAAAATTTTTTATGGATGTTTTACCCCCCCCATGGATTTTATCAGCAAAATTACTAACAAGTCACCAAGCCCTCCTTGCGAAAAGTTGCAACAACACCTCGTTTTGCGTGGAAAAAAGTTGTAAAAGGATACGGTTCCTTATTTAATATCAGAAACATAGTTGCAAGTTGTCACCGATACCTCTTTATTTTCACTACTTTGAGTACATTTCCGCTTGCGGTAAACGACACCTCATACCCCGCAAACGGGAAACCATACACGCGGTTCTCGTCGTGGTGGTAGGCGGGGCGTGGGTCCTGTGCGAGCACTTCGCGCAGTGCGGCCAGTTTCTCTTCCGGCATCTTGGCAGCCTCTTTGTCGGGAATCTCCACGTCCACCGTGTAATCCGTATGCAATGCGGTGAATCCCCGGGTGGCCTCCGGATGGCAGTCGGTGGTGAGCAGGTAGGGCTTGATGTCGTAAATCGGGGTGCCGTCCATAAGGTCGGCGCCGGCCACGCGGAGCACGGTGCCGTTGCTGCCGTCGTGTTCCACGGCCAACAACTTCACGGAGGAGAGTCCGATGGCGTTGGGCCGGAAGGGCGAGCGGGTGGCGAACACGCCCATACGGGTGTTGCCGCCCAGGCGAGGCGGACGCACCGTGGGCGACCACGTGTCGCGTTCGGCCTCCGAGAACCCCCATATCAGCCAGATGTGCGAGAACTCCTCAATCCCGCGCAGCGCGTCGGCATTGCGGTACTCCGGCTCAAATACGACGGTGGCCTGCAGCGCTTCGGCCAGCCCGCTCTGACGCGGTATGCCGAACTTCGTGGGGAAGTCGCTGTGTATGCGCGCGATGATGTGAAATGTACTGTCGGCCATTCGTCTCGAATTTTAGGGCGCAAAGATAATTTTTTTACCGTTAGATGTTGGCTTTCAGATTATCTTATATTGAGGAAAATCGTGCGTGCTGCTTTCAAGTCTAACGTTATACCCGTTGCAATTTTCCCTCAATGAAGTAAAAATATTCGATTTTTTTCCCTCAATGAGGGATTTTTTGTATTTTTGCAGCGACATAAATAAAAACAATGGTAGAAAATATACTTTATTCTTATATGAATGAAGTTGTTAAGAATACTCCTAACAGCTTTCATAGATATCTCTATTCTCAAATCGAGTGGGAAGCTCGAATGATAGGCATAGTAGGACCTCGTGGAGTGGGTAAATCGACGATGCTTTTGCAGCGAATTGCGGAGACAAGGGGGAATGGTAAAACTTTGTATGTTACAGCTGACAATACATATTTTGCCAATCATTCCCTATTGGAGTTAGCGGATGACTTTGTCAAAGATGGCGGTGAATGCCTGTATATTGATGAAATACATCGTTATCAAGGGTGGTCTCGGGAATTAAAGAATATGTATGATCTGCACCCTACATTGCAAATTGTCTATACTGGTTCATCTATTCTAGATCTTCTGGATGGGGAGGCGGATTTAAGTAGGCGAACGCTGCATTATTCTTTGCAAGGACTTTCTTTCCGAGAGTTTTTGGAACTTTATTATAACGTCAGCACAGCGGCTAGAAGTTTAGATGAAATATTGTCTCATCAGGCAATTATTGAGGGAATAGAACATCCGTTGCCGCTTTTCCGCGAATATCTGAGTGAAGGATATTATCCTTTTTCCAGAGAACCCGGATTTGTGCAACGTATGCATCAGGTGGTCAGTCAAACGGTTGAAAACGATATTCCTCAATATGCGGATATGAAAATTTCAACAGCACGAAAACTGAAGCGTCTGTTATCCGTCATTGCCGGTTCTGCTCCTTATAAGCCCAATGCCCTTAACCTTGCGACGGAAATAGGAGTTAGCAAAAACAACATCCCTGATTATTTGCTATATCTTGAAAAGGCAGGAATGATAGGCCAATTGCGAGATGACACAGGCGGTTTCCGCGGTTTGGGAAAAGTTGAAAAAGTGTATGTTGACAATCCGACACTTTGTTCTGTTCTTGCTGAAGGCCCCGTTGATATAGGAAATATAAGAGAGACGTTTTTTTATAATCAAACACGAGTGACGTTGCCTGTTGTGGCTTCTAAAAAATCTGATTTCACTATCGGCAATTACACTTTTGAAGTCGGAGGACGAAACAAAGGGAAGAAACAAATTGCAGGTCTTCCGAATGCATACATTGTGAAAGATGATATTGAATACGGGTCGAATAATATTCTTCCTCTTTTTACTTTTGGATTATTGTATTAGAAAAGGATTCTACCAATAGCATATTGTTTTTTCATGCCTGATAACATACTTGGAATTCTCAATTATTTTGTACCTTTGCAATTCTAAAATTAAACTCTTTGACCTTATGGAAAAATACGATTATCAAAACTTTAAGGATATAGCCGAGGCTCTTGTCAAAACCATTGACGAGTATTTGAAGCACCACACACAGTATCCGACGGATGTGGTTGTGGGCATTTGTGACGAAACCCGCAAAATCGTTTTGGACAGCCCGCACAAACTCGCTCCTGAATACAAACAGTATTCCATCGCTGATTTTATTATGATTAACGAGCAGGGTTTGTATGAGCCGGACGAGAAATTCATCTTCGGCGAATAGGCTTGCCCCTATGAAAAGACACGCGCTGTTTCATTACGGCTGTGCCGTGCTGTTCTTGCTGGTGACACTGCTGTTGCCAGTCGGTGGACTTTTGGCCCAAAGCCAGGCGGAAATCGCCTTCTCCAAAATGACCCTGGAGGAGAAAATCGCGCAATTGCTGATTGTGCGCGTCACCTCCACGGGCTCGAGTGCGGAGAACCAGAAGATGCTGGAAAACATTGCGAAGTCCCAGCCCGGCGGCGTGTGCTTCTTCAAAGGCGGCCCCGTGCGCGAGGCTTCCATCACCAACCAGATGCAGGCGGTGAGCAAAGTCCCGATGTTCATCTCCATAGATGGCGAGTGGGGCCCTGCCATGCGTCTGGACAGTTGCGTGGAATTTCCCCGCCAGATGACACTCGGCGCCCTGCCCGACGATTACGACAGTCTGATTTACCAAATGGGCTTCGAAATCGCCAAACAGTGCAAGGCCGTGGGCGTCAACCTTAATTTCGCACCCTGTGTCGATATCAACAACAACTCCAAAAACCCCGTCATCAACAGCCGCTCTTTCGGCGAGAACCGCGACAACGTGGTCCGGAAGGCGCTGATGTATTACAACGGTATGCAGGATGGCGGCGTGATTGGCTGTATCAAACATTTTCCCGGCCACGGCGACACGGAGACGGACTCCCATCTCGGCCTCCCCGTTATCAAAAAGAGCCGCATTGAATTGGACGAGCTCGAACTTTATCCCTTCCGCCAACTTATTGATGAGAACGTCGATATGGTTATGGTGGGGCACCTCAATATTCCGGCGTTGGACAGCAGTGCCAATTCCGTCTCTTCCATTTCTTTCCCGATAGTTTCCGAACTGCTGAAACGCGATTACGGTTACACGGGTATGATTATCACCGACGGTATGGAAATGCAGGGACTGCAGAAGAAGAACCGCTTTGACGGCGATGTGGAAGTAAGGGCTCTGCTGGCCGGCGTGGATATCCTCCTGCTGCCGGGCAAGACCGAAAATGTGGTGGCTGCTTTGAAATCTGCCGTTGACAGCGGCATCCTTCCCATTGAACTTATCAACGAACGTTGCTTGCGCGTGCTTCAGTACAAGGAGAGCAAGGGACTGTTCGACTACACGCCGGTGGACATTGCCAGCACCCCGCGTTTGATGAACACCCCACGCGCTGCCTATATCAATGAGGCTCTTGAGCAACACGCCGTCACGCTCCTGAAAAACGAGGACAACATTCTCCCGCTGGTGCGTATCCCGAATGACACGCTCAAGGCAGACAGCATTGTCTTTCTCTGCGTCGGACGCCCCGAATACCAAAATCAGTATCGTGAAATAGCCGCGAAATACGGCTTGGTCTATATCTATCAGGAAAAAACACTGCCCGGGAAAGGCACGGAGAAGGCCTGCCAAAGTCTGATTGACACCCTGGCTCCGTATAACCGAGTCATCTTGGCTTACGGCGGTTCCAACCAACTGCCCGCTCAAAAATATGGCATTGACACAAAAATCATCGAGCTCCTTAATCAAATTGCGAAAGACAAACGCGTGGTGTTCCTGCATCTGGGCAATCCCTATGTCTTGAATGCCTTTGGATGTACGGACGATTACAAAGCCTTGATGGTCACTTACCAATCGACGCCCAATTCTGTGAAGACTGCGTTAGAAGCCTGTTTCGGCGAACGTGTCTGCGAAGGCACGCTGCCGGTCTCCGTCAACGAGTTTCCTTGCGGCTCGGGGATTACCGGCGAGGTTGGTCCTGAGAATATTTCCAATTTGCCGGATTCCCTCACAAAGGTTATCGACGGGATTTTGGCAAACGGTATCAAGGACAAGGTCTATCCGGGCTGCGTTATGCTGGCCATGCAAGATGGAAAAGTGCTCTATCACAAAGGATTTGGATATTATACGTACAATCATCAGAACAAGGTGACGACGCAGACTATGTACGATGTGGCTTCTGTTACGAAAACGGCGGCTACGACGTTGGCTGTGATGAAACTCTATGATGAAGGAAAGATAAAACTGACGGACCATATTGGTGATTATCTGGACTATCTGCAAGGAACCAACAAGGCGCATATTCCTTTGGCCGAACTCCTCACGCATACGTCAGGTATGCCTGCATTTATTCCCTTCTATACTAAAATCCAGGGTGACGAAAGGTATCTTAGAAAGTACAAATCTCCGAATTTCGGCATCAAAGTGGCTGACAATCTCTATCTGCGCAATGACTATCCGGACACTATGCGTTATGAAATCGCCCATTGCAACTTAGGCCATCATCAATACGTGTATAGCGATTTGAATATGGTGATGCTGAAGGATATGGTGGAGAAGGTGATGGGTTGTCCTATTGAGGATTTCCTCAGAGACAGCATCTATGCACCTATGGGCTTGACACACACCTGTTTCAATCCGTTGTCACATGGCTTTACGAAGGCTGAAATCGCGCCCACGGAAAAGGACACCAAGTTCAGAAAGCAGGTGGTCCAAGGCTATGTGCATGACCAGACGGCTGCTCTGTTCAGCGGCAATGCCGGCGATGCTGGACTGTTCACCACCGCTGAGGAATTGGGCAAGATCTATCAGATGCTTTTGGACGGCGGCGTCTATCAGGGCCGACGTTACTTTTCGGAGCAGACGGTCCGTTTGTTCACCTCTGCTTACGAAATCCACGGCAGCAAGGTGCGCGGGCTGGGCTTCTATACGCCGAAGCACCCAGGCTCATCCTCCATTGTCCCGGCTGCTGCCAGTACGAAGATATTTGGCCACCAGGGCTTCACCGGCACGGTTGTGTGGTGTGACCCTGACAACAAACTCATATACGTTTTCCTCTCTAACCGTGTCTATCCTGACTGCTACCCGAATAAGTTGTCATCGAGCAAGATTAGGTTGAAAGCGCACGAAGTACTTTATTGATCTATTGTCTGAGAAACAACAAAAACTATGGATATAGAGAATCCTTTATTATTGCATATTGAAACGGCTACGGACATCTGTTCCGTGGCGCTGACCGAGGGCGAGAAAGTGCTTGCCGTCTGCGAGAGCAACGATGGCAATTCGCATTCCAAGAACTTGCTGCCTTATATTGACAATGCTATGAAAGAGGCCGGCCGTAAGTTGGAAGAACTCAACGGCGTGGTGGTCAGCATCGGGCCGGGTTCCTATACCGGACTGCGTATAGGTGTTTCCACAGCCAAAGGAATTGCCTACTCTTTGCAAGTCCCTGTCATTGCCGTCTCCACCTTGGAAAGCATCGCCAGCGGATGCCGCTCTCAGTTCGAGGCTCCCAGTTCACAGCAGATCATCCCGATGATTGATGCCCGACGGATGGAGGTTTTCGCCGCTCGTTACGATGCTGATATGAATCTGTTGGATGACGTGGCCGCTGTGATTGTCGAAGAAAACACCTATGACGAATTGTTGGCAACGCAGCCGGTGGTGTTTTGCGGAAACGGAATGCCGAAATGCAAGTCCCTCTTGTCCAAATATGAAAATGCCAAGTTCGCAGATTTTGTCCTTTCTGCCAAATTTATGCTGCCCACAGCATTGAAAAAATGGAAGGCAAAGGATTTTGCAGACACAGCCTATTTCGAACCCTTCTATTTGAAAGAATACGTAGCCGCCAAACCGCACGTCAAAGGTTTGGAATAGCGATACAGTTACTTCTCGATAACTAATACAATGCAGATACACGAACCCATAGACAAGCAGAAGAAATTAAATATCATTGCGATAGCCGACAACTCCGACTATGGCCGTTCTGCGCTTCACTATGGGGAGAAGTTGGCTGCAGTGTTCGGGGCCACGCTTACCGTGATTACGAACTTCGGTTTTGCATTGGAAGGCAGGGCACTGGAAAAAACGGAACTTCCGCTGGACGAGCGCCACATCGTCCGTGACGATTACTTCTTCCCGGAGCGTCTGCATCATTATGCCGATGACACCAACACTATTATGTTTGTCATCGGCGTGGACGGCGAAGGCAAAACCGGCTTCTTCAACAAAAGAAAGGCATTGCGGTTTATAAAACCCTCTCGTCTGCCGGTAATGACCGTGGGCAGGGACCTGCCGGCCGAAACAGCGTTCCAGCAGGTGCTGTTACCGATAGACATCGAGCGACAGGCCAAGGAGAAGGCTCTGTGGGCAGGCTATTTCAGCCGATTCTACAATGCCACCATCCATATCCTGCAGCCCCGTTATGTGGATGAGGGCTTGCAGCAGCAGGTGACGGACAACATCGCCTTTGTGGAAAAACTCTATCGCAACTTGGAAATCACCTACGTCATTGACGAGGTGGAGCCGCAAAACAATTTGGATCTCTATTCTTTGGAATATGCAGACAGGGTAGGGGCCACGTTGACGGTGATTATGATGACGCGCTACTACACATTGGCCGATATGCTTATGGGCCCGCACGAGAAGAAGTTGGTGGGCAACGGCCGTGAGTTTCCGGTGCTCTGCATCAACCAACGCGACGACCTCTATGTCCTTTGTACATAATTGACGATTTTAAAAACACAATACTATGAACGCACGTGTAAGTATCATTATGGGCAGCACATCAGATCTTCCGGTTATGGAAGCTGCCTTCAAGTTTTTGGAAAACAACGAAATCCCATTCGAAGTGCTGGCACTTTCCGCGCACCGCACTCCTGATGAGGTGGCCGAGTATGCCAAGAATGCCCGCGCTCGCGGCATTGAAGTCATCATTGCCGGTGCCGGCATGGCCGCACACCTTCCCGGCGTGATTGCCGCTATGACTCCGCTGCCTGTAATCGGCGTGCCTATCAAGTCTTCATTGGATGGCATGGACGCTGCCCTCGCTATGCTCCAGATGCCTCCCGGAATCCCTGTCGCCACGGTTGCCATTAACGGCGCACAAAATGCTGCCGTCCTCGCAATGCAGATTATGGCCAACGGCGATGCCAAACTTATGGACAAGGTTATTGCCCACAAGCAGGGACTTAAACAGAAAATCGTCAAAGCCAACGACGAACTTTCCAAATTGGAAGGGTATAAATACAAGGTGCTGTAGAGACGTTGCAACGCAACGTCTCCTGGCGTATTAATTGATTTTTTTAATGCCTTCTGATAAATCGCAATATTCCGCGGGTATCATTTTCGCCGTGGTGGCCTCGGTCATCTTCGGACTGATACCGCTATTCTCGGTGCCGCTGCTGAAGGCGGGCCTGCCGGTATCCAATGTGGTCTGCTATCGTTTCGGATTTTCCACGATAGCCATGGCCTTGGTGATGGCTGTGCGGTGCATTCCGCTGAAAGTGACGAGGCGGGAGTACGGTGCTTTGTTGATGCTCTCGTTCTTCTATGCGATGACGGCCTTGCTGCTCACGGCATCATACCAATACATTCCCACGGGCATTGCCACCACCATCCATTTCCTCTATCCCGTGTGGGTCACGCTGCTGACCATTGTGCTGTTTAAGGAAAAAGTCTCCAAGCCGACCATCGTGGCGATGGTTTGCGCAATCGGCGGTGTGGCCATGCTGTCACTCTCGGGCACCGAAGCGCAGAATATCAGCGGCAAGGGCCTTGCCATCGTGTTGGGCACAGTCGTCGCGTATGGCTCCTATCTGGCCTGCCTGCCCAAGACTGCCGTGAAAAGTATGGACGGCCTGAAGGTTACCTTCTGGCTGATGCTGAACTGTACGCTCATTTTCGCCCTGAACATTATGGTGCGTGACGGCATTTCGGGCTTCCAAGCGGTGCCGAACGCCCATTGCTGGATTAACCTGATGCTTGTATCTTTATTGCCGACGTTGGTTTCCAACCTCACGCTCATCCAGTCCATTCGCCGTATTGGCGCGACGGCCACCTCCGTGATGGGCAGTCTGGAACCGCTGACCGCCGTCATCATCGGCTTGCTCGTCTTTCACGAACATTGCACGCCCTTGCAGTTCGCGGGCATCGTGGTGGTCATCGGTGCTGTGGCACTGCTGATTTTCGCCAAAGGAAGGAAATAATGATATTGAGTGCCTAATTAGTTGGCCCTTTCCAAATTTCTGCATCATTATTTAAAAAAAGTATGATGAAAAATTTTATCCTAACGACCATTTTTACCATTGCGGTTTTGTTAACCGCTTTCGCCCAACAGTATGTCATTGTAGATACGGTTTATGCACACAAAGACCGTTGTGAACTTTATGCCGATACAAACTTGTGGTTCATACGCAACATCCATTACGATGAAGTGCCCTGCGTGAAAAACGATGATGGTACCAACTTCCTCTATTGTACGGATATGGATACCGCAAGATTCCAATATCATTACAATACGAGCCAGTATAGTCGCATTGTCGTGATACGCAAAAAGAAAATCAGCTATGTTGATTTTTTGCCTTTCCCAAATTACAAGGACACCTTGCTAAAGGGCAAGACTTTTGACCAGACACAGCAGCGCGATATTCCCGCCTTCACTTATCAGTCGGCTGACGCCCCTGAGCTGCAGGCCTTGCGGATGAAGTACAACTTGGATTCCGTGGCCTGTACGGGCGATGAGGTGACCCGCATATTGAATGTGCTGCATTGGGTGCACAATAAAGCCCGCCACAACGGTAGTGCCGGTTTGCCTAAGATTGTTAGAAATACGGAAACGATATTGAAATATGCTCAAAAGAGAGACATAAACTGCCGCGGCCTGGCGCTCTTTGCCAACGAGTGCTATTTGGCCTTGGGCTTTCGCGCACGCGTCGTAACCTGTAAACCGAAAACATCCGATGGCGATTGCCACGTCATTAACGAAGTCTATTCCGAAAAACTGGGCAAGTGGTTGTGGGTTGACCCGACCTTCGAAGCCTACGTGACGGATGAAAACCAGCAGATGCTCGGCATCTTCGAGGTGCGCGAACGCATCATCCAAAACAAACCGGTGCAACTCAATCCCAATGCTAACTGGAACAATCAAAATAATACCACCAAAGAATACTATCTGGATTACTATATGGCCAAGAATCTCTACTATCTCACCTATAATCTGCATTCAGAGTATGGTTCGGACACCCAAACACCAGAAAGACCTTTGGAGTATTTGACCTTGAAACCTGTGGAGGTTGATTCGGGCGTATCGGTAAGTGAAGGCAACGCCAAAAAAGGTGTGGTGCGAGAATATTTTACGAACAACCCCAACCTCCTTCGTTGACCACTTTAAACTTTGAACCTTAAACTTTGAACTTTAAACCCTTAACCACCGAGCAAACCACACGTATGCATAAGCTCCTATTTATCTGTCACGGCAACATCTGCCGCAGCCCGATGGCTGAATTTGTGATGAAACATATTGCCGAGGAGCACGGCCTCTCCGACCAGTAATTGTTGGGAACTATATACCTGTTGACCAGAAAAAATTGATTGTTAAACAATTTTATGACAATATTTTGGATGCTGAGAAGTATACGAATATCCCCATTTAGATTTTTCATTGGATTTTCAATATGATTTTGAGGAGTCCGTAGGACGACGACCCCATATGAAGTCTATATGTCAAGACTATTTTTGATGGGATTTTCATTTGGATTTTGGAACTTGTATTTGCGACTGTGCTGTTGCAGATATATGTTGCAGATTTTTCTTTAATGAATGCTTTGAAATTTAAGAATAATCTTAAAAAAATGTTAGCATATAACAAGGTCGCTACGCTCAAAATCTAATAAAAATCGTGTTGAAAATCATAGAAAAAAATCAAGCATATTATTTTGCGTGTAGATGGGTCAACTGGTATATAGTTTCCAATCTAAATGATGCGTTGTTAGATGCGACATTTGCTTTGGATTTGCAAAGATTTGCTTCAAATAGTTTTATGGAAGTCAATATGTTTTTTTTGTATAGAATAATGTGTTGATTTTCACGATTATATGATTTGTCTCAAGGTGCGGGCGGTATGAGTTTTTTTAGTATTTTTGCACTCTTTTTACATTCGCGTGCGAAATAACTAATTTTACTCATAAATGAAAAAACTCATACTCTTTTTTGCGATAGCGATTACAATGTTTCCTGTCGCTATGATGGGCCAGTGCGGCACATCCAACTTGACAGCCGATGATGGTACCAATACCTATCAAACTGCCCCTATCGGACCGCATTGCTGGACTACCACCAACTTCCGTGCAACAAACTATTACGACGGCACGGAAATCCCCAGCACTTTTATCTACAAATCTGAGATGTATCCAGACGAAGCTGCTAACCTCGAGAATTACGGCCGCCTGTACACTTGGTATGCTGCCATGAAGGTGGCTGAGGGCACGACTGCTCCTGTGACTCCTGGCGAGCATGGTTTCGTACAGGGTATTTGCCCCGATGGCTGGCACCTCCCCTTGGAAGTTGAGGTCACCCAACTCTCCAACTACGATGCTGTGGCTCTTCATTCCGAAAATCCTATTCATTGGCTGTTGCCCGGCACCAACGAGACAGGCCAGAATATGCTTCCCGGCGGTTTCTACAGTTCTACTTTTGACCGTTACGAGAATCTGCGTGGCGAGTCCTACATTTGGACAGCCTCATCCCTTTCTCCTACTGCCCCCAAGGTCATCTGGTCTGATTGCCACTGCAGTATGTGTGTCATCAAGGACGCTGTGGCCACCAACGCAATGTCAGTGCGCTGCGTTTACGACATCTACCGGCCACAGGTCGTCACAGACGCGTGGTCTGTTGAGGAAGTGGATGACAATGATGTTTTCTATTTTAACGGCAACGTCACATTTGCCGGTTATGACGAGGATTTCGTTCGCGGCTTCCAATATGGTACCGATCCTGCCGATCTTTCCAACGACTGGAACGAAGCAGCCACATCAGAAGGTACCTTCCGCGTTGCTATTGAGAATGTAACTCCGGGTACGACTTACTACTACCGTGCATATGTCACCAACGAATTCGGCACGGTATATGGCGTTATCAAGAGCTTCACTGGACTTTCTGAGCTGCCGGCAGTGACCACCGACAGCGCCAGTGCTGTCACCATCAGTTCTGCCAAACTGCACGGCACCGTCACCAGTATGGGCGATTACCCAACTGCGAGCGTCGGCTTCAAATACGGCACGAGCGAGAACGCTATGAACACAGTGAAGTCAATGGATAAGAATTCTGCAGAGCCCTATGACATTGCAGTCACGGAACTTCTCTCCAACACGACATATTACTACCAGGCATTTGCAGCTGAAAACATCGATACGGTTTA
>JAKSMC010000054.1 GCA_024400835.1 Bacteroidales bacterium
ACTACTGGCGTGTTTGTGCAAAAAATACCGTGGATACCTCCGGCTGGTCCGACACCTGGCAGTTCCACACAACGGACTGCGTTGTCTTGAATTCCCCTTCAAACAACACAACAGGAACGGACAGCAAATATACGAGACAACAATTCCAATGGTATAATTCACGAGGATCAAGTGGATATATCCTTCAATTAGACACTACGCAGGAGTTCAATTCTCTTATCCTTCGTAGTTTCACTTCAACCAATTCCCAAAGCAATACGGACACATATTTTTCATATATAGTGAATGACATGCGATACGGGACGACTTACTACTGGCGTGTTTGTGCAAAAAATACCGTGGATACCTCCGGCTGGTCCGACACTTGGCAATTCCACACCACCGATCACGTTGTGCTGAGAAGTCCTGCCAACACTTCCATTGGAATGAGTGTTTCATCTACTCAATTGAGTTGGTATAATTCTACAGGAAGTACCAGTTATTTGGTTCAATGGGACACCTCCAGCACATTCTCTTCCTGTCTGCTGGATTCTTACACGGTGACAGCTTCATACACCTCCACTGCCGATTATTTCTACAAGAACATCAGTGGCTTACGATACGGAACCACCTATTATTGGCGCGTACGCTCGGCCAACAATGCGCCTGACACATCTGGATGGTCCGACACCTGGCAGTTTACCACCAGCTACCAACTGACAACTGGCCCCGTTCTCACGGCACCTACCAATGACACCGTAGGCATTCCTTACAATTCGAATTTAGCTTTCTCTTGGCAACCCATAGAAAATGTACAGGGCTATTATTACCAAATCAGCACCAGCAATGATTTTTCAACAATCATAGCGCAGGGCAACACCTCGTTAACCTTCACCAGCGTCTCAAACTTCTCTCCTACCACCACCTACTACTGGCGTGTGCGTGGATACAACAATTCTGGTAATTCCGTATGGTCGCAGGTATGGCATTTCACCACGAACGATGTCGTCTTAACGCCACCTGTACTCGTGTCGCCAGCGAACGATGCCACCGTTCAAACTTCCGATGTCACATTAATGTGGCAAAATGTATTTGGCGCCAACAGCTACGAATTGCAGTTCTCCATGGATGCCAATTTTGTCACAGCCGTAACCAACTTCACAACCACAAGCACGCAATATTCGCTTACGGGTATTCCTGACAACACCACTTTGTATTGGCGTGTTCGCGCCACCAACGGCAACACCTTCAGCGACTGGTCTGCACCATGGCATTTCACTACAAATGAATGTCAAACAAGTAGTTACGCCTTCTCGCATTCTATATGCAATGGCGAAAGCTATGAGTTCTTTGGACAGACGCTGACCACCAGCGGCGACTATTCGCAAGTGCTCACCAATGCTGACGGCTGCGACAGCATTGTCACGCTGCACTTGACGGTGTTCCCTACAGAATCCACTGAGTTCTCGGAGACGGCATTTGACAGCTACACCTGGAATGGGCAAACCTATACCGAATCAGGTGATTACACGCAGACGCTCACTAACATTCACGGCTGCGACAGTATCGTAACGCTCCACTTGACACTCACGGTGGGTATTGACAATTGGACAGAAAACAGCGTCATTATTTACCCTAACCCAACCCAAGGGAAGTTGAAAATTGAGAATGGAGATTTGAAAATTTGGAGCGTGGGAATTGTTGATGTTTATGGCAAATTATTGCGGATGATTGCTATTAATGACAATATGGTTGAACTTGACTTATCGTCATATACAGCCGGAGTTTATTTCCTGAAAATTGATACGCCGAACGGAGAGGTGGTGAGAAAAGTGGTAAAGAGGTGAGTGCATAACATGCCAATCCACTTCCCCCTGTCCACAACTTAACATCTCCTATACGTTGCCGACTCCTCCTGACTTCATCACTTTGTTGTTGCTCTCAAAAAAGTGGACACGAAGGGGTGAAAAAATAGTATTTTTGCGGCACAAAGCAGTTCCTCCTGAAGGGAGGGCTCGCCCGACCGAAAGGAGGAACTGCTGGCGCTGAAAACCATACGGATCGATTCGCCCCGGAAAGGAAAAACTTTTATGGCAAAACATCTTAATCCACTCGAGAAAGAGTTTCTCATCCGCCAGTACAGAGGCAACCGGCACATATCGCGCAAGGACTTCTGCGAGGCCAACCACATCACAGAACAATCCCTGAAGAAATGGGAACGCCAGTACGACGAAGGCGGGCTTGAAGGGCTCGCACGCGCCGACGCGGAGGTGCAATCGATAGTCCCGGAGGGGTTCGACCGGACGGAAGAGTCATACAAAAGGGAGATTCTGCGGCTCCGCATAGAGAACGAGCGGCTAAAAAAAAGCTATGCCGTTCAGACGACGCCGGATGGGCAAACGGAGTTTGTTCGTTTAAGAGAGAGGAGTTCGAAATAATCGAGCTGCTGTCCCGCGACCATGACGTCAAGGACCTGTGCTCAATGATGGGCGTGAGCCGCTCCGGCTTCTACAAATGGAAGAAGCACGAGCCGTCAAAACGCGACATCACCCGCAGCGAGATGGTGGCGGTGGTGAATTCCGTGCACCAGATCCACAAGACGCACGGCTACCGCTGGACAGCCGCCTTTATAAGAATCAACAGGAAGATGGAAATCAGCGACAACTACGCATACAAGTGCTTCCGGCACCTCGGAATCAGGGCCGAGACGACGCACAAGGCGCATCGCAGACCCCGCAAAATCAAGGACAAATACCCGAACCTGATATACTCGACGTGGGAGACGGTTGACCGTCCCCGGCAGGTGTTCGTGTCGGACATGACAACCTTCAAGTTCTGGATATACTACTTCGAGGTCACCTTCTACTTCGACGTGTTCACCAAGGAGATCCTCACCCACAGGGTCGCCGAGCGCAGAGGTTCCCGCAACCAGTATCTGGACGGACTCTCCGACGTGGTGGGCCTGCTCAAGGGGTGCGGCGAACCGACGGTGTTGCACACCGACCAGGGAAGCGTCTATGCGTCTGTCGCCTACAACGAACTTATAAAGGACACCAACATCGTCCGTTCCATGTCCAGGGCAGGCAAGCCCACGGACAACCCCGTCAACGAGTCTCTGAACGGCTGGATAAAGGAAGAGCTCCGCATCGACTTCAACATAGAGCAATGCCGAAGCCGCAACGAGTTCGAGGCTGAAATCTCAAGATACGTAAAGTTCTACAACGAGTGCCGCCCCTGCTTCGCCATCGGATACGACACACCGCGGAACTACAGGAGAAAATACGAAAGCGGAGAACTCCCGAAGAAAAACACTTTCGCAGACAGAAAACCATCGCCCATTCCGAAGTTCGTGAGAATGAGAAGAAAAGATGCTGATAACGAAAGGGATAAGCCCCCAAATGAGCACCGTGTCCACTTTTAGAAACGAATAATCTTGAAAAAAATCAAAAATGTCTATTTTTGCAAACGAAAAAAGTCAATAAAAAACGGTGGTGTCCACTTTTGAAAAACATTAATCACAATTAAAATTTTTCGTGTCCACTTTTTGGAGCTGGTACATGTTGCATCTCGAGCTCCTGTAACTTTCGCCAAATTGACTAACAAAAATCCGCCAAATTGACTAACGAAAATCCGCCAAGTTGACTAATTTGATTTTTTTATTATTTTTGCGCTTTAAAAATCAATGAGATGGGAGAATATAAGTTTAGAATCGCGGATGCTCTTTTAGAAGAGAAATTAGAGGGTATGGGAGCTGTGTTGGTGGAAGGTCCAAAATGGTGTGGAAAGACTACCACCTCTGAGCAGCACGCGCAAAGCATACTTTATTTGGATGACCCTAAAAACAGGCAGCAAAATCTTCAATTGGCGGATGTCAATCCTGAAATGTTGCTTCAAGGAGATGTGCCCAGACTCATTGACGAATGGCAACTGGCTCCAACATTGTGGGATGCCGTTCGGTTTGTTGCTGATCATCGAAATGAGGAAGGCCAGTTTATTCTGACGGGTTCGGCAGTTCCACTTAATGTGGAAGACAAAACGCAAATCAGTCATACTGGTACGGGGCGAATTGCACGTTTGCGTATGCGAACGATGAGTTTGTGGGAATCCGGTGAGTCTAACGGCTCTGTCAGTTTGCAGCAATTGATAAATGATTCAGACCATATAGCAGGCATAAACCCGCTTTCCATTGATGACATTGCTTTTCTGGTTTGTCGTGGAGGATGGCCACGCGCCACTTTCCAAACCCGAAAAATTGCATTAGGTCGTGCGTTCGATTATTATGACACCGTGGTCAATCAGGATTTGCAACGTATTGACGATGTGTTGAGAAGTACGGAACGCGTTAAGCTTCTGATGCGCTCGTATGCCCGACTTCAAGGCACTCAGACTTCCCTGTGTGCTATCTGTGATGATATGAAATCTCACGACGACAATACTTTAGATGATCGGACAGTAGCTGCCTATATTCACGCATTGAAAAAAATATTTGTTATTGAAGATATGCCAGCTTGGAATCCGAATCTGCGTTCCAAAACGGCTATCAGAACGAGTGATACCCGCTATTTTTCTGATTCTTCAATCGCTGCGGCCGCTCTTGGATTATGCCCGGCGGATTTGATAAACGATTTGAACACCTTTGGCTTGCTATTTGAAACGATGTGTGTTCGCGATTTGCGGGTCTATGCTGATGCCTTAGGTGGAACGGTTTATCATTATCGAGACAAAGACGGCTTGGAATGCGATGCGGTTTTGCATTTTCGCAACGGCACTTATATGTTAGTTGAAATAAAGTTGGGTGGCGACAAATTGGTAGAAGAAGGTGCAACTTCCTTGTTGAAACTTGCTCAAAAAATTGATACGGATAAAATGAAATCACCCTTGTGTTTGATAGTGCTGACGGGCACGGGCACTTATGCCTATAAAAGAAAAGACGGGGTTTGTATTATTCCTATAG
Organism: Bacteroidales bacterium; assembly: GCA_024400835.1. Classification (GTDB taxonomy): domain Bacteria; phylum Bacteroidota; class Bacteroidia; order Bacteroidales; family WCHB1-69; genus F23-D06. The sequence continues at coordinate 4,934 of JAKSMC010000054.1, forward strand.
CTTGTTTGAAAAATTAAAAAAAAATGACTCACAATATTCTTTACATTCACGGTTTTAACAGCGACAAGAATTCTTATTGTGGCAACACACTGAAGAATTTTTTCCCTCAGTACAATTGGATTTTGGAATCCTTTGACCTTTTAGATGCGGATGCAACCCGCCATAAGATTGTTCACCTGCTCAAGCAATTCGAAATCGACACGGTGGTATCTTCTTCTTTAGGCTGCATTTACAATCTTTTTCTAAAGGCGGTAAGAAGTCAAAACAGACCAATGGTCAATAAGATTTTGATAAATCCCTGCTGCTTCCCTTCCCGAGAACTGCCCAAGCTGGATGAGATTCCCTATCGGGCGCTCGAATATTGCGAGGCAATGGAGTTCAACATCTATCATCGCCACGAGGAAAACAGTCCCGACAAGTTGTTCGGCATCTTTGCCAAGAATGACGAACTGCTGCACTATCACGACTTCTTCGTCAACACTTACGGTGCTGCGGACGGTTCCAACTGCATTTGGGTGGAAGGCGGCCATTCTCATCTGGCCGAGGAGGTGCTTCGCGACAGTATGCAGCAGGCGATGGCCTATTTTGACAAGGTGGAAGCCAACCGCAAACCAGAGGCTCCGAAGCCCCCGCAAACCAATCTTGCCGACCCTGCCCGGCCGTATCACAATCCGGATCCGAGCAAAAAGCCCATCCTTTACTTCGATATGGACGGCACGCTGGTGGATTTCGACAGTGGCAAACGTCGTCTGGACCCCGTCACCAGAATCAAATTCAACGGTTGCATCGATGAGGCCCCGCACATTTTCAGTCTGATGGACCCGATGCCTGGCGCTATTGACGCCTTCATCAAGTTGTCAAAACACTTTGACGTCTATATCCTGACCACCGCTTCCTGGCGCAACCTGACCGCCTGCGACGATAAGAAGGTATGGGTGCAGCGCTATTTCGGTCGCAATGCGGACTCCCCGGCGTATAAACGACTTATCATTTCCCATCGCAAGGAACTCAATATGGGCGAATTCCTCATCGATGATCGTCCTACCAAATGTGGTGCCGACAAGTTCACCGGAACCGTCATCCCATTTGGCCCTCAAAACAAACTCTTTCCCGATTGGGATAGTGTGCTGAGGTACCTGCTGGCGGAGAAGTGAGAAGTTAGAAGTGAGAAGTTAGAAGTAGTTTCAAGTTTCAAGTGGGGAGAATCCAAAAGTCAAAGTTAAAGTCAAAAGTCAAAGTCTAGAATGGCTAAAAGCAAAAAATAGTAAATATGTTAAAGACAAAAGAAGATATAGTAAGTAACTGGCTGCCAAGATATACGGGTGTGCAGTTGGAAGAATTCGGTAGATATATATTGTTGACGAATTTTCAAGATTATGTGCAGAACTTCGCTGAGTTGATGGGCGTGGAAGTGCGTGGGGAGGGCCGCCCGATGAAGTGTGCCACCAAAGATGACATCACCATCATCAATTTCACTATGGGTAGTCCGAATGCCGCCACCATTATGGATTTGCTGACTGCCATCAAGCCGAAAGCCGTACTGTTTTTAGGCAAATGCGGCAGCTTGAAATCCTACATCGGCATAGGCGAACTGCTCCTCCCGATTGCCGGCATCCGTGGAGAGGGTACGTCTCTGGACTATTTCCCGGCTGAGGTTCCCGCCTTGCCAGCGTTCAATATGGAGAAGGCTATCTCCACCACTATTCGCGATTATGGTTTGGACTACTGGACAGGGACGGTCTATACGACCAACCGCCGTGTATGGGAACACGACGACAAGTTCAAAAAATACCTTAGAGATATCCGTGCAACGGCAGTCGATATGGAGACCGCCACACTGTTCTCCGTCGGTTTTTACAACCGCATTCCAACCGGTGCCATCCTTATGGTTTCCGACCAACCCACACTCCCCGATGGCATCAAAACCGAGCAGTCCGATAAAATGGTCAGCAAAAATTACAGTCTGCGCCATCTGAAAATCGGCATCGACTCCCTGAAGCAGTTAATCAACAAGGGCATTACGGTGAAACACTTGAAGTACGACTACTACGAGGTGCCGCCGAAAGAGTAGGGCGGAAATTGTAAGTGAGAGGTTAGAGGTGGAAGGTTAATATAACAGATGTTTGCCATAAATCTGTCAAAATATAGTATGCTTCTTCTTTTATTCTGCCGATGGTGTAAAAAACACATCTAATCGGCAAATTATAATATATCTTATTCTGCCGATTGGATAATTTTTTTATTTTTGCGGCAATTTTTAACCGATGCTTTTGAGCTATATTTCAGGCACAAGCAAGTACGAGGTTATCTGTATTACGTGAATTCATAATGAAAATTACTGATTATGAGTGCTATTATTGGTAGAAAAAAAGAGATTGAAGAAATAGAACGACTTTACAACAGTGATCGTCCGGAGTTTGTTGCCGTGTATGGACGGCGGCGTGTAGGTAAGACTTTCCTCATCAAACAGGCACTTAAAGACAAATTCACCTTTCAACATACTGGGGTGTCGCCTGTTGATCAGGAGGATGAGAAAAATCGTTTGAAGACGCAGTTGGAGAGTTTTTACTATTCCCTGTTGAATCACGGACTTGAGGGATTCAAGCCACCAAAGACCTGGATGGAGGCATTTTATCAACTTACTCAATTGCTTCAGAAGCTTGATAATGGCCAGCGTATGGTGATTTTCATTGATGAACTACCCTGGATGGACACCCCTCGAAGCCGTTTCCTCTCCGCTTTTGAAAGTTTTTGGAATGGATGGTGCAGCGGACGCGACAACGTGATGCTCATTGTTTGCGGCAGCGCCACATCATGGATGCTCAGTAACCTTTCTCGTAGTAAAGGAGGCCTCTATGGGCGCGTTACAGATGAAATAAAACTATCGCCTTTTACTTTGAAAGAATGCGAGGATTACTTTGAGCACGAAAACATAGAGCTCTCTCGTTATGACATTGTCCAGTCGTATATGGTTTTTGGTGGAATACCTTATTATATGAGTTATTTCTGCAAAGGGTACAGCTTCGAAAAGAACATCGATATGATTCTTTTCGGCGAAAAACCGCGTCTCAAAGACGAGTTCAATCGCCTTTTCAGAGCCATTTTCAACAATGCCGAGGACTGCAAGAAGATAATTCGCCTTCTCGCCTCACGAAATTATGGTTTTACTCGTGAGGAAATCTCTTCTGCAACAGGTCTGCCTCTTGGTGGCGGACTCAGTGACACGCTCACGGCCCTTTCAGAAAGTGATTTCATCGTACGCTACTGCCCATATGGGAAAGGTACGGGAGAGCACTATAAGCTTATCGACAATTTCTGTCTGTTTTGGTTGAAGTACGTGGAGCCCAACCAAAAAGACGCCTCATTTGTCAATGACAACTTCACTTCCGACATAATGAAGGGTTGGCGAGGTGTAGCTTTTGAACAGGTTTGCTGGCAGCACATAATCCAAATTAAGCGTGCACTTGAAATTGGAGGCGTGAAAACTTCTATATCTGCTTGGAATATCGTTGGTTCTGAAACTTCATCCGGAGCACAGGTTGATATGCTTATCATTCGCGATGACAATATTGTTAACCTGTGTGAGATGAAATTTTGCAGTTCAATCTACACTATTGACAAAGAAGAGGAAGCCAAAATGCTATATCGGGTAGAAAAACTCACCACCACCCTATCTCCCAAGCAAAAAGTACATTTGACACTTATCACCACTTACGGCCTCGCGAATGGCAAACACAGTGGTAAGGTGCAGAAAATTGTTTCTTGCAACGACTTATTCAACAGTTAGTTAAATGAATATTACGGAATGAAATTATTTTACAGCAGCAAATGAACGATTCTTCCTCTAAAACATAAAACATTTTCAACCCGCAAAGCACACTACATCAACTATCTGCTTGGATTGCTTTTCATTGCACCAACTGTGCTTGCGTCTTGTTATTTCGTTAGTCATAGAGATGTCCTTGAAAGAGTTGCCTATTTCAATTGCATTCCCATTATCAAGGAAATAGACCAATACAAGGAATGCGTATATGGAAGAACCTCTGAGAAAAGGCATTCAAAAAACACGACCTACTGGAAGATTAAGTCTTTATTTCTGCTCACTGTTCACGAATCTCAGCTCACAGGCTAAAGAACTCGTTGTGCCTTCCCTCCGCCACGTTCGTTTCCAGCATCCGGACGTGCGACAGAAAGTCGGCATCTTCCATTTTGAGCGCCTGCTGCTGACAATTGAGGATGCAGGCCTGGCATTTGATGCAGGTGCCTTCAAAAACGGGAAACTTATCTGCCCAGCGGATGCTCCCCAACGGGCATACGCGCACGCATTGGCCGCAACGGATGCACAATGCTTCGTCTAACTGCGGCTTGCTTTTCAGGAACTTGGCGGGCTGAAGGTCCTCCTTTAAGGGCGTATAGTAAGTTTGCGGAACCGGCTCGCCAGGTACGGATAACTCTTTTCCATCGTCTAATTGAAGTTTCGTTACAAAATCTCTCAACTGTTGGAGGTCATCTTCCGTGGGCCTACCCTTTGACAAGGTTTTGGAAAATATGTGTCGGCACACCATCGCGGCGGCCCCGATGGGACGCATACCGCCTTGCCGGGTTTTGAGTACCATTTCTGACAGCGTATTGTCGTAATGCCTTCCGCCAAACACGGCTATGGCGATGATCGGATTGCCGTTGCCCTGAATGAAATCATCTACAAACGGCAGCGTCTTGTTGGGAATGCGCCCGGCATATACCGGCGTGCCCCAAACAACCAAGGCGTCGAATGGAATGGCAGTTATCTTCTCCCGCTCGGCGGGTGTGGTGTAGGAAATCATCTGGAAGGGAACGCTCCAGCGATCGGCCAACGCGTGGACGGCGGCGGCTACTATTTTTTGTGTGCCGCCCGTGGGACTGAAATAGAGGCCGATGACTTGCCGAATCTCCATCTTAGAAATGCACGGTGACGCCATTGCCCGTAAAGGACAGGTTGGAATTGTTCTTTTTGCCCTTCACATACAGGACGGAGCCGGCGATGAACAGCGGCACGGAGGCGCCCATCAGCGTGACGCCGCCGATGGAGCAGACACCACCCAACTCGCGAGCGCCGGGCGAGTCGGAAATGCACAGGTAGGCCAGGGGGAATATGGCAGCGCCAACGCCAAGACAGCAACCGCCGGCAATCAGCAGGTTGCGGCCCGTTTTCATCTGCGAGTTGAGCTTGAGGTCAACCTGCATAGAAGTGGCCGGTGCAGATGCTGTGTTCCACTGGTAGTCTAAAGTCTTCTCCGTTTTCGGAGCTATGGTATTCATACAGAGCTGTTGTGCGGAAACCGACAAGGTCAGCAGCGATGCGATGATGAAAGCGATAATTCTCATTGTTTCGTAAATTTGAAATAGGGCGCAAAAATAGTGTTTTTACTATTTGGATGAAATTGATTTGAAAAATTCGGTAATTGAAGGAATGTCTTTGCAAGGGGGGGAGGAAATTTCGGTTAAAATATTCTTCTGCTTTTTGTTTTTTAATAAAAAATATTATTTTTGCCTCGCTGTTCGCAACATAGTGTGCAGCCTTGAAAGACGCATTTGTGCCTTTATTCTATATGTGTGAACTTGGACACTTCACAAAGTTAAGATTAGAATAATGGTTTGAATGTAAGTCTCCATTGTATTGTATTCATGATTTTCTATGATACGGCACAGTGGAGCAATTCACTGACCTTATTTTATCTTAACGGGAGTCCAAGCCCAACACATAGAAATAAGTGTTCGGATGGATGGCTCCACTTTCTTGTTATATGTCTTAGCATCGCAGAGCCGGGGTGCGAATGAATAAAAACTTTTATGAGAAAATATCTATCCTTAGTCGCTCTGCTGTTAGGTGTATTTTATATGTCAGCACAAAATGCTATTGTTCCCGTCGGTGGGACGGCCACTGGTGCAAATGGAAGTGCAACCTATACGGTCGGGCAAATTGCCGTGCAGAAGGCTGACAATGGCAGCCAGTACATTATCGAGGGCGTACAGCAGCCCTACGAAATCCAGACTGTCGGTATTGATGATTACCCTGGCATTACGCTGGATGCGGTCATCTATCCCAATCCGACTCGGAATTTAGTGCATCTGAGAATCTCCAACTATGTTATCCCAGACAACGGGCTGAATGCCCAGTTGTACGATGCCAACGGCAGACTGCTTGAAATCTTTACGGTCTCCGATCTGCTCACGCAGTTCGACTTGTCCAAGTACCCAACGGCGACATACCAGTTGCGCGTGCTGGATGGGAAAAGGCTGTTGAAGACGTTCAAAATCGTAAAGCACAATTTTTAAAGTGATTCAAAATCTCTTCTATATATTAACAAAATTGCATTATTATGAAAAAACTATTTACGTTTTTGTTCGTGCTGATGCTCACGGTGGTGTCTGTGTTCGCACAGGCTCCGCAGAAGATGAGCTATCAAGCCGTGGTTCGTAATGCCAGCAATGCGTTGGTGACGAACCAGAACGTATCCGTGAGGATCTCGGTGCTGCAAGGCAGCGCTACCGGTTCTGCGGTGTACGTGGAGACCCACAACACGACAACAAATGTCAATGGTCTGTTGACCATCGAAGTGGGTGATGGTAATGCCCAAACGGGAAATATCAATCAGGTAAACTGGGGCAATGGCCCGTATTACCTGAAGTCTGAAATCGACCCCGAAGGCGGCATTAACTATAGTGTTACCAGTGTGCAGCAATTACTGAGTGTGCCGTACGCCTTGTACGCACAGTCCGCAGGCAATGTTCCCGCATTTGCTATCACGCCCACAGACACGGGTTATGTTTTAGTCCTCACGATGGGCAACGGTACAACTCAATCCTACGTTCTGAGAAACGGACAAGATGGTGCTCCTGGTGCCCAAGGTCCTGCTGGCCCTGCTGGTCCTGCCGGTCAAAACGGTCAGGATGGCGCTCCCGGTGCAAACGGCCAATCCGCATACGAACTGTGGCAGGCTGCCGGTAATACCGGTACAATGGCTGACTTCC
>JAKSMC010000055.1 GCA_024400835.1 Bacteroidales bacterium
AAAAGTTAGAAAATAGAAGAAAATTTGTATCTTTGCCGCGTTGTTCACTTTGAATCCGTGGCTAACGGACTTCACGAAGTTCAGAGGGACGACGCGAAAATGTTAAAAATAGAAGTCCCCTAAACTTTAAACATCATGTTACAAGTATCAAAAGACATAGACGTACGTTTCAGCGAGGTGGACTCGATGGGCATTGTATGGCACGGCAACTACGCGCTCTACTTTGAGGATGCGCGCGAGTTGTTCGGGCGCACCTACCAATTGGAATACATGCACATGTTCGAAATGGGATTCTATGCTCCCTTGGTAGATCTCAAATTCCACTACAAGAAAGCGATTCGATACGAAGATAAAATAAAGGTTGTCATCACCTTTCACGACACCGATGCGGCGAAAATCATTTTCGACTATGAAATCTTCAACCGTGAGACAGGCGAGCTGATGGCCACGGGGCAATCCACTCAAGTCTTCTTAGACCGGGACTACAACCTTGCCATTCAGACGCCGGAATTTTTCCTCGAATGGAAACGCATGAACGACATTTTACAATAATTATTTCTAATACCAATAAAAAGAAGCTATGACAATAGAAATTCAAAAAGACAGCGATCCAATCTTTGTAAAAATGATCGGAGTATTAGACACTGGAGCAGCCGAGCAGATAGAAACAGAAATACAAGAAATTGAATCTTTAGCCCAAAAAACGATTAGCATCGACTGCAGTAAATTAGAATATATTTGCAGCTCAGGGCTTCGGCATTTTCTCCGCATACGCAAAGCAGCCGGTGAATACGGACATGTGGTGACGCTCACAGGGGTCAGCAACAACATTCTGGAGGTCCTAAAAATCACGCATTTCGATAGTATTTTCGATATTCAATAAGCAATACCATTTCATACACATGAGTCGTCCTAAAATAGCTGGCATCCGCACCTACATCAGTTTGTCTTTATTAGTCATACTGATTGGAGGTATTGTATTTACTACGGGGTTCGGCATCTGCCTATATCTTTCGAGGACGCAAATCACAGAACTCACAAACAAAGGCATATCGCGCGATTTGGACGTCATCCACAACTACGTAGATGGCCAACTGCAATCCATTGAGGACGTGGCCTACGCGCTCAGCGGTGCCGAAGACCGTAACTACGCCACATTCGACCCCGCATCTTTTGATTCGGAAGAGAGTATGTTTGTATTCTTAGAAAACATACTCAACGTCAATGCCAACATCTGCGGTATCGCCATTGGATTAGAGCCGTCCTTGTCTGTTCCACAGCAGGGGCCCTATGGCTTTGCAGCATACGTCACCAATGTGTCTGGCAAAAGCGAACGGCTTCGTCTTGGAGGAATCAACGACTACCGCAAAAAGGAGTGGTACTGCAAGGCTGCCACACGCAACAAGCCTTACTGGAGTTTGCCTTTCCGTGAAACCAATATGGGCAAAGTCGTTACCTGCTTCAGCCTGCCACTGCACGACAGAACCGGGAATTTCATCGGAGTGCTTGCCTTAGACATCAACACCGAGGCTTTCCGATTGAAGTGCAATGAGATTATGCCCTTCAAAAATGCCGAAGTCACGCTGGTTGACCGCAATCACCGATTCATCAGCCATCCCGACACCACCTTCCTGCTGCGCAATGTCTCCGACTACCACCCAGAGCAATGGAACAAGGCAGCGGCCCACGACCTTGCTCAGCAAAAGAAATTCTTCCGAGTTGAATCCAAAGAGAACAAATCGTTGTTCTATTTTGACACCATCCAGCGTACCCAATGGATTATCAGTATAGAATGCCCCATTGACGAAGTGTATAGCGGTGTCTATCGAATGCGACGAGACACAACATTGATTGCCATTGCCAGCATCTTGTTTATGATTGTATGTTTCATCTACCTGTTCCGCAGGCTGCAACGCATCACCTTGTCCAAAGCGAACTTGGATAAAGAGGTGAAAATCGCATCGGAAATCCAAATGGATATGACGCCCAAACACAAAGCCTCCGCACCGGAGTTCGAACAGTTTGACGTTTGCGGGTTCCTTCAGCCAGCACGCGATATCGGTGGAGATTTGTACGACTTTTTCTTGTATGACGGCTGCCTCTACTTCTGTATTGGAGACGTGTCCGGCAAAGGCATCCCTGCCTCCCTGTTTATGTCTGCCACACATTATCTTTTCCGTAGCACTTTAGAAGGTTGCGAAGACCTGGCCCAAGCAGTTGCCAGCATCAACCGCAGTTTGTGTACCAATAACGAACGCAATATGTTCGTCACCTTCTTCTGTGGGAAACTCGACTTGGCAACTGGAAAATTAGACTATTGCAACGCCGGCCATAACGCGCCAATTCTCATATCCCACGAGCCTGGAAAAGCCAGTTTCATACAAACCACCCACAGGCTTCCTCTCGGCATCATGTCCGATGTAACATTCCAAACAGAGACAATGAATCTGCAAAACGGTGACGCGCTGTTCCTATACACCGACGGAATTACTGAGTCGATGAATTTAGAACGCCAGGAATTCGGGGACGAGCAGACACTCCAATGCGTAACGGCACACGCTTCTGAATCGACTCAGGATATTGTCAAAAAACTCTATAAGGACATCCAGCAACACGCTGCCGGAGCAGAACAAAGCGATGACATCACGATGCTGTGCTTCCGATACAACTCTTCCGACAACTCCTAACACAGGACTATTTGCACAATACAGTTCCAAAAAGAGTTCGCCTGGGGCGTTAAAGCCTTTGACATTTGCGAACGCGAAATATTGTAAGAATTCTCCAAGTAATTTATTTTTTACTACTTTTGCGACCTTTAAAAAAGGTTTATCCTCAATTTTGTAAAAACATTATGACAACACCTAGGATTCGCAAAGGCATTGCCACCTTATTGGGCATTATAACTTGTCTATTTCTTTTCGTTGCACCTGCCAAGGCACAAGACAGAGACACGCTGCTCAAACATTTTGACGAAGCGGTTTCCATGGAATACGCATTGGACGCAGACCTCATTTTGGACTCCTTGCAGGCCATCGCCACGCAGCAGCACGACGACCTGCTGCAGTTCCGCGTCAACTACAACCGCGCTCTGCTATTGGGCCAATATGACGAAGAGCACGGATATACGGCCATTCTTTTCATTGACTCCGTAATGCAGGAGAGCCAAGCACCATATAAGAATCTGTACCAATACATTCTATACAGACTGTTAGAGCAGTATGGCAAGCAAAATCACTACACCATCAGTCAGCGCAGCAATATTTTGAACCACGCCGAAACGGGGAATAGGATAGCTGACACCAAACGTTTTTCAGACCTGAAAATCTCCGGCTTAGACACCTACGGCTTTGCCGACTTGCTGCTGCTGCGGAATCAATGTCTGTTTTCCAGCATCCAAGATGCAGACGTTCTGGTCAAAACGCCCACCCGCGATTTTGACTTTATGTTCCAGGAAGATATCAGCACAAAAGCGCATCGTGCGACCCTTCTTGACGTGATTTTGCAAACGCAAATAGAAGAGCTGAGTAAAAGACACCCGATGCCCGAAGATTCTTCTTTCATCCTAAATCATTATTCAGAACTTGCGCAACCTGACTGGTACCATACGGTCATTTTAGACACAGGACGGGTGGCATCGGCACATCATCTTCTCTACCTCTATCAAACGGCCTTGAAACAGCATAGCCAGCAGGACAGAAACACCTGCGTGTGTTACGAAATCGACAAAGCGGAATGGCTGAGCTCATTTATCGGCAATCCCACCGAATCCAAAAAAGAGAGGCTTGCTTCATTGGAAAAGATTCAGTCGTACTATTCTGATGCAGACTCCCTACCTATATTATATAATAAGGCACTACTTCTTTTTGACCTCGCCAATCACAGTCTCAACAATAACGACAAAACGGGCATTCAGGACACGCTTGCGGAGTGCTATCGCCTCTTCCAAACCGTGGCGCAACACGGCGGGTTCTGGCTTTCCAACAACGCATCCTACTACCTCGCCGACCTTGACAAGGTGGTTTTGTCCGTCAGTTCCACCAACGATTTCTATCCCCAAGCCAAACTTTTCTTTCCCATTTGCTACAAGAAGATTGACACGCTCTACCTGACCATTAAGCGCGTGGACATAGAGGCCTATGTCCAGAACAGCAATTTCCGGCGATTTTCCAAGCAGTATAGGCACTTAGACTCGACGGCGCAGGCCTTTTTCTATCCGCTTCAGACCTTCCGAACGGACACCTTTGCCTTAAAAGACGGCAGCGACTACATCACGCACTACACCGACCTTTTCATTGACAGTCTGCCGGCCGGCAAATACTACATTCTTTTCCACAATCAGCCGGTGTTGGACTCCAACAATGTGCAAGCCATTTCGGAAATCTCCGTATCCAAGATTCGCATGGCCCAACTAAGCACCTGTCCATCAATTCGATATGTTTGGGCCTTAGATGCCATTCAAGGCACTCCGCTCAAAGGAGCAACGGTAGAAAGGATCGGGTGGTACGGTTCGAGCCGCAAGCACATCAACGCCCGAGGTTATGCGAAAATCGGTGATGGATCATATGTTTCCGTTCAATATCAAACGGACAACTACATCAGAGACAGAATCGAATCCTATTATTATCCACATAATAGATATCGTTATCCCTATTATTATCATAGCAGAAAACCAAGGGTCCTGATTTTCGCAGACCGTTCGATTTATCGGCCGGGGCAGACTCTTTATTTCAAGACCATTCATACGCGCCATAAAAAAAGCGTATTAAAGAACCATAATTTCTATGTAACACTTAATGACCAGCATGGAAAATCTTTGGACACTATTTTCCTAACGACCAACAAATTTGGCAGCGCCGACAGCAGTTTCACCTTGCCGAGCACCTTGAAGTTAGGGAAATACCGCATCTGCATTCACGATAAAAAGAGCCGATATGAACCTCTGGGATTTTCTATCGAAGAATACAGGCGTCCGACTTTTGAAGTGCTGTTAAAACCCATTGAAGGAGAATATTATCTGGGTGACACCGTCACCATCGAGGGCTATGTGCGGGCCTACTCCGGCGCGCCCGTCGTCAACGCCCGGGTGAACTGTTTCTACACACTGCCTGGGGAAACCTATTCTTTAGACACTACCAGCGACTATGCCGGCAGATTCACCTTCCGCTGTCCGCTCCAAAGCACCCGTCCGTATTCTGCGTTCATCACTCCGCTCATAACCGCCACGGACCTCAACGGGGAGACGCATAGTGCCGACAAGATTTCGGTTTTATGCAACACAAAATCATTGCAGCTGACGGCTGATTGTCCTAACTTTTTCAACAGAGACACCGACAGTCTGTTGACAGGCAATCTATCCATAAAAAACGGGGCGGGCTCAACCATTGAGAAATCCTACACCATTGAGATCCATCGCGTGACCGTACCCGACAAAACTTACAAACAATTCAATCACAAAATTCCCGACAGGCCTCTTTATACTCAAGAAGAATACCGCCGATATTTCCCGGCCTACACAGATGATTACAAACTGTATAGTACCTTCGCCGAATATTGGCCTGTTGAAGAAAGTTTCTTCAACACCGACTGCAACGCACCAGAATGGAACCTCGACCCTCGTCAATGGGAAGACGGTTACTATAAGATCATCTTCAAAGTAGTTTCCCAAAGTGGAGACACCCTCCAAACCAGCCGCTTTGTCACAGTCTATTCCGACCGGAAATTCCAATCCAAAGATGCCATTTGCGTTCTCGCACCTGAGTACTACGATTACAAAAGCACCGCCAAATTCACAATCTGCAGCAGCTTGGACAATACCAACATTCAATACGGCATCTTCTTTGGCAAAAAGTTAATAGCCTTTCGGCACTTCAACACCAAAGAGGGACAAGTTCACCAAGACTCCATCCGTTTGAATCGGAATCAGCATGTCTCCATACTCGCATTTACGGCATGCCAGGGAAAACTCTTTCACAACGAAGTTCGCAGTTTTTGCTTCAAGACAAATAAGTTTCAATTGAAGAAAAACAAAAAATACAAAGACAGCAAATTGCATCTTGAGTTAGCGCACTACACAGACCAGATGAATCCCGGACAGAAAGAGCAATGGAAGCTCATTGTAAGTCAAAAGGACAGCACCAAGAAAGCCAATGCTGAAATATTGGCCTGGATGTATGATGTCAGTTTGGACAAGCTCTATGCCAAAGAGCAATCCTTCAATCCTCTCCGATTGGGCAACTATATGCGCACAGGCCCAAGATTCAGCATGAAACAACTTCCTTCATTTTCATTGGTGCGAAGTAATCCCGAACACATTTTTATAAGCAAGCTGAACGAGGCACCCTTCTTGCTGCTCCAAAAGAAAGAGCCTACCTTCATACAGGATTTCAGTCATTTATACTTTACAGGCCGCAGCAATCCGCTATCCCAAGGCGGCACATCCGTTATCAAAGGGCGCGTCACCGACCATACCGGAGAACCGCTGTCTTATACACAGATTTTCTTAAAACAAGGTGACAAGACTGTCAATTTCGCCATGGCAGACGACAAAGGAGAATACTGTCTGTTCGGTGTTTCCGCCGGTCAATATGATATTGTTGCAGATGCCCAGATGACCTGCAAAAAGAGTCAACGGAAGACCGATATCATCGTTCAAGAAGGGAGGGTCCTCTTCATTGATTTCTCCATAGATTGTTCCAGCGAGTTAGCGGAAGTCGTCATCGCATACGAGCCTCCTGTGTTCGATGCGGACAACACGAGTTCATCGCCGCGTCTAAGTGCCGAAGGGCTGAGGACGAGCGCAGGGCGTTCTGATTCCAGTGCTTGGGGAGACCAGAAGGGCGCGAACAGCATGGACGGGGACATCACATCCGTGCGCGGCAACAAGGCAGACAGCCAGGTCATCGTGGATGGTGTGCGCGTCAGAGACGGCAACACGAATTTTCAATATAGCGACGAAGAAAGCAACCCGGCATCACCATCCGCTGCCATCAGCCAATTGTTAGGAAAGGTACAGCCGCGCACCAACTTCAGCGAGTTAGCCTTCTTCTACCCCACCCTCCGCACCAACGAGAAGGGCGAGACCGTCTTTGAATTTGATGCGCCCGAGCAGCTCACGCGCTGGCGTTTCTTAGCTTTCGCCCACACCCCGAAATGCTACTGGGACACGCTCTCCCAAGAAGTCGTAACACAACGTCCATTGATGGTCGTGCCCAACCAGCCGCGCTTCTTCCGCGAAGGCGACAGTCTGCTCTTCCAAGTCAAAATCACCAACATCAGCCACGAGGCACTCACCGGCAAGGTGCGCCTCACCTGGACGAATCCTGAAAACGAGCAGCCCGTCACGTTCCTGTTAGAGGACGAAGAACAAGATTTCACATGCGACTCAAGTCAGTCGGTCGTGGCCACCTGGCGAGTGAAAGTGCCCTCTGACCTTGCCATGGTGAAATACAAAGTGGTCGCCGCCGGGCAGACAAGCACGCAGGCCGCCAACAACATCACCTACTCCGACGGCGAAGAGCGCGTGATTCCGATTCTGCCCAACAGCATCAAAGTTTTGGAGAGCACGCCGTTCTACGTGCGCCGCGACAGCACCTTGCGGGTGAAGCCGAACTACACCGCCAGCGACCACGCGCAAGATGAAAATTGGCAGGTGGCCGTCAACGCCAACACCCAGTGGAGCATCTACCAGTCGCTCCCCTACCTCATCGAATACCGCCACAACTGCAACGAGCAAATCTTCTCCAAACTCTTTGCCGAAAGTCTGGCCCAGACAATGATTTCAGCCAATCCGTCCATTGCCCAAGCGCTCAAGCAAGCGCAGCAAGACACCCGTCCGCAATCACCGCTGAGTCAAAACGAAGAACTCAAAGGCATCCTCCTCGAAGAGACGCCGTGGCTCAATGCGGCAGCATCGGAGACGAGCTACTTGCAGAAGATGGCCACGATGTTCAACGGCAATACCCTGACGAAAGAAATAGACCGACTCACACGCCTGTTGGAACAGAATCAGAAATCCGATGGCACCTGGGGCTGGTTCAGCGGATTCCATAGCGATCGGTTCATCACGCAGCACATTTTGGCAGGCATGGCCCATTTGGATAAAATCGGGGCCAACAGTTTCCATAATAGAATTCAAGACAATGCGTTGGAGGCCATTCACAGCATAGCCAAGCAGGAATACCGCACATTCCAGGATGACACCAGCAAAAACAAGCATTTCTATTTTGGGAACATCCACGCGCACTATCTCTACACCGCCTCCTTCTACCCGCTGCCCGAATCCGAGCACATCATCTTCTTCATAGACTCCGCCCGCAGAGCATACCCGCGTTTCGGTCTCTACACGCAGGCAGAGTTGGCCACCGCATTCCATCGGATAGGAATGCTCGCCGACGCCCAGAAGTTAGCCAAAGCGTTACAGCAGAAAGCGCACCGTAAGAACGGCATGGTCTATTGGACTGAACAGGCCTACGATTACAGCAACCGCAATTGGTACTTCAGCTGGCACGAGTTGCCGATAGAGACGCACGCTATGCTGATGGAGGCCATGATAGAAATCCTGCCCGACAACACCGAGAAACTCAGGAAAGAGAAACAGGAAATGGTCGTGGGCATGCGCCAGTGGCTGCTCAACCAGCGCGAGGGCAGACATTGGAACACGACGAAGGCCACCACTGAGGCCGTGTATGCCATCATACGCGCCAACCAGTATTTGGACGCCGTTGCTGGCACCACCCATAAAATTCGCACGCGCAGCGACATCGTCATCACCGCTGGAGACCAGACCTTCACGCATCCCGACACTCTGATGTCAGCCACCTACGAGCTGCAGCACACCCCAGCGCAAGTCACCGTCAGCAACTTCACAAAAGATGATATAAACGGCAGCATCCGGCATTGGGCCACCCTGCCGCTCAGCGACCTCAGCAAAGCAACGAGCGCAGGGCTCTCCATTGAAAAGAAGCTGTACCGTGAAGTGAACGGCGGCACATCGTTGCAATTGATAACCGACAGCAGCACCATCAAAGTCGGCGAGAAAATCGTGGTACGCATGGTCATCCAAAGCAACAAGACCATCGAATATGTTCACTTGAAAGACATGCGAGCCGCGGCCTTCGAGCCGGAAGACGTTCTGTCGCGCTATCGCTGGGCAGACGGGCTCCACTTCTACCAAAGTCCGTCGGATGCTTCTATGAACTTCTTCTTCGACAAGATTGAAAAAGGAACCTATGTTATAGAGTACGCTTTACGCGCCTCCCAAGTGGGAACATTCAACAACGGCGTGGCGACGATACAGTGCCTTTACGCGCCCGACTTCACGACGCACAGCAGTTGCCAGGAAGTGACCATTGAGTAACCAACTTTTTTTCCTACTTTTGCAACCTTTTTGAAAAGTAATTAAAAGCACACTGTTTTGAACGATATCATATACAAAATCGGCGAGGGCGTCGTCTCTCCGTTGGGCATGACCGCCGGCGCAGTTTATGAGGCGCTATGCAAGGGCGAGAGCCGCGCGCAGCGCTACGAGAACACCTTCGGGCTCCCCGAACCTTTCTTCGCCTCCCTGTTGGACGAGGACAAATTGGACAGCGCCTTCAGCGCGCTGTGGGACTACGGCACCGAGAGCTACACCAAAGTGGAGAAGGCCGCCATCGTGGCTGCGGCACAGGCCATCAACGAGGCCAACATCGCCGCCGACCGCGAAGACGTCATCTTCGTACTTTCCACCACCAAAGGGAATGTGGATTTGCTGGAGAACAATCCATACGAGCCGGAGCGTCCCTATCTGTGGCGCACGGCACAACTCATCACAGAATACTTCGACAACCCCAACACGCCGATAGTGGTCAGCAACGCCTGCATCTCCGGGTGTGCCGCACAGATTGCCGCCATCAACCAACTGCGCTATGGTGGGTACAAGTACGCCGTCGTGATTGGCGCAGAGACCCTGTCGAAATTCGTCATCTCCGGGTTCCAGTCGTTCAAGGCCCTGTCGCCTGAGCGCTGCAAGCCATTCGACGCCAACCGCCGCGGGCTGAACCTCGGCGAGGCGGCTGCCGCCATCGTCTATACCATTGGCGCCGACGAAGAGTTGGATGCCGGCACGCTCATCGTGCAAGGCGCCGCCATCAACAATGACGCCAACCACATCTCCGGGCCATCGCGCACAGGCGAGGGCCTCCTGCGTTCCATCACCAAAGCCAACGAAGGCTTCGACACCTCGCGCCTGGCATTCATCAACGCCCACGGCACCGCCACACTCTACAACGACGATATGGAATCCATAGCCATCAGTCGCGCCGGACTGCAAGACGTGCCCGTCAACAGTTTGAAAGGCTACTTCGGTCACACGCTCGGCGCCGCCGGCATCTTGGAGACCATCCTCTCCGCCCACGCCCTGAACCACGGCCGCGTACTGCCCACATTAGGCACCGACACCCCGGGCACCGCCGCCCCCGTCAATGTGTGCTTGCAATCCCAAGCCACCCACGGCGACAGCTTCATGAAACTCATCTCCGGCTTCGGCGGCAGCAACGCCGCAATGACGTTTAGAGTTAAGAGATAAGAACTAAGAGATGAGAGATAAAAATGTTGTTAAACTTGAACTGCCTGTGGCTGCCATTTGCCATTAATTGTTAGCCATTAGCATTTTGCCCCCCACTTCTCACTTCTCACTTTAAAACCTTTTAGAGCCTCCCCACTTGAAACCTGAAACCTGAAACTACAGCCCCATGTCCTACACCATAACATCACAATGCCAAATCAACGACCAGCACGTCGTACTCAACGACAACCTCCTCGTGCAGCGCGCGGGTGAGGGCGACTGGCTCGCCGACATATACCACGCCATCGGCATGCAGTATCCCAAATTCTTCAAGATGGACAACTTATGCAAGGCCGGCACCTTGGCGGCAGAGTTGCTGCTTCGCGACCTTGACTTTGACCGCGAGAATGTAAAGCCCGACTGGGCGGTCATCTTGATGAACAGCGCATCGTCCTTAGACGACGACCGCAAATACCAGCAGACCATTGCCGACGCGGAGAACTACTACCCCAGTCCGGCCGTATTTGTCTATACTTTGGCCAACATCGTGACGGGCGAAATCTGCATCCGCCACAAGATTGGCGGAGAGAGTTCCTTCTACATTTTCGAGCAATTTGACGAAACGCAGATGCATACCTTTGTGCAGCAAGCCTTCGCTTCCCATCCGGAGCTGACGCACATCATCTGCGGCTGGGTCGATGTGGACGGGGACACGATGGATGTGCGGATGTGGTTAGTGGTAAAAGTCTGATTTCCGCCTGCAGCGTGCTTTCCACCAATTAGAATAATGAGATGTCTTAAACTGAAAAAAGTTGACTCCAAAAGAGACAACAATGACACAACAGAGA
>JAKSMC010000056.1 GCA_024400835.1 Bacteroidales bacterium
GAACTGGCGATCTGTCGATTTACTTCGCAATATTATATTCGTGCGGTAGCCGTGGACGTAGGCGACTATCACAATAGATTGTTTGTCGTTTTTTGTATTTTTGCACTCGCTTAAGAAAACAAGCCGATTTAATATGAAAGAAGTCATAGAAATACCGCACACACAAATAGTGATGAGTTTCGTGGCCACCTGCATCGAATCCACAGCACGCACCCTGAACACATCTTATAGGGATATCTATCAGCGCATGCAAGCGATCGGAATGATAGAGCATTACATCCTGCCACATTATGATGTCTTGCATACAGAAAGCCGAGAAAACCTTGTGGCCGGGATACTGGAGTACTTAAAAATTCGGAAGGAAAAATGATGGGAGATGTTATAGTTTATCAGCTTTACGGCGTTTGTCGGCTCACCAGCCCAACAACCAGATGTGTTTACTCAATCAGGACATAACTGATAAATATTTGATTTTTAATGGAACGGAAGAATTCTGAAGACCCCGTGAAATCTCCTGTCATACAGGAAATCATAATGAGCAACCGGATTGGGGCCATCTCGATGGAGATTGCCCGACGATTGAACATTGAGCCAATCAAAGCGTTGCAATTATTCTTTGAAAGCGAAACCTGCGCTGCCCTGCACGACAAAGCGACAAAACTTTATCTTTTTGGCGACTTGTATGTGGCGGATGAATTTATGCTTGAAAGAGAGAAAACGCACGAATAGAAGCCATCTGAAAATATTAATGACATTAATATGACTGAACAAAAAACGAATAAGAATTGCTTGAGAGGCAATAACAGTTCACAGTTCACTAATCTCAGTTTACTCAAATTATGAAAACCTACATACAAATCACCGGCGGGCGCGGCCCCGTGGAATGCGCACGAAGCGTGATGCTTGTGGCACGCAAACTGATGGAACAATTTCCAGACCTCCAGATGGTGGATTATGAAAAGCACAACTCCGCACCAGGCTGCCTGATGTCGGCAACGCTGGCCGCCACCCTCAACGAACAACAGGTGGCAGCAATGCGCGCCGAGTGGGAAGGCAGCGTGCTGTGGATCAGCACACAAAACCCCTACCGCCCGTTCCACAAACGTAAAAACTGGTTCGTGGGCGTTCACTTCTTCACCGACGCCGACACCATCACCATCGATGAGCGGGACATCCGCTACGAGACCTCGCGCAGCGGCGGGCACGGCGGACAAAACGTCAACAAGGTGGAAACCGCCGTCAAGGCCACGCACGTTCCCACCGGACTCTCCGTGCGCTGCGAGGACGAGCGCTCGCAACTCCTCAACAAGGCCCGCGCCAAAGAACGCCTCATCCTCAAACTCTCCGCCATCAACGACGAGAAAAAGGCCGAACAGGACCGCAAAATCTGGATGAACCACAACACCCTCGAACGCGGCAATCCCGTGAAAACCTTCCGAGGAAAACTGTGATTTCAGTGAACAGTGAGCAGTGAACAGAGTTTCCTCCAAAAGAAAAGTGTCTGAAAGGGCGCATCTTGATTTTTATTTTTTCGTCAACCTATCATAAAATAAAGAAAAAGTTGTATTTTTGCATGCTTTATTAAATGTTGAAGAGTATGGCAAAATCAACAATGGGTACTAAACTTCCACGGAAATTGGAATATAAAATGCAGCAGGTTGGCGAACAAATCAAGTTGGCCCGGTTACGACGAAATTTGAGCATCGCGCAAGTGGCCGAACGAGCCACCTGCGCGCCACTTACGGTTTCGCGTATTGAAAAAGGAGTGCCTACAGTTGCTATCGGCATCTATCTGCGGGTGCTTTACGCCCTCCAATTGGATGATGACATCTTGCTGCTGGCACAACAAGACGAATTGGGTCGTCAGCTGCAAGATCTGGCACTCAAGCATCGTGAACGAGCTTCTAAAAAATAGCAAACCATGAAAAAATTATACGTCTATGCGGATTTCGATTGGCTGCCTCAGAACCAATTGGTTGGTGAACTGGCATACGAATCTCTGAGAGGCAACGATTCGTACAATTTCAAATTTGACGATGACTGGTTGCGCAACTCGGGGGGGCTCTTTTTGAGTGCCGACCTGAACAATTATCCTGGGATGCAATATGCTCAACCAGGTCACGACATCTTCGGATGTTTCTCTGATTCACTCCCTGACCGATGGGGGCGGATGCTGCTCAATCGGAGAGAACAGATTGTGGCGAAATCGGAAAATCGTCCCATTCGACACCTCAGTTCCTTTGACTATCTTACAGGCATTGACGACTTTAGCCGTATGGGCGGATTCCGTTTCAAAGAAAATTCCAACGGAGACTTCATCTGTTGCGAAGACTTCCTATCCATTCCTCCCATAGCGAACATTCGAGAACTGGAGGTCGCCTGCCTGGAAATCGAAAAAAGCGAGGAGCAGAACCTCTTACCTCAGGAAAAATGGATTCAGCAACTGGTAAAGCCCGGTACTTCTTTGGGAGGCGCCCGTCCTAAAGCGGGTGTCGTTGACGAGAACCACGCACTCTACATTGCCAAATTCCCTTCTCGCAAGGATGATTACGATGTGGCACTTTGGGAACATCTTTGTCATCTACTGGCGTCATCTGCCGGTGTACAGGTTGCCCATACCAAGGTCATTCGAACAAGTAATCAATACCACACACTGCTTTCCAAACGTTTTGACAGAACAGAAGATGGATGTCGAATCCATTTTGCATCCGCATTGTCTCTCCTCGGTTTGACTGATGGTTGTAATGCCGATTCCGGCAATGGCTATCTTGACATCGTGGACTTCATCCTCCAAAACTGTTGCGAAGTGGAGGCCAACCTCCGGCAATTATTTCGCCGCGTAGCCTTCAACATTTGCGTGGGCAATAGTGACGACCATTTCCGCAACCACGGTTTCCTGCTGACGCCGAGAGGCTGGACTTTGTCACCCGCATACGATATAAATCCCACCCTCAGTATATACCAAAGTCTGCTAATCAATGCCTCAACAAGCCAAGCTGATTTGGGTGTCTTGGCTGCCTCAGCCGGCGATTATCTGATTCCGAAAAGCGAAGCGGAAAGCATCATCCGAGAAGTAACAGAATCAGTTAAAAAATGGAAGTCACTGGCCGCCAAACTGAAAATTTCCAAACGCGAAGTGGACTTCTTCACACCACGGTTTGAAAAATTCACCGCGAATAATGGAGAATAAATCACAATGCATCCCCACTCTCCTTTCATTGTCAATTATTAATTGTTAATTCATAGATGTCCGATCTCAAAATCTTCACCACCACCATCGAGGGTGCCGCTCTGGAAATGATCAACGCCATTGCCGAGCATCCCTATTTTGAAAACCAGAAAATCCGCATAATGCCCGACACGCACGCGGGCAACGCCATCGTGGTGGGTTTCACCTGCCCCGTCGGCCCGTATCTGAACCCCGAGCACGTGGGCACCGACATCGGCTGCGGCATCGAAACCGAGCTGTTCGACAAGTTGCTGCCTGTGGAGCAGTTTCCGCTGTTCGAGCAGCGCGTGCGCAACGCCATCCCGATGGGCAAGGACATCAACACCAAACGCGAGTTCGACCTCAAGGAGTTCTGCAAGTTCGTGCGCAAAGAGCTGAGCCGCGCCGCACAATCCTCCGACGGACTGGTCTGCGAGGTGCCCTTCAACAATGAGCGCGACATCTCCGCCTGGTGCAAGTCGCTGAACCTCGACGAGAAAACCTTCTACAAATCCATCGGCACCTTGGGCGGCGGCAACCACTTCATCGAACTCGACTATAACGAGGAGCAGGAACTGATGGGTGCAACCGTCCATACGGGCAGCCGCAACATCGGACAGAAGGTGTGCAACCGCTGGGCCAAGAAGGCCATCGCCACCAAGGGCTACCTGTCGGGAAACCTCCTGTCGCAGTACCTCACCGATATGGTCGTGGCGCAAGCCTACGCCCAATACAACCGTAAAATCATCTTGGACAAGATTGCCGACATTTACAAAAAACTCTGCAAGGGTAGGGTGGTGGAGACCATTTCATCCGTACACAACTATTTGGACTTCAGCGATATGATTATTCGAAAAGGAGCCATTCGCAGTTATGTGGGCGAGCGGATGGTGATCCCGTTCAATATGCGTGACGGTCTGGCGATATGCGAGGGCAAGTCGAATGATGACTGGAACTGTTCGGCACCGCACGGCGCGGGCCGACTCCTGTCGCGCAACAAGGCGAAGGAGTTGCTCACGATGGAGGCCTTCCGCGAGGCAATGAGTGACATCTATAGCACGAGCGTGTGCGAAGGCACCCTCGACGAGTCGCCGATGGCCTACAAAGACACGCAGACCATCCTCCGCGAAATCGAACCGACCTGCAAGATCCTGTACTTCATGAAACCCGTGGTGAATTTGAAAGATACGGGAAAGTGATGAAAAACGAGCTTGATATGATGTAAAATATCGCATTCTAAAAGTGCTGATTTTGTAAAATAACGCGTTTTATATTGCTATTTTACGTAGTAGTACTGCCCGATCATATTGACAAATAAGCCCTTGTGGAAAATCCTGATTTTTTTTCTAAAAACATCATTCATTTGAAATTTTGTGTAAATTTGCAGAAAATTTCAAATAGAGATGATTGAAGATTACTATATTAAAAGAGAAATATATCTTAAACGACTGATTGACAGACGTGATAATGGAGAGGTGAAGATTATTACAGGCCCTCGGCGTTCGGGAAAATCGTGGCTGCTTCAAAAGATATTTCGTAATTATCTACTTGAAAACGGTGTCCAGGAAGCCAATATCATTTCGGTGTCTTTTGATATTGATGATGCTTCAACTCCGGATTTGCGAGTTCCAGAAACGCTAAAGGCATATCTCTACGAGCGAATCACCTCCGTTACAGAGAATTATTATGTGTTTCTTGATGAAATTCAAGAAGTTGAAGGCTTTGAGCGTATTGTCAATGGTTTGAATGCCCATGACAATGTTGATGTTTACATCACAGGCAGCAATTCAAAATTCCTGTCAAATGATATCCACACGATTTTCAGGGGACGCGGTGACGAAGTGCGAGTTTACCCGCTTTCTTTTAAGGAGTTTTGCACCGACAGAAGCGAAAGCATTTCAGAACTTTGGAAAGAATATTATACCTACGGTGGTATGCCTGCTTTGCGCAATCATCACACGCCCGAACAAAAAGTGACTTATCTGCAGCGGCTTTGGAAGAAAACCTACCTTACCGATGTGGTTGAGCGTTACCATGTGAGAAATATCCAGGCCATTGAATCGCTAACCGATTCTTTGTGCTCTGCCGTGGGGTCGCTGACCAACCCTCTCCGTATTCAGAACAGTCTCGAATCTGTTCAAAAGATTAAGTTGGCCACCGACACCATCGCCAAATATATCGGATATCTTGAGGATTCTTTTCTCTTTGAGGGCGCAAAACGCTATAACATAAAAGGTCGTAAGTATTATGAATCTATCCAGAAGTATTATTCCACTGATGTCGGTCTGCGTAATGCCAAGTTGAATTTTCGTCAGCAAGAGATTACGCATATTATGGAAAATGTCATTTACAATGAGCTCCGTATCCGTGGTTATCTTGTAGATGTGGGCGTAGTTGAATTACGCACTTACCACAACGGAAAGTCCGAATATGTTCTCAATGAAGTGGATTTCATCGCTTCCAACGGAATGGAGAAGTACTATATCCAATCGGCATTTTCTTTGCCTGACGAAGACAAACTGAACCAGGAACTTGCCTCTCTAAGAAAGATTGAAGACTCATTCAAAAAAATAGTAATTGTTGGCAATGACATCGCCCCCTATATGAACGACGAAGGCATTCTGTTTATGGGGCTATTCCAATTCTTGCAAAATGACAAAATAGAAAACTGAGATTCTGTACTTTATGAAACCCGTGGTGAATTTGAAAGATATCAGTTAGAAATACAGGAAGAAACGGGACTGCCCATTTCTGTCTTGAAAAGAGATTTATCTTAACTCTTAGTTTTGTGACAGCGATCCCTTCGGTCCCTCCTATCGTCGGAACCTCGGGATGACGACGCACTTCGCCGGATAATGGACGGCGGCGCAAAGCAACTGACAATTACACGGACGTGGGGCCGCCGTCCGTCTGCAACACGGGTAACCCGTCATCCCGAACGGAGCGCAGCGAAGAAGTGTCAAGAAACAGCCGATTTTGCGCTCTCTCACTTTTATCCTAAAACAGCCATTTTTCGTAGGTTTTCTGTCAAAAACAATGGAATTTTTGCTATTTTTGCAGCCCTTTTTTGCGCGGGAAAGGTGCAAAAAAGAAACTGAAGTTTGTCAATAATTAACAAAAAAACATCAATATAAAAGAATAATCTAACATATTAACATATAGAGCTTGAAGCTCTTATTCTCTTTCCAGTAAAATCGCCAAATTTTAAAAGTAACAGAGAATGAGTTGCGAAAGGTTCACGCTATAGGCGTGAACTGTTTCGTGCTTATAATGTTACTTAAGGTGTTTGGCGATACCGACTGGAAGTTATAAGCAACAAAACGAGCAGTTCGCGCTTTTTTTATTGCTTATCGGGATTTGGGCAGAAGTTCACAATAGCTGAAAAATATGCCCACACTCAACTGGATAGGAAAAGAGGCGGTAATCAATCATCACCACGATGTGCCGTTCAAGACATTGGACCAAAAATATACGTTCGTCAACGGGGAAACAATCGTTGACGATAGTAAAGACGCAAAATCTTGCGTCTCTGACAACAAAATCATTCACGGCGACAACCTCGAAGCCCTCAAGGCGCTTTTGCCCGAATACGAAGGCAAAATAAAATGCATCTACATTGATCCGCCATACAACACGGGCAACGAGAACTGGGTGTATAACGACAATGTGAACTCGCCACGCATACGCAAATGGCTCGGACAGGTGGTGGGCAAGGAAGCCGAAGACCTTACGCGCCACGACAAATGGCTCTGTATGATGTACCCGCGCCTGAAACTGCTTCACCAACTGCTTGCCGACGACGGCGCCATCTTCATCTCCATCGACGACAACGAACAGGCAAACCTCAAACTGATTTGCGATGAAATTTTCGGGGCAAATAATTTCATATCTCATTTTATTTGGCAGAAAAAAACAGGAGCTTCTGATGCCAAAAATATTGCAACAATTACAGAATACATTTTGTTTTATGCTAAAAACATAAATCAAGTAAAAGTAAGAAAGAATTCAGAATCATATGATTTAAAACGATATAGATATAAAGATGAGTTTTATGAAAGTCGAGGACCTTATTATATAGACAACCTAGATAGAGGTGGCTTGCAATATAGTGATTCTTTAAATTTCGGCATAATGTGTCCTGATGGAACCATAGCATTTCCAAATGGCAGAACAGAATATTTAAACGATGGATGGATATGGAAATGGAGTAAATCAAAGATTGATTGGGCAATACAGAACAGTTTTATTGAATTTAGAAGATCAGAAAGTAAAAAAAGTGGCTGGGCGGTATGTTATAAAAACTATTTGAAAGTTGACAACGAGAATATACCAATCAATAGAGCAGCACCATATAAAAATCTTATAATAGACATTTTAAATGCAGATGCTTCCTCTTTGATTAAAGAGATTTTCAGTTCAAATGTTTTTCCTTATTCTAAACCAGTTCAGTTAATAGTACATTTTGTAGGATTGCAGGAAGACAAATCCTCTATCATCCTCGATTCCTTCGCTGGTTCTGGCACAACAGCCCACGCCGTTTTGAACCTGAACAAGCAGGACGGTGGCAACCGAAAATTCATTCTGCTGGAAATGGAAGATTATGCCGAAACCATCACCGCCGAACGCGTGCGCCGTGTAATCAACGGTTACGGCGATGGCAAAAACGCCGTGGAAGGCATGGGCGGTGCGTTTTCCTATTACGAATTGGGCGAACCAATGATGAACGGCGATTATCTGAATGAAAACCAACCCATCGAAAAAATTCGGGAATATATTTGGTACACAGAAACGTGCGTGCCATATTGCCATAGAGACGCAAAATTTTGCGTCTCAACAATGGGAAATCCCTATCATTTGGGCAATCACAACAATGCAGGTTATTATTTCTATTACGAAAAAAACACGACAACCACATTGGACAAGGCATTCCTGAACACCATTTCCCAACCCGCCGACCAATACATCATCTATGCGGACAATTGTCTGCTGTCGGATGAGTTTATGCGTCTTAATAATATTGTTTTCAAGAAGATCCCGCGCGATATCCGTAAATTTTAATTCGTAGAAAAATGGAACTCAAATCATATCAGCAACAGATTTTGGACGATTTGCAACGCTTTATGCAATGCGTGCAGGAAACCCAAAAGGCGGACACGGCGTTCAGCAAATTCTGGCTCGAACATCTGCGCACGCCTTTGAATCCGTTTCCCGACACTGCCGTCGAACCATACAAGAACAACGTGAAAAACGCGCCCCACGTCTGCATCAAAGTGCCAACTGGCGGTGGCAAAACGTTTATTGCGTCGGCATCATTGGCAACTATTTTCAAGGAGTTTGACGAGTCGCATTTCCGCACCGTGGTTTGGCTTGTGCCGTCCATCACCATTCTGGAACAGACCATTCGGAATCTGGGCAATCCCGAACATCCGTACCGTCAGCGCATCAACGCCGATTTCGCCAATAGGGTTGAGATTTTCAGCAAAGACCAAGCCCTGCAAGGCGCGGGCTTCTCGCTTTCGGTGGCAAGGGAAAATCTCTGCATCCTGGTAATGAGTTTCGACAGTCTGCGGGCCAAAAAAAAGGAAGACCGCAAGGTTTATCAAGAAAACGGCAATTTGCAGTCGTTTGAAACGCTCGTCGGCAAAGACGAGAACGGCGATCCCGACTTGCAGTTGATGAAAGTCCTGCAAGCACTGAATCCTGTTGTGGTAGTGGATGAAAGTCACAATGCCGAAAGCGATTTGAGTGTGGAAATGTTGCAGAACCTCAATCCGAGTTTCGTGCTCGACCTGACGGCAACGCCACGCAAGAACAGCAACATCATCAGTTTCACCGATGCCTACGAACTGAAAAAGGAAAATATGGTGAAACTGCCCGTCATTGTCTATAACCATCAAAGCAGAAACGATGTCATTTCGTCGGCATTGGAACTGCAACGCCGTTTGGAAAACGAAGCCCGAAAAGCGCAGGAAAAAGGCGGAAACTACATCCGCCCGATTGTACTGTTTCAGGCACAGCCAAAGACCAACGACGACAATCTGACTTTCGAGAAAATAAAAAACACCTTGCTCGAACTGAAAATCCCCGAAAACCAAATTCGCATCAAGACGGCCAATCTGAACGAAATAAAGGACGAGGATTTGCTTTCGCCGACGTGCGAAGTGCGTTACATCATCACCGTCAACGCCTTGAAGGAAGGTTGGGATTGCCCGTTTGCCTACATTCTGGCATCGTTGGCCGACAAAAGTTCGTCGGTCGACGTCGAGCAGATTCTCGGGCGCGTTTTGCGAATGCCGTGGGTACGCCGAAACGCCAATCCGATGCTGAATATGAGTTATGTGCTTACAGCGTCGCCGAAATTCCTTGACACGCTCGACAATATTGTGAAAGGGCTGAACCGTGCGGGTTTCAGCGACAACGACTACAAAATTGCCGAACCCGAGAAACCGCAAGAGCCGCAGACGGTTGTGCCGTCAACCGAGCAAGGCGATTTGTTTGCGCCGCAAAAACCGGAAAGCGAAACCGCAACGGAAGATGACGATTTGGATTCTTCCAAAATCACATTCTTAATTAGTGATAATCAGCAAGATGCAAATGCAGAAAATCAAAAAGGTAATCAAGATTCAACGAAAGAAACATTGAACAAAGATGTTGACGAAATAGTGAAAAAAGTTGAAGCCGAAGCTGAAAAAGAAACGTCAGCAAAAAATCAGAACAATAAACCTCAAATTCCAACCGAACTGGAAAATCAAGTGAAGACCTACAAGATGAAAGACGTTTTCAAGGAATCAGCAAAATCCTTGAAAATACCGCAATTTTTGAGCGACGATACATCGCAAAAACTGACCAATGAATTGTTTACAGAATTGCAATCGCAAAAACTTTTCGAATCCGAAGAATTGTTGCGCGACTTTAAATTGGGCAACGAAGATTCGAACATTGATTTCGCCGATGTTGAAACTTCTATGTACAGGGTGGATTTGGATGAAGCCAACAACAATAAACCGACCTATTTGAAAGTGGAGGGACGTACCCACGAGGCCATCGTCAATTACATTCTTGATCCCAAACAAAAAGCGCACCGAGTGAAAAACTGCACCTATCGGATAAAAAACATCATCGGCAAGATGTATCCCATTCCCGACAAGGAAATTGAGATATTCATTTCCCACGTCTTGGAACGGTTCTCCGATGAGCAGTTTTCCGATTTGCTAAACCACGAATATTCGTATGCCGACAAAATAAAAAAGAAAATCAGGCAGTTGAGCGACAATTATAAGGAGAAACAATTCCTCAATATGGTTGACAAGGATTTGATTTTCACCGAAGAAACCTATCTTTTGCCCACCGAAATCATTCCATCAAAATCAATCAGCGGACTGCCCAAATCGCTTTACGAAAAAGAGGGCGAAATTGACGGATTCGAGAGGGAAGTCATCAACGATGT
>JAKSMC010000057.1 GCA_024400835.1 Bacteroidales bacterium
TCGTTATGTTATTCATTTTTAATAAATTATATTATATCGAACTCACGTTATTTATGCAACATTACCGCCAAACACGCAGTTGGCGTTAGTGTGAACGCCTGCTTCTTGAAAGCCAGTATAGAATCCTATGTTAGAGAAGGCGTTATTTATAGGGGAACTGACACCTATTTGTCTTTTATATCCAAGTACCGTTTCACTTATTGGCAGGAATCTGCCTGCGCACTCTATCTTGGCGCGGCATTGGGAATTACCTTTGGCATACAAGCTAAGACGTTGAATTTATGGTATAATGAGGTGCTTTTCAATCATCCTATGTCTTATCATTTTTGGGAGGGTAACGTCTGGGTCAATCCCGCTTTTCAACTCACCCTATTCGGAGTGCGTTTGGGCGGCGAGCATTCAGCGGCCAATATCGAGTTGGGTTTTGGCAACGAGGGCATCGGAAAAGTAGGGTTCAGTTATAGGTTTTAATACCTGTCTCCTTTTTGAAAAACAATATCTTACGCCAATAGTCAACATTTCACAATCAGCCAAATCCATATAGAATATGTGAATCTGGCTGATTATCTTTTTATTGACAAAGTGTCTGTGTTGGGCTGAAATCTATTCGACAATTCGATAGGTTACTTCGTCCAAGAAGCGAGTGCACGCCTTGGAGGTTGCCTTGATGTCCTCAAATATCACAAGCGAACCGGCTGGAAGTTTAGAAATTCTTTCTTTGACTTTTTCGTTAAGCTGATTGCCCTCACATGATCTTGTAGGCTCTTCCATTCCATGCATAACGATAATAACGCGGAACGAGGAAATCTCCATCTTGAAAGGATCGTCCAAGTTAGGAACAACTTTTAAAAACGGCTGTTCGAGAATCTGCTTTATGGTCACCTTGTGTTCCGCTAAATCACCCAATTGGCATTGCGGATTCACATTGTTCATTTGGACTTCCTGTTGTGCGGCTTGTCCGGAATTGTTGGCATCGTTTTGCGCAAAAGAGGCAAATAAAATGCCTGATAGGATTAGGGTTAATAATAATTTTTCCATAATGATAAAGTATTAAAACAGAGAGATAACGCTGCAAAAATACAAAAATTGTCTGGGCATATATTTTATTTTTTGCAAATTCTTCCTCTTGTAAAATTTCGGGGGAATCGGGGATTTTGTCAAAATAAAATTCGGGGGAATCGGGATTTTTGCATTTTTGCAGCCGTTTTTATAAAAATAGACATTAGTGATTCACGAATTTCAAATATGACTCTTTGGAACATTTACCATAACGACATTCCGGACTTTGTGCGACGTATAGCACAGACGGCCCCGATGCGCCGCTTGCAGCAGGTGGGTATGAACTGCGGCTGCGAATACACGTCGTTTAAGACTTTCGAACTGGCGGAGCCCTACTCGCGCTACGAGCACAGCGTGGGCGCGGGCCTCATCGTGTGGCACTTCACCCACGATGTGCAACAGTCTGTCGCCGCGCTGCTGCACGACGTTGCCACGCCGGCATTTGCCCACGTGGTCGATTTCCTGCACAATGACCACGAACGTCAGGAATCTACCGAGGACCTGACGCTGGCAACTATCCAGTCGTGCCCGGAACTGGTGCCCATCTTGGCCGAGCTGTCGCTGTCGCCTGAGGATGTCGCCGACTATCACATCTTCCCCATTGCGGACAACGATACCCCGCGCCTCTCCTCCGACCGTCTCGAATATACGATGGGCAACATCGTGAACTTCGGACTGGCTTCGCGCGAGCGGGTAGGGGAGCTGTACCGCAATCTTTGCGTCGGCACCAATGAGGAGGGGAATTCCGAGATTATGTTCACGGATGCGGAACTGGCATCAACGTTCGCCAGACTTTCGCTGCACTGCTCCAAAATTTACGTCAGCGACGAGGACCGCTATGCCATGCAGCGACTGGCCCTGCTGCTGAAAGAGGCCATCGGGCGTGGCGTCATTGCGGAACCCGACCTGATGATGTCAGAGCCCGACATCATCGCCAAGCTCACCGCCGATAGCACGACAGCTGAAGCGTGGGCGCACTACTGCTCTATTCGCGAAATCATTGTGGGTGAGCCCGGTCCGGGCGCTTTGGTGGTGCCTGCCAAGAAACGCTGCATCAATCCTTATGTTCAAAATATCGGCCGCGTGACCGATTTCGACAAACCTTATCACACCGAGCTGCAGGCCTTTCTGGCTTATTCCTTCGACTATCCGATCTCGGCGAAATGACGGACATTTGTTTGTGTTAACTTTTTTGTATTTTTGCCCCTGTTTTCTAACTCTAAAAATTACTGCTATGGATTTGTCTAAAATTACAAACATGGTCAAAGGTTTGGCTGGGAACAAGGAAGTTAAAGATGCCATCCAGGATATCACGAAGGACAAGGATGTCAAGGATGCTCTCAATCAGTTGAAGAAAGACAAAGACCTCAAGTCTGCTGTCACGAAGATTACCAAAGACAAAGAAGTCAAAGGTGCCATCAACCAATTGACCACAGCTGTGAAAGCTGAAACCAAGAAAAAATAGGACCAAAAAGGACGGCCGGATACCGACCGTTTCTTTTTTGCTTTTTCTATTTTTGTGCCTTGGCTGTTTTTGCACTGTCAAGGGCTGTTTGCTATTGACTCTGAGTCAGTTGCTGAATACTTTAAATTCATAAACATGGCACAATTTGAGAATGAAATATTGTCTTTGCGAGAACTCGTGGAGAAGTCTGTGTCTCGCAAAATCCAAACACCTGCCGATTTCCAGTTCCTTACCGGCGTGATTCAGGAGCGCTGCAAGGAGACCTTGGGCGTTACCACGTTGAAACGCCTTTGGGGTTATATCGAAGGTTATGATACCACACGTGTTTCCACGCTTTCTATCCTTGCCCGTGCCGTGGGGTTCCGCGACTGGGATGACTTTTTGGCCAACTACCAGCAGGATGGCGAGTCCTCGCAGTGGGTGCTCGGTCGCTCGCTGCTGGCCACGGATATTCCCGTGGACAGTATGGTGAAAATAGCCTGGGCACCAGATCGCCGTGTGTTGCTCAAACACTTGGGCGATGGCAGATTCGAAGTACTTGCGTCTGAGAATTCCAAGCTGAAGGTGGGAGACAAGTTCCACTGTACTTGCTTTATTATTGGCCAGCCGTTGTACTTAGACGATTTCGTCAGGGACAATAACGCGCCGACACTCTTCGTGGTGGGCAACAAAGGCGGATTGACCAACATAACAAAAGGCTGAGGTGCGCCCGAAGACACTGTTTCTGAGGATAATCTTTGCAAATAGGAATAAATGCCGATTTGGCGTTTGCGCTACTTCACGGCATTTCTAATAGAGTCTGACACTTCCTTCATCTTATTATAATAGATAAGGCCGTAGGCTTCTTCTAACTTTTTATCCATAGCGGAAAACTGCGGATATTTTCGTTTTACGTCTTCCAAAATGCTCTTCCGACGTTCGAAATAGGTGTCGTTTGTGGGCACTTTGTATCCATATACAATTTGACCAATTCGTTTGTCTTCAACAGCGAAATAGGCATCCCAGAAGGGCTTGTAGATGGTGTCTATGCACTTCTCGATTTGTTGGAGCGCGGCTGGGGAAAGCTCGATTTCTTTTTCCGGAATAGTTGTAGTGACGGGCGCGGGAACAGTTGTTTGAATCTCATTTTGAGGGACGCGTATGGTGTCTGTGGCGGATTTTGATGCTGTCTCCGAGGAAACTTGCGGTATCGGCTGTTTGTCGGTTGCACGAAGTGTGGATAGAAATAGAACGATTGTGAGGCAAATGAAAAGCAGGAGTGCGCAGACGCTGGTGATAAGAAACTGCCTTTTGCTTTGCGTTAGCTTCTCAACAATAGTGTTCGCATCAGGCAGTCGCTTTTCGCGGTCGTAACTGTCGCACCAGGAAATGACCGAACCCCATTTCCCGTGCCATATCGGTAGAACTTGCTTTAAAATCTTCGCAAAGGAGTATAGGTCGGCGCGTGCGTCAATCTTCATCTCCCCTTTGATTTGCTCGGGGGCCATGTATTTGGGCGAGCCGGCCGGCTGCTTGAGCACGGCAAAGGTGTCGCTGTCAGCCAGTCCGAAGTCTATGATTTTGACATTGTGTCCGTTATGCGTGATGAGGATGTTGTCGGGCTTGAGGTCTCGGTGGACAATCTGCTTGCCGTGGTAATAGGCCATTGCGTGCAGCAGTTGGTCGGCGATGGCGTTGCGCGTGAGCAGTGAGGGCTTTGCCTTTAGAAACTCCTTGAGCGTGATGCCGTCCACATATTCCATTACGATGCAGGGGCCTGCCACCGGATCGGTTTCGAAACTGTAGGTGCGCGCGATGTTGGGATGGTCCATCTGGATGCCCAACTCGAACTCCTTGGTCAGCAACTCCAGATAGATGGCCTCGTTCCGGTGCTCGGGACGCAGTCCTTTGAGCACGAACCACTTGCCGTAACGTTGTGCCTTGAACAAACAGTTGAACCCCGATGACGGGATTTCCGTGTACTGTGTGAACACTTTGGAAATGTTTTCCACAGATGAGGTGATTTCGCCGGAAGATGATGATTCGAGTGAGGACATGATGGATTTCTATAATTGATAGCCTGAACCGAAGTTCTTTCTGAGCCATAAGCCGAGGAATTGATCGCTGACGAAGTACCTTTTGGCCTGGTCGAATGAAATCCAATCATCGGAAAGCAGCTGCTTGATGGCTGATTGCACTGAACTCGCCGAAGCGAGTTTGTGCCGCTTGATGAAACTGGCTGAGGTTACTTTTTCAGCAATGTGGTCGTTGGCAATGGCAAACAGCAATTGTTTGGGCATAGGATTTAAATTCGACAGGCGATTTTGGAAGTCGCGTTCTGAATCGGACAGTATTTCCTCAATGGCCATGGCCAAAATGTCGTAAGTGCATTCGTGCTGTGTTTCTGTAAGACTGAAGGCCACATTGAGCGTCTTTTGCATACAGAAGGTGTTCCCTGAAAACAAATCGTAAACTTTTTCGATATTCTCTTCTTGAATGCTTTTGTTATATTGGCCAAATAGTGATTTCGCAAAGGAAATATAGATGGCTTTGGAGAAGACATCCAAATTCAGAGAGGATGTGCTGTTGTAGAAAGGACGTGCATAGGAGTAGAACATCTCAGAGAGAAGATGCCGTTCGGAACCTGCAAAAATGAAACTGCAATTCCCCATCTGCTGTATGTGTGTGCGTAAGATTGCTTCAACATTCTTCTCTGGATAATTGGCGATTCTTTGAAATTCATCGATGGCGATGATGCAGGGCTTGTCTGCTTTTTCAATATATTGGAAAATTTCTGACAGCGTTATTTGCGGGTCTTCAATGGCGCCTAATGAAAGATTGAATTTAGGGAGCCCGGTAGCCAAATCGTAGCCGAATTCTGTGCTGATGGAGCGTACGGTTTGGATGAAGAGTTCCATCATTTTTTTGCTGCGTGGCTTTAGAACCTCGAAAATCTGTTGACCAAGCAGATAGGTGAATTCCTGCAAGCAGGAGGTCTGGAGAATGTCGACAAAAAAAGTGTAATACTGATTGGCAATCGACTCTTGTTCGTAAAAATGCTGAATAAGCCCAGTCTTTCCTATGCGGCGTGGGGATATGAGCACTACGTTGTGCCCGTTGGTGATTTTGCGCGTGAGATCTGCAGTTTCACTCTCCCTGTCACAGAAGTAGGCTGATGGGATTTTACCTTTGATGAAAAATGGATTTGTAACTTGTTGCATGTGTTTATTTTGAGGCTGCAAATATAGTATTTATTTTAATAGCATTATTCTATCAGCATAATTTATTTTGTCGAAGGGGGCATCATAAAATTTGATACTTTTGCCTCTCTTAAAATTTAAACTTCCAATTGCACGCAATTGTCTAAGCCGCCGTGTTTTCAAAAAAAGCACTTTTTAACAAAACTCATTAATATGAAAAAGCTGATCTTAATCGCAAGTGTGTTGTTGGCCGTATGCGCTTCCTGCAATAAGAAGGATGTGCTGAAGGAACTCACGTTGCGAGAGAAAATGAACGAGAAAGTGTCCGAACTCACTGAGATGAGCGAGCTCGGCACAGTTGAGTACAAGGTGACCAAAGTGGTCAAGGCCTCCGATGACCCCAAGTGGTATCAGTTCGGTGACCGCAAAATCCTCTTCCAATGTACCGCCTATCTGAAGGCCGGTATTGACCTGAGCAAATTCGACCCTTCCCAGGTGAAGGTGAACGAATCCGATAAATCTGTGGTAATCACGCTGCCGAAAGCCGAACTGCTCTCATTCAACATTCCGCCAGATGAGGCGAAGTTGGCTTACGAAAAAGTCGCTTTGACACGCTTCAACTTCACCGCCCAGGAACGCAATCTCCTGTTGCAACAAGGCGAAGAAGATATACGTAAGGATGTGCCGAATATGGGAATCCTGCAGGATGCCGAGAAAAATGCCACGTCCTTTTTCAAATCCCTGCTCTCCCAGATAGGTTTTGAAACTGTAACCGTAAAATTTGTGTAGCCATGAGAAGGTTCAGAAATAGTATATACAGATTGCTTCCATTCATTGCCTTAGTGGCTTTGATTGTGGTTGGGGCTGCGCTGCTTTATTTGAAGTTCAAGCCCAAAGAGGATGTTTTGGTGATTGACGAAACCTCCAATATCGTGACTGAAATCCGTAAGATTTCGGAACTGACGACGGCCTGCTATTACGAAGATGTGATTTTGAAAGACAAGAAGGCCGCTTCTTCGGTTACGGGCAAAGTCGTGAACAGCTTTGGCAAGAAAAACGAGCCCATTATGGAAGATGAAATCGTCATTGTGGCCAGTGGCAATGTCCGTGCCGGTTTCGACCTTTCCAAACTGACGGCAAAAGACGTCGTGGTTTCCGATTCTCTGCTGGAAGTCACACTGCCGAAGGCGGAAATCTTAGATGTCATTGTCAATCCTTCCAACTTCGACATTTACATTGAAGACGGCCACTGGACGCACGAGCAGGTGACCAAGGTGGAGGACCGCGCCATGAACCGCATCCGTCAAGATGCTGTCAATGACGGCCTGCTGCAACACGCCACCGAATTGGGCGTCGCCAAGTTGACGGAGATGTTCAAGACATTCGGCTACAGCGAAGTGGTCGTGAAAGTAAGAAAATAGTCCATTGACTTTTTTATACAATGGGGGCGGGGTACTTTGAAGTGCTCCGCCCTCATTCGTTTATTTTTGCATTCCTACATTGCGAGCCACAGCGAGAAGAAACGGTCGTAAACGGAGTATGCACCGTTGTCTGCGTAAACCGGCTCTTTATCGATGAGGAATTGTAGGGAGCTTTTGTCTTTCCACACAGACATAGAATTAGGACCAAATAGGACCAAACTGCCTATTCGTCAAGATGTTATTTTTGCGGCGTGAAAATTCATTGTCAACAAGCAACGGAGAAAAATGATAATTGGAATGTTTCTTTTAGTCGCATTTTTATTTAATAAATACAATTCAAGCCCTAAAAATATGCCTGCGGAAGAAATCAATGATGATTGTTGAAAAATTGTCAGTAGAATCAAATATTATTTGCTTTTACAAAACAAACAAGAACATACATTACATATACAAATTATAAACATTTAAAAATTAAATTCTATGAAAAATTTAAAGTTAGTTATTTTTGCCCTAATGGCAATTCCCTTTATCTCTTGCAGCAATGATGCTCTAAAAGTAGAGTCTGAAAAAATCAATGGTCCGTTGGGAGAATTCTTCGAAGTGGTAGAAAAGGATTATCAAGTTAACGGTAAGGAATTATCTGTTGAGTTCAAAAGGATCGCCGAAGGAGGCCCTAAAGATGCTTCTTGGTCAACTCACCCTACATTTACGGCAGAACTGTTTGACAAATCGGGAAATTTAATCAGTTCAGAGAGTACGGATGTCGTATTTACTAAGGAACAGTTAGAAACGGTATTTGCCCTTGGAGTTGGAGAAACGGCGTCTATTACTTTTAAATTTAATGGTAAGATAAAAGGTGCTGTGAAAATGAAACTATCCAGTAAATGGGATTTGGAAGAGGATACGGAAGAATCAGATGATTCTTACGTATCAGAAGAAAATGAGACGACGGCTGTCAGTAGTAGCGCAGATGTGGATGCTATGTTGAACAACCTTGAAAGTATGCTTAATCGTTTGGCTAAAATGGATGATTTGAGTGACGAATATGATGACTTAGAAGATCAGATTATGAATCTTATGGATAAAATTGAAGATTTGGATATGTCAAGTGCTCAAGAAAGCAGATATGATAAACTTGATGCCAGATTTGATAGATTATAATTCCAAAGATAAGAGAAGATTATTAACATAACTATAAAATTTGCAACTATGAATGAATCATTTCAAAATCAAAACCAAATGCCCAATCAAAATCCCAATAACAATCCAATTCAAAACCAATATCAAGGACAGGTGCTAATTCAACAAAATGCACCTTACGCAGTAGCTTCATTGATTTTAGGTATTTTTTCATTGCTCACAGGTTGTCTTTTTGTCGGACTTATCTTGGGTATTATAGGACTTGTTTTAGCAAACAAAGGTACAGCCTTGTATATTCAAGATCCTGCTAAATATAAGGGCTATGGTATGCTTCATGCTGGCAAGGTGCTCTCTATTTTAGGAATCGTTTTTGGTGCCATTGGTTTGGTGGCCAGCATTGTTTCTATTGCAATAGGAGGCAGCCTTTTCTTCGTGTCTGATATCATTGATGAATTGCTGTGGTTTTAATGTTTTATGGAAAAACTTGCGGAATGGATTTCGAATCATCAGTTTCCTTGCATAACCAAACAACTGTTCGGCTTTAATTGTCCGTTTTGCGGTTTTCAGAGATCTCTCATTGCATTGCTAAAGGGTGACATTTGCGAAAGTGTCACCCTTTTTCCTGCGCTTATTCCGTTAGCACTTACGATCATTGTTTTCGGATGTGGCAGAATATTCAATGTCCCTTCCCTGAAGAAATTGACTGTTTGGATGCTGATAGGGGATGCTTGCCTTTTGTTGATAAACTGTATTTTTCAAAACATACTACTTTTATTGTAGTGTTTTGGCCTCGAAAAAAACGAGGTGTTTTTTGTTGTTAAACGAGTTGCAAAAA
>JAKSMC010000058.1 GCA_024400835.1 Bacteroidales bacterium
TGAATTTGAATCAGTTACAGAGAATCTAAATTTAAGCTGTCAAAGTCAGGAAATACATTAAAGATTTTTTAACAAAAAAAAGCGTGTCATTTATTTCGACACGCTTTATTGTTGTTGTTTAAGGTAACGTTTATTGAATTTCAATCATTTGCGCTATTTTCCTTTTCTCTTCGGCGGTCACTTTGGGCAGGTTTATGCTCAAGATTCCGTTTTCGACTTTCGCGCTAATCTGCTCGATGTGAATGTCTTTCGGCAGTGCGACACTTTCTTTGAACTGCATTGTTCCAAATTCGCGGCGCAGGTAGCGGCATTTCGCGTCTGCGTTCTGCGGGCGGGATTCTTTGTTCTCCGTCTTCACCATCTCGATAACGAGGTTGTTGTCAGCGTCGATGTTGAGTGCGAGATCGTTTTTTGTAAGTCCCGGCACATTCACTTCGATAACGAAGTCGTCTTCATTTTCAATGATGTTCATCTGAGGTGTCTTTGCGGTGTATCCGCCAAAGCTGAAGTCGAACAAATCATTCCACAAAGTCGGGAACATGTCTGAAGTTCTTTTTGCAATCATCATAGTTTCAATCTCCTATTTTTAATTGTTGTTAATAATTGTTAATTGTTTTAAACGTTTTTAATTATTGTTTCGCCGGCATTTAGTCAATTCTGATGCCAATCTTATAAAAAATCATTTATAACATTGATTTACAATTATATATAATAAAAATAATAAAATTTATTATGACAAATTGACATAAAACAAATTCATACAAAAAAATATATGACAAGATGACATAAAAATAATGGCTTGTTTTATAAGAAGCTGTTTTGAAATGAATCAAAAATTTTGCTATAAAGTGATATAAATAATTGATTATCAGTAGGTTAATTGAAATATTTTTCGTAACTTTATGAGTACCAATCAATTAAAGTTATGTACGAATATTCAACCAACCTCACTGACAATCAGTGGCAAGTTATAAAAAAATCATTAACGCGCAAGAAAGAACCAGAAAACATTCGCTCCGTGACATTATGAACGCTATCCTTTACATCAACAAGACAGGCTGCCAGTGGCTACTTCTTCCGATAGAATTTAGTCCGTGGCAGACCATCTATTACTATTTCCGCAAGTGGAAGTTTGAAGGTGTTTTTCCTGACTTCATCACTTTTTGCGCCTTCATATAGCGCAGATTGAAAATCAACAAGTTAAGTAAAATTATTGGGTGCCTTCGACAGGCTCAGGCAACGCTTCCGACAAGTCCTTTAACGAAACCGTAGGCTTGCACTCCAACGGACGGCTGTCGGTTTTCTGTGTCTGCGTTACGCCTTCGTTCAAATCAGCAATCTGTCTGACAAAATCTTCAAAATCACTGCAAAGCAATTTATAGAACCAACTTAGAATCTGTTTTGATTTCTTACAATGATAATTATATTGTATGTCATTTCGATGCGATTTGCATATCTTTCCGGCATCTTTTCCCCGTTTCACTCCTCGAATAGTCCACTATTCTTCGTCGCAAAACAAGAAAAATCTGCTCGAAAATCTAATGCAAATCCCTATCGAACAAATCAAAACAGCTTCTAAGTTATGAAAAAAGGCTAAAGATTCAGCAACCCTTCCAACTCTTGATGTAAAGTCAATCGACTGCTACTCCAATCTTCCAGCATTTCTGACAAATCACGTTTGGAAGTGTTATTTTGAACGGCCAATTTTGAGACGTATTGCGAGATATTGAGCGTGGCATTGTTTGCCAAAATATCTTCGTTGCTCACCACTCTGGCAAAGCCTTCCACATTTTCGTATTTCTTGTATGCCGTGAAAATCTTTTGGATGTGTTTTTCTTCCAACATACTGATTGTTTTGTCTCTTCTCACCTCATCAACTGCATTGATGAAAAGTATTTTGCCTTTCCGCTCTTTCGGCTTTTGCATACGGCAAATCAGCAGGCACGCTTCCATCGGAGAGTTGTAGAAAAGGTTCGCCCCCAATCCGATAACACAATCCACGCAATCGCTTTCAATCATTTTACGACGCATTTCCTTTTCGGCATCTCTAAACAGAATGCCGTGCGGCCAAAGCACCACGCATCTACCCGTATCGGGTTTCAAGCTTTTCATAATATGCTGCTGGAAAGCATAATCGGCGCAACCTTGTGGCGGTGTTCCCCATATATTTCTGCCAAACGGATCATTTGTAAATGCCACTTGGTCCCAACTCTTGATTGAATATGGCGGATTGGCCAACACGATGTCAAAGCGTTGCAATTCGTCATATTCTATAAAAACAGGATTGCTCAGCGTGTTGCCTCTTACGATGTTGAATTCTTCAAATCCGTGAAGCAGCATGTTCATTCGGGCAATACCCGAAGTTATCAGATTGATCTCCTGCCCGTACAGGCGAAGCGTGCGATATTCTTTTCCTTGCTCTTTGAGCATCATGGCACAATTGAGCAACAGTCCGCCACTACCGCAGGTTGGATCATAAATGCTGTCGTGTTCGTGAGGGTCTGCAATCAGAGACATCAATCGGACTACGGTACGATTGGTGTAAAACTCAGCGGCAGTATGTCCGCTGTCGTCGGCAAATTTCTTGATGAGAAACTCGTATGCATTACCTAACTCATCATTTGGAACATTCTTGATATTGAGATTCTTGCTTGAGAAATGTTCTATCAGCTGACAAAGCATTTCGTCGGACAAGCGTTCTTTATTGGTCCAATCAGCGTCTCCGAAAATGCCTTGCAATTGCTGTGCGTTTACACGTTCTATCTCGTTCAGTGCTTTGGAGATGGCGGCACCCACATTGACCGTGATTTCGCGTATTTTGTTCCAATGTGCCACTTCCGGCACTTTGAAGCGATGGTTTTCATCAAAAGAAGCATATTCCACATCACCATCACTTTCTTTGAGTGCCTCTTCATATTCTTCGTCATACACATCACAAATGCGTTTGTAAAAAAGCAAGGGGAAAATATATTGCTTGTAATCACCGGCATCAATAAAGCCGCGCAGATAGGTGGCCGCGCCCCAGAGATATGATTCTAATTCCTTTAATGTCATTTCGTGAATTCCGTTAATAGTTGAACAAAACGTTCTTCTGCCGTCCATGCTTCTTCAACAGCCGTTTTCAATTGGGCTTTCGCCTCGTCCAATGATGGCAGATTGTCTTCAATCTCTTTCTCCACATACAAAGGAATGTTGAGATTGAAAGCATTGGCTTCGATGTCGTCAAAAGTCGCCACTTGAACGTGGTTTTTCACATTCTGGAAGTCCTGATACCAATGATAAATCGTGTCGATGTGTTCGGGTTCCAAAGTGTTTTGGGCACGGCCTTTGCGCACTTGGTCGGCGGCATCGATAAAAAGGACCTTCTTACGTCGGTTCGGTTCTTTCTTGGCTCTAAATACCAAAATGCAAGCCGACAAAGTAGCACCATAGAAAATGTTGTCGCCCAATCCGATAACCGCTTCCAACCAATCTTTTTTCAGGATTTCTTCGCGTATTTTTGCTTCTGCGTTTTTGCGGAACAATGCACCGTGAGGCAATACCACAGCCACACGTCCCGACGCATCATCCATCGACTTAATCATGTGTTGCACCCAAGCCATATCGCCATTGCCTTTGGGTGGAAGTCCAGCGATATTGCGTCCGTGGATGTCATCAGCCCAAAGTTCTGCGCCCCAGTTGCTGAGCGAGAACGGCGGATTGGCGATGACGATGTTGAATTTCCTTATCTGGTCATACAAGAAGAATTTCGGGTCGCGCAAGGTGTCGCCTCGTTCTATCTGGAAGTCTTCCACGCCATGCAGGAACATATTCATTCGGGCAATGGTGGAGGTGGTCAGGTTTTTCTCCTGGCCAAACAGTTTCAACGTCCGGTAATCGCCACCGTTCTGTTTCACCTGCTCTATACATTCCAACAACATTCCTGCCGTACCGCAAGCTGGATCATAGATGGTTTCGCCCGGTTTCGGTGCCACAATGAGCCCCATCAGGTGTACCACGGAACGAGGCGTATAGAACTCTCCTGCTTTCTTGTTGGTCTGGTCGGCGAACATCTTAATCAGATATTCGTAGGCTCGGCCCAACACATCAGGTTCCACATTGGAGTTGGACAGGTTGTATTGCGAGTAATGCTCCAACAGACGCAGCAAAAGTTCATCCGAGAGTTTTTCCTTGTTGGTCCAGGCGGCATCTCCGAAAATATTCGATAAGTATTGCGGGTTGGCCTGTTCTATCTGTGAAAATGCACCTTTGATGGCACTGCCCACATTAACGGTGACATTTCTGACATCTTCCCAATGGCAACCATCAGGAATCTTGAAACGGTGCATCTCGGCACCAGAGGCATACTCCACATCACCTTCGCTGTCATTCAACGCCTCCTGATATTCTTCATCATAGACATCGGAAATGCGTTTGAAAAACAGCAACGGGAATATATAGACCTTGAAGTCGGCGGCATCAACGGGGCCTTTCAAAATCCAGGCGGCTTTGGCCAGATATTGTTCTATTTGTGATAAAGTCAGCATAAAGGTAATTCGGTTTAATAGTATTCCTTGATGTAAAGATACGCTTTAGCGAACAGGGCTTCTTCCTTGTGGAGCTTGTATTTCAGCAAGGTCTTGCGCAAGGCTTTCTGCACTTCGCGTTCGCCCGCATTGGTAGTTTGCCAGCCCGGGAAACGAACGATTTTCACAATCTCGTCGATGTCGGCCACTATGCGGCCCACGACGGCTGGCGTGTCTTCCGTCCGCAATTCCAAAAACAATTCCGTAAGGGCTTCCTTGCCTGTCTTGCGGACTTCTATTTTCTCTTCCTGTTTCTCCGCCTGCACGGTTTCGCGGGCAATCTGGCACAGCTCCTTGATGAATTCAATGCTTGAAATCAAGCCGGCTTCGGCTTTGGCACGCAACTCTTCCAAGCGTTTGCTCAACTCTACGAATTTCGGAATGTTGCTGTATTTCTTGAAACGCTTAATCAACTCTTTCTCCATCCGTTTGGCCGCTTTGGGATCTTTGTTCGCCATCAGCGAGGCCACGGTGGTTTCGTCCAACACGACTTCTTCCATATCGGTATGGATACCCTCCGCGTGGATGTTGTCGTACATGATTTTCTTGGTCTGCGCACCTAAGGACAACCACAGCAGTTTGCCCAAAGAATCAGGCCCTGAGGGTTTGACAGACTGATAGACATTGGACAGCCACTTGTAATCCACGCGGTAAGGTTCCAAGGCCGGATCGGGCGAAAGCGACTCCCAGATGTTGGACAACTGGCGGTAGTCTGCCGCAAAGGCATCGCGTTTTTCATTGGTGCCGATGGCTTCCTGCGCGGCCTGCAAGCCGTCAAAGCCTTCAACCGTGCGATCAACGCCGGCGAAATGCGACAAGTTGTTTTCCATTACTTTAGGCAGCTCGTCGATGAGTGAGTTGAGATTGGTGATGACCTTCTTCATGGCGTCTTCGTCAAATTCCAAGGCTTTGGCAGCATCGTCGAAGACACCAAAGTAATCCACAATGCGACCGAAGGTCTTGTTGGGGAATTTACGGTTGGTGCGGCAGATGGCCTGCAACAAAGTATGGTCTTTCAGCGATTTGTCCAAATACATGGTTTGCAGGATGGGCGAATCGAAACCCGTCAGCAGTTTGGCGGTAACAATCAGGAATTTCAGTTCCGAATCGGGATTGTTGTATTTTTCGATGAGTTTTTCCTGCTCGTCTTTGGTGCGGTTGTAGAGGCGTTTGAGTTCATCGTCACCTTTTCCCGAAGTGGAAATCACCACGGCGGAAGCCGAATCGGGGAAATATTTTCCCAGTTCCTGTTTGTACAGATGGCAGGCCTCACGGTCGGGGGTGACAATCATCGCCTTGAAACCTTGCGGCTCCACTTTTTCCTGATAGTGCTGGGCGATGTCCTGACACACCAACGCGATACGTTCGGGCGACTTGAGAAACTCCAGCATCTTAGCGGCTTTCTTGGTGAGGGTTATCTTGGCATCTTCATCTAACGAGTTGGAGAGTTCCGCAAACTGTTCATCCACACTGTCTTTGTCGATGTGGATGTCCAATAGGCGCGGCTCAAAGTGCAAGGGCAGAATGGTATTGTCGCGCAAGGCGTCTTCAAACGAGTAGCGGCTCATATAGCCGTTGGAGTCTTCCTCTGCGCCGAAAGTCCAGAAGGTGTTGTGGTCGGAGCG
The DNA here is from genome assembly GCA_024400835.1 of Bacteroidales bacterium. Lineage (GTDB taxonomy): Bacteria > Bacteroidota > Bacteroidia > Bacteroidales > WCHB1-69 > F23-D06. The sequence goes on from JAKSMC010000058.1 coordinate 6,191, forward strand.
GTTGATGGGCGTACCCGTCAGGCCGAAGAAGAAAGCGTTGGGCAAGGCGGCACGCATACGCTGGCCGAGGTCGCCTTCCTGCGTGCGGTGTGCCTCATCCACCATCACGATGATGTTTTCGCGGAGGTTGATGTTGGGTTTGGCCTCCTTGAATTTGAAGATGGTGGTGATGATGATATAGCGGCTGTCGTTCTCTAAATAGCTGTTCATCGTGCTGATGTCTTCGGTAGTCATCACATTTTGTGCTTCCTTGAAGACGTTCTGCGTCTGTGAATCCAGATCCACGCGATCGACCACAATCATCACGGTGGGACTTTTCAGTTCGGGCATCTTGCGCAGTTTCTGTGCGGCGAAAAGCATCAGCAGCGATTTGCCCGAGCCTTGGAAATGCCATATCAGGCCGCGCTTGATGCGGTTTTGCAGCACACGCTCCACGATGAGGTTGGCGCCTTCGTACTGCTGATAGCGGCAGACGATTTTGGTGCGTTGCCGTTTCTTGTTGGTGGTGTAGGTGGTGAAGTTGTAGAGTATGTCGAGCAGCGTCCGTGGCGAAAGCAGCTGTTTCAGTTCCTTTTCCACATTGCCGAGGCCCATCATTTTGGAGAGGTTCTCGTCGTCATCTACACGCCAGGCCGCCCAGAACTCCAACGGAGTGCGCACGGCACCGTAGTAGAGTTCCTTGCCTTCGGTGGCGAAGCTGAAAACGTTGGGCACGAACAATTCCGGCACGCTGTTTTCGTAGCCGTCGTGAATGTCGGCGGCGCCATCCAACCACGACACGGCAGGCCGCACGGCAGTCTTGGCCTCGCCTACTACTAACGGAAATCCGTTGACAAACAGCACAATGTCGGGGCGTTTGGTCTCGCGGTTGCGGATGCTGAACTGGTTGACCAACTGAAACGTGTTGTTTTCTATGTTTTTGAAATCTATCAGATTGACGGTGACGTGGGCGTAGTTTTTGCCGAAAGGCATGGTCTTGTTGCCCTTGAGCCATTCGGCGAATTCCTCGTTGGCACGCACCAGGCCCGTGCTATTGACCGACAGCAGGATGGAGCGCAGCTTATAGATGACCTCATCGGCACGCTCCGGTTGTGCGGCTATTTCGGGATTGAGGCGGACAAGTGCCTTTTTGACTTCCGTCTCGACAAGCACTTCGGTAATCTCGCGCTGCAAGGCGGTAGCGGGCACATATTCCCACTGTGCGCCGTAATGCGCTGGTGGTTCGCAGACCCTCACCCCCATGCCCCTCTCCCACGGGAGAGGGGCATGGGGGTTCACACCCGTCATCGCCTTGATGACGAAGTTCTCGACGGAGTTTATTTCGGTGAAGGACATAGTTTATTTATTTTTACCCCTCCTGGCCTCCCCTAAAGGGTTTTGCCCCCTCCTGGCCTCCCCTGAAGGGTTTTGCCCCCTCCTGGCCTCCCCTGAAGGGTTTTGACCCCTCCTGGCCTCCCCTGAAGGGTTTTGACCCCTCCTGGCCTCCCCTAAAGGGGAGGGAGTGAGTGTGGGATTTGGAATGGTGGTGTTAGTTAATTCTTTTCTTATTCTTTCTATTACGT
>JAKSMC010000059.1 GCA_024400835.1 Bacteroidales bacterium
AATATCGTTATGTTATTCATTTTTAATAAATTATATTATATCGAACTCACGTTATATTACTACCCCGGCTTTCAGCCACCCCTTCTAAAAGAAGGGGAATGAGCGCCTCCGTTCGGGCAGGCCCGACGACAATAAAACAAGGATACTCTCGTACGAAATTTATCGCAATAGTATTGATGAACAATGAATGATGGGAGATTTTTGTCGTTGTTTGTCGATTTGATAGCGCTTTGTCATCTTTTTTTATAAGATTCCGCTTAGACCTCCTATCGTCGGTCTTGCGGAATGGCGCGCGTATCGTGTGGGAAGAGAAACATAATGAGCGGCGGCACCACGGGCGAGGTAATACCTCCCTACCGTGTGCCGCCGCCCATCTGGTTTCCCCCCCCGGCGAGCCACACCATTCCGCAAGCGACCGGAGGAAGGCAGCGGAACCTCCAACCGAAGAGACAGCGGATGGCGCCTTTGCGTTAATTTCTTCTCGCTAACTTCCCGTAAATATGCGTACTTTCGCCACCTCGTTTAAACCGCAGTCATAGATCTTCAAGATGAACATAACCTTCGACAACCAAAACGTTGATAGTCTTTGCAATATTCTGGCTATGCCTGCCCACATAACCACGGAAGTCGTATCCTTTATCTACCTATCTACTCATCTACTTCTTTATACCGCGCTAAAAAATGTGAGAGGATGATTTTTTGTATCTTTGCAGTCCAGATTTTTGGGTGTACAACACTTTTATCAATATGAAAAGAAATTTTATTTTACTCTTAACCATCATTTTGTCTTGCGTTTCTTTATGTTTCGGGCAAGGCAAAGACGCTAAAGTAAAAGTCATCGACACGGCTTACAATCAGGGTTCCAACATTGTCTTCCCCGAACTCACCGACCAGATGTCCGAGAACTTGGATTTGTTAGGGCGCGTATGGGGATTCCTCAAGTATCATCATCCCGCTATTGCGCAGGGCAAATACAACTGGGACTACGAACTCTTCCGTATGCTGCCGGGATATTTACAGGTGCCAAACCAAAAGGAACGGGATGCCTACTTGGTGAAATGGATTCAGCATTATGGTAGAATTTCCGTAAACAAAGAGGTCGTTCTCGTGGATTCCAATGCCGTCCTCAAACCGGATTTGAGATGGATAAATCCGGAGCAGCTGTCCCCAAAGCTCTACAACCTGTTGATGAAGGTATATGAAAATCGATGGCAGAAAAACAACTATTACGTGGTTGCAGATGTTTTCAATGCGAACAATGCGAAATTCCTACATGAAGAGTCTTACGCCAATATGTATTATCCTGATGAAGGTTTTCGTTTGCTGGCACTCTATCGTTACTGGAATATGGTGCAGTATTTCTTCCCTTATAGAAATCTGACAGATACGGATTGGAATCTGGTGATGAGAGAATGTCTTCCATCTTTTTTGGATGCTTCTGATACGTTGGAATACATTAACGCCTGCAAACGGCTGATCGCAAAATGCGATGACACCCACGGGAGCCTTTATTCAGAGTCAATGATGACCTATCTTAAATATTTCCGAACGCCATTTGATGTACGTTTTCTTCACAATGATACTTTGGTAGTTGGCTCGTACCGAAATCCTGAGAAAATTGACAACTCCGGGCCTAAAATTGGAGATGTCATTACGCATATCAATCATCTTTTCGTACAACAATTGGTAGATAGTTTGGCACCTTTGGTGGCCGCTTCCAACCATCAGGCCAAATTAAGAAAAATTTCTTCCATTATTACAAGTGGATGGGAAGATTCGGTTTGTATATCGTTTGTATCACAGGGAATCATAAAAGAAGCGACGATTCCTCGCTTCTCTTTTTATGATTTGAATTACGTTGACACATCGGACGGCCTTTGCTATCGCGTAATCGACGACAGTATCGGTTACATCTCAATGGATGATCTGACCGCAGAAGTCATCAAGACTTTATCTGATACGTTGCAGCATACAAAAGGATTGATTATAGATTTAAGAGAATATCCCCAAAAGGTTTTTGGCAATTCCTTGTCTCCGATTATCTCCAATCAATCCATTTCCTTTGCGCAATGCTCTAAACCGATAATAGAAAATCCGGGTGCTTTTGGTCGTAAAAGTAGTAGCTATACTGTCAAAGGCAAAAAATATTATTCGGGCAGAATCGTCATATTGGTGGATGAAAATACTCAAAGCCAATCTGAATTCTGTGCGATGAGTTTTAGAACAAATCCCAAGAGTGTTGTTATCGGCAACACCACGGCAGGTGCGGATGGGAATATTACTAGTATTACTTTGCCTGGCGGCATACAAACATATTTTTCGGGACTTGGCGTTTACTATCCGGATGGTACGGAAACGCAGCGGGTAGGCATTATCCCCGACATCTACGTGTGGCCGACCGTGCGGGGCATTCGCGAAGGCCGGGATGAGATTTTGGAGAAGGCGTTGGAAATATTGAGTAGGTAATATGGCTCACTTGTCCCATTCGAGCAGTGTGAAACTGTGCTAAATCAGATACATTCAAATGATGTCATTTCGGTGCAGCGTGCCGAAAGAAAATATAGAAGGAAGAATGATAGAATTGATATTGTCACATAATGAGCGGTGGCGCCAAGCTGCTAAAAATGCTTGATCACGCAGTTCGGCAGCAGTTCGTGGAGGCGTTGTTCTTCGGCGTCGGAAAGCCTGTTGATGTGAAGTTCCTGCAACTTGGTCAGGTTCTTGATTTCCTCGGGTAGGGTAGAGATGGGGCAGCTGCTGATGTCAAGGTAGAGCAACTCGGTGAGATTGCCGATTTCCTTGGGCAGTTCGGATATGCTGTTGTAATTCATGATGAGGATGCGTAGGTTCTTGCACAGGCCGATTTCCGGCCCGACGTAGGACAGGTGGTTGGAACTGAGGGATATTTCGTCGAGGGTGGTCATTTTGCCGAGTACGGGCGGGAACGTGTCGAACTGGTTGCCGAGGAGGTTTATGGAGACGATGTTGGTGAGCTTGGCCATCTCGTCGGGCAAGGCGCTGAGACCTTGACAAGCCACATCGATGCTAAGCACCTTGTTGGGGTGCTTGAGGGCTTTGTCAATGGAAGTGAACTCTTTGAGAGAGCGGTTTTTCTTGATATAGTCCCAGTAGGATTCGCCGACGACGCGTTGCATGGTGAAGGGGTAGATGGCTTTTGTTGTGGCGTCCATACGGTTGCCGGAAGCGGATTCGAAGTTCTTCTGGAGGGTCCCGTTGAAGAGCCCGAAGGTGGAATCCTGTGCTTCGTTGCGTTGCGCGAGGGTGAAGATCCGTTTTTTTTGGAGGGATCCTGCGAGTAGGTAGGGCGTCGAGCAGGTGTCGTAGCGGAACGAACCGAACATCATATTGTTTTTGAGCACCAGGAAATTCATAGTGAACCCGATGGAGGATGTGGGACTGTTTTGCATGGTGCCGTGATAGACGAATGTTTCACAGAAATCCTTTTTCTGCGCGATTGCGGCAAGCGAAACGGCGGTTATCAGACAGGTGATGAGAAATCTTTTCATTTAACGTGTGGTTTTTAGGGTCGCAAAGATACAAAAATGGTTGATTGGTGCGAATTTTGGACGATCTAATGCGGGAAGGTGCCGTTACAGTTGCATAAAATGTCTTTTCTCCATATCGTCGAATTTCTCGACAGCGTAGCGCAGCATCGTGCGTGGCATTGTGGCGCAGCGCGGTTCGAGCCAGGCCTTCAGACGAGCCTTGTCGTGTTTGCCGGCTTCGCGCAACAGCCAGCCGCCCGCCTTCTGCAGCAGGTCGTGAAGTGGCGCGGGCTTCTGCAGGTAGATGTCCGCAATGGCGAAGGTGTCGTCCAACTGCCCCGCGCGGATGAATGTCATCGTCGCAACCATTCCGATGCGCTGTTCCCAGAGGGTTTTGCCGTTGCGAGCCCAATCGTAGAGCAGGGTGCGGTCTTTGTCCATCAGCCACGGTCCCAAGATTTCATAGCAGCTCAAATCCACCAAGTCCCAGTTGTTGATTCTTTCGGTGTGGGCAAGGTAGAAGTCCACGCAGCGCTGCTGCAAGGCGGCGTCTTTTTTTGCGTGCTTGAAAATCTGCACCAGGGTCAGCAGTGCCGCGAGGCGCATTTCGTGGTATTTGCTGGCTATGCACTCCTCCAAATCCTCAAAGGAGGTCTCCTTCCACAGTTCTTTCACAATGTTGCGTGTGACCGGCACTTTGATACCGAGGAAAAGGTCTCCCTCTCCGTACTGTCCTGGACCGGTTTTGAAAAATCGCGACAAGCCTTCTACTTGCGAAGGATTGGCAGCTTGCTGAATTTTATCGGATAGTGTGTTCATTGTTTCAAAAGAAAGTTCACAATCTGCATAATTAGTACATTAGTCCGAATGCCCACAGCGGGATGTTGTTTCCTGCTGCATACTATAAGGTATTCGGGAATATCATTTCGTGAGACGTGGATCTCGTTGGCAAGGGCTGTTGCTTCGGGCTTATATGGAGCGTTCTGAGCGATAATGGACAATAATTGCCTCAATTTTCGACTAGTTGCCGGACTCATTTTGGCATAGCTCGGAATATCTGATTCCAAAGTCTGACGAACAACTTGCTGTATTCTTTCTGAAAAAGCACCTTCTTTAGCAAACGGATAATATCCTTTTCTTTGAATTCTGTTGGCGTCAGATCAAGTTGCTCATCCAAATAGAGTGTCAAGGAAATATCTGTCATATTTGCACTTATAAAGGTTCATTATTTAATATCGTCTGCACTTTTGACGGTGCAAAATTACAAAATATACCTAAATGATTCACCTCGGTAGTTATGATTTGTTCCTGTTTTTTGCTTACAAGTGAATGTCACATTTTATGACGATGGAATGTATGTTCGTTCATTTATGAAATTTTTTCAATTAGATCATCCCAAGACCTTTTTCGCGAGGAGTGATGTGGGACAAAGCTCGGTGCAGATGGTAGCAGTCTTCAAAAGTCCAGCCTAAGGAATCTTCGCATAGTACAATTTTTGAACGTTCTTCGTGTTGAAAGCGGAGCCGATCTTGACTTCTTCCTCCGTTCAAGATGCTATGGGCGGATGTCTTGGAATTAGTCAGCTATCTCTTTTGCAATCTGATTCAAGTAAAGTAAGTCTTCTTCATCGGCAGCAAGTGCTTATGCTGAAAGGTGTTGAGTGGCCCATTGCTGGAACTGTGTTCCGCGAATGCCTCTGACACGATAGCCGACTGCGATTATCATCTCTAATGAGTAGAATACAATATTGTATTGTTTACCATCTGAAGCAGTTGTCAAATAATATTTGACAACTGAATCTGTAGTTAACTCTCATTCTTTCAGTATATTAACTATATGATGGCTTACAATTTGTTTAGAGGTGGCAAAAAGTTCCGCCATCTGATTCTGGTTAAGCCAGGTTTTACCGTCGCGAGCCATCAAAGCAACCTTAGCTTTGCCGTCGTCAGAGTTATAAATAATTATGTTTTGTTCGTTGTCCATTATATGAATTCAGTGAAAGTCAAACATTGGAGATTGTCCTTGATAATAATATTTTCATCAGTAATTAGTGTGTGTTTTTTTTGATTGTGACTGCAAAATTACACTTTTTTTATTCATATTCAATATTTTCTTAAATATTTTTGTAGGGTGGGTGATGTGAAGTTGAGATTAGCTTTTAAAAATTGCGCAAGCCGAATGCCAACAAGCTTTGCTTGGTTTGCTGAGGCGCAGCCAATCTTATTCAAAATTGTATCTTTGCGCGTTCTTATAAAACATCAGTAGAATCAACACGGCGGTTGTACTCGTTGTGATTCGCTTTCAAAATTGTATCTTTGCAACGATTTATAAAACATGACTTTGACGAGGAGAAAGCCGAAATCAGTTGTGATTCGCTTTCAAAATTGTATCTTTGCAACGATTTATAAAACCAGCCCCAACTGGGTGAGCAAGCACGGCTACCGCACGAATAGGCTAACTTTTTGCGATATTGTCGGTTATACTAAAT
>JAKSMC010000006.1 GCA_024400835.1 Bacteroidales bacterium
GACCTATAGAACAACTATGTCTTTTTTTCAGCCCGCATTTTGACCTATACGCCTCAAACTCACACCTTCCCCGTACACCTCCCCGTCGCTCTCCTGGCCGTTGAAGAAGTACCGATAACCGCCATTAGCGGAACGGAGGAAACTTTTCTGGTATGTGGTTGTGGAAATCATGGCGCGAAGATAAGTTTTTTTAGTGTTAGAAAGACTATGGGATAGATCATTGGGGCGACAACAAAAACGGCATTCCTGGATAATAATCATAAGTGTGCCCGCCGCCTTGAATTAAACAGAGTACTAGGGCAACAATGGCGATGATCAAAATGATTATCATGATTACCCTGGAGCTCTTATTCTTTGCTTCTTGAGGTGAAGTACTCACTCTATTGGCACGAGGACGCTTCTGTGCGTGTGATTTTCTTTGGCGTGATTTCGGCTTGACGCTTTTGTTTCGTTTTTTGTTCATGGTTCTGCAGGTCTTATTTCGGGAATATTTTCTGTTTTTATCTCTACCTTATAAGGCTGTTCATCACCAAACAACATAATTCTCTCAAGATAATTCTGAGGCGACGGTCCTAATATGTCCATCTCTCGTCCTGCTTTTTCCGCATCCATCCAGAACTGTTGCCAAGATTGAGGCATATAAGCTGGAAAATCCATTTTCGTGTCAGGCAATTCATTGAAAATAGTTCGGAATTGATTTTCATACTCCAATTGCATTATGTCGAATTGGTATTGGTAACGATAATCTGCAAAACCCATCTGAACCCTGTAACTCTCCCTGATTCCAGAAGTGGTGTTGACTCTATTCTGGTACATGGTTTTATAGGCATCGCATAATTCCAGAAGGAGCGTTACTCGTTGAGCATAAAAATTATCTTTTGTCATGGAGATGTTGTTGCCTTGCGGGGAATGATAATTGAATTTATATTGCGCTAAAGGAGTTGACACTGTTGGTCTATAACCAGTAGATGTTCCGATGCGGTATGTGTATGTTGTTGTGATCCGAAGTGATGGAAGTCTGATGTCTTCGATTCGTGCATAATTATACTGTCTCAATCCAATTGCAGGTCTTCTAACAGTTCTTGTAGGACGAGCTATTTCTAATCCCTCAAACTCCAAGTATCCTATAGGCGAGTTCTCCGCAAACGCATACGTGCTGTTCCAGGGGAACTTCCCCACCAGAGGATCCACGCTCCAAAACCGCCCGGTGCGGGTGTCGTGCATGCGGTACTCGAAGGCGTGCAAACCGCCTTCCCCGTACACCTCCCCGTCGCTCTCCTGTCCGTTGAAGAAGTACCGATAACCGCCATTAGCGGAACGGAGAGAACTTTGCTGATATGTGGTTGTGGAAATCATGGCGCGAAGATAGGATTTTTAGGGATAAGATTCATTTCCTCACCAAGATGATAGGAAAAGCGATTCCAATTATACCACTCATACAGAGTAGCAGTGTTCTATAAGGTCGGATGGTAAACGAACCAATTAGGAAAGAAAGAATTATTACGCACATGATGGACAAGGCAAGATATATGTATTTGTTGAGTGTAGCAGGAACTATCCCTATCGCCATTGTCAAAATAAAAAAAACAAGTAATGCCAACCGCAAGGTAATTCCCCAAAATATATCTATGGAATGTACATGAAAAAACAATCGTGCCATCCATTCTCCTATGATATAGACGGAGAAGGCTAATGCAACGGAAAACAGTATTTGCAATACAAAGCATTTACCTGAGGTAATCGTTCTTTTCATCTTTGCTAATCTGAGTTTTAAGATTGTCGGGGGAATAAGTAGTTCTTTTAAGTTCCTTTTTGTCACTTATGAGAAGACGTTTTGTCACCTTAAGGGAATAACGTTTTGAAGCCCACAGCGCACCTCGTAATATTAAGTAATTGTCGTAAGTGTTCGAATTGTCTGTTTTTCCTCCAAATAACTTTCCATCTCCGTATTCCTTCCCCTTTTGAACAGTTTTTCTAATTGAAGATCCTTTTTCACCAGTTAACAGGTAGTTGTCGGTGAAAAAATCTACTGCATATGCAATTTGGCCGATCACATCAGACCAATAAGGATAATTTCCAACTGTCACCAAGTAATAGCCATCCGCACCGTCTTTTGACATTTTCCAATCCCCAGCTCCTCCTTGTCTATATGATATCATTGGTCTATTCACTTCTGCAAAATCTGCAACTTGTTGCCAAGTAAAATGTTTCAGGTTGGGATTAGTCGACAAATCTTTTGCCCTCTCTATAAGTGGCATAAAATTGTCTGCCAAGGGTTCAAACCACTGAATTCCTTTGTCATAAAGTTGTTTGGCAGTTATAGCTGTTGTCTTTGTTTTTTTATCATCTATAGAAAATAGAAAAGTTCCATCTTTTGTCGTTACGCGAAGCGTGTCTCCTCTCAGATCCACAAACAACACCGGGTTACCCGCAAAGCACGCATACGGACTTTCATACTCCTTGAAAACGGGATCCACATTCCACCTCCTGCCCAGCCGGCTGTCGTACTGCCAGAATTCCGCAGTCAAACTCACCCCCTCTCCAAGCACCTCATTATCAGCCTCCTGTCCGTTGAAGAAGTACCGATAACCCCCATTAGCGGAACGGAAGGATTGTGGCCGATATGTGGTTGTGGAAATCATGGCGCGAAGATAGGATTTTTAAAAATCAAAAATGACTTTCGGGAACTTTTGTTTCAAATAATCCTTGTTATATTGAGAAAAAGTCGTGCTATAATCGTATTTGACAGTCTCACCTGTAAACACATTAACTTTGTACATGTTTGGCCTGTATGCTTCTTCAGGACAATCAAAACACCTTTCCCATCCTGCCAAAACCACCGTGCTGTCGGAGAGCCAATAGCCATCGTCAATGCTCGCCGTGGGTCCGAGAAAAATGATTGGAAGTCTTTGATGACGTGCAACGTCTATGACATATATTTGGATGTCCACATCTAATTCCGCGTATGTTTTAGCACCTTTCTTGCTTAAGATGAGATTATACGAATACAAGTCCAAGGCGTAAGAACCGGTTGGTGAGTAAGATATCTTGTCCCGATAATCAGAGAAATATTTTTCCGAAATGTCAAATTCTTCCCAATCGGTGGATAGCGAGGATGTATAACTACGAACGAGCGTAAAACTGTCTGCTTTCAGTTCTCTTTCCCACGAATTGAGCCATAAACTGCAATGCTGACGCAAAGTACTGGATAGCGAGTCGCCCATCACAGCGATTTTTTGTTTGAACTTGTTTTGAATGAATTTTTTCCAACACGCAAGGTCTTTGTCTTTGCGTTCCCTAACCCAGGCTTCAACACGATTGGGACTGTATGCCATTAATTCAATCGCATTCGTCATAGTGATATTATAAAGCATTATATTGACTTGCCAACTGCATTGTTCATCATCCAACAGATCGACCAACTGTGGCAGATATTCTATGGCATCAGCTTGAGAACAAAAGTTCCGAACAAGCGAGTCATCAGCAAAAGCATAATAAGCGATTTCCCATCCATCTGCTGATGGTGCAACGAGTGACGGCGCACTGACAGAGAACGTGAATTTCTCTGGAGCATACGATTTAACACGTTCGATCATCGTTGAAAAATCAATTTGATGAAGAGAAGATGCTTTATTATTTGATAACTGACATTTCACCTGCTGAGAAACCAATAGTAACATAACAGTGAAAAGTGTTACCCGTATCGCCGTGACAAATGTATTAGTCCTTTTCATTTTCATTTGCATTTTATTTTGATGGAATGTCCAAGTTTATCATTCATCCTTTGAAGGTGGTAATGGCAACGTGAGTAAAAGACCTCCTCCTAATGAAAAAACTAGTATTTCCGGTAAATGCTCGAAGACATATTGCCACGTATTAGGTTTGGGCTTGTAATACGTAGGGTTTCTTCCTTTTCCAGCTGACCCTGTTTTATAATCAGCAAGCGTAAGGGCAAGAATAAATAAAAAAGAATAAAAATAGTATTTGAGAAAACGGTAAAACCTTTTTCTTCGTTTATTTTGGATTATTGGGTTTTTCATTGTCATTTGTATTTTGAGGAGATGTATTTGTTTCAGAACTTCTTTTATTGTCTAAAGGATTACCTTTCCCCCAAGTATCAAACAAAAATTGGAACAAAATGCTATATGTACCTATCATGGGGTCAGAGGGACTCACGTCAGGAGACCATTCTTGTTTATGCCCTACATAGCCTAAACCTATTCCGACAGCTCTTTTTCCCCAAGGGTTGTTGTACGCATTCCAACCTAATGAGTATAGCTGTACTCCACCTCTCACCACATACGGCAGAGTATTTGACCAGACGTATGTTCCAAACGAAACAGTGGTGAAGACAAACCCTCCTGTTGCTGTGGCGCGAACTATTGGATCAAGGTATATGTACGGACCAAAATAGCCCGCTGACTCTGCCCATGCTATCTCATATTCTGAAGGAGCTGGGCGAATCTCACCTTGATAAGGTATCTTTTGTTTTGTTGATTGCTGGAAAATAGTTTTTTTCAATTCTACTTCCGGCAGTGTCTTCGGTTTCACATAGGTGGACTGCCTTGCATTAAAGTAAGAAAATGGGACTCCATTCGACATGTATCCAACTGTATTTTCGATTCCTTCCAAACCGTCCACATCAACGAGCAGTATTGGCGAGCAGCTGGCGAACTGAAACGGTGTCAGCATCGGATAGTCTTTCGCTAATGGATCAACACTCCAGAACCTTGCAATACGAGTGTCATACATTCGGAATCCGTAGTTCTGAAAACCTCCCTCTCCATACACCTCCCCGTCACTCTCCTGCCCGTTGAAGAAGTACCGATAACCCCCATTGGCGGAACGGGAGGATTGTGGCCGATATGTGGTTGTGGAAATCATGGCGCGAAGATAAGATTTTTTGGGTTATTAATGGTTTTTGACATATTTCAAGATCCGATTCCAGTCATATGTCAAGTTGTGCGGAAATACAAAAAACTGTTGGATGGAATCATGATGGGATTCGACCACATAACTATATTTTTCACCAGAAAAGCAGTAGTAGTTCTCTCTTTTATACAACGCCTTGTCTTTTATATAACAGATAGGGTCCCCAACCTGAAAAGAAGCAATGGGCAGAACAAACGGTTTGTCCTTGACGTGAATGATCCTGATTTTTTGTGTGGTGTCCGAACTTCCCCATGAATTATTCTTTCGATAGGATACAATAATGTCCGCAACTATAGGTGGCATAGAATTTGAACGAGAGTCTAATACAATATAAAAGCCGTATGACAAGTTCTCACTACTGTCATCATCAAAGATTTCAGGTCTGTTGCATCGTCCAGAGGTTGTCCATTCGACATCATAATATGCCCACAAACTGTCAATAGACATCAAGTATGGCAAAGACACTCGTGCTTTGTCCTCAAGGCCACAATCCGCTATTATTCCTCCGAGAGTGTCTGATGCCGACTGATAGAGGTCTTGATTATTAGACGAACCGCATGACATCAACAATAAAAGTTTAAGATAAACTATCGCTTTAAATAAATCATATTTATTGATCTTCTTGTGTTTCATCTGGAAATTCAGTTTTTCTTGTGCCTTGGATTATCCCATCCATTGTATTGAAAATATTACCAACATCTTCGGGTTCGCTCCCTTTTGTGAATTTAAAGAAAGACCCCTTTTTATAATTTCTCATCTGGTAAGTCATCTCCTCACCTCGCTTTTCTGTCCTTGGAGCAACACCGCCATCCCCTTCTACATCACGTCCTGCATAAACAGTGGCTCCTGTAATGTTGGCTAATTCTTGAGCGAAAGAAGTAACACGCGTGGAACCGTTCCCATCATCCACATCCCAGTCTGACCCAGCATTACATGCTGTAATTAGAATACATGCATCCTTGCTGAAAACGATATCGCCATTTTCAACAGCTGTTTTTAGATAAGCTAAATCAGAAATCTCCATCCGTCCTGTTGGATTACCGTGGCCATAAACTACTCCGTATGATCCATGTCCCCATATTGCAACAAAACCAATAGTATGCTCGGGATCTTCGACCGTAGCTCTCTTTAATAGACCGCATAATTGCTCTATCTCATTTGGAGAACCTTGCTTGTCTGCTGCGACAATAGTTTCGACAATAGCTGATTCATATATGGATTTCAATAAAGATTTCCGATAATTTACGTCTCCGCCAAGGCTGACACCGACAACAGCCTCCAGCCCCTCCAGTTCCAAGAACCCTATCGGCGAGTTCTCCGCAAACGCATACGCACTGTTCCACGGGAACTTCCCTGCCAATGGATCCACGCTCCAGAACCGCCCGATACGGGTGTCGTGCATACGGTACTCAAAGGCGTGCAAACTCCCTTCTCCATACACCTCTCCGTCGCTCTCCTGTCCGTTGAAGAAGTGCCGATAACCCCCATTAGCGGAACGGGAGGATTGTGGCCGATATGTGGTTGTGGAAATCATGGCGCGAAGATTTGGATTTTCGTAGAATTAAGTATGGAAGTAACTGCTATTTGTGTTTTTTCGGACATTTTAGCAACAGAATAACCTCAATGACAAATGTGACAGAACCAAACAAAATAGCGATTTCGTTGTAATGCATGTCCCACTTTAGTTGTTGTCCATAGACATTGATATGCACCCATTCACACGTGTTTTGATGGACATCAAACGAATACGATAAAATATTACTAACCAAAATGAGTATAGACAATACGAAAAAACAGACGCAAAAGACTATTCCAACGATTAATAAGACGCGACTATTCTGATTTTTGTTCATATTCTTTTTTTAATTCATTATAATGTACCCCAAAATTGAGACTGCAATAATAAAAAATTAATGTGAAAAGTCAAGCAGCATTTGAGGTACGGATTAAATTTTTATTGTTCTCGTATTTACGGTAAGGGATCTCGTTGTCAACGCCCTGATGGTGCCGTTCAGTATTGTAATATTTCATAAACCACTCGATGCCTTTTCGTAATTCGGTAGCGTTATCACAAGGATTAAGGTAGATGTACTCTCGCTTGATGGTTCGCCAGAATCGCTCGATCCAGATGTTGTCCTTCGCGCGTCCGCGGCCATCCATGCTGACCTTTATCTCTTTCCCGCAGGCTTCGGTCCAAAGCCCGCTCGTGTACTGGCTTCCCTGGTCGGAGTTTATGATTCCAGGGTGGCCGAATCGCGCCACTGCATCGTGGAGGACTTCCACGGACTCCGACGCGTCGAGGGTGTTGCTGAGCTTCCATGACATAATACGGCGGCTGTACACGTCTATGCGCTTCAGTCTGCGCACCCGCTTCAGGTTGAAGCTCATTCCAAGATCTGCCAGATGCTGCTGCATCGTCCTTGCGCCCGATGTGGGATGGTCAAGATAGAAACTCTCCATGGCTCTCATTGCCTTCACATTCTCCGGATTCTCTGCCTTCTTCCTATAATACACTGCGTTGTTGCTTATGCCAAGCAACTTGCATTGTTCCTTTATGCTTAGGTTTTCATGCCTTTTTTTCACAAGACTCCTGATGCTTATATCAGACATAACCGCTTGCAGGCATCCTCGAAAAAATCCCGTTCTATGGTCAGTTCTCCGACCTTCTCCCGTAATTTACGTATCTCTTCCCCTTGGGCATCACCCTTCTCGCACTTTGTCGCGGACGTCTTGCCGCCGAACAGCTTGTCCATATTCTTCAACGCCTCTTGCTTCCATGAGGAAATCTGATTGGGACTGACCTCGAACTCCTTCGAGAGTTCCGCCAGCGTCTTTTGCTCTCGTATCGCTGCCAAAGCCACCGTCGCTTTGAACTTGTCTGTGAACTTTCTTCTTTTTTGTGTCATCTTTTTTACTTTGATATGTACCGCAAAAGTACTTTTTTTCACTTTAACAACCTCTCCCAATTTTGGGGTACATTAAACCATTGTCAGGCATACTTTTATGGCCTATTTTGGAAGAAAACAAGGAAATGATTGCCTAATTCTGACATACAGGGAACAAGTCAGATGTTGTTGATATGAATACTCATAATACAGCAATATGTCAACAAAAGGTCACAATAAGTTCACTAAACGAAAAAAGCACTCACGAATTAAACTCGTAAGTGCTTGATTTTCTTTGTGTCTCCGCAGGGATTCGAACCCTGGACCCATTGATTAAGAGTCAATTGCTCTACCAGCTGAGCTACGGGGACTTTCTCGTTTGTTTTGAGGTCGCAAAAATACACTTTTTTTTATATCTTTGCAAAAAAAATGAGATGAAAATTTATACCAAGACAGGAGACAACGGAACTACCTCATTATCAGATGGAACAAGGGTTCCCAAGAGCGACAGCCTGCTCAATGCCTATGGCACAATTGACGAATTAAACTCCTTTATCGGGCTTCTGATTTCGGAGGAAAATGAAATTTTCCTGACAAAAACGCAGAATTTCCTCTTCCTTATCGGCGGAATGCTGGCCACCCCAACAGACAAATGGGACTGCTATTATAAAGATGTCTGCCTGGAGGACTTTATTCTGGAAATCGAGGCCGAAATCGACCGGATGGCAGCAGAACTTCCTCCCTTCAAAGGATTCATCCTGCCGCAGGGCAGCAGAGCCATCGCCTATGCGCACATCTGCCGCACCGTCTGCCGTCGCGCCGAACGACTCGTCGTCATTTTGGCCACCCAAAACGAACGCTACAAAATCGTTCAAAAAGTGCTGAACAGACTGTCCGATTATTTCTTTATTTTGGCCAGATTTTTCCACAAAAAATCGAACATAGACGAAACTGTCTATCAATCAATAAAATAATTTTTAATCACAAACATCTTTTTTCCATTTTTTATACTACTTTTGCGCCTCAAAAAAAAAGACACCATATAACACATTAAAAAACCATAATAACTATGTATTGGACATTAGAATTAGCATCAAAATTGGAAGACGCACCTTGGCCCGCAACCAAAGATGAACTTTTGGACTACGCCATCCGCTCGGGTGCCCCTCAAGAAATCGTTGAAAACCTCCAGGAAATCGAAGACGAAGGAGAAGCCTACGATTCCATCGAAGACCTTTGGCCGGACTACCCTACCAAAGACGACTTTTTCTTCCACGAAGATGAGTACTAAAAACTGATGCGCCTGTAGCTGGCGTTTAGAAACAACATAAAGAAAGCGGACCTTTTTCGGTCCGCTTTTTTTCATACCAGACGAAGCCAAAGATCCTGTAGAAGAAGACAGGGGATCTAAAATCATGGAAAAACACCGAGACATATAATATATATGTGCTGCTGTCACGCACACAACCTATACTTATTATATTTTTACGCGCATCGCCATTTACGTTGACTTATATTCAACGAAAAAATGTATTTTTGCGACCTTAATTTTTACTAAGATGAGAAAAATAAAACTTTTGCTCCTGGCAGTCATCGCCACTTTGACACTAATTTCTTGTAACTCAAAGAAAAAGGATGTCAGCACTCCCGAAAATGCGACTAAGACTTTTGTCACGGCCTTCTACACGGCCGACTTTGACGAGATGTACAACTGCACCGTCAAAAACAACCGTCCCATCATCCAACAGATGCAGAAGGCTATGAACGGCAACAAGGAAAAGCTCGAATCCATGCGCAAAAACGAAGTCGAGATCGTGGAGGTCACCAACAGTGCCCTGAATGACACCGTCTCTGAATGCGAATGCCACTTTCTCTTCAACAAACAGAAGAAGAAAATGACATACACACTGCGCAAAGAGGACGAAAAATGGTTGGTAGATCTTACCATCAGTTACTAATCGGAATAATTAACACCTATACATATAATATTTATAACAAATGAATTTTGTAGAAGAATTGAAATGGCGTGGCATGCTGCATGACATCATGCCCGGAACCGAAGAATTACTGAACAAAGAAGTATGTTCTGCCTACCTCGGCATCGACCCGACGGCAGACTCTCTGCATATCGGCCACCTGGTCGGCATCATGATGCTCTCCCACCTGCAACGCTGCGGCCACCGTCCTATCGCTCTGCTCGGCGGCGCCACCGGCATGATCGGAGACCCCTCCGGCAAGTCCCAAGAACGCAACCTGCTGGACGAAGAGACCCTCCGCCACAACCAGGAATGCATCAAAAAACAACTCAGCAAGTTCCTCAAATTCGACACGGACGAGCCCAACGGCGCCATCCTCGTCAACAACTACGACTGGATGAGCAAGTTCTCCTTCCTGGAATTCATCCGCGACATCGGCAAGCACATCACCGTCAACTATATGATGGCCAAGGATTCTGTGAAAAAGCGCTTCAACGGTGAAGGCGACGGCATGTCATTCACAGAGTTCTCCTACCAGTTGGTGCAAGGTTACGACTTCTTCTATCTGAACCAGAACTACAACTGCAAATTGCAGATGGGTGGCTCCGACCAATGGGGCAACATCACGACCGGCACGGAGCTCATCCGCCGCAAGGCCAACGGCGAGGCATACGCCCTCACCTGCCCGCTCATCACCAAAGCTGACGGCGGCAAGTTCGGCAAAACCGAAAAGGGCAACATCTGGCTCGACCCAGAAAGAACTTCCCCGTACGCATTCTACCAATTCTGGCTTAACTGCTCCGACGAAGACAGCAAACGCTATATCCGCATTTTCACGCACTTCACCAAAGAGGCCATCGAAGCTATGGAAAAAGAGCACGACGCCGCTCCTCATCTCCGTGTACTCCAAAAGGCACTCGCCAAAGACCTCACCGTGCGCGTACACTCCAAAGAGGACTACGAAGCTGCCGTAAACGCTTCTGAAATCCTCTTCGGCAAAGGCACTGCTGAATCCCTTGGCGCGCTCTCCGAAAAGATGTTCCTCTCCGTGTTCGAAGGCGTTCCTCAATACGAGGTTCCCGCTTCCGTAATCGAAAACGGCTGCGGCATCGTTGATTTCCTCGCCGATCACACCGAAGTGTTTGCCTCCAAGGGCGAAGCCCGCAGAATGCTGAAAGACAACGGCGTCTCCATCAACAAGACAAAAGTGAAAGAGGACTTCAACGTCACCAAGGACAACCTGCTCAACGGCAAATACATCCTTGTTCAAAAAGGCAAGAAGAACTACTACATCGTTAGTGTGAAGTAACTTGGTGCTTTTGTTTTAAAGTTTAAAGTTTAAAGTTTAATAGTCACTCCGTAAAACATTCTGCTATGTCTTGGATTTCCATCATCTTCATCATCATCATCGGCTTGTTCCTGATGATTCTGGACTTCCTGGTAATTCCGGGAGGCGTGGTTGCCATTATCGGCGTGCTTAGCATGGTGGGCGGTGTAATAGCCTCCTTCATCCAGTACGGCACCACTGCGGGATTCCTATGTCTGTTAGGCACGGCCATCTTCACCATCGGCTCATTCGTGCTGATGATGCGGACGAAAACCTGGCGCAGGCTCCAGCTCAACACGCAAATAGACGGCAAGATGAATGAAGTCAACGAGGAGAAAGTGCAAGTCGGCTCCGTCGGCAAGGCCATCTCCCGTCTGGCCCCCATGGGCACCGGCGAGTTTGACGGCGAAGTGGTCGAAGTAAGCTCCATACAAGATTTCATCGAAGAAAATTCCAATATCGAAGTCACTAAAATTGACGGCAATAAAATTTTTGTAAAACTAAAATTATAGTGTTATGACTCAAACTATTTTGGTTATTATCGGCGTACTGGCGCTCTTAATCATCTTCTTCTGGATGGTGCCTTTGCGCCTGTGGTTCATCGCCATACTGAACGGTGTACATGTATCCCTCGTTCAACTCATCCTCATGCGCTGGCGTCGTGTTCCGCCAGATATGATTGTCAACTCCATGATTACCGCCACCAAGGCCGGTATCAATCTCAACAGAGACCAGCTGGAGGCACATTTCCTGGCAGGCGGCCACGTAAAACCCGTGGTCAGCGCTCTGATTTCCGCTGACAAGGCCAACATCCCGTTGGATTTCAAAGCAGCCACCGCTATCGACCTGGCCGGCCGTAACGTTTTGGAAGCCATCCAGACTTCCGTAAACCCGAAAGTAATCAACACACCGCCGGTTGCCGCCGTGGCTAAAGACGGTATCCAGTTGATTGCCAAGGCAAGGGTCACCGTCCGCACCAACATCCGCCAATTGGTGGGTGGCGCCGGCGAAGAGACCATCATCGCCCGCGTCGGCGAAGGTATCGTTTCCGCCATCGGTTCTGCTGAAACGCACAAGATGGTGCTCGAAAACCCGGACTCCATTTCCAAACTCGTGCTTTCCAAAGGACTTGACTCCGGCACGGCATTCGAAATCCTCTCCATCGACATCGCTGACGTTGACGTTGGTAAGAACATCGGCGCAATGCTGCAGATGGACCAGGCCAACGCCGACAAGAACATTGCCCAGGCAAAGGCCGAAGAGCGTCGTGCCATGGCAGTGGCCCAAGAACAGGAGATGAAAGCCAAGGCACAGGAAGCCCGCGCAAAGGTCATCCTCGCCGAAGCCGAAGTGCCATTGGCACTGGCCGAAGCATTCCGCAGCGGCAACCTCGGCGTTATGGATTACTACAAATTAGAAAACATCAAAGCCGACACCCAGATGCGCGACGGCATCAGCAAAGTCGGTCAACACAACACCCCAAAACCACTTAACAAATGAAAAAACTAATCGCCCTTTTATTCATTGCAACAATGATTATTCCAGTTATGGCACAAAAAAGTTCAGTTTCGAAGGCTGCTGACGAGTCAAGCGACATCATCAAGCTCCCCGCTCCCAATCAAAAAGGCGGCATGCCCCTGTATGAAACATTCCTGAATCGTCGCACTGACCGCACCTTTGCGCCCAAAGAGCTGACAGACCAGCAGCTTTCAGATCTGCTGTGGTGCGCCAACGGCATAAACCGCGCAGACGGCAAACGCACTGCGCCTTCCGCTCGCAACGCCCAGGAAATCGACATCTACGTTTTCAGCGCAGGCGGTATTTTCCTGTACATCCCTGAAAAGAACGTACTCGAACGCATTGCCAAAGAAGACAGACGCGAAGAAATGTCCGGACAAAGCAAGATGATCATGGAGGCTCCCATCACCCTGCTGTTCTTTGCCAACTACGAGAAAATGGACAAATTCAGCGAGGAAGCTCGCGAATTCTACGGAGCCACAGATGCCGGATTCGTCAGCCAGAACGTCTATCTCTACTGTGCTGCCAACAAAATGAGCACCGTGGTCATGGGCGCTATCGAAAGAGATCCCATCCGCGACATGATTGGCCGCGACGGCAAAGCCATTTTAGCACAACCTGTAGGATTTGCCAAATAATGAGAATCAAAATCGCAAACATATTGATATTTTTGGGTGTAGTCGTTTTCGGCTACGCCCAAAATTTTCATTATGACTATAGGATGGTCCGCATGGACTCCACATTCGACAAAAACATCAACCCCAAGCTGCAGCACTACGTGGACAAGCAGAAAGCCCAAATAGACAAAGTCATGAGTGAGGTGATCGGGCATTGCGACAAGACCCTGGCGGGTTTCGCACCTGAAAGTCCGCTTTCCAACTTCATCACAGACATGCTGTTGGAGCAGGCGCCCGCGCGCACCACAAATCCCGACTATGCGCACTGCGACCTCGCGGTAATCAATTTCGGAGGCATACGCACCACTTTCGAAGCCGGCGACATCACCATCGGTGACGTCATGTCCGTGTTCCCCTTTTCAAACACCCTCACTTTCCTCGAAATCAAAGGCAGCGAGCTTCGAAAGGCCGTCCGCAACTTCGAACGCAAAGCAGCCTTTTCCGGAGCCACCATCACCTACCGCGGTTCTCAACCCATTGATATCAAAATCCAAGGCAAGGCCTTAGACAACAATGCCATATACAAAATTGTCACCGTCAATTTCGTAGCCGAAGGCGGCGACAACATTTTCAAAGACATCCGTTTCGAATCTCGACAGAACACGGAAGTCATCATCTACGACTTCATCATAGACGAAATCAAGAAAATCACCGCTTCCGGACAGTCCATCACAGGCAAGACCGACGGACGCGTAAAGATACTTCCCCAGCCATAGGGGAAACATCAGAATCAAGCAAATTCCAAAATGATAACATTCACCATAGCCATAGCCGTATTAATCGTCGGATACTTTGTTTACGGCAAACTCATAGAAAAGATCTTCGGAGCAGACCCCAAACGTGAGACGCCCGCCATCAGCATGGCCGACGGCGTAGACTACGTGCCCATGAAGCCTTGGAAGATTTTCCTCATCCAATTCCTCAACATTGCCGGGGTCGGACCAATCTGCGGAGCCATCATGGGTGCGCAATTCGGCACGGCATCCTTCCTTTGGATTGTGTTAGGCAGCATCTTTGCCGGTGCGGTACACGACTATCTTGCAGGCATGATGTCCATAAGAAATGCAGGATGCAGCCTTCCCGAAATTCACGGTGCATACTTGGGCAACAAGACCAAGCAGTTCATGCGCGGTTTCATGGTAGTGCTGATGATTTTAGTAGGCGCCGTATTCGTCAACACGCCAGCCATCCTGCTGAACACGCATTTCACCCCGAACTGGAGCATCTACATCTGGGTTGTCATCATTTTAGCATACTACCTCATTGCCACCGTGCTGCCCATTGACAAGCTCATTGGCAAGATATATCCCGTCTTCGGGTTCCTTTTGTTGGGCATGGCCGTGGCCATTGTGACAGCATTCATCATCAAAAAGCCCGAAATTCCAGAACTTTGGGAAGGTCTCCAGAACCAGCATCCCGACGCAGCTCACAACCCGATATTCCCGATGATGTTCATCTCCATCGCCTGTGGAGCCATATCTGGTTTCCATGCCACGCAATCACCGCTGATGGCACGATGCATGACCAATGAGAAGCAGGGGCGCCCGATATTTTACGGGGCGATGATCACCGAAGGCATCGTAGCTCTGATATGGGCAGCGGCGGCGGCCTATTTCTTCGGCCCGAACAGCCCGGTTGACACGGCAGGCAAAGGCGGGCCGGCCATGGTAGGCATCATAGCCAACACCTGGTTCACCCCGGAAATCGCCATCATCACCATATTGGGCGTCATCAGTGCGGCCATCACCAGCGGAGACACGGCATTGCGCTCCGCACGACTAATCGTGGCCGACTTCACCCATATCGACCAGAAGAAAATCAGCAAAAGACTTCTTTTGGCCATTCCGCTCTTCCTGCTGACAAGTGCCATACTCATATTCAGCTTAGCCAATCCTCAGGGGTTTGACATCATCTGGCGTTACTTCGCTTGGGCCAACCAACTTTTAGCCACACTGACTCTATGGGCTATAACTATTTATCTAAAAGAAAACAAAGGAAAAGGATGGTATTTCATCTCATTCATACCTGCCCTGTTCATGACCATGGTTACCGGATGTTTCCTTTTTGTAGCTGAGAAAGAAGGATTTGGAAGCATGCTATCCCGTCCTGTTGGCTATACAATAGGTGCTTTAATAACCTTGGCTGCAGCAGTCATATTCTACATGAAAAACAAGAAGCAAGCAATCTAAAAATTTAATATTCAGCAACTAAAATGGCAAACAAGAAGTTTGCCATTTTTTTTTGCATAAAAGTATCATTTATTAAGAATAAAGTACTACATTTGCGGTCAGTTTTAGAAAAGCATAAAAAGCATCATTTTTGTAGCAAATTCTAAACATTTCAACATATTTATTAACCAACACACACACACATGAAAAAATTATTTACATTGTTCGTTGCATTGTTTGCAATGATTGTTTGCGCAAACGCTCAAACAATTTTCACCGAAGGTTTCGAAGACGGCACAGTTCCCACAGGCTGGACACAAATCGATGCTGATGGCGATGGCTATGGTTGGGACAACTGCGCTTCTACATTAGGTGCTGGTTATGGTCATAACGGCAGTGACTATTGCCTTTACTCACAATCCTATGACAACTCAGTTGGTGCTCTCACACCGGACAACTGGTTGATCACTCCTGCTATCAACCTTAATGGCAACTGCAATTTGAAATTCTATGTTTGCGGTCAAGATGCCAACTACGCTGCTGAACACTTTGGCGTTTACATTTCCACCACAAACGCTTCCAGCACAAGCAACTTCACACTGCTCAACGAATGGACTGTTGGTCAATCCAAAGACCAAAGCCCTTGGGAACAAAAACTCGTTGACCTTTCTGCTTACGCAGGCCAAACTGTTTACATCGCATTCCGTCACTTCAACGTAACTGACGAATATTGGCTCGAACTCGACGATGTAACCATTTTCGCACAACCTACAGGTCCTACAGTTGACGTTGATGCCAGTTCACTCAACTTAGGCAATGTGCTTTCCGGCAGCTATTCTACAGCTTCCACAAGCGTTTACGGTTACAACCTCAATGGTAACATCACCGCTACAACAACTGCTCCGTTCGCAGTTTCCGCTGATGGCAACAACTACAGCACCACAGCTACTTTACCTGCAGCAGGTGGTACAATCTATGTTAAATTTGCTCCTACAGCTGGTGGCGACCAAAACGGCACTGTAACTCTTTCCGCTGCTGGCGCAACAGACGCTACAATCGCAGTTTCCGGTTACTGCATCGTTTGCAACACGATCACAAACTTCCCGTTCCACGAAGATTTCGAACCGACTTCCGCAACACTTCCTTGCTGGGAAATCGTTGACGTTGACGGCAACGCTGACGAAGGATTTGGCGAAATCACATTTATGGGATTCGATGATGCAAACCTTGGCGTAGCTGCTTACTTCTACGATGCTGCTGTTGCAGGTAACGACTGGCTGATCTCTCCTGAAATGACTCTTCCTGCAAATATGTGCGCAACATTCCAATATATGGCTACAGGTATGTATCCTGAAAAATTCTCCGCATACGTAATTCCTCAAGGCTCCACCTATGCTAACGCAATCAACGTTCTTCCTACCAGAACTGCAGAAAACACAGATTGGGAAATGGCTATTATTGACCTTTCAGCTTATGCTAACCAAACTGTAAAAGTCGCTATCAAGGTTGAATCCGATCCTGATAACTACTGGATCATCTTCGACGAATTCAATGTAATGCTCAACACAGGTATCAACGAAGCTGACAACAGCGCTCGCATCTACCCGAACCCTGCTAAGAACAACGTAAACGTTGAAGCTTCCTCTATCATCAATAATGTTGAAATCTTCAACATGATGGGTCAAAGAGTTGCTAGCATCGACGCTAACGATGTTACCGTCAACATCAACACCACAAACCTCAACAGCGGTGTTTACATGATGAAAGTTAATACTGAAAACGGCGTTATCAACAAGAAATTCACAGTTGCTCGCTAATTATCAGTACTGCCAAATATGAAGAAATCCCGGTGCGCACAGCATCGGGATTTTTTTGTGTCCATACGGAAACAACACACGCACACCTAATCATTATTAATATTCACAAAAAAATCAACAGCAAAAATAGAATAACATTTTTTGTATCTTTGCCCCTCTTAATTTTAACGCACTATGAAACGCTTTTGGAACGAATATCAAAAAGACATAGCGGATGATCGCTACTTTTTCGAAAGAAGCTGCATCCGCCAGACTTTTTTTCCAGGCTCAGAAAATGCATTCCTAAACATTCTCCGCAACGATCTCGGCAAAGACATCTATGATTCCTCCCACCAGCACACCTGTACTGGCATCGGCTACCATTCTGATATAGTGCCATTCGAAACAACTATGACCATCGTGGCCAGGTTGTTTTCCCTAATGTCCGAAAAAGGATATGAGAACTATGTTCCCTCTTGCGTAACCTCTTTCGGCGTGATTACCGAAATCATTGAAAAATGGAATGAGAATCCCGAGCTGTTGGCACAGGCACGAGACTACCTGCGCAAAGCCACCGGCCGCGAATTTGAGATCCCCAAAAATGTCGTCCACCCTTCAGACATCATCTACAAATTCCGGTTCGAGTTGAAAGATAAAATGAAATACCAACTGGTCAACCGTTACACTGGCAAGCCCCTGCGCGTAGTGGAGCACATTGGCTGCCATTATGCCAAAATCTTCCCGAAGCACGGCATCGGCAACGCGGAATTCCCATACGTCCTCGCCGGCATGATTGAAGCTTGGGGCGGCGAAGTTGTTGACTACCCCGAACGACGCCACTGCTGCGGATTCGGATTCCGCCAATATCTTGTCCAGGAAAACCGCGGTTACTCCGTGTCCAACTCCAAAAAGAAGTTCGAGTCCATGGAACCTTACGAACCCGACTTCATCGTGGCCAACTGTCCCGGCTGCACCATGTTCCTCGACAAATGGCAGTACACCATCGCAGAAATGGAGCATAAAACTTACGACAAAGACGGCTTCGGCATTCCGGTCCTCACTTATGAAGAACTCACCGGACTGCTGCTCGGATACGATCCCTGGGAACTCGGCTTGCAAATGCACCAAGTTCAATGTGAAAGCCTCTTAAATAAAATCGGCATCAAATACAATCCGAACACCAAGTACACCGGAGCTTCCGGAAAAGTGATTCCGTCGCCCGACAAACCTGAAGTATTGAAAGTATAGAAAAGAGACGGATAACTACGGGAGGCTTTGACATTGACTTTTGAGCTACAAGGTCTCCCAAGAATATCGAACAAACAAGAACTAATAGACAATGAAAAATATAGCTATCATCGGAGCTGGCCCTTGTGGCATTGAGGCCGCCAGCATCTTGGCACAAAAATATAAAGTCACGCTGTTTGAAAAAGAGGATCAGCCGTTGAAGAACATCCGCAACAAGGCGATGCTCTTCCCCGACTTCTCAGCAGCAGCTGATTTGGCAGACGAACTCGAGAAGAAGTTGAGCAGTCCGCAAATCGCATTGCACACTGGCTGCAACATCACGGGAATCCAGAAATCTGGGGGCAGTTGGCAACTCACTGACAGCAAAGGCGACCGCAACACATTCGACCAAGTGCTGCTGACCACCGGTTACGACGTATTCGACGCGACCCGCAAAGAGGAATACGGCTATGGCATTTACAACGGAGTCATCACCTCTTTGGAATTGGAAGAGATGATCAAGGGCGGCAAAATCGTCAACACCATCGGCGACATGCCGAAGCGCGTCATCTTCCTGCAGTGCGTCGGTTCGCGCGACGAGAAGAGCGGCAACCACTACTGTTCCAAAGTTTGCTGCGTCACCGCTGTCAAGCAGGCCATCGAAGTCAAGAAGCTGTCACCCGACACCGAAGTTTATGTTTTCTACATGGACCTTCGCATGTGGGGGCAGGGTTTTGAAGAGATGTATCGCACCGCGCAGGAAAAATACAATGTCAACTTCGTCCGCGGGCGCATCTCCGAAGCTGCAGGCACCTACGACGGCCGCATCCAGCTCAAGGCAGAGGACACCCTGATGGGCCTACCGCTGAACATCAACGCCGACCTCTTCGTCCTCATGGTCGGCATGTGCGCCTCCGAAGGGACCAAGCAGTTAGCCAAAGCCGCTGACATCGACGGGCTGTACGGTTTCGCCAAGAGCACGGACGAGCACCTGAACGACAACCTCACCAGCCAAGAAGGCTTGTTCGTGGCCGGCAGCTGCAAACGCCCGATGAGCATTAACGATACCATTCAGGACGCCCGCGCCGCCGCCGTCGAAATAATGAAATATGCAGAATAAAGGTTTCCGATCAGGAACATCGTCCGATAGAAAGAAACAATGACAATATAATATTATATGAATTATATAGAATTTGAAAAATCAGATCTGGTGAATCTCAACTTTTCCAAGACAAGAGAGATTCTTCGCTGCAGTCGCACGGGGGCATTTGCCACCACGACCCTCTGCGGCCTAAACACCAGAAAATACCATGGTCTGTTCATCGTACCACAAGACAAGTTCAATGGTGAGCGCCACGTACTCGTTTCCAACCTCAACGAAACGTTAGTCGTCAACGACATGGATTTCCACATCAGCGTCCATCAGTACAAAGGTGGCGCCATAAACCCCAAGGGGAACAAATATCTGCAGAAGTTCACAGCGGACAACATTCCCGTTTACCAATACCGTGTGGGGAAATTCAATTTCACCAAGGAATTCCTATTCCTGAATGATTCTGACAGGCTCATCATCAAATACACGATACTGGACGATTACGAATCGGCATCCGTGCAATTCGAGCCCATGTTGGCATTCCGCAGCATCCACGCGCTGACCCACGCCAACGACGCGGCGAACACGCAGTTCCACCCCGTAGCCAACGGCGTCGGGTTCTGCATGTATGACAATTTCACGCCGGTTTACATCCAGTGTTCAGAAGAGATTTCATATCAGCACGAGCCCAGTTGGTTCAAAGACGTAGAATATGAAGAAGAACTGAACCGCGGTTACGACGGGCACGAGGACTTGTTCGTGCCGGGCCACATCACTGCCAAAATCAGCAACAAGGAGATATACATAACCATCGGCACCGAGCCAGTCAACCCTGAGGAAATCGCCAAGCTGTTTGCTGAAGAAAGCAAACATCACATCGCGCGCTCATCCTTCTTCAACTGTCTGCACAACGCTGCCGACCAGTTCATCGTCAAGCGCAACGGCAAGACGGAAGTCATCGCAGGATATCCGTGGTTCGGACGTTGGGGGCGCGACACCTTCATCGCCCTGCCGGGCCTGACCCTCGCCCTTGGCCACCACATGCTCTGCAAAGAGATCATGGACGACATGATAGCCGAGATGAAAGACGGACTTTTCCCGAACATCGGCAACGGCAGCCAGGCGGCTTACAATTCCGTGGACGCACCGCTTTGGTTCTTCCGCACGCTCCAGCTATATGCGGAGTACACCATGTCGCACCGCAAAATATGGGCAGAATACGGAGACACCATTAAGAGCATCCTCAATGCGTACCGTGACGGAACGATGAACAACATCCGCATGATGGACAACGGCCTCATCTATGCCGGCGGCCCCGGACTGGCCCTCACATGGATGGATGCCATTGTCAACGGCAAACCCGTAACCCCACGCACAGGCTGTCCTGTGGAAATCAACGCACTTTGGTACAATGCCGTAAAATTCAGCATCGAGGTTGCCGACTTAGCAAAAGACACCGACTTTGTGGAAGAATGGGAACCGCTCATGCAGAATTTCCCGACCGTGTTCAAAGAGACCTTCTGGTCCAAAGAGATGGGCTACTTGGCCGACTACGTGGACGGCGACTACAAGAACTTCCAAGTCCGTCCGAACATGATGATAGTAACATCACTGCCATACGTGCCCATCAGCGAGAAAATCCGCCAGCTCATTCTGAAGCGCACCTGCGAGGAGTTGCTGACCGAAAAGGGCATCCGCACGTTGTCACCGAACGACCCCGAGTACAAGGGTCACTACTTCGGCACGCAGGCCGAACGCGATGCCGCATATCATCAGGGATGTTGCTGGCCGTGGCTGCTCTTCCCGTTCACCGACGGCATGTTGGCAGTCTACCAGCATCAAGCCATCCCGTTCTTGCAGAAGGTACTCTACAAGTTCGACAGCTGCATGACCACCTACGGCATTTCCACCGTGGCCGAAATCACCGACGGAGATCCCCCATTCAAGCCCAACGGCTGCATATCACAAGCCTGGAGCGTGGCCGCTCTTCTATATATGAAATGGAGAATCGAACACTACGAAGCAAAAAAATAACAACCTATATAATAAATAGACGATTCAAGGACACCATCCATTCTGAATAGAAAGAAGATCCTTGCAAACCATAAAGAAAAAATAATTTTATAATGAAAGTACTAATGTTCGGGTGGGAATTTCCACCCCATATTGCAGGAGGTTTGGGAACCGCATGTTACGGGCTGACCAAGGGGTTGGCCGTCAACGATGTGGACGTCACCTTCGTCATGCCGCATGCTTTCGGAGACGAAGACCAGACCTACATCAAAATCGTGAATGCTTCCGATGTGGAAGTGGACACACGATATTCAACATTTTTCACACAAAACAGGGAGACCTCCTTCATCCAAGTCAACTCCAAGTTGGTACCCTACGTAGGCATGGACGACTACTACAATGTCATCAGCCAGATAGAAAGCGGAGTCTTGCAGGAGGATCATATCGGAGAAAAGCGCAAATACATCTTCTCTCCTGGATACGGCAAGAACCTTATGGAAGAGGTGAACCGATACGCGCAAGTAGCCGCTGAGATAGCGCAGCACGAGGAATTCGACCTCATACACGCCCACGACTGGCTCACGTATCGCGCCGGCATCGCAGCCAAGCGTGTCAGTGGCAAGCCTTTGGTGGTACACATTCACGCCACGGAATTCGACCGTTCCAGTGAGAACAACCGCAACGACATCGTCTACGGCATCGAGCGCGAGGGCATGTCTGCCGCCGACGCCGTCTGCGCCGTCAGCGACCTGACTCGCAACATCGTCATAGAGAAATACGGCATCGACCCCAACAAGGTGTACACCCTGCACAACGCCGTCGTTCCCACGGACAAAAAGGTGGAGCGCGAAAAATACGTCAAGGAGAAAATCGTCACCTTCCTGGGGCGCGTCACCTTCCAAAAGGGTCCCGACTACTTCGTGGAGACCGCCAAGAAGGTATTGGAAAAAGACCCCAACGTACGTTTCGTGCTGGCCGGTGACGGCGATATGATGCAGCATGTCATCAGCCGTGTCGCAGAATTGGGTATTTCCGACAGATTCCACTTCACGGGATTCCTTCGTGGCGCAGACATCGACAAGATGTTCGGCATGAGCGACGTCTATGTGATGCCATCCATTTCCGAACCGTTCGGCATATCGCCATTGGAGGCCATGCGTGCCAAAGTCCCCGTGGTCATCTCCAAACAGTCGGGCGTAGCCGAAGTGCTCCAACACGCCATCAAGGTCGACTTCTGGGATATCGATGCCACAGCCGACGCCATATACGGTCTGCTCCACTACCCTGCCCTTTCCAAGCTCTTTGCGGACAAAGGCGAAGAAGAGGTCAACAACCTCAAATGGGAGCACGTAGCCAAGAAACTCAAAACCATTTACGAAAAAACAGTGCACTATGAATAAAATATGTTTCCACTTTCAGATAAGCCAGCCTTTCCGTCTGCGCACCTATCGTTTTTTTGACATCAATCAAAATCACGACTATTTCGACGAATATCAGAATCACTATTTAGCCCAGCGACTGGCAGAGCGTTGCTACCTGCCGGCCAACAAGATGATGTTGGAGCTCATCAAGAAATATCCGAACAAGTTCAAGCTCAGCTTCAGCATTGCGGGCAGTTCCATCATGCTGTTCAAAGCCTACTGTCCTGAAGTCATTGACAGTTTCAAGGAGCTCATCGCCACGGGCTGCGTGGAAATCACCGGCAGCACATACACGCACAGCATCGCCTCACTGCACAACAAGAGTGCGTTCCTCGAGCAGGTGCGCCTGCAGGAAGAGCTGTTGGGAGAGACCTTCGGCGTCAAGCCCGTCTCCTTCTGCAACACAGAGGTCATCTATTCCGATGAGATAGGCGAATGGTTAGGCGATGCCGGCTATCGCGTAATCCTGACTGAAGGCGCACGCCACATCCTCGGATGGAAGAGCCCCTGCTATCTGTACTGCAATCCCTATCAGACGGATGTCCGCCTGCTCCTGCGTTCCTATCGTCTATGTGACGACATCACCTTGCGATTCAACGACCACAGCTGGGATCAATATCCGCTGACCGCAGAAAAATACATCCACTTCCTGGAGGCCAATGCCAAAGGCGCCGAAGCTCCGTTCATCAATCTCTTCTGGGATTACGAAACTATTGGTGAGCATTATACCGAAGACACCGGTATCTTTGAATTCTTCAAATCCCTCATCGCACAAATCTCCGCCAACGAGAATTTCAGTTTCATCACCCCGCAGGATGTACTGGACATGAACCTCAATCCTGCCACCATGCATTCCCCATGGCCTATCTCCTGCTCCGGCGAAGAAAAGGACACCCACGAATGGATTGGCAACGAACTTCAACAAGAGGCTTTCAACCAACTGTTCAAATTGGAAGAACTTTACAATAAGTCCAGCAACCCAGAGGCAAAGCTCAGCTGGCTGAGACTGCAAGGTGCCGACCATTTCAACTTCATGAGTTCCAAATGGTTCGGACATCGTTTTGTCAAAAGAAACTTCGAAGTTTACGCATCTCCCTATCAGGCATTCATCAACTATATGAATGTATTGAACGATGTTAAAATACAATTGGAAGAAAAATAAGAACTTGGAAAAATCCAAATGAAGAGATTTCTGCTGTCGACCATAATAATAGCCCTTGCATTTTCTATTGCCGCGCAGGTCACTGACGAGCTTCAAGTTCCACAATGGAATGACATGTTGCAGATGTCGGAGAAGGACCAGCTTATGCACGACAACCTTCCGCAGTTGAGGCTGACTGCAGCAGAACGCGAGATTCCTCTTCCCTCCTATTTGGACAACAGCCAGTTGCCCTATATGATTCCCATATTCTATCAGTTGGGAAACGAGTGCGGACAAGCGAGCTCATTGTGTTACACGCTGTCATACGAGCTCATGCGCAAGCGCAACCAACACGCAGACTGGGGCTTTGATTTCCAATATCCAGCCCGTTTTGCCTGGAATTTCTGCAATGGCGGCAGAAATGTAGGAGTGAACTTCATGGAGTCCTGGGAACTGGTACGGACGGCAGGTACGCCTACGGTAAACGAATGGGGCGGTTGGTACAACTTCGGCAGCGAAACTCGATGGATAAGCGGATACGACATCTACCACAGCGCCATGAAGAACCGCATCTCCGAAATGTATGCCATACACATCGACAGCGAAGAGGGGCTACTCACCCTGAAGCACTGGCTCAACGACCACCTGGCCGGAGAGAGCACCGGCGGACTGGCCAACTTCTACTGCACCTACATCGGCACCTCCGGCTTGTCCATCATACCGCAAGGCTCACCCCAAGCCGGCAAATACATCCTCCCAAACTTCAACTCGTACGTCAACCACTCCAAAACCATAGTTGGCTACGATGATTCCATTTGTTGGGACTATAACATGGATGGGCGTTTCACCAATGACGAAGACATCAACCATGATGGTGTTATCAATATGAAAGACTGGGAAATAGGAGCTGTTATCTTCTGCAACACCTTTGGCCAGGAGTTCGGCAACAACGGTTTTTGCTATCTGCCCTACTGCAAATTGGCCAGTCTGCCAGAGGAAGGAGGAATTTGGAACAGCACGGTTTATGTCGTCCAAGTGAAAGACGAGGTCTTCCCGCAAGTCACCTATAAGGTCACCATCCAGCAC
The DNA here is from genome assembly GCA_024400835.1 of Bacteroidales bacterium. GTDB lineage: Bacteria > Bacteroidota > Bacteroidia > Bacteroidales > WCHB1-69 > F23-D06. The sequence continues at coordinate 25,261 of JAKSMC010000006.1, forward strand.
ACTTCCCGCGAAAAGTTGAAAATCACAGCCGGCATTGCCAACAACACTGCAGCGACCGTTCCCGAGCACATCTTAGATTTTCACATTTTCGACAACCAAGGTGGGGACATGTATATGTTAGGAGACGAAACAGAAGAGGCCAAAACCATAGAATTCGGCTTGGATGTCAGCCCACTGCTCAACTACGCCGTCCCCAATCAGCCTTGCAAATTTTTCTTCAATGTAGAAGAGACAGACCCTGACAATGAGGACATTGGCGCCATCGTAAATTTCAGCTTGATGGACTACACATCCGGCACGGAAGTGGAGCAGGCCTGTCCGTTAGCCAACGCGGCAATCGTCAACAACACGACAACGACGTTGTCAGTGGTCCGCGCCATCAACTTCAGCAAGCCCGTGATCCAAGACAGCCTTCTGCCGGACATGGACGCTTTCTCACCGTACCGCAAACAGCTCACAGCCACAGGCGGCAAGCCGCCCTACCGTTGGGAGATAAGTCGCGATTTCGAAATCGAGCCCATCTCGGATGCTTTCCCCTCTGACGAAGGGCAAAGCGTGGCACTTAGCGGTTCCAGCAGCGGCCGCGCCATCATCCCACTCAACTTCGACTTCCCCTATTACGGCGACACCTACAATCAGATCATCGCCTACTCCGACGGGTACATTGCCTTCCATCACCAACCTGCCAACTGGCCGTTCCTTCAGGAAGAGGAAATGCAGGCCAAGGCCATACGTATGATATGCCCATTCAAAGGAAATCTTTCAAACTGCAGCATCAGAAAGATTTCCGAAAGTGATGCCATCACCATCATCTACCAAGCCAAAGCAGCCAATCAAAGTTCATCGTCTTTGAATTTTGCCGTAAAACTTCATAAAGACGGCAATATTGAATTCTTATACGGAAATATGACCTATAGCGGCAACGACTTCACGTCAATGTTGTCGCGCGGAGACCAAATCACCATCCAATATTTGCCGACTTCGGGTCGTCCGTCCGCAGAAGTCAGCAACCACAGCTATCGTCTGACGCCCAGCATACTGCCCGACTTTCTGACCCTAAGCAGCTCCGGCAGCCTTACCGGAAAGTCCACCAATGCTTTCGAAGACAAGACTTTCAGGGTTACCTGCTATGACAACAACGACGTGAAGACATCCCAAGAACTTCACATTTCCAGCATCTACACCTCTCAGTTGGTATTCACTGACGTGAAAGTAAACGGCGAAGCCGAGCCGTCCCTTTACACCAAGGACACCATGAAGTTCACCGTGAGAATCCGGAACATCGACACCCTATCCTATCCGAACAACATGCTGCACCTCCGCACAGACGATCCGTTTGTGCAAATCATCGACAGCACGGAATATTTCGGCAATATAGGGCCGGGCAACGAATACACGCTCAATCGCTGTGTGGCCTGTGTCATCAAATCCGACATACCCGACAACCACCCAATCCACGTCACCCTGCAGTTGGAAAACGATATCGCGCCGTCAACGACCGAGCGCACCTACACCGCCCACACCTACAACATCTCTCCGGACTACTACGCCATCCACGATTACGGAACCAGTGCCACCAACAGTTTCCTCGATCCAATAGAACTCGACTCCATCATTTTCACTATGACCAACAACGGTGTTAAGATTTCCAATGCGAACCTGGTCTTCCGCACAGACAATCCCGACATCATCATGGCCATCGACACTATGCACCTGGACGAAATCGCCACCAATGAACAGTTCTCTTTTCCTACCGTGGTATATGTAAGTCCGAACTTCGTTCCAGGAAGTACCGTGACGGCCTACGTTGACATCTACGCAAACAATGTATTGGCGACAACGAAAATTTTCACCATCCTCAACGAGGCCACCTGCTACGATTTTGAAAGCGGCGACATGCCTGCTTCCTTCTTCGGAGCAGAGAACCAGGTTCCATGGTTCATTGACAACACGGGAAGTAATTCCGGAGGACATTCTTTGCGTTCCGGCACTATCGACCACAACGACACCACATCATTGAGCCTATCGCTACGCTGTGTACAAGGCAAAGAACTCGTATTTGCCATGAAGCTATCTACCGAAACCAAATACGACAAGCTATATTGTTACCTTGACAGCATCGAAATGGGCAACTGGTCTGGTCAATTTGCCTGGCAGACCATCCGAATCCCCATTCCCAGTGGCGAGCATCTGCTGACGTGGAAATACATCAAAGACTATTCTGTCAGTTCCGGCAGTGACTGCGTGTGGATTGACGACATCTGCTTTTCCGAACTCTTCAACGAAAGCTATTCCATTGACGTAGTGCCCAACCCCGTAGAAGTCAGCCTTGACTTGCGAGATCATCGTATGGGAACAGTTGCATTGGCATTGGACAACACGCACGGCAGCACTATGCTTTACAACAACACACTGGTAGATGAAGACGGAGCAGTTCCCCAATGGGTATCTATTTCACCGGAAAGGGGCTACGTTCCCAGCGCATCCACAGATTCCGTCATGCTGACCTTCACCACATACAATTGTACGGTCGGGGACTATTACGCCGACCTACAGCTCGTCCATTCAGGCGAAGACATGGTCATTCCCATTATCATGCACGTATCTGAAGAATCCGGCATTGCAGAACATAACGAGCCACAACAAGTGCTTCTCTACCCCAACCCGACGACAGGAACATTCCACATTAAAAATGAGGCATCAGCCTTCAGCAGCATTTCCTGTTATGACGTCTTCGGAAGACTGATTTTCACTAAAAATATCGATAGCCCGACAACTTCCATTGACATGGGTTCATTCCCTTCTGGAATATACTTGATAAAGATGGAAGACCACAACGGAGGCTGTCACACTGAAAAACTCATCAAGAAATAGAATATGAAACGCGCATTCACCATCATCGGCATATTATTCCTCGTCATAAGTGGCGTTGCCCAAAATGGCAGCCGTTTTTCCACGGACCTGCGTTTCAACGAGATTTCCATCAACGGCAGCACCACGCCCGAGCTGCATAGCGGTGACACCCTCGTTTTTACGATCAGCATAGAGAACATCGGAAACGAGCCCTACCGCAACTGTATGTTGTCCATCAGCACCAACAATCCCAGTATCATTTTCATTGACAGCACAGAGTATTTCGACTATATCGCGCCAGGCAACGAGTACACCTTGAACAGATGTCTCATCGCAGTCATCGCTCCAAATATTCCAGACAGAAATAGTATTCTATTCACATTCTCCATCAGCAACAGCACAGAAGAGGTCTTGCTGCAACGCTCGTACAGAGTGTCGGGCATCAGTCTCACCGCCGAACACATCCGCATTTTTGCCATGGGGGCTGGAGGGCCACAACGGACGTTGCATCCTTCAGAGTGCGGCAGGCTTGCCATAACACTAAAGAATAACAGTGCTCAGGATTTGCATTACATAAATGTAGATATATTGGGCACGAATGATTCCAACATCACAGTTTCCGGGCCGGTACAGATTGCCGTTCTCCATGCCGGGGAGACGTTCGGGTATCTGCCGGAATACACCACTACCGCACAGTTCCAATCTGACAACACGGTGGACATACGTATCGGCTACGACGTAAACGGTTCCAATCCACAAGAGATAACCGTATCCATTGTTGGTCATTGTAACTGTGAAGATTTCGACGGAGTCCAGCTGCCCGCAGGCTTTTATGGAGAAGGCACGCAGGCCGGCTGGCATATTGACTCGACCTCAATGGCCATAGGGAGTCATTCCATTCGCAGTGGACAAATCAGCCACTACGACTCCAGCACCGTGAACTTGCCCGTCAACGTGCCGCACAGCACCAACGTCTCATTCAGTTTCAAGGTCTCTTCCGAATCCAACTACGACTGGCTCTATTTCTATATTGACGACGAGCAGATGGACCGTTGGTCCGGTGACCACGACTGGACGCAAGTCAGCTACAACCTCAGTGCCGGCGAGCACACGCTCACCTGGCGTTATATCAAGGACAAGTCCGTCAATACGGGTTCCGACTGTGCCTGGGTGGATGCCATCTGTTTCCCGACCTATCTGTATGAAGAGCCCAGTCTCACCATCACACCGAGTCCCATAGAGATGAGCATTGTCCACAATGACGCCACAGGAAGCACCGCCCTTATCACTTTCAGCAATCCGTCTGACGTCCACCTATTGTACGAAAATGAGATCTCCGATCCCGACGGACTTCCCGTAGGATGGCTCGACATCAGTTCTGAGAACGGATCGGTCAATGCCGGAGAAAACAAAGACATCACCTTGCAGTATTGCGAGTTGGGGCTGATACCCGGTGATTACAGCGCCACCCTGCGCACAAATGTCCGCGACATGGATACCACGCTCATCACACCTATCATCCTGCACATCCTCTCCGGCGTCGGCATGTCAGAACATCAGGAGCCGACGTGCCGCGTATATCCCAATCCGACAAGCGGAGAGATTACCATCGCCAACAACAACGCCATTATCAGAGAAATCTCCATATATGATATTTTCGGCAAACTTCTTCTCAAAGAGGCACCGACAGCATACAGCCACCAGCTCAGACTCTCCGACTACGCATCCGGTGTATATCTATTGAAGATAGTCACAGAAAGCAACTCTATTGAAACTATCAAAATCGTCAAGCGTTAATGGTCTTCAGTTCCGCCATATTCCTATTCATCTTTCTGCCGATAGTGCTCATTTTGTACTATCTGCTGCCGAACAGATGTCGGAACGTACTTCTTTTGGCCTCCAGCATACTATTCTACACCTGGGGTGAACCGCGCTTCATCCTCATTCTGCTGGCATCCATCACTGCCGACTACTTCATTGCGCGCGCCATGCACAAGCGCGACGGCCGAACACGGAAGCAGTGGCTGATTCTATCCGTCATTCTCAACTTAGGACTGTTAGCCTATTTCAAATACGCTAATTTCTTCATCGACAACGTCCAACAGTTCTATAGACTTTTAGGGTTGGAGCCCTTCACGTGGCATAAAGTAGCCCTGCCTATCGGCATCTCCTTTGTCACCTTCCAGAAAATCTCCTATATGGTGGATGTCTATCGCCGTGACCACGAGCCGCAGCGCCGCTGGGACATCCTGGCCCTCTACATCCTCATGTTCCCGCAGCTCATCGCCGGCCCCATTATCCGCTACAAGGACATTGTCGCGCAACTTCAAGACCGCAGTGCCAACGACACAGCCGAAAACCGAATGAACGGGCTATTCCGATTCTTCGTCGGGCTTTCCAAAAAAGTACTCATCGCCAACGTATTAGCGCAGCAAGTCGATATCATCTTCGCCACTGCGCCCACCGACCTCGCCACAGGCACGGCCTGGATCGGCATGCTCGCCTACACCCTGCAGATTTATTTCGACTTTTCCGGCTATTCCGACATGGCACTCGGCTTGGGCCGTCTCTTCGGATTCAGCTTCCCCGAGAACTTCAATTTCCCGTACATCTCCCAGAACTTCACTGAGTTCTGGCGCCGCTGGCACATCACCCTCGGCAGCTGGATGAAAGACTATCTGTACATACCTCTTGGCGGTAACAGGATTAGCACGCGCCGCACCTATTTCAACCTCGTCGTGGTTTTCCTGCTTTCGGGCCTCTGGCACGGCGCCGCCTGGACATTCGTAATCTGGGGGCTCTATCACGGGTTCTTCCTCGTCTTAGACAAACTCGGTTTCAAAGACCTACTCCGCAAGACAGGCCGCATTCCGGCCATGCTCATAACCTTCCTATTCGTCATGCTCGGCTGGGTGATATTCCGTTCCGACAGCCTTACTTACGCCGGTGCGTATATGGGACGTCTCTTCACCTTCTCCAATGTAGTAGACGGCATACTCCTCGACGCCCGCTTCATCACAGTACTCATCGCTGCTTCTTTGCTCGCATTCTCCGGGTTGCTCCGTTCCATTGAGCAAAAAGCCAACGAACTCTTCAACCGCAGTCACAGCAGAAGCGGTTGGATAACCATAGCCCTCATCCTACTCCTACTTTACGTTCTCAACGGCAGCGCCCTCCTCGCGGGAGGCTTCAACCCGTTCATTTACTTTAGATTCTAACATTAATAACGATAGAAAATTATGTCTTTGTCCTCTAAAACGCCGCGCCTCCTATTCATCATCATGCTTGTCATGATGACGTTGCCGTTGGTGTTCGCCTTTGTACCCAATTCAAGGGGGAAGGCGCTGTTCGGGATACAGTCCGCCAGCAAAGAGCGCATCAACATCTGGCGAATGCTGGACCACACCGGACAAGACAGGATGGAGAAAGCCGCCAAGCAGACCTTGGGATTCTGCAATCACGGCGTGCGCCTGAACAACGAACTTAACTACCGCCTGTTCCACTACTCTCCTGCGCCCAAGCTCATCATCGGCCAAAAGGACTTCTTCTACGAAGACATCTACGTCAACGAATACACGGGCAAGGACTTTGTGGGCGAGAAGACAGTCATCGATAATGTGCGCGCCTTAAAGACCCTCCAGGACAGTCTGCACGAAAAAGGCATTGAGTTACTCTTGGTGTTGGAACCCGGCAAAGTCCGTTTCATGCCGGAGTATCTTCCCAAGCAGTGTCGCAAAGGCCTGCAGACCAATTATGACAGTTACAGCCGTGAACTTCGGAAACAGGGCGTCAGACATCTTGACTTAAACCAATATTTCAAAAATGTCAAGAGTACGGCGAGCCACCCACTCTACAGCAAGCACGGCATACATTGGTCAACTTACGGAATGTGGACAGCCGCTGACACGCTGCAGAAATTCATCGAGGAGCAATGCGGCATCGTACTAAACGGCTTCAAGCACATTGGAGATTCCATATCCAATAGGAACAAAGATCTGGACTTCGATCTGGAGCCGCCTATGAACCTGATGCACGAACTGAGGCACGAAGACTTAGGATTCCCTATCATGCAGTTCGTACCACAGCCACAAAGCGAGAAGCCCCAAGCACTCATCATCGCCGACAGTTATGCATGGAGTCTGTGGGACAACGGCATACTGCAGCACTGGTTCGACAGACCGCTGTTCTGGTACTACAACAGCACCGTCTATCCCGAAATTTGGGAGCCCACTGCACGTAAAGCCGACAAATCACAAATTCCAAATATATTAAAAGAAAAGAGAGTCATACTCCTAATGGTCACAGACGCAAACCTTCGCGACTTCGGTTGGAACGCCATAGAGGAAATACGCGGAGCAGCAAACAACTGAACAGCCCATAGGAAAAGTCAATTCAAATGCACCGCGTAATCCCCATATTCATCCCCGAGAAGGCCTGTCCATACCGCTGCATCTACTGCAATCAGTTTGCGATTGCGGGGCAGCAGCACGTCCCCAGCATTGCCGAGGCCAAGCAGGCTATCGACCAGCACTTAGCCACAATACCAGCAGAGGCCGAAAAGCGAATTGCCTTCTTCGGAGGCAGTTTCACCGGCATGCCCATCGACGAGCAGACGGAGTATCTCGCCATGGTTCAACCCTATCTGCAAGCGGGAGTGGTAAGCGGCATCCAGCTCTCAACACGTCCTGACTACATCAGCCAAGAAATCCTCGACAACTTGAAGCGTCTCGGAGTCACGCTGATAGAGTTGGGCGCACAATCGTTGGATGACGAGATTCTGAAGCGTTCCGGTCGCGGACACACCGTACAACAGGTACGCGAAGCCGCCCGACTGATTACCGGCAACGGTTTCCAACTCGGCCTGCAGATGATGATAGGCCTGCCCGGCGACACCAAGGAGAAAGCCCTGCACACCGCGAAACTGATTCAGGAGTTCGGGGCCTCTTGCACTCGCATATACCCTACGCTCGTGGTTGAAGACACCGTACTGGCCAAACAATATCGCACCGGCAAGTACCAACCGCTCACATTGGAACAAGCCGTTGACTGGACCAAAGACCTCTATCGTTTTTTCACAGAACAAGGCATCACCATACTCCGCGTCGGACTGCACCCATCAGAAGGGTTACTGTCCGGCAAAGACTATCTGGCCGGACCATTTCACGTCTCCTTCAAAGAATTAGTGCTCACCGCTCTATGGCACGACAAAATCGCAGAAGCCGTGCACGGGCACGACGGCGAAGAGGTAGTCATTGACGTTCCCGCCCACGAAATCAACTACGCCGTAGGATACGGCTCCGCCAACAAGAAAGCGTTCCCCTCTGTGAAATTAAAAATGGAACGATAATAATTTCAACTGCAATTATCTGGAATTATAGAATCCTTATTTTCGCTTTGCTACAAATAGTTATTTCAGATTGTAATCAAAAATTATATTAATATTTGCGGAATTAAAAATAATAGTATGAAAAAAATGTTTGCAATTATTTGTGTGATTGTTAATTCTATATTGACGACATTCCCTCAATCATATCCTAAATACCATCAATTGAAGGTCGATGCGGAACAGAAAATATGTGAACATGAGTATTGGCAGGCACTGGAACAATACAAAAAAGCATTTTCTGAAGTTGAATTCTTGTTTACTAAGGACTTGTACAATGCCTCAATTTGTGCTGCTTTGTCTTCAGACACGATTGCTCTTTTCCAGTTCATGCGCCAGTGTCTGCTGCAAGGAGTTCCCTTCAAGGAGTTCCACAAAAATGTGACTGTTTTTGGACAATTTCAGAACTTATCAGGGTGGAAGAATCTGGAAAATCAGTCCGAACAATTTCTAAACCAGTATGAAAGTAGAATTAATTTGACTTATAGACATATTCTGGATTCTTTGAATGTAGAGGACCAAAAGGTGCGAAATAATAATGAATACTTCTTGCTGCATCGACCAGAAAGCAAGAAAGCCAAAGACCAGCGTGCGAAAATGCGTGCTGTAGATAGCTGCAATTATCTTGTGATTCAGGAGGCAATGAAGAAATACGGTTATCCATCTGAAAGGAATTTGGGTATTGGCCATGGTAGTGGATATTATTTTTGGGAACCGATATGTGTTTGGCATATCTGCGAGATGTCTCTCATCGACGAAGTTGTCAAGGCCTATTTAAATGGTGAGATGGATGTTGAACGTTATGTCGCCAAGTTGGAATACGCGTCAATACAAGATTTCCATTATATCTATAGCAAGCATGCTAAAAATGACGATTCTTTCTCTGAAGAAATTGATGCACTTCGCCTTGAAGTCGGATTCCCCACTTCTGAACAAATGCAGAAAATTAAAAAATATTTATCTGAAACTCAGAATAAGTATGGGTTTATTTTCAATTATGCATTCTAAGAAAGACTATATGGCACTTATCGTGTCAAATTCGAATGATCAATCAACAAATGATGTGATTGATTGATTGCATTATTATCATAAGGAAGTGATAAGAATTAATGAAGATCAATACGTTACAAATTATCGTCTCAGCAGATCGAACACCGTCTTCACCGGGTTGAACGTCTCAATGGGGACTTCCACGAAAATGGTAATCCAATCGCTCATAGCGCCATTCCAGAGACCGGGAAGTTCAAGGGCCTTCAGCGTTCTGTCACCATACGATTTCGAAGAGATGAAGCCTGTTTCAGGATCCACATACTGGAGCAAATCGAATTTCTCACCCTTGTAATTGCGGAAAGCGCAGACCATATCCACGGGATTGAAATGCGTGGCATTCGTCATAATGCCATATTGTTCTTCGTCCTTTTTGTTGATTTGGGAAGATTCCACAATCTGCAGGGAGGTTTCGCCATCGGCATTGGTCACCCAGAAGGGGCCGCCGCCAGGTTCGCCTTCGTTCTTCACCATACCGCAGATACGAATCGGACGGTTGAGTTTTTCATACAAAGCCTCGGCAGAGAAGTCCTCATCCATAGAAATCATCAACTCACTTTCGGCGAAATCAAGCATCTCGCACAGCATCATCTCATCCACATCGCCGCTTTCCAGCACTTCCAGATATTGGAAGGCGCGGGACTGCAACTGCAGCAGATAGGCTGCCAACGCCTTCTTGTAGTTCACCGTCGGGGCAACCTTATCTTCGGTGATGACGTTGTCGATATTCTTAACGAACACCACGTCGGCATCGAGTTTGCCGAGGTTATGGATAAGAGCGCCGTGACCGGCCGGACGGAAAAGCAGATTGCCGTTCTCGTCGCGGAAAGGAGCATTGTCCAGTTCGGCAGCCACCGTATCAGTGGCCGGATCCTGGATGGAGAAGTCAATGTTATAATGTACGCCGTATTGCTGCTCATAAGCCGGGACGACCTCCTGAAGCAGTTTCTCGAAGCCAGCCTGATGTTGCGGGGAGACCGTGAAATGGAGGAAGCACTCGCCACCGTTTTGAGCATAGAGGGCAGCCTCTACCAGATGTTCCTCCACCGCCGTACGGATTTTGTCATCATAGCGATGGAACAGCAGCAAGCCCTTAGGTTGGTTGCCGTAATTGAGGCCTTCACTTTCCAAGAGATAGCGCACAATAAGTTTGTAGTTCTGGTTTTTCAATTCCTGTTGCATATCAAAGCCATCCTTCTGTAAAGCAGCCGACAATGCTTCGAAAAATGGGAATTTCGGCAGTTTCTGCAAGAAGTTCAGCGCCTTTTCGCGAATTTCAGGAGTATCGTCGGAAAGATAGGAATAGAGTTCCTTGAACATACGGGAAGCAGCGCCGGACGCCGGCACGAACTTCACGATTTTCTTACCGGAAAGCATGTTTGGATAGTCTGCGACCAGTTCTTCCACAAGGTCTGCATCGAGGCGGACTATGCCGTCGTCGATGGTGGCGGCGCGGTCCAAATCGGCATAATCAAAGCCCTTTTGGAAGCATTCCAACTGGTGTTCGACATTTTCGGGGGCGCTGCCGCGCTGACGCATAAATTCCAAATCTTGAGATGTAAAATTCACCATAACTACATTGTTTTAAATGAGAGCGCAAAGTTACACAAAATCCCGATAGTATGATTAAAATTCAAAAAATTAAAATCACAAAGTTCAACAGTATTTTGTCCTAATATCCTTTTAATCCAAATTTTACTATCTTTGCGCTTTCAAAACAAAGATGAAATTACCACCCGAAATATTGTACTGGCTCGGCATATTCGCTATTATGATGATAGGCGCCGTAAGCTGCGAGCAACGCGAGAGGCACCGTTGGTCTGTGATGTTGCTCACATTGGGCGGATTTTTCGTCTATTTGGCAGCGGCCAGGCTGACGCCCTATCTGAACCCCTGGGATGAGCTTTTCCACGCGCAGGTGGCCAAAAACTGCATGGAGCACCCGTTCGCACCCATGCTATACGACAGCAACATCGTGCCGAACCACAACTACGAGATCTGGACCTGCTCACATATCTGGCTGCACAAGCAGCCTCTGTTCATCTGGCAGATAGCACTGTCCTTCAAGATTTTCGGAGTGTCAGAGCTCTCCTTGCGACTGCCGTCGGTTATCCTTTGCACGCTGATGATTCCGTTGTGCTATAGAATGGCCTTCCTACTCACGCAGCGACGCGACACAGCGTTCTTCACGGCACTGTGCGCCGCCTGCTCCTGGTTCCTGTTCCGCCTCACCTCGGGCATCCAGAGCACCGACCACAACGACGTGTCCTTCATCTTCTACATCACAGCATCCATCTGGGCATTCTGCGAATACATCCACAGCGACCGGAAGGCCGGTTGGGCCGCGTTGGTAGGCATCGTAGCCGGCGCCGCCGTCCTCACCAAATGGCTGGCCGGATTGCTCGTCTTCGGCGTTTGGGGACTATATCTCCTCACCGAGCACAAATTCTATATCAAAGATTGGAAGTTCAAGCACCTGCTTTTGGCGTTCTTTGTCATGCTTTTGATAGCCCTGCCGTGGCAGCTGTATATTCTGCAGCGCTTCCCCGAAATGGCGCAGCAGGAGTTGCTTTACAATTTCAAGCACATCAACGAAGACGTGGAGGCACACAGCGGCAGCATCTGGTACTACCTTATCATTCTGCCTATGCAATATTTCGGAGAAGGATTTTATTTATACAAAGGCCACTTCGTATGGAATTTTCACACCATCATCTGCTATCTCGTGCTGCTGTCAGGTTTGCTGCTGACATTGAAGAACTTCAAGCGCAACAGTCACCGCATCACGCTAATAGGCACCGTGTTGGTCGTCTTCATCTTCTTCTCATTAGCGAAGACCAAGATGCAGGCCTTCACCTTCATCACATGCTTTGCAGGATTTCTGAGCATAGCCTCCCTACTGTCCGAAATCGCCAAACTCCTCACATGGCATGCCAAACGCCCATCTGTCAAAGTCGGCATACTCGCTGTCGGCTGTTTCTTCTTCTGCATGTATCATCTCAACTACCCGAACTTCTACAAGACCATCCTTCCATCAACCTTCGCAAGAGAAGTGCAGAACAAGCGGACCTATCTCCAATGGAAAGAAAAACTACCCGAGAACTGCTATATTTTCAACGTCAAGAGTCCTTCGCAAAAATACGACGACTTCACCTCCTGTATCGGAGCCACGTTCTACAGTGAAAGACAATGCTATTCCGATCAAATTTCCCTGAAAGACATGGAGGAAGTGAAAAAAGCAGGAAAGGAAATAGCCGTCGTCCGCAACCAATGGTGTTTGGAAGAATGGCAGCGTGACAGCACCATCATTTGGCTGGACATTGAATAGGGACAAAAAAAACAGCCCATATTAGGCTGTTGCTTGTAGCGAGTAGGAGATTCGAACTCCTGATCTTCAGGATGAAAACCTGACGTCCTGGGCCTCTAGACGAACTCGCCATCGAGTAAAAAAAACAGCCCATATTAGGCTGTTGCTTGTAGCGAGTAGGAGATTCGAACTCCTGATCTTCAGGATGAAAACCTGACGTCCTAGGCCTCTAGACGAACTCGCCATTGGGTTGTCGTTTGACGGTGCAAAAGTACACTTTTTTTCATACAAACGACAACTTTATTGAAAAAAAATTTTTATTCCCCTGTCTTATCTTGTTCAAACCTGAAACCCAATCGTTTACCAGTCTTTATCAGGTTCTGATCTTCGATTTGGAGCATCTCATCTACGGTGATAATCTTAGTTTCATCGTAATCTGGAACCAATAAATCGAAGTTTATCGCATAAGTTATCGCAGATTTGAGTATTTCCTGCACCGTTTCCTTATTGATTTGATTAGCGCTGAAATTGTTCAGAACTTGTGCAAGCTCACGTTTGCCTTCAATATAATAGTGACCATCTTTGTTAATCAGGATACGACCTATCATATAGCCGAGGTCGTTTACACGGTTGTATTTGAAAGAGTCGCCCAGAAAGTTGAAAATCTGAATCATACCGCAATAGGAGCGTGATTTGTCCTCTTTGATGTAAGGGGTGCGCATCACTTCGTGGTCACGGGAAAATTCGAAGATGTTACTGTGCATCAGGAACACGAGCACGTCACCGGCGAATTTCAATTGAAATTGGTATTGCGTTTTATTATCATATCTGACGGGAATGTCTTCGTGATCATCCGCAAAGTTCACTCGATAGAAGTTCTCAAACTCCTTGGCACAGTCTTTGAAAAGTTGCATGGTTTCGAGTGTGACACCAAAGATATCTTGCTTGAGCTGGCCTTTGGTGATTAACAGGTTACATAAGGAATCGTCCATATCTAATTATTAATTAAAATCGGTTTGTAAATGAGGCTGCAAATATACGAAAAAAGTAATGTGCATTCCACGTCCTTTTGAGTTTGATTATCAACTAACTATTGAGGATAGGATTTTCAGTTTTCGGCCTTCATCCAGCGGTTGTATATACGCCAGGCCGTCTTCCACGTATCACTTTGCGATGACGACTTCGGGTATTCGCTTGCCTTGACATGCTGTGATTGCGGCTTTGCTGGGAAATGATTATGTTTCAAGACCCAGGCGTGTTCAAATGCTGACAGCTGTTCACTGAAAGCCTTTTCATCAAGTTCCCCACCCTGTCGCACGGCTTTGATTGCCGCTTCAAAGAAGAGATTCCAGCGCTTGGCGTAATAGTCTTTGACCAATCCGCCCCACATACGGTTCGCGTAATCATTCAGCACAGGGCCGCCCCAAATGGTGAGTATCGTCCTTGCCTCCTGCTCGTAATAGTCCTTCTCGGACTTCGTAGTGCCCAACGCGCGGGCGTCCGCAATCCACGGTCCTAGCATAAATGAAGTGTGCGTGGAAAGCAGAGCATCCACATCTTCAAAAAGCAGATTGGCAAGCTTTGCCTGTCGCTTCATCTCGACTAAATCCTTATTCTTATACGCCTGCGTGAAATCATTGCGAATGCTCATAAAGTGATTTCCCATCCATTGTGAAAAAAGGTTCACCAAATCATAGCGATACGAATCTCTGCCAACGCCAGGCGAAGCGTAATCATTAGGAGCAAAAAGGGATAAATAGTTTATGAGATCTGCACAAATCTTCTTCAGCGTATCATTGCTGTATGAATAAAACGGCTTGGTATAATAAGTCCCGTGTCCGTCCAAAGTGGGTCGAGCGACGAGCTGTGTGCCGAGCCCGTAAAAGGACCAATCCTTATAAACGCTGTCATTCAGCAGTTTCCAAGTATCTCGGAACAAATCGTTCTGTGTACGCAGCCAAGACCAGCCAGCCATCCACTTATCCACATCCGGATTATCCTCCCAAGCACGTTGGAACAGGTACTCGTAGATTTGCGGGCTGACATCGAAAGATTCGAGCGTTGAGCCAATGCCGACCATATTGTGACCGACATCCTGCAAAGCCTTGCCGAGTTTTTTCTCCAGCTCGTTGATATTGCCCACGAGCATAGTGTTGCCACCGAAATTGCCCAAGTAGCACCAGACAAAAGGTTGCCCGAAAAAGCCCTCCGTTGTGCGCCACACTTCAGTATTTTCGCAAAAATAGTCGAGCAGCACGAGTTTGTTGTTAGGCACGGCAGTGAGGTAGGCGCGCAGACGCTCGGTAGTCCACGACTTGCGTTTGTAGTAGAACACCCACGTCATCTGCAGCCAGCGGGCCTGCGGATCCACATTGCGCATCGAGTAGTATATGTTTTCCGAGACATCCGAAAGGTACTCTTCCTGCCAATGCGGCGGGTCCATTTCATTAAAAGGATCGGCTCCGTAAATATGGTCCGTGCCGAACATCTGGATTTCCTTTTCCATGAAGCTTTTCTGAATCTGGGCGAACAGCGGGTCTGAGGAGTTGAGGAAGTACGTCGGTTCAAAACCGCACCAAGCGCTCAATTGCTGGATATCGGCCTCTGGATGCATCTCGGCGAAGCGTTTGGGCACGTGGCCGGCGAAAGCGGGCAGCACCGGGGTCATTCCGAGTTCGCGCTCGCGGGCCACAATCTTCTGTTGCAAGTCCTTCTGGTTGTCAAGCCACGACATCGGCAGCGGACCGCCAAAACCGTCCAAGTTGGCCATCCGATGCCAGGGCAGGTGCGCCGGACCGGAAAAATAACTGCGTATTTCTTCGTCCGTCATTCCATACTCCTTCCACACTTCGTACCAAACCGCCTCCTGGCCCGTAATGGCCAGCGGCATATTGATACCGTGTAGAGCCATCCAATCGATGAATCGTTCCCACTGCTTCCAAGACCACCAAGGCATCGTGTATCCAAAAGTGCAATAATTGAGGAAGAAACGCTCTTTAACCAGCGCTTCCTTGCGTATTGTATCACCAACGTCCGCGAATTTGTGCGGAAGTTCGACATGTTCCCGTTCAAACCAAGAGACATACACGCCCGAAAAGTTTTGAAGATAGTAATTCAATCCCATTGCCAGCGAATTGTCATTGTTGCCCTTGATTGTGATTTTAACGTCCGGAATCACCACATTATCGCCTCGAAGTGCCGGACGTTGTGGCGAGCTCACCTCGAAGTAATCAATGGTGTCAGGTTGGCAAATGAAGATGAAATTGGTGTCCTGTTCGCCCAAAATTCTATGTGCAAGAGCAGTGACCGCCGAAGAACTTTGCGCTGCCACTGTCAAAGCCACAGAACAGGCCAACAAGATCAAAAGGATTTTTTTCATGATAAGATGTATGGTTAGTAATACCTCCCGAGACTCATTGCTCGACCTACTTCTTGTAGGCTTTGTCGAACTCCATGCGTGCCACAAGAGAGCGGCCGAGGGTGACTTCATCGGCATATTCAAGTTCCTCTCCCACGCCGATACCGCGGGCAATCGTGGTAATAGTCTGTACCTTTTCCTTTACATTTTTATAAATAAAGAAATTAGTAGTGTCGCCTTCCACGGTGGCAGGAAGGGCAAGGATGAGTTCGTTCACCTCGCCGGTTTCCACGCGGGTGAAAAGTTCCTGCAAGCGCAGTTGATTGATGCCAATACCTTCCATAGGGGAAATGACACCGCCGAGGACGTGATAGACGCCCTTGAACTGGTTCGTGTTTTCGATAGCAATCACATCGCGGATGTCCTGCACCACGCAAATCGTCTTCGGGTCTCGCTTAGGATTGGCACAAATGTCGCACAATTCATCGTCTGATATGTTGAAGCACTGCTTACAGCAGCACACATCAGTCTTCAATTTATTGATGCGCTCCGTGAGGAGAGTGACATCTTCCTTCTCAGACTTGATGAGGTGGAGGGCCAGGCGCAACGCCGTACGCTTGCCTATGCCGGGCAGCTTGGCGATTTCGTTTACTGCGTTCTCAAGATTCTTGGAGTAGATTTCTAACACGATTGGGCGATTATACGATTAGACAATTGGAGGTTTGAACGACTATTCGAAAATAAGGGTGGAAAATTGGTCCGGAAGGAGAATTTCGTTCGCCACATCGAGGATTTGCTCAGCGGTGACGGCTTCGATTTCCGCAATGCTTTCCTCAATAGTATCCACCTCGTCGAAGAACAAGGCCGTGTGACCTAATGCCAGCATCTCGTTGAGTTTGCCTTCATTGGACAATGCCAATTGTCCAACGAATTGTTTCTTTGCATAGTACAACTGCATAGCACCGAGTTTCTGATCTCGCAATTTCTGCAATTCCTTTTTTATCAGATCCAGACAAAGGTCCGTATTGTGGTTGTCGCAGCCGAAATAGATGGCAAAAAGTCCGGTATCGGAGAATGACGTATAGTTGGACTCAATGGAATATGCCAGGCCTTTTTTCTCGCGGACGCTCATATTGAGCCGTGTGTTCATCCCCTGGCCGCCCAGCAGGTTGTTGAGCAGCAGGAACGGCACGCGCTTGTCATTTTGAATGGAGTACGCGGGCTGGCCCAACATCACATTGGTCTGAGTGGTTTTCTTCTTCACGCGCAAGGTCGTAGGTTTGAAATCCGTAAAGGGAGTTCTCGCACGCGGGCAGTCCACAACAGCTTCGCAGCCGAAGTAGCGTTCGCAGAGACGCACCAACTTGGCTGTAGGGATACGGCCCACAGAGGCTAACACGATGTTGTTCAATGTATAGTTGCGGGCAATGAAGTCCAGGATGGCCTGGCGTTTCATCTTCTTAACGCTCTGCTTCGTTCCCAAGATGTTTTTGCCGAGCGGATGTCCAGCGAAGACCAAATCCTCGAAATCATCGAAAATGAGTTCGGAAGGCGAATCTTTATAGTAATTGATTTCTTCTAATACAACCGTTTTCTCTTTTTCCAACTCTTTTTCGGGAAAGACAGCGTGGAAGAAGATATCGGAAAGAAGTTCTACGGCACGGGGATAATCGGCCGACAGAAAAGACGTGTGAAAATAAGTTTCTTCTTTTGACGTGGAAGCATTCAAATCGCCACCCACAGCCTCCATGCGGCTGATGACGCGGAAGGCATTTCGTTTCTCGGTGCCTTTGAAAATAGTATGCTCCACAAAATGAGCAAGTCCCATCTGTTCGAGGGACTCGTCACGGGTTCCGGCATTGACAAGCACGCCGAAATGAGAAATGGGCGAGTCGACCTCTTTATGAATCAGACGCAGCCCATTCTTCAGTTTTATAATATTGTGCGGCATTGTTCGACTTTAATCTTCTGAATCGTATTGACCAAGCTTTCGTCATACGGCATAGCCACGCGGATGTAGTTGTCCGTAAAGCCGAAAAGTTGTTCGTCTGCCACTTCAGTCTCCACCAACACCGAGCGTGTCTGGCCTTCGCATTGTGCGTAGAAAGCCATCTTCTTAGCATGGGAGAGCTCGAGCAGGCGTTCGGTACGTTCGTGTTTCACATCTTCGGGCACTTGGTCTTCCATCATATTCGCATGCGTACGAGGGCGGCGGGAGTAGGTGAAGACATGCATATAGCTGATTGGCAGTTCTTCCAAGAAGTGGTATGTTTCTTCAAAATCCTCATCCGTTTCACCGGGGAAACCCGTAATCACGTCGCAGGCAACGCAGGCATCAGGCATCAGTTTCTTAATCATCTGTACTTTTTCAGCATACTCGGCAGCGGTGTATCTGCGGCGCATCACAGAAAGGATACGGTCGCAGCCAGACTGCAACGGAATATGGAAATGCGGCATCAGGATCGGAGACTTAGCCACGAGCTTGATGATTTCCGGGGTGAGCATATCGGGTTCCAGAGAGGAAATGCGAACGCGTTCGATAGCATTTTGTTTGACGATAGCCTTCAGCAGTTTGAGCAGGTTCTCGTTGGTGCCTTTGCCGAAGTCGCCCACGTTCACACCGGTGAGGTTCACTTCATGAACACCGGAGTCGGCGATATTCTGAATATTCTTGAGCACATTGGCAATATTGTCGCTACGGCTCTTTCCACGGGCAATCCATACCGTACAATAGGTGCAGTGGTTGTTACATCCGTCCTGGATTTTCAAGAACGAGCGGGTGCGGTCATGCACAGAGTAAGCATCAAAGAAGGCGGGCACGGGTTCAGCCTCGCGTTGGAGGATGAAATCCACGCAGCTCATCTTATTGGAGCTGCCGAAAACCTTGATGACACCGGACCAGCGCTCGAGGAGTTCCGGTTTCAGCGCACTGTAGCAGCCCACAACGACGATGGATGCCAAAGGATTCTCCCGATGCAGTTTGGAAGCCACATTTCGAGTCTTCTTTTCAGCGGACTGAGTAACAGCGCAGGTATTCAGGATGATGATTTCGGGAATGCCGCCCTGCTGCCAGCCGTTGGCTTCCAATTTAGCTGCAATGGCAGCCGATTCGCTGAAGTTCAGCTTACAACCTAAAGTATGAATCGCAAAATTTTTCATAACCGTGGGTATTATTTAGTACTATTTTGATGCGGTGGATAATCCAATGAATAATGCAGGCCTCTGCTCTCCTTGCGTGCCATGGCATGCTTGATAATCAGATAGCCGACATTAATCATATTGCGAAGTTCGCAGATTTCAGGTATAAGGATGGATTTCTTATACAGTTCCTCAGTTTCACGATAGAGGATCTCAAGTCTGTCAAAAGCACGTTGCAAACGCAGGTTGGAGCGCACGATGCCTACGTAGCTGCTCATTATCGTCTGCAGTTCCTTGCGGGATTGGGTGATCAGGACCATTTCCTCGTTCAGCACGGTGCCGTCGCTGTTCCAGTCAGGCACATCGTCACAGAACTGGATGGTCGGGATAATCTGCATGGACTTGATACATGCGCGATGGGAGAAGACCAATGCCTCAAGCAGCGAGTTGGAAGCCAGACGATTGGCTCCGTGCAAGCCGGTAGAGGCACATTCGCCGGAAGCGAACAGATTGGTGATGGACGTGGCGCCCCACTCGTCCGTCTGGATACCGCCACAGGAGTAATGAGCGACGGGAACAACAGGTATCATCTCTTTTGTGATATCTATACCGATGCTGAGGCATTTGGCATAGATATTGGGGAAATGTTCGAAGATTTCCTGTTTCGGAATCAGAGTGGTGTCGAGATAGACATGGTCAACGCCCTGGCGTTTCATTTCGGAGTCGATAGCGCGAGCCACGATATCACGGGGAGCCAGAGAGCCGCGTTCGTCGTATTTGTCGACAAAAGCATTGCCATTAGCATCCTTGAGGATAGCACCGGCGCCGCGCATAGCCTCAGTGATGAGGAAGGATGGCGACTCCTTGGGATTATACAGAGAAGTCGGGTGGAACTGGACGAACTCCATGCCGCGGACAGTGCCCTTGGCACGATAGACCATAGCCACACCGTCGCCAGTAGCGACTTTGGGATTGGTTGTATGTTCGTAAACCATGCCATTACCGCCTGTTGCCATCATCGTGATTTTAGCGAGAACGGTGTCAACTTCCTTTGTGTCGGGATTATAGATATACGCACCGTAGCAGGTGATGTCGGTGGAGCGACGCGTCACCTCCACGCCCAAGTGGTGTTGGGTGATGATTTCGAGTGCGATTCTATTTTCAATGATTTCAATATTCTTATGTCTTTTGGCCGCGGAGATCAGTTTTTCCTCAATCTCATAGCCAGTCATATCCTTATGATGGAGGACGCGGAATTCAGAATGGCCGCCTTCTTTAGCGAGTGCGAAGCTGCCGTCCTGGTTTTTGTCAAAGTCAACGCCCCATTCCACGAGTTCCATGACGCGTTCAGTAGATTCGCGAATCGTCAGTTCAACGATATGGCGGTCTGAGAGTTCGTCACCGGCGACCATCGTGTCCTGGATGTGTTTTTCATACGAGTCGGGTTGGTATACCACAGAAGCGATGCCTCCCTGCGCGTAACGTGTAGAGCCTTCGTCCATCTTAGTCTTGGTGACCATGAGGACTTTTCCAAAATTAGCGGCTTTGAGGGCAAATGTCAAGCCTGCCACGCCAGAACCGATAACCAAAAAATCAACTTTTTTGCGCATTTTAGACAATATTTAAAACGGCGGCAAAAGTACAAAAAAATGTGTTAACGTTCACTCTTCCATTGATTTTTTGAATAAAGGGGCAAAAAGAAAGGGGCTGTCGGTAAAGACAGCCCCCGTATTGTGAGTAAAAAGACTCTGAAATTATTCGCCGATTTGACGACGGATGAATGCTGTGCATTCGAGTTCTTTGTCGTTAGCGTGGATAAAGTCGCGGACACTTTGTTTGCCGTCGCCACCCATAACGAGTTCTTGGTACATCAAAGTATTCTCTTTGAAGAATTTGACCAGACGACCTTGAGCGATCTGTTGGATTTGAGCTTCATTGAGGTTAGCAGCTTTCTTTTCAGCTTCTTCAACTTTGATTTTGCGAGCGAGTTCAGCTTGTTCTTCAGTGATCCAGCCCTTAGCCATGTTGGAGTTGATGTGGTCATCGCTGTCAACGTGAGCAGGATTGATGCCAGCTTTCTTCAAAGCAGCTTCAACAGCCTTGCCGACGAGTTCTTGGCGAGTTTTATCAACTGCGACTGCCAATTCTCTATCTTTCACTTCTTGAGAAATAGCGTTTTCATCCAATGCGAGCGGATTCATAGCGGTGATATGGAGAGCGACGTTGTGAGCGGCTTCTCTAGCATTATCATCGTTTTTGTTGAAGCCAACGAGGGTAGCTTTGTGGTTGCCCATGTGGATATAGGATTCCACGTAAGCAGCTTCGAGAACGTCGTAGTGAGGCAGTTCGAGTTTTTCGCCTGTCTTACCAGTGAGTTCAGTAAGTTTGTCAGCCACCTTCATACCGTTGAAGTTCATCTCGAGGAGTTCTTCACGGGTGTTGATGTTAGCAGCGATAGCAGCATCGAGGAGGCTGTCAACGAAGTTAACGAATTCTTCGCCTTTAGCCACGAAGTCGGTTTCGCAAGCCACGAGGAGCATATAGCCCTTGGTGTGGTCAGCGTTCGTCTTAGCGACGAGACGGCCTTCGTTAGATTCGCGGTCAGCGCGTTTAGCGGCAACTTTTTGACCTTTTTTGCGGAGGATATCGATAGCTTTTTCGAAATCGCCGTCAGCTTCTACGAGCGCTTTCTTGCAGTCCATCATACCGATACCGGTCTGTTGTCTTAATTTATTTACATCAGCAGCAGTAATTGCCATAATTGATAATCTTTAAAAAGTTAATACTAAATCGAATTATTCGTTTTTAGAAGCGGGGCGACGGCCGTTTCTTCTGCGAGGAGCATCGCCTTCGTTTTCTTCTGTGCCTTCGTTTTCAACGTCAGCGTTTTCCATTTCCTCGAGTTGAGCGTCCTTGTTCATTTCACGTTCAGCGAGGCCTTCTTTGATACCTTCGCAGACAGCCTTGAGGATAACGGCGATAGACTTGGATGCATCGTCATTTGCCGGAATCGGGAAGTCGATAGCGCGAGGATCAGAGTTTGTGTCGACGATAGCGAAAGTCGGGATGGCGAGTTTGCGAGCTTCAGCCAAAGCGATGTGTTCTTTCATAACGTCAACGATGAAGACTGCAGCCGGGAGGCGGTTCAGGTCAGCGATAGAGCCCAAGTTCTTGTCGAGTTTGGCGCGCTCACGTTGGATCTGAAGTCTTTCACGTTTGGAAATGTTCTTGAATTGAGGGCTTTCGATCAAGTGGTCGATGTCGGACATTTTTTTCACAGCCTTGCGGATGGTGAAGAAGTTGGTGAGCATACCGCCCGGCCAACGTTCGGTAACGTAAGGCATACCGACTTCCTTAACCATAGAGGAAACAGTTTCCTTAGCCTGTTTCTTAGTAGCGACGAAGAGGATCTTGCGGCCGGAACGAGCGATGTTCTTTGCAGCTTCAGCTGCGCGGTCGATCATTTCGCTGGTTTTGTATAAGTCGATGATGTGGATACCGTTTTTCTCCATGAAGATATAAGGAGCCATTGCGGGATTCCATTTTCTTTTGAGGTGTCCGAAGTGACAACCTGCATCTAATAATTCTTCAAATTGTAATCTTGACATTTTTTAATTTTTTAATTGTTTACATTCTTAAAAGCAACCACGGGGTAGTTCTTGTGAAATCGCCGCAGTTTCGATACTAAACAAGCGTACGTAATATAATATATGTATAAAATATTAACGTTTGCTGAATTGGAATCTCTTACGAGCCTTAGGTTGACCGGGTTTCTTACGTTCAACCATACGCGGGTCACGACGGAGGAATCCTTGAACCTTCATAGTCTTACGGAGTTCAGGATTGATTTCGACGAGAGCCTTTGCGATAGCCATACGAAGAGCTTCTGCCTGACCTGTAACGCCACCGCCATCGAGGTTTGCCTTGATGTCATATTGACCGAGAACTTCAGCCAAGCGGAGGGGTTGTTCTACTTTGAATTGTAATGTAGGAACACAGAAATATTCCTTATAATCGCGGTTGTTGACCTTGATTTCGCCACTGCCCGGTTTCATGTACAGACGAGCAACAGCCGTTTTTCTTCTGCCTAATGTATTTGTTACTTCCATTGTTATTTGATGTCGTTAACGTTTATTAATTTGGGTTGCTGTGCTTCATGCGGATGGTTCGGACCAACGTAAACGTGAAGGTTACGATAGAGTTGGTCGCCGAGTCTGTTCTTCGGGAGCATGCCTCTGATGGCGTGTTCGAGAATACGCTCGGGATATTTGCGCATGAATTCCTTCGGTGTTGCGAAGCGTTGGCCACCAGGATATGTGGTGTGGTGTACGTATTGTTTCTCGCTCCATTTGTTACCGGAGAATTTTACCTTTTCAGCATTGATAATGATAACGTTGTCACCACAATCGAAGCTCGGTGTGTAATAGGGTTTCGTTTTGCCTTTCAAAATGCGTGCGACCACTGTTGCGAGACGGCCGACTACCATTTCCTGTGCATCGATTAAAACCCACTCTTTCTTGACGATGTCTTTGTTCGCCGAAATTGTTTTGTAACTTACTGCATCCATTTTTTAAGTTTGTTGTGTTTTTAGAGGGAAATGTCTTCACCCACATTTCCCGAGATTTTTAATTAATTTTCCTTTACTAACATTAAGGACAATAATCGGTATTTTTAGGCGCGCAAAAGTACATTTTTTTCTTTACCCCGCAACCCCAGCAAAGTTCTTTTCTTTATTTATTTTTATCTGAAAATCTGATAGTTACAAAATCAGAAATCAACAACTCCTAATACCACCCCGGATTTTTCGGAGGAAAAAGCATTGATTTTTACATTCAAGATACGATTTTTGGGCGGCCCGGCATCGCCAACGCTCAAGCCTACGCCATGCCGTCGGGCTTTCCACCCTAACTGCGCGCTCTGTAAGGACGTTACGCACCGCTCCTCCCGACAAGCCGCGCTTGTAAATGGGTTCCAATCCCTGCCGCGACCCGTCTTGGCCCATTGCTCCCCGACTTGCTCACTTATCCTACCGGACCACCCTCCCTAATTGGGACAGACTGGACGCCCCCAATGATTTGCGCAGACAAGACGTGTCATCCAAAATCGCCTGTGGTCCAAACAGCGAGAACGCCATCGCCAGCCGGTGGTCGCGATGCGTCTGAAACGCGTACGGCTCCGGAGGCCATAAGGCACGAGGCCTCCCTATCACACGCAGGCTGTCCTCTTCACAGACCACTTCGGCAAACGGGGCCAACTCCTCGGCAAGAATATGCGCCCTATCAGATTCTTTATAGGCCAAATTGTGGGTATGCAGGAATGTGAAATCAGCCGGAAGCAGGCTGGCCAGTGCAGCCATCACGGGTACCACGTCCAGATGGTCGGCGACATCGAAAGTCCGCGAAATCGGCTGCCGCAAAGCAGAAGCCGAAATTCTCACACCGTCCGAAGTTTCCACGCTGGAAACGCCCAAATCGGCGAACCACTGGGCCACAACGGCATCACCCTGCGCGGAGCAGAGCGACAACTCTTTCAAATCGAGTTCCTGACCGGGATGCAGCACGGCATACGCGTACCAGAAGAGCGCCGCGCTCCAGTCCCCCACCCTGCCCACGACAAGCTCGCGTTCGGGCAATTCTGGAATGCAGACACGCGAGTCGGTCAGCGCCTGGGTAAGGTAAATGTACGATGACGAAGGGATTACGGCAGGATCGAGATGCAACGTCTGCAGGCCCAATTTCGGGGCAATCAGCAACAAGGCAGACGCGAACTGGCTGGAGCGGTGGGCATCAACCGTCAGGGTATCTGCGGAAAGGCTCCTGCCGGAAATCAGCCACCCGTTTTCCGACTGCAGGATGGAGGCGCCAATCGACGTCAGGACGCTTATCAGTTCAGCAGCAGGGCGCTGCAAGAGGCGTGGCGCGCCAGTCAACAACCACTGACCGGGTGTCACCGAGAGCAACGCCATCATAAAACGATATGCAGCGCCACAGTCTTCAACATCAACAGTTGCACCTGTTCCTTCGTGCTGCGCGATGGCAGTCAGCGCACGATGCGTGACAAGCACGTCGTTGCACTCCGTTTCAGGCACGGGCAGCACCTCGCCAGTCAGCCCGAAATGGTAAACCATCTGTCTGATAATTATACTTTTACACCGTGGCAAGGTTATTGCTGAAATCATGGCCGCAAAAATAGGATTTTTTAGTACTTTTGCGCGCTTTTTTTATAATAGAAAATAATATAACCTTACGAGTTGAGTTATTATCTCTCATCTCTCAATTCTAAACTCGGAATATGGACAATCAAATCAGAATGGGCGGTTTCAATCTGCTGCCTCCCGGCGTCAAAAACCTGCTCATCGTCAATATATTAGTATTTCTGGCCACCACCATTTTCGCAAGCACGGGGCTCTGCGACCTGAACAAGCTGTTAGGCCTTCATTATGTCTCTGCTCCCGACTTCCGGCCGTGGCAGTTCATCACCTATATGTTCATGCATGGCAATTTCTCGCACATCTTCTTCAACATGTTCGCACTTTGGATGTTCGGTTCTGCCATTGAGAACTACTGGGGGACCAAGCGTTTCCTCATCTACTATCTCATCACGGGTGTGGGCGCTGCGTTGGTACACTATCTCATCACCTTCCTCCAGATTCATCCGATGCTTTCCCTTTTCGACCAATTCCTGAACAATCCAAGCGTGGAGACGTTCCGATATTTGGCAGAGAACAACAAGGACGTACGTTTCAGGGACATGTTCGACAACAACCTGCTCTACCTGCAGCAGAATCCGAAGTCCATCAACCAATTGGTTGAAATCACGGCCAATGCGCGCGACCAGTTCCTGAACAGTTTCAACATCGTGGGCGCTTCCGGCGCTGTATTCGGACTGCTGTTAGCCTTCGGCATGCTGTTCCCGAATTCAGAGATATATGTCTATTTCCTGCTGCCCATCAAGGCAAAATGGTTCGTTGTCATCTATGGTGTTATCGAATTAGTTTCCGGTGTTGCCGGCGCTGGTGACGGCATTGCGCACTTCGCCCATCTCGGCGGCATGTTATTCGGCATCATCCTCATCCTGCTTTGGCGGAAAAATGACCGAAACCAACGAAACAACTACTACTATTACGGAGAATAATGGCTGCAAAAAAATTAGCTTTCTTAAAAAAAATCGGCAAAGGACTTTTGCTGTTCGTCACCATACTGGCTGCTGGAGCACTGTTTTTCTCCTTCCTGGCCAAAATCACGCGTCCCACCTTTTCGCACGTCATCGCCTATTGTGGGTTGTTCTTCTACTACATCCTGCTGGTCAATGCGGTGCTCACCGTCGTATGGCTCATTCTCGACTACCGTTGGGCGCTTGTTCCCGTAATTCCCATTCTACTCAACGTCAACAATATCGACCGACATTTCCAGCTGCGCGCCCAGGACAAGCCCGAAACGTGCGCCAACTGCATCAAGGTGATGAGTTACAACGCCCGCGTATTCGGCGTGTATGACGCCAACGACGACGTCAAAAAGCGGCAAGCCAACAAGCGCACCGTCATGAACTTCTTCCGAAACGAGTGCCCTGACATTCTTTGTGTTCAGGAATATTTCTACGACAAAAGCGGCAAGTTGAAATTCAACACCACGGAGGAAGTGCTAAAAGCGCTGAATCTGCCTGACAACGAGCGCAACTACCGCCTTTACCTGAACAGTTCCTCCGGACCACACGAATTCGGACTGGCCGTGTTCAGCCGCTACCGCATTGTCAACAGCGGATTGGTGGAGATGAGAGACAGCTCCAACAACAAGGCCATGTTCGTTGACATCCGCTACAATGGCGACACCCTGAGAGTTTACAACGTCCATTTGAAGTCCATGAGCCTCGGCAGCGAAGACTATGCCACTGGCAAAGCCGTACTGCACAACGATATGAGCGACCCCGACATTGAGGAGAAGACAGCCAAATTGTACAACAAAATCACCTATGCTTTCGAGCAAAGGCAGTATCAGGCAATGAGCATCCGTGCGCACATCGACAGTTGCAGATTCCCTGTTATCATCTGCGGTGACTTCAACGACTCTCCCGCATCCTACAGCGCGCACAAAATCGGACACGGATTCAAAGACAGCTTCCGAAGCAGCGGCAAAGGTCTCGGAGCCACCTATTTCGGAGACGCTTTTCCCTCCTACCGCATCGACTACATCTTCCACGACAACCAATACAATGACTTCGGCCATACCATCTGCAACGACATCAAAGTATCAGACCACCGGCCGATTTACACCTACATTTCCATCATCAATAAAAAATAATCTTTCAACAACATAGATTTCACCATGCGCAGATTCGCCTCACTTCTGAACTTAGTCATCATCCTGGCATTTGGACTTACCGTCACCAGTTGCCACAACCGCACTAAATCCAATGACGAGAACCAACAGATAGCCTTAAACGAAGAAACCGTCACCGCATTTGCAAAAGACATCATCAAAGGTATTCAAAGCGGAGATGCAGAGGCGTTGAACAAGGCGATTGACAAAGAGTACATCAAGCAGCTCGTATGCGAGAATTCCATTGTTTACAGCGGCTTCGATGTCGAAGGCGGCAAGGAGTATTTCGAAAACTGCCTCAGATTAGGTGACCGCGCTGTGAATGCCGTCAATAACGGCGGGGACTATGCCTTCGTAAGATACTACGTCAAAGACAACCAGCATCATGTAATCATGCGCGAATACTTGGATTTCACCGTCGATTTCACCGACTTCATCGTTGACACCGTCAAAGGCAAGTTGATGCTCAAAGACGGATTCCAATACAGCGCCGGCTGCAATTTGTCCAAAGACATTGAAAGCCGAATGCTGTACAACCTGATGCTGCAGACGAATCCGGAAAGCGACGTCAAATTCCTGCAGGAAGCCGACCAACTGGCCCACACCAAGCAGTATGCCAAGTCGCTGAACGTCCTTAAAGAGCACAAAGACGCACTGAAAGACTACACCCAATACTATCAGCTCCTCATTGCCAACCTTTCCCAGTTGCCTGGAAATTTCACTGCCGAGTTGGACACCTACAAAGAGGATATCGACGCACGCACCCTATTGCTGCACAAACTGCTTTACCGCACTTTCCAATTGGGCAGAAAGGACCAACAGATGTTAGCTGAATACGAAGATAACATCAATGCTTTGATAGACCACACCGGTGACGACCCCATCTATTTGTTCCTTTACGGGTACAAGGCCGAGAACGTCAACCGACAAGACGCCATCACCTGCTACAAGTCCGTGGAAAAGGCGATGCCGATGTTCTGGGATCTATGGGAGCGCGAACTGAGGTGTTACCAGCAGGAAGGCGACAGTGCCTCCTACAAAGCCTGTCTCGAGAAGGGCAAATCAGCATTCGCCCTCAGTGACGAGGAAATCAGGAAAATGAATCTCTAATGGCACGGCGCAATGCCGCTGTCCGCCTAAATGTGCGTGATTAATTCGAGAATGAGCCTGTCCTCATTGCATTCGACATTCTTGCGGACGAAGTTCTTCTCATAGTTCAGACGAATGCCGGCGCGCACCGGTTTTTCCACAAAGATAAGCGTAACACCGGCGGTAATGCGCTGGCGGAACGGGTCCATAACGTATGCGCCATCCGTATTCACTTTGCCGTTGCAGTTCGGCGTAATCGCATCGTAGCGTGCTGAAATAGCGATATTGTCCAAGAACTTCTTATTCAACGGGAACGCATAATAGAGGAACCCGTAAAAAGCATGTGTGGGATCAAAGTTTACTTGGTCGTACATCTTATAGATATACTCCGCTTCCATGTGCAGATGAGCGATATCGTATGCCAGGCCGACATCGAAGTTGTGCATACGGAAAGCCTCAGGTTTGACACCGGCGTAGTTCAACGTCAGTTTGAAGTCTTTGAAAAATTCGAAAGTGCCACGAGCCACATAGTTCAGATGTTCCTGGAACTGCATCTGTTTGCTGAAGCCTGCGCCGTTGAAAACACCGACTTTGAGTTCGAAAGGAACCACTTTGTCCCATTTGTAGGCAACTACCGCGCCCACATCACTCCAGGCAGTAATCTTCGAAGTCAGGAAGGACTTGTCGGAAAAATAGTACTGATAAGGTGACAGCAGGTTCTCGCTACTGAACGGCATCTTGTCATAGCCAATCAACATGGACAGGCCCTTGACGGGTTTGAACTGTGCGAAGATAGCCACAGGAGAGAACTGACCGCCGTAGGTAAGGTCCACGAGCGCCATATAGGAGAACATCGGGTGGACACTGCCGCTGACGCCAATACGCGTATGTCGGAGTTCGAAATGATGGGCATTCAACTGCGTATTGTACTCATAACGGCCGAGCACCGTTGCGGTAAACTTCGGGATATAGTCTTTCTTAGTGAAATGAGTTTGGGCCTTCTCTGCAGGCAGCGTATCAGTTTGCTGCGCACTCAGTCCGAAGGCAAGAAGCAGGAACGGGAGAATCAGGTAGAGTTTCTTCATTCTATTTTAAAATAGCCAAAAATGTATTAAAAATCAAACGGATATCGCCCATCAGGGACTGTGTGGCGATATATTGCAAATTGAGGTCCAATTTTGCGGGCATGACCTCGTCGATATAAGTCTGCTCGGGATTGTCGGAGGCGGCAAGCACCTCATTCTCATGCACGTATTTGATGGAAGCCAGGTCGGTGAGGCCGGGGCGCACAGAGAGCACCTTCATCTGTTCCGGAGTATATAAATCCACGTACTTGCGGACCTCCGGACGCGGGCCCACAATGCTCATATCGCCCTTGATGACGTTGAGCAGTTGCGGAAACTCGTCGATTTTGTATTTGCGGAGGAAATAACCCACGCGCGTAATGCGGCTGTCGCGTTCGCCCACAGTCAGCAAGCCCTTTTTGTCGGAACCCACCCGCATGGTACGGAATTTATAGAGAAAGAAGTCCTTGTTATCCTTCCCCACGCGCACCTGCTTGTAGAACACGCCGCCCTTGGATTCCATCGCGATAAGCAAAGCAATGACAAGCCATACCGGCAACAGAACCAGCAACACGATGGAGGAACTGAGTATGTCTAATAAACGTTTCAAAAAATCAAGAATTTATAATAAAAAAATCATCCCTTCATCCCTTCATCTCTCAGTGATATCTCCAATTCCCGTTAATGTCACCACCGTAGTAATCAAGGGGATCTGAGTTGTAGATATCATCCTGAGGTTGCAACTTCTTCACCAGCTTCATCTTCCAGTTCGGGTCATGGGTTTCGCCATACTTGTTGGTATGAAGAAGCTCGTAGTCATTGCCAACCAAAGAAGGATCATAGAACACGAACTTGACATTGGTCTGGTCATCCAGATAGTAGTAATGCCAGATTTCATAAGGAACAGTCACAGGATCTGACGGAATTTCCTTAATGTCATTAGGTTGGCCGTACTGCAGGTACACGCGACCGCGGTCGGTTTTATAACCTTTCACCTGCTTGCTGCCGAAACGTTCCTGCACGTAGGAAACCATCTTATTGTACTTATTCCACTCAGCCTCTGGGTCGTTCGGATTACGAGACAGCCAGAATGAGTAGAAATAGCGCTGCAGTTGGTCTGTCGGAATTTGCTTCATACGATTATCGTAAAAGTCCCTTTCCACCGCAGTACTTATCGGGAAAAGAGATTGCACATAGCTTTCGAGCATCTTTCTATCCGTGATTTCAGTAACAAAAGTATTCTCCACCGACACATTGTCGTACCTGGAAACATCCAGCTTCACAGAAGGGTTGCTCTTTTGGAAGAAGAGTTTGTTGAGCAGAATCAGACTGTCTTTCTCATTGTAAAGTTCTACCACGAGATTGTAGTTGCCGGAAGGCAAGGCAAAGACGTTGAACTGATCGATCACCAGCACCACATCATCTGTCTTGAGTGACTTCGTAACGATGTCGTTGGGCAGAGCCACCAGTTTGTTTTCCGAATTCTCAATAAAGCACTTAGCCTTAAGAGGCTTATCCGCTCCCATGATGTTCTTTGTATTATAAACTTCCAAAGCAAAAGGAAGGACATACTGTTTTTCAGGCACGAAATTATAATAAAGCGGTGGCAGGTAGTAACCATATTTAATATACATGCCAGGGGCAATCGGGGCGGACATTTCCTGATAGAGGGAAATACGGGAAGAGGAAATCTTATCTTCCGGGAAATTGAGCAGGATACGGTCGATGTACTTCAGCTCAACGGAATCACGATTTCTATCCTTCAGATAGAAATTCAGGAAATAGTCGCCATTGGGAACTGGCAGATTCTGGATATCGGCAAAATCCGGGAATTCCATATTGGCCGTATCTGCGAACTCGTCAGAAGCGAGAATGTAGTGCAAAGATTTAATGACGGAATCACCCTTGGCAACATCCACGCGGACTTCCACTTCGGCACTGTATTTGCCATTGTCACCTTTGACATACTGTACGGAGTTGCCGCCCACAATGAAGGTGAATTCGATATATGGCTGCATCTTATGGTTGCAGTAGGCCTTATGGCTGATGAAGGCCTTCATGTTTTGGGCAGAAGCCACGCACACCAGCAGGCATGCAACGAAAAGCAAGGATAATTTCTTCATAATGTATTTATAATATTATAGTAGAGACGCGAAGTGTCGCGTCCCTACTGAATAATGTCTTATCTCAATTTCTTTGAAATCTCATCAACCAAAGAATCAATTGGGAGACGATATTGGGCCATCGAGTCACGTTCACGAACGGTCACGGTGTTGTCTTCCTTAGTCTGGTTGTCGATAGTGATGCAGAACGGTGTGCCGATAGCATCCTGACGGCGGTAGCGGCGGCCGATTGCGTCTTTGTCCTCATACTGAACCATGAATTCTCTCTTCAGTTTGTCAAAGATCTCCTGACCGATTTCCGGAAGACCGTCTTTCTTAACCAGAGGAAGAACGGCCACTTTGTACGGAGCCAACTTAGCCGGAAGTCTCAGGACCACACGGGTGGAGCCGTCTTCGAGTGTTTCTTCTGTATAAGCATTACTGAACACAGCCAAGAACATACGGTCAACGCCGATAGAGGTTTCAATGACATACGGGACGTAGTTCTCATTCTCTTCAGGATCGAAATAGCGGAGTTTCTTGCCGGAGAATTTCTCATGCTGAGAGAGGTCGAAATTGGTACGGGAGTGAATGCCTTCGAGTTCTTTGAAGCCGAACGGGAATTTGAATTCGATATCGGTAGCGGCATTAGCATAGTGAGCCAATTTTTCATGATCGTGGAAGCGATAGTTTTCCGGAGCAATGCCGAGGTCGGTATGCCATTGCAGACGGGTCTGTTTCCAATAGTCGAACCACTTGAGTTCCTCACCGGGTTTGACGAAGAACTGCATTTCCATCTGTTCGAACTCGCGCATACGGAAGATGAACTGGCGGGCCACGATTTCGTTACGGAAGGCCTTGCCAATCTGAGCGATGCCGAACGGCAGTTTCATACGGCCCGTTTTATAGATGTTCAGGAAGTTGACGAAAATGCCCTGAGCCGTTTCCGGACGAAGGTAAATAGTGTCAGCGCCTTCGGAAACGGAGCCCAACTTAGTGGCAAACATAAGGTTGAACTGGCGGACATCCGTCCAGTTGCGTGTGCCGGAGATCGGGCATACAATGCCGAGTTCTTCAATAAGTGCTTTCAAGCCAGCGAGGTCGTTGGCATTCATCAGTTCGGCGAAGCGAGCCGTGATGTCATCAATCTGCTTTTGATATTGCAGGACACGGCCGTTGGTCTCGCGAAACATCTTCTCATCGAAGTTCTCGAAACGCTTTTTGGCCTTTTCAACCTCCTTGTTAATCTTATCTTCAATCTTCTGAATATGGTCTTCGATAAGCACATCGGCACGATAGCGTTTTTTGGAGTCCTTGTTGTCAATCAAAGGATCGTTGAAAGCGTCAACGTGGCCGGAAGCCTTCCAAATGGTGGGGTGCATGAATATACAGCTGTCCAAGCCCACGATGTTTTCGTGATATTGAACCATGGATTTCCACCAGTATTGTTTGATATTGTTCTTCAGTTCGACACCGTTTTGACCATAGTCATAGACAGCACCCAAACCGTCGTAAATTTCGCTTGAAGGGAAAATGAAGCCATACTCTTTAGCATGGGCAATGATCTGTTTAAATCTTTCTTCGTTGTTTGCCATAATTATTCAAAAGTAAAAGATATCATTAACATTTTTGATTTCAGGGAATTGATTGTAGTGGCATGGATATCTTGGTCAGCCACAAGCATGTTGCGGAGTCCGAAGCCCATTTTCAATTCCGTTGAAAACTTGAAATAGGTGCAATAGAAATCGAATCCCACGCCTGCCAGAGCTTGGAAGTCGTGCGGATAGAGGCGCAAGACATAGCCCGTATTGTTCTGATGTTTCTTGGCGATAGACGTCAGGTCGAGGCCATACTGAGCGCCGGCCAGCACATAAGCGCGGACATTGTTCATCATACGGGAGGACTTGAGTTTCACCATCAGTGGCAGGTCCATATAGACGGCACCGGCCGCAGCACCCTCCTTCGGGTTTGTATTCTGGTGATACTGGCCTCTGATATTGTCATTGTACACCACGCTTCTATCGATAAAAGACAGCGTCGGGATGAAACGCAGATCAAAATATTTGCCCATGCGCAAATCCGTGACGATGCCCAAGTTGAATCCGCTGTAGCCGCGGGTGTTGATAATATCCAACGTATCCTGCAGATTGTGGTCTGCCGTAGAGGATATCATGAAATCCGATTGATTATAGCCAATCAGGAATCCGAAATGGAAAAGTTTTTTATCGTATTTCAGAAGATTTGGTACACCAAATGCTCCAGAAGACTGTGCGCATGCTATTGAGCCGCTCAGGGCCAACAGCACAACCAGCCATAGTTTCTTAAGATGTTTCATATAGTTTCTAATTGAGAGACTTCCCAAACGAACAAATCTGAAAAATATTATTCGTTGGGAGCCGTGCTCTTCTTCACAATTTCGCTTTTGAGTGTACCACAATTTACAGGAACGACCCCGACATATTCACAGACCAAACCACCAGCCAGATTGGAAGCGAGGCAAGTATTCTCAATAGTTTCGTTATTCAACAAATAGAGGGTAGCAACGGAAATCACCGTGTCACCGGCACCTGAGACGTCACTGACTCTGCGTTTGAAAGCCTCCTGATGATAGAACTTATCCGTCTTGCTGTCATAGAACGCAATACCTTTGGCAGACATTGTAATCATCATCTTGTCGATGTTCTTTTCGACAGAGAATTTCTTAACCAGAGCATGGATTTCATCCAGTTTCAATTCGATGTTTTCCTCGATATTGAGGCCGGCGGCCAGTTCCTTCAAATTAGGTTTGAAGAGATTGACATTGGAATAGTTGTTGAAATTACGTTTTTTCGGGTCAACGGCCACGAAGATGTTCTTAGCCTTTGCGAAGCCGATGATTTCTTCAATCAGTTCTTTGGAGAAGAGGCCTTTGTCATAGTCTTCGAAAATCATCGCATCGATGTGCTGATGTTCGATGATCTGTTCCACGGTGGTGATGAACTGTCTTTTTTCTCTTTCCTTGAGTTGTTCGTCTCTTTCGTCATCCACGCGGACGATATGGGCATTGTTACCGATAATTCTGTACTTGATTGTGGTTTTTCTGCCATACATGGGCACCAAGCCGACGGCATCCAAATCGCAGTCCTCCATAAGGTCATAGAAGACCTTGGCCTTGTTATCGCTACCGATAACGGAGCAGAGGATAGGCGTTGCGCCCAGAGATTTGAGGTTCAGCGCCACATTGGCTGCACCGCCCAGTCTGTAATTTCTATTTTGAGCATTGACGATGGGTACTGGAGCCTCGGGACTGATTCTGGTCACTTTGCCAGTAATATAACAGTCAATCATCACATCACCAATGACTAATACATTTGCATTGTTAAATTGTTCGAAAGTCTTATTGACATTTTCTATATCCATAGTACAATTTTTTAAGAGGCGGCAAAAATACAAAAAAAAGTGATGAGTTTCCAGACCCATCACAAGTGTTTTTAAAGCAATTTCCAACTAAATCACACAAAGCCGAAAAGCCCTTCGTCAGGGGGATTTAGGCATTTTGAATCAAGGAGATAGAGAAGTCGTAGAAGTTCTCAAAATCGTCAATGCGGAGGAGACGGCGCAACATTTCATCTGGAATATCGAAAAGGCACCTATAATAGTGCCATAATTCCTTCAGATTGTGCAAGGTGCCGCGTTCCTTTCGGACGGGCAGAAGTTCGGCGACCCAAAGTTGGTAATACTTCAAGAATCTTGCTTTGCGGTCACCGACATCCATGCCGAGAATTTCCTCAGCCAGGAAAGGATTGCGCAGCATTCCGCGGCCAAGCATCCAATCCTCAATCATAGGATATCGTTCCTGAAGGCGGAGATAATCTTCGCGGGAAAAGACATCACCGCTGTAAATGATGCGGTGGTGGGTGTGTGCGCAAAACGAATCAAAGGCATCCCAATCGGGCGTGCCCTCATACATCTGTTTTCCCAATCGAGGATGGACGACGACAAATTCCAGGGGATACTTTTCCAGTCGGTCCAAGATCTTCACTCCCTCTTCCGGAGAGTGCAGCCCGAGCCGCATTTTCACAGAGAACTTATACGGGGTTTGCTCGGTCACGGTGCGGACCACATCCTCCACCCTATCCGTGTCGGGCATGACGCCGCATCCACGGTGGCGACGCAC
Source organism: Bacteroidales bacterium (assembly GCA_024400835.1). GTDB lineage: Bacteria > Bacteroidota > Bacteroidia > Bacteroidales > WCHB1-69 > F23-D06. Next base: position 61,073 of record JAKSMC010000006.1, read on the forward strand.
CACCTGGGCCACGGGACAGCCTATGTTCCAGTTGTACGACGTGTAGCCGTAAGCCTCATGCAACAGGTTCATCGTGTCCACAAAATGAGGAGGATTGTTGCCCATCAACTGCGGAACCGTAGGCTTCAGCACATTGTTTTTCGGCCAGATGTCACGCCAATTGGCAACGTTCAGCTTAGCCCTTTCCTGCACCGGCAAGAAGGGCGTCATAAAAAAGTCTATGCCGCCGAAATGGCGACACAGACAATTTCTATATACATAATTTGTAATTCCGTCTAAGGGAGCAAGCCAGAGTTTCAAAATTGAAAAATTCTATATTCAGCGTTAAAAATCAGTGGGCAAAGGCATAGGGCATGTAATCATTAGCGGACAACGACCTTTTGTGGAAATGTTTTTCCGTTCTGATTGATTTTCAGCACATAAACGCCTTTGGAAAGGTTGCTTGTATTCACGCTGGCAACGCCATCGCAATTGTTTTCTTCACGGATGATGCGGCCTTGCAAATCGAACATTTGGTATGCATAGGGAGCGTTCTCTTCAGGGTTGATGAAGAACTGTCCGGCAGCAGGATTCGGAGAGACGCTGAACACAGGACGTTCGTAGGAATTCACGCCATCAGGCACAAAGTCAAACGTAAGGTCGTCAACCAACAGTTCGGTTGTTTTATGGGAAGCGACTCCACCGCATCCGATAATGATGTTCACACTATCACAGGGAACCAAGGGGCTGTCAAACGGAATACTGATCAACGTATAGTCATCCAGCGTTTCAGCAGTATTATAATACGCAAAGCCAACAGGAATGCCACCGAGTTTTGAGAAGGCAATCACATACATAGCCTCACCCTCTTCAGGATGGAATTTCGCATACATATTGAGGTGCCCCGGAGTCTGGGTGAGTTGGTCGCCAGGAGCCATAACCTGCATCAATGACGCCAAGGATTCGAAATCTATGTCATCAAAATTGAGGCCGGACGTATCGCCAGAGCTTATGGTGCCAATTAAGTCAACGACACTCATAATGGTAGATAACGGGATATTAAATCCACTGGCAGAGCCAAGTTGCGCGATAGCAGGGAAAGGATAGCCGATGCCGAGCATCGAGATGCCGATTGAGTCCGGATTGAGTTGCAAAGCAGCAGTACCGGAGTGAGCATCCGTACTTTTGCTACCGAAATAAGTATTGATAGGGATAGGCAGCTGCTGGCCCATAAAATCAATCATAATATTTCCAATAAGTCCGGTAGTCCATCCTGTTGGTTGTTGTGCGACAGCGCTTCCGGTCCAGCTTTCAAAGTCGCCATTGTTAACCACGTTCTGGGCAGTCATAGTCAGTGCGCCACAAAGAATTGTAAGAATAAATAAAAGTTTCTTCATAAAATGAGTTTTTAAATATTATCTGATAAAAAATGATTTAAGCGTTAGATTACTACCAAACAGACGTCCAGTCTTCGCGGTCACGCACCGAGGCATCGCGTTGGTATTCGAGCAGTTTGGCATATTTCAGGAAGCTATTGTGGGCAACCGCTTTGGAAAGCACATAGCCATCCAAGCCGCCGAAAATGCCGCCACGGAAAAAGAAGTTCACCACAAAGGCGTTGAATCCGTGGAACCAGGGTGCCAAAGCGCTCACCTTTTTGCCTTTGAGGAAAAGGATCTTCGCCCCGCGGGTGCTGTAGTTCCTTTCCGGCTTCGCAAAAAGCTCGTCATAACTGTGGTAGCGAAAATGTATGAGGTCCGCTTTCAACTTGCAGGTATTGGCCGTAGGCACGAACGCATGTTGTTTGAGCTCGGCGAACTGCAGTTTGTCCTTTCTGAAAATGCGAACCAGATAGTCGGGATACCAGCGGCAGGCCTTCACCCAGCGTTCGCCGATATAGTTCCGGCGACGGATGGCAAAGCCATAATAGGGCGTCTTGTCCAAATCCATGGACTGGAGGGTTTCGACCAGTTCGTCGGAAAGGCGTTCGTCAGCATCTATGCTGATGACCCAGCGGTTCTTGGCATACGGAAGAGCCAGGTTTTTCTGAAGGCCGTCTCCGATGTATTCATGAAGATAGACTTTGGCCCCGGCCTCCTGGGCAAGTTTCACCGTATCATCCTTGCTGTAAGAATCAGTCACCACAACCTCATCGCAGACACGTTGGAGCGAACGGATGCAGTCGACAATGTTGGCCGATTCGTTCAAGGTGGTAACTATTCCCGTAATTTGCATAATCTACAGTATTTAAAAATGATTTCCCGATTATTTTGCGGATGCGTCCAGGGCTTCCTACTTGCGGCGTTCGATGACAGCGCCGAGTTTGGTCAAGCGTTCCACGATATCCTGGTAGCCTCTGTCAATCTGTTCGACATTCTGGATAGTGCTGGTACCCTTAGCCGACAAAGCGGCAATCAGCAGGGAGACGCCGGCACGGATATCAGGTGACGACATAGTTGTAGCCTTCAGCTGTTTGCGGCGTTCCAGACCGATCACGATAGCGCGGTGCGGATCGCAAAGCGTAATCTGGGCGCCCATAGACTGCAGTTTGTCGACAAAGAAGAGACGGCTTTCGAACATCTTCTGATGGATGAGCACGCTGCCACGAGCCTGGATGGCCGTCACGAGGGCGATGCTTATCAGGTCAGGCGTGAAGCCCGGCCACGGAGCGTCAGCAATAGTGAGGATGGAGCCGTCCATATTCGTTTCCACCTCATAGCAGTCCTGCTCGTGAATTACGATGTCATCGTCAACGATGTCGAAATCAATGCCGAGTTTTTTAAATGTATAAGGAATGATGCCTAAATGTTTGCAGGCACAATTCTTAATGGTCAGAGAAGATTGGTTGAGGGCTGCCATACCTATGAAGCTTCCGATTTCAATCATATCAGGCAGGATGCGGTGCTCGCAGCCGTGCAGTTTTTCAACGCCTTCGATTGTCAGCAGATTAGAGCCGAGGCCGGAAATCTTAGCGCCCATGTTGTTCAACATCGTGCAAAGCTGATAGAGGTACGGTTCGCAAGCCGCGTTGAAGATAGTGGTCTTCCCCTCTGCCAGCACAGCGGCCATGACGATGTTGGCGGTGCCGGTGACGGAAGCCTCGTTAAGCAGCATATAGGAACCTTGCAGATGGTCGGCTTTGAGTTCGAAGAAGTTGCCATCTTCGGAGACGCCGATGGTGGCGCCCAACTTCTCGAAGCCCTCGAAATGGGTGGTCAGCGGTCGGCGGCCGATTTGGTCACCACCCGGACGGGCAGCGTAAGCCTCATGGAAACGGCCCAACAGTGGACCGAGCACCATGATGGAAGCGCGGATGGAAGCCGACAACTTGCTGAACTCCGGAGTGACGAGCATCTCCAAGTTCACGTTGTCAGCCTGGAACGTATAGGTATCCTTGCTCAGCTTGGTGATTTTCACGCCAATGTGCGAAAGGATATCCTTATATCGCTGCGTGTCGCGAATGTCAGGCAGGTTGGAAATGGTCACGGGTTGGTCTGTGAGAAGCACTGCGGAGAGGATCTGCAGGGCCTCGTTTTTCGCACCTTGCGGCACGATTTCGCCACTCAGTTTGTGGCCGCCTTCGATGATAAATTCTGACATAGGGTATGGTGGTTTGGTTATTTTTTGCTGTTGGCCTTCGAAACTTGAAACCTGAAACTTGTAACACGAAGTCCCAGCAATCAGTTTCACATCTCACTACAGGTCTCTTCCCAGCAGGCTGTCTTCTTTGACACGATGGGTGGAATCCATTCGAATATTGATTTCCTCAATACACATTTCTTGGAAAATGCCATCGAGCATCTTGTCAAGGACATAGTCTTGCAAATTGACATTGACAGGGACGTTGCTGAAGGAATTGTACTTGTTCATAATCTCATTCCAGTATTCATTGACTCTGAAGATGTTCATACGAATGGATACCGGGGTCCGCATAGCAGACTTGATGTCTGCATATTTGAACTTCTTGAAATATTCAGTGATGGCCGTGCTGTCGCCGTTAATCAGAGCATCATGGTCGTAATAGGTCAGCGACCCCATGGCGTTCTTAAAGATATCAGACAAAACAGTTGCATTGCAGCTCTCAGCCATGCGGTTGGTATAGAGAATCAAAGAATCAGACAGATAGCCCAACTGATGATTGCTCAAGGTATCGAACACAGAATTTCTGAGATTGGCAAAATCTATTCTATAAGCCGCGTCATTGTATTGATAAAAGCCATTGTAAACGCACAAATGACTGAATGCGGAATCCAGGGAAGATTGCAGGCACGCAGTAAAGGCTGCTTCCTTCTGTGTGTTGGTGTAAAGTTGTTCGACATAGTTGTCCGTATTGTCTTCACAAGAACAGACAAAAAACAATGCCAAAGCTATCAAAGAGAGTAATTTAATTTTTTTCATCATTTTAAAAAATTAGAGCGCAAAGATAATTATTTTTGCGGAATGAAAGACAACCTACTGGAATTTAGACATAACATCCCATCCACCAACAAGTTATTGTCAGAAATGGCAAGAAATAGCTTAGCGGGAAGTGATGTTGTGCCACCATTTTTTGCGCTTTACACCGACTTTCAATCCGAAGGACACGGCATGGGCAGCAACAAATGGTTCAGCGAAAAGGGCAAAAATCTGTTGGTCAGTTTCTACTTCGAGCCTGGCATTCCCGCTGCCGAGCAGTTTGTCTTCAACCAATATTTTGCAGTCACCACGCGCCGTTTCATCAGCCAATTTGTCGATGGGGTATCCATCAAATGGCCCAACGACATTTACGTCGCCGGCAAGAAGTTGGCGGGAGACCTCACGGAGCACACCCTGGCTGGCAGCAAAATCAAATTCACCATCGCGGGCATCGGCATCAACCTCAACCAAGAATGGTTCCCGGAGGAGATTCCCCACCCCACCTCGCTATTTTTGGAAACGGGAAAATCTTTTGACTGCCATCAATTTCTGAAAGCATACCACGAGTTCCTTGTCCGAGACTTCGAGCGCATTTTCACAGACCGGAAGACGCTGCATGAAGAGTACTTAACGCACCTTTATCAAATGAAGGAATTGAGACGCTATATCATAGCCGGCCAAGAGCAGCAAGCCACCATCCAAGGCATTGACAAGTTCGGACGGCTCCAATTGGAAGTCGGAAGTGGACAATTAGTCACCTGCGGATTCAAGGAAATCGTCTTTCTATAATCCTCATTATACTTATCAGTTATGAAAGAAAAATTAAAGCATAATGACAACCTGATTTTATGGGGCCTCGTCTTCATCCTCGGAATCATCACCTGCATTCCGTTGCTAAACTACAACGTGTCCAATGTGGATGACTTCGCCTATCGCATTATGGCCCGAAGTGTCTTTGAGGGAGTATCGCTCAAAGCATTGTTGCACGATATGTTCCTGTACCAGGGTCGTTTCACGCAGCTACTCACCGGATGGAGCTTCCTGTTAGCTTTTTTCTCCCGATCTCGTTTTTTGCTCCTACTGATAGCCGTCGGGCCTATCATTGCGGACTTCTCGTTGATAATACTGTTGGCAAAGCGCTGGACAGGCAGCGAAAAAATAGCCCTTGCCACTGCGTTGTTCACCTTTTCCACGTTCGCATTGACCACCAAATTCAACGCCAGCACCGGCTATCCTTTTACTTTTTCTTTCTCTTTTATGCTGTTGCTCATCTCGTTGATATGGCTGATACGTTATCTGGACAAACAGCAATACAAATGGTTGATGCTCTCTGCCATAATGATGTTTTTGGCCTCGCTATTCTATGAGTCCTATCTTTTATACTACATCATTATCTATTTGATGCTGCGCTCACAATACCTACCGGCCAAATTTGTGGATCGGAAGCACTGGCGCAAGTTCGGCAAGGAACTTCTTCCTTTTGTCATCTTCGGATTCATTTTCCTGATCTCATATCTGACAATATCGCATTTTTACGGGGGCAATTATTCCGGCGTGAAATTCTCCGTAACCCCGCTAAAAGCTCTTCGGACTTGGGGAAATCTCATTCTCTATTCCCTGCCGGGAATGTCCTACTTCCAGCATCGTATTTTCCTGGCCGACTACTCAACCGACCCACAATACGTGCACACCTTAGGCTACGTGCTCACCCACGCCGGCGCCATGGCTTGGTGCAAAGGCCTGATAGTCGTGCTTTTGTTTGCAGGCATCCTCAAACATTGGACATTCCAGTCCTCCAGCAGAAAACTATGGTATGCCTTAGGCATTGCAGTTCTGTCATTTATCCTGCCGCATCTGCTCATCAGCTGTTCCGAAAAATACATCACACTGATTCCCGATAGTTACGTTTCCTCATTCTTCGCCTCTTTCGGCATGGCAATGACCTGGTTGGTGCTCTACCTGATCATCCGACATTATTTGGGAAAAAAGCCCACACTGCTAACCGTTTTCAACATCCTGACGGCCTGCGGGCTTTTGTTCTCAACCATTCTAACACAGCTCACCAACGAGCAAATCATGGAGGACATCAGACGCGCCAATTTACGTTACGACCTCGTTGATGACTTTCTTGAAAAAACAGGCATTGACATTTATAAGAAAGGCACTCCGACTTTAGTCGGGAGCTATCAGACTGCGGAGACCTTCAGCGGTAAAGGAATCTTTTCGGAAGGTGATAGAAACTATTTCCTCGCTCATGGGAATGGGAATTTCTTGCTCTCATACAAGGACTTGTACGACAAATATCATTACCAAGAAGACACCGTGGCCATTTTGGCATACCGACAGGCCGCCAAAAGCGATGACATCTACTTCCTATACTACAAGTGCAAAGGGACAGACCTTCCGGAGGACTTCAGCCGACTCGTCTGCGACCAAATCACGGCAGGCTATTATTCAGCCTACAAGACTTTTTCACTTTCCATTGGTGCTCAGGCAGACTCCACAACCGTGATTATCAATGACAAGACTCTACGTGCACAAGGCCGGACGCATTATGCCAACATTCGTTTCCTATCCAAGCCGGAAATGCAGATTTTCACGCTTTCCGGTTCAAAGTTAATGCCGGTCACACTTATGCTCAGCAACATTCTATACCCCGGCATTGAGCCTTTGGATTTCGGGCACATACAACATAACTACTATAAAGATTGCACCCGATTTTTCCAGCACGAAATCTGGAGGAACCAGCCTCTCACGGAGCAACTTCGGAAAGAAGCTGAAAAGCAAGGCATCGACGCTGAGAAGTTCATAAAGAGCAATGCCCAATGGCTTGCCACCTATCACGACGAATACTAAATCTCATGCTCAGTCAAGAACAATTTCACGAACGATTCAGACGACATTTCGGATTTGAGCCGACAGAAAGCCAGCGCGAGGCGATGGACAAACTGTCGAGTTTCATTTACGAAAAGGGGGACAATTTCCTGTTCATCTTGCAGGGTTATGCAGGCACAGGAAAGACGAGTCTGGTGAGTGCGTTGGTCAAGGCGCTGGAAGAAGTTCGCGTGCGCACCGTGTTGTTAGCGCCGACCGGGCGGGCGGCCAAGGTCATATCGCAATATGCGGGCAAGAAGGCCTACACCATCCACAAGTGGATTTACCGGGTGGCCACGCGAGAGAGCCTGCGTATGTTCGTACGCCGTGAGAACAAGCTCAGCCACACCCTCTTCATCGTGGACGAGGCCTCTATGATTTCCGCAGAATCGCCGGCTGGCGAAATCCCCGGCATGGGCAGTCTTCTCGAAGACCTCATTGACTTTGTGAACTCCGGCGAGCACAACCGCATGCTCTTCATCGGTGATGATGCCCAGCTGCCGCCAGTGCACGCCGATGAAAGCCCCGCCCTGTCGGCTGACTTCCTGCAGTATTCCTTCAATCTCAACATCCGGGGCAGTCGCCTCACTGACGTTGTGCGCCAGAACCTCGACTCCGGCATTCTGTTCAACGCCACCATGCTGCGCGACAAAATCAGCAACGAGGACATCACCTTCCCTTTCTTCAGCAAGCGGCCCTTTGAGGACTTCGCGCGCACCCCGGGAGGCGAACTCGAAGACCTCCTCAACAACCTCTACAGCAACAACGACTGTGACGAAATCGTGGCCATCACACGCTCCAACAAACGTGCATACCTCTTCAACTGCGAAATCCGCAACCGCATACTCTATCGCGAAAACCGCATCTCCACCGGCGACTATCTCATGGCCGTGAAGAACAACTACTACTGGATAGAAGAAGACTCCGAAGTCGGTTTCATCGCCAATGGCGACATCATGGAGGTGATGTCCATCAACAAACAGCAGGAACTCTACGGCTTCAGTTTCGCAGACGTCACCGTCAGGCTCTGCGACTACCCCAACTATCCCAACATCGACATCAAAATCATCTTGGAGAGCCTCGAAGTCGAAGCCCCGTCGCTGACCTACGAGGACAACCACAAATTATACCAGGCCGTGGCCGAAGACTATGCCGACGAACCCAACAAGCGGCTGCGCTTCCTGAAAATAAAAAACGACCCGTACCTGAATGCCGTACAAGTGAAGTTCGCCTACGCGCTCACCTGCCATAAAACGCAGGGCGGCCAATGGAAGCACGTGCTCGTTGACCAAGGCTACCTCACCGAAGAAAATCTCGACAAAGAGTACCTTCGCTGGCTCTACACTGCCGTCACCCGAAGCACTGACAAAGTCTATCTCATCAACTTCGAGGACAAATTGTTCGAGTAGAAATCCCTGCAGCTACGGCAGTTGAACAGGCACTGGGATGGCTGGACAATTAGAGAAGGCTTGGTCAATGGGCGAGGTCTGCTTTTGGCACAATTTTTGATAACATCCATAAAACAATTGGTAATACTCGTAATAATAAAAATATGACTCCGAAAATCGAACTTTCCGTTGATAAGACTACCGTAACCGAAGGCGACATCGTTGAAATGCGATGGAGCTGCCAGAATGCCGACAGTGTTGAGCTGACCCTCGACAATGGATTCAAGAAGAACACGATTCCCGTTGAGGCCGTCGGGAGTAAAAAATTCCGCCTCAATCGTTCCAACGGCAGAACACATTTAGTCATTGGTGCCACCATCAATGGCAAAACGCACTACAAATCTGTGGCCGTCCGCGTCAAAAAAATGAAGGCCACGAAAGCCGAAGAAGTTCACGACTACACCGGACACAAAGGCATCCGCAACAACGGACTGAAGAACTCCTGGGAGAACTTCAAAACCAAGTTCAAATACGCGTGGAGCATGTTTCCGGCCAACAAGCAGTTAGCATTCAAAATCATGATGTTGCTCGGATTCTTCCTGCTATTGTCTGCTTTCATTCCGAAATTTCAGACCATCGGACTGCTCATCGTTATGGGATATTTGTGTTGGGTGGTGATGAAACGATGAAGAGATGAAAAGATAATTTGGTTGTTATTCTTTTTCGTATTTTTGCGGCCCTCAAAACAAGAACGACAATGAAGAAGATATTGGTTACTGGCGGTGCCGGGTTCATCGGCTCACATCTCTGTGAAGCATTGCTCAAGCAGGGCAACGAGGTTATCTGTTTAGACAACTATTTCACAGGCAACAAGCAGAACATCCTGCATCTGATGGACAATCCATATTTTGAGGCCATCCGCCACGATGTCACCATGCCGTACGCCATCGAAGTCGATGAGATCTACAACCTCGCCTGTCCGGCATCACCCGTCCACTACCAATCCGACCCTATCAAGACCATCAACACCTCCGTAATGGGAGCAATCAACATACTGGAGTTAGCCAAGGGGCTGAACTGCAAAGTGTTGCAAGCCTCCACCAGTGAAGTTTACGGAGACCCCATCATACATCCGCAGCCTGAGGAGTATTGGGGGAACGTAAACCCTATCGGCATCCGTTCCTGCTATGACGAAGGCAAGCGCTGTGCGGAAACACTATTTTTCGACTACCATCGTCAGAAAAACGTCCGCATCAAAGTAGTCAGAATCTTCAACACCTACGGTCCGCACATGCACCCCAACGACGGCCGCGTGGTTTCCAACTTCATCATGCAGGCGCTTCAGGGCAAAGACATCACCATATACGGCGACGGCCAGCAGACCCGCAGTTTCTGCTACTGCGACGACCTCGTACGCGGCCTCATCGCCATGATGGAGACTAACGACAGCGTCACCGGCCCCATCAACCTTGGCAACCCAAACGAGTTTACCATATTGCAATTGGCCCAGTTGGTCATCGAACTGACCGGGGCAGCATCCAAAATCGTACATCTGCCTGCCGTATCCGACGACCCCACGCAGCGTCAGCCCATTATCGACAAAGCGCAAGACGTTCTCCATTGGGAACCCACCATTCAGCTTCGTGAAGGTCTGTTGAAAACCATCGAATACTTCAAGGGCAGTTGTTTTCCCACGAATTAGCACGAATTATATTGAGGCTAATTTTCATTCGTGTTAATTAGTACTAATTCGTGGGCAGTTTTTTCCAACAAAAAAGACGACATTCTTTTGAACATCGTCTTTTCTATTATTTTTGAAGTATTGACTATACCAAGTTGGCGAAGCCCATAAAGGCCATTGCCAAAATACCGGCGGTAATCAATGCGATTGGCACACCCTTCATGCCCTTCGGAATTTCGACGAGTTCGAGTTGTTCACGAATGCCGGCGAAAATTACGATAGCCAAAGTGAAGCCGATAGCGATGGCCACTGAGTACAATGTGCTATCCAAAATATTGAATCCGTGACCGGTGATGATTTCCTGTTCCGTAACCTTGATGGCGATACCGAGGACGGCACAGTTCGTGGTAATCAGAGGAAGATAGACACCCAGTGCCTGATACAACGACGGGCTGAGTTTCTTTAACATAATTTCCACCATCTGCACGAGGGCGGCAATCACAAGGATGAACACGATAGTCTGCAGATAAGTAATGCCCAACGGGAGAAGCACGAATTTCTGCAATGTGGAAGTGACGAGTGTTGCCAATGCCATCACAAAGATAACGGCGACACCCATACCAAGTGCGGTGTTCACTTTGCTGGAGACACCGAGGAAAGGACAAATTCCGAGGAACTGAACCAAGATGATGTTGTTCACCAGTACAGCTCCTATTATCATTAATATATATTCCATAATTTATATGCTAATGTGTTAATGTGATGAATTGAATACTATTTCACGCAGCATTTGGCTTTGCGTTTTTCTTCGATTTTGTTGACAAGATGACGGACAAGCGCCATAATGAAACCGAACACGAGGAATGCGCCGGGAGCCAAGACGAAAATCAGAATGTTGTAATCCGACGGGATGAAGGCGTGGCCCATGAAGGATCCTGCGCCGAGGATTTCACGTACCATAGCAATCAAGACCAGGGAAATGGTGAAACCGACACCCATACCGAGTCCGTCGAGTGCGGAGTCACCCACAGAGTTCTTGTTGGCAAATGCCTCAGCACGGCCGAGCACGATGCAGTTCACCACAATCAACGGAATGAACACACCTAAGCTGGCGGACAAAGCAGGGACAAAACCCTGGATGAGCAGGTCTATCATACTGACGAAAGTAGCGATAATCACGATATAACAAGGGATACGCACTTTGTCGGGGATGACATTCTTGAGTGCGGAGATGAGGATATTGGACATCAGCAGCACGAACGTGGTGGCGGCGCCCATACCGAGCGCGTTGTTCACAGAGGTGGTGACTGCCAACGTAGGACAGGTGCCGAGCACTAAAATCAAGCTCGGGTTTTCCTTGAAAAAGCCTTTGGTTAAAATTTTCAATTTACTCATTGTAACCCTCCTTTACTTTCATAAAAACATTGTAAGCTCTTTGAACGGCATCGCAGTATGCGCGGGAAGAGATGGTAGCAGCCGTAATGGCATCCACATCACCGCCGTCCTTGGTAACAGACAGTTTGTAAGTGGCAGGATCCTGACCGTTGAACTGGTCAGCGAAGTTTGTTTTGCCCTCCACCTTGTTGATTTTGTCGCCCAAACCCGGAGTTTCACCAGCAGTGATGACTTCGGTATTGAGGATGGAGCCTTGGGCATCGAGGCCGACCATAAGGTCGAAACGGCCTGCGAAAGCCTTCTTAGTGTAAGTTTCGACGCCAGCGCCGAAAAGTGTGCCATCTTCTTGGATGGCGAGATGGACGAGGACGCCCTCGTCATCACCTTCGAGAGTGACGGTAGTATCTTTCAATTCGCCCTTGAAACCTGGCAGAACAGCGTTCAAGGCCTTCTCTTTTTTCTCTTTTTGTGCATTATCAATCGGAGCCTTAGTAAGTGCATATACACCGGTGAGGGCGAGGCCTGCCACCAATGCGATGCCTGTCAGCACCAAGACCAGACGTAATAATGACGGTTCTTTTTTCTGTGACATAATGGTTATGATTTAGGTTATTTGGCGTACGTTTTAGGTTTGAATCCTTTGTTGATGAGGGGCACCAGGGCGTTCATAATCAGGATGGAGAATGAGACGCCTTCGGGATAGGAGCCGAACAGACGGATGATGATGGTAAGCAGACCGCAGCCGCAGCCGAACACGAGCATACCGCTCTTGGCCGTCGGCGAGGTGACCATATCAGTTGCCATGAAGCAGGCGCCGAGGATGATACCGCCGGTGAAGATATGGAAGAACGGGCTTGCATACTGCGTAGGATCAATCAGCCAGAAGATGCCTGAGAAGACAAAGACAGTGAGGATGAAGGCCACGGGGATATGCCAGCTGATAATGCGTCTCCACATCAGGAAGCCTGCACCAATCAAAAGGGCGATGGCAGATACTTCGCCGAAGCTGCCGCCCATCTGGCCGAGCAACATATTGGCGTATGTCGGCATCTGACTCATATCCAAGTTAGCACTTTCTTTGAGAATGCCCAACGGAGTAGGACCTGTCACGGCGTCAGCGAAGCCCCATACAGGAGTCGGCACCGGCCAGGTGGTCATAGCCACTGGGAAAGAAATGAGCATGAAGACACGGGCTACCAATGCCGGGTTGAACGGGTTGTGGCCCAGACCGCCGAACGGCATCTTTGCCACGCCAATGGCCACCAAGGCACCAATCACAAGCATCCAGATGGGCAGGTTGGCCGGCACGTTGAATGCTAACAGCATACCTGTGACGGCGGCAGAGCCATCCGTGATGGTGGGTTCTACATGCATAATGAAACGCTGTATCAAGTATTCAAACAACATACAGCAACCTACGGATACACACGTCAGAATGATCACCGGCAGTCCGAAGTAGAAAATGGACACCAGAAATGCCGGAACTAACGCGAGTACCACTGACCACATGATTTTTTGCACAGAATCATCGCTGTGCACGTGTGGCGAACCGGAAACATTTAAAAGTTTGTTCATTGTACTATTGAGTTTGTTATTAATTTGCTTTAAAAACTTTTACAGCTGCCCACGCAACGCAAGCATCTCGTACTTGGCTTTGAGCAACTGTATATTATGGATTTCCTGATTCATCAGGGATTGCAATTCGTCATTGTGCTGGCGGATGTAGTCCGTCACCGTGATGGTTCCGTTGGCCAACTGCCCGGAATAGGTCTGCGTAAGCGCCTTGTACTTCTCCGTGATGGACTTGTCAAGTTCCACAAGATGTTCCAATCGCTTGATTTCGTTCTGCTTGTCCTCAATGGCTATGAGATTCGACTTTTCAAAATCCTTTTCCTGGCTTTCCAGGATCTGCTTCTGGATATTGATAACCTTGCCCACGCCGGAGGTCTTTGCCCAGTCGATGACGGGAATCTTCAGATAGACACCCACCATATAGTACCAGTCTGGACGGTTGAAGAAGAATTGGTAGTCGGGACGGCCATAGCCGCCGGTGGCGAAGATGGAGATTTTCGGCAGGCTGCTGGAGAAATGCAGTTTGCGCTGAAAGTCCATCTGCTTGAGTTGGTTTTCGAAAATAGCGTATTCCAGACGTTTGGAAGGCATGGTAGAGGAGAACTCCTGCAGTTGCGGCATTTCAAACGTGGCGTCCGACAAATCCCGACCCGTCAGGATGGAGAGTGTAGATACGATGGACTCGCGCTTGGCCTGGAGTTCGTCGTGGTTCTGTTCCATCTTCAAGGCCTCGAGTTCCAACTGGGCGATGCTGTTCTGGGCAATGACGCCTTCTTTATAGAGCACCTGCAGCTGTTTGATCTGGTCATCGAACGTACTCTGCACATTCTCGATAATGCCCAACTGTTTGTCAATGATCAGCAAGTTGAGGTAGAGAGTAATGACCTGAGCCTTGACTTCGTTCATTGAAAGTTCGATCTTATAAATTTCGGCGTCATTCTGCAAGGTGGCGAACTGTCGGCCGTAAAAAGCCTTGCCGCCTTCAAAGACCACCTGCTCGAAGTCCAAGCCGACGTGGAACTGCATTTTTGCCCATTCGGGATTGGCATCGAAAGGAGGAAGTTGCGGTACTTCCACGGACTCGTAACTGTATCGGCCGTTGATGGAAAGTTTCGGGTAGAGATGGGAGGCAGCGTTATTCAGGTTGGTTTTGAGAATCTGCCCGTTCAGGTCCTTCTGGACATTGGCAGAAGTCTGCGACACAGCCCACTCCTGACATTGGTCGATAGTGACGACCTGCTGTGCGGGCAGTGCGATAACGCAGAATAACAGTAAGAAGAGCGTACAGATTTTCTTCATGAAAACGCTATTTTATGCCTAATTTCAAATAAGCCGCAAAAATACAAATTTTGAGTTATCCCGCAAACATTTTTTGTATCTTTGCCGCCCTAAAATTTTAGCATTGAAAAAGCAAGATATACAACTCTTCAATGAAGCATTGAAGAAGACGAAGAAGATAGCTATCGTCTTCCATTTCAATCCTGACGGTGATGCCGTTGGTTGCGCATTGTCCCTTTATCATTACTTCAAAGACGACGGTTTCGACGTTTCCATGGTATCGCCCAACACTTTTCCGGACTTTCTCCATTGGATGGAGGGCAGTGACGAAATCATCATCGCGCAGCAGCACATCAACAAAGCCCGAAAGGCGATCAAAGACGCGGACATGCTCTTTATTGTGGACATGAACGCGCCGCACCGCGCCGGACAGGACCTCGAGCATGCCATCGTCAAGGCTTCCGCTTTCAAAATCCTCATCGACCACCACGTCCAACCCGAGATCGACTGTGACATCATGTACTCCACGAACAAGACGAGTTCCGCATCAGAGCTGGTCTACAACTTCCTGTACAAGTACGTCACGCCGAAGCGCAAGTTCACGAAGGCCATTGCAGAAGCCCTCTACGTGGGCATCATCACCGACACGGGTTCTGTGACCTATGCCTGCGACTACCCGAGCACGTACGACGTGCTCCGCAAGCTCATCGCCTCCGGCATCAACGGAGAAGCCATCCACCGCAAAGTCTATGACAACTACACCGAGAGCCGCATGCGACTGCTCGGATTGGCCCTCTCGCAACGTTTCAAGGTCATGCCCGAACTCGGCGCTTCCTACATGTACCTCACCAAGCAGGATCTGTTGGACAACAACTTCCAAATCGGCGACACCGAGGGGTTCGTCAACTACGGGCTATCCCTCAGCACCGTGCAATACACAGCCTTCTTTACGGAACGCGACAACCGCGTGCGCGTCTCCTTCCGTTCCAAAGGCGAAGTTGACGTCAACCTGTTCGCCCGCAAATACTACAACGGCGGTGGCCACCACAACGCTGCCGGCGCTTTCTACAACGGCACCATCGAAGAGGCCGTGGCTCACTTCGAAGCCGCCGCAAAAGAAATCAAAGAGTCATCCAAACAGTAAAATTCCGTGAACCACAAATTCCTACATATCGCGCTCATCGTCATCCTGCTGGTGCTGGCCGTTGCCTGTAACAACCGGCAAACCGGCGAAGTCGTGTCCAACGACAAGGAAAAGGTCGTTGACAAAGACGCTCCCTACGTGGAAGGCAACAAGAAGATCCTCCAATGGGAAACCGAAGAGATGGACCTTTTCGTGAAGCGATACGGCTGGAACATGACCAAGACGGGAACTGGCATGTACATCGAGATCCTGGACCCCGGCACTGGCAAGAATTTCACGGAAGGCGACAAAATCGCCATGGACTATCAGATGTTCCTGCTGAGCGGCGAGATGATCTACAACTCCAAAGATGACGGCATCAAGGAGTTCACCGTCGGACGTTCCGAAGAGATCACGGGATTGCATGAGGCCGCCACTCTGTTGAAGCCCGGCGCAAAAGCTCGGCTCGTCATCCCCTCGCACCTCGCCTACGGTGTGGCCGGCGACGGAGACAAAGTCAACGGAAGAATGCCCATTGCTATGACCATAGACATTGTAGACTAACCCTTCCCCACCCTGAAGTTGAAAACCATTCAATATTCACCTATCATCGAATAATCAAATAATCGTATAATCATTAAATTATGGAAGAAATCAACGAAGAAAAAATCAATCAAGAAGTGGAAAACATTGAAAATGCCACCACAGAAGCAGCCGAGGCTGTTGAGCAAGATGCAGCTGTAATTGTAGAAGCCATGAAGGAAGAAGAACCTTCCTGCGATTGCGAATGCAACGTTGAAGAAGGCGACAACTGCGAAAAGAAATGCAAAAACAAAAAGCTTTGGATTATCCTGGGCGCTGTTCTCGGCGTACTGGCTATCGCAGCCATCATCTTAGCTTGCATGGGCAAGTTCTCCAAGTATCCCGGTTTCAAAAAGGACCGCGCAACTGGCCTTTACTACCAGTTCTACGGTGACATCCACGACACCGCCGCTATGCCTAAGACCGGCGACCTCGTAGGCATCCTGTTCTCCCTCAGAGCCGGTGACTCCCTGCTCATCCCGATGATGCCCAACGAAATGATTATGGACTCCCTTTACGAAGGCGACTTCTACAACTGCATCCGTATGATGCACGTAGGCGACAGCGCCACATTCATCCTCAATGGCAAAGAGTTCTTCCAGAACTTCATGAACGGCCAGGACTATCCGTTCGGTGACGATCCGCTCTACGCCGACATCAAATTATACGGCCAACTTCCGCACGACCAATTCGTGAAAATGCAGGCCGAATATGAAAAAGCCATGAAGGAGAAACAAGGTCAGGAAGAGGCTGACATCCAAGCTTACGTTTCTAAAAACGGATTCTCCGCTCCGACTGAGGAAGGCATCTACTACAAGACCGTCAAAAAAGGCACTGGCGCACAACCCCAAATGATGCAGGACGTTGAAGTACACTACACCGGCAGATTGTTGGACGGCACCGTGTTTGACAGCTCCGTGGAACGCGGCGAAACTTACAAGTTCACATTGGGTGCTCATCAAGTAATTCCTGGTTGGGAAATCGCCCTCAGCAAGATGCACGTCGGCGAAAAGGCCACCGTGCTCATCCCGTCCAGATTGGCATACGGCGAAAGAGGCAACTACAGCATTCCTCCGTTCTCCCCGCTGGTATTCGACATCGAACTCATCAACATTGCTGATGCTCAAGCTGAATAAGCCAAACAAGCAAATAAAAAAAGGGACTCGAATGAGTCCCTTTTTTATGGATTAAATTTCAAGATTATTCTTCATCTTCATAACCGAGCATATCCTTAACCTCTTTGGAAGCATCCTTGATATTGGTGGCATCAGAAGGACGAAGGAAGTTGCCTGCTTTGACTTTCTTGCTCGGTGTAACTGCGGTGGCAGTCTTCACGAAAAGAATGTCTTCACCGCTGACTTCCTGATTTTGCTCAGTACACAATGCATAGCCTTTCAAGCCAGGAGCAGTAAGGAAATTGATATTGTCACCTGTCATCAGACCGTCAGTAACCCAATACACTACCGTTTCCTCTTCGTCAGTTTCGAGGTTTGTGATTTTGGCATTGACCTTTTTACAATCATAACCACAGATGGATTTGGTTTCCTGGGTGTAGTCATAGTCAATCTTCATAGTTTCAAAGGCCTTTTGGAGTTTTTCGCCTTCTACTTCGATAAAATATTTACCATAACCAGGGATATCAATAACAGTAGTAACGTTTTTATAGTCGCCGTTGGTGATAACGGTAATGCCGACACCCATTTGATTCGCATCTGTTCGGGTGCTGTTGCCCAATAACATAACAGTTTCTGTTGACTCTGCCAATTGAGCAGCGAGGTTAGGATCAGTGCTGTTGGGAGCTGTAGTTTCGAAAGTAATCGTTCCTGCGAACGGTTTCTGTGCAAACATAGTGATGGTGCCAAACAACATGATGACAGCCATCCATAAAGTGATTTGTTTTTTCATTGTATTATGATTTTTGTGAATAATTTCAAAAAGCGCGCAAAAATAGAAAAATTGTTGATTGGTAGAACAACCTGTGAAGCACACGAGCGCAGTAGAATGTCCGTGAAATGTAAAAGTTTAAATTCTCAGTTCCCATTCGACAAAAATTCCTCATCGGTAAGGGTTTCCAAGAAGGCTTTCAGGTCGGCGATATCGGAGGGTGAAAGCATCGTGCCGCCATCCTGGATATGGTGCATCAGCGGGCTGACGTACGGAGACGGTTGCAACTCCATGTTGTAGAACTGCAGGACTTGGTCCAGCGTTTTGAAACGGCCGTCGTGCATATAGGGAGCCGACACGGCCACATTGCGCAGTGACGGTGCGCGGTACGCTCCCCGGTCCATCTCATCCCCAGTCACGGAATAGCGGTCGTGCGTGTCCGTAAAAACATTGTCCAAGCCGTTGTTATAGAAGAGGTTCGTTGTAAACAGCGGGGAGCCGTCACTGCCGTGGCAGTGAAAGCAGTCGGCACCCTCCTCGGTTGTGAAGAGCACATAGCCGTGTAGTTCCTGGGGCGTGAGTTGCTCCAGTCCCCGCAGATAGCGGTCGAATTTGGAGCTGCCGGAGACGAGCGAGCGGACATACTGCGCGATGGCCTTCTGTATCCGTTCCATCGTGATTTCTTCGGTACCGAACGCGCGTTTGAAGAGTTCCGGATAGCGGCTGTCCGCGCGAATGGCGGCCACGGCACTTTCCTCAGTACCACACATTTCGTCATCCGCAGTGATGGCCATGAGCACGATATCCTCGATTCTCTGTCGGCCGGTCTCGGGATTGGACAGGCAGATGCTGCCATTCCAGAAGTAGCCCTCGTTATTGAAAACCAAGTTAGCCAGCGGCATCACGTTGTGCACAGTGGGCTTACCCGTGGAGCGCCCGCGGGCAACACCGTCGGGAAAGCGCGGATTGTCCATCCCGATGTCATAGTTGTGTGCCTTGACGTGACACGTCGCGCAGGCCATCAGCGAATCCGGATCGGAGCCCAGATAACCGCACAAATGCGGATCTTCGAACAGCATTTTGCCAAGCGCCACGCCTTCCACCGTCAGCGGATTGTCATCCGGGATGTTCAACCTGGTGGGAAATCCGTACGGAATGGAGATATCCAACGGCGTAGGTTTCTCTACCGGCTTCACGCAAGAAGAAACCAGCATTACAAGCCCAAGCAGGAAAAGCCATATCCGCTTCATACCTATTTATTATATAGAATAACAGTATCGGAAATCAGATTCGTTTTAGAACAGGCTGAGTTGGTCGCCGTCATCATCGCCGCCTTCGGAGGGATCGGATTTTTCCACCTTGATATCCTTGAATATATCTTTGGCCACAGCATCGTCCACACTCTCGAGTTCCTCTTCGTTCACCTCTGGAAGTTCCTCTTCTGGTTCTTCCTCCGGTTCGTCATACGGCAGGGGTTCTACAAAAGTCACCTTCTTAATATCAGGGAAGTTGACACGTTTGCCACGGGCACGGAAAGACATCAGTTCTACAAATTCGGCACACGAAATGATGATTTCGCTATCCTTTTCAGCCTTTTTCTCACGATAGACGACCTTGATTTGCGGCAGGTAGTCAACGGAGATACCTATAATGGTGGAGGCTCCGTCATCTGGCACAAAATCTATCTTCTTGTTTAACGTATCCGGCAGGAAGCGTTTCATATAGTACTTGTCTTCCTTCTTCTGATAATACACCGTCGTGATAATCTGTTTTTTATTCCATTTCTTAATCACGCCGAGGTCGTCTTCGAAGTGCGTCGTAAGTTCAAATCCTGTAATGCGGTAGTTACCTGATTTATAAACAGTCAGGATCTTGTCGTCTTCTTTGAAAGCGCCCAGCAGCACGCCGCGTTCCTCGGTGTTCAGTCGCATCACGGACTCTTCAAAATAGATATTGATAGCGCTCAGTGTGGAAACGCCCTTCTGACTCATCGTAATAGAGGAGACCGGATAATGTGTCAGCAGGTTGCCCAAGGAGGCGCGGGCCTTGACAGCCAGTTTGCTGAAGTCATAGTCGAACTCCTTCTTCTTGAGTTTGGCCTTGGGTTTGAGTTTCACGCGGATAACCTCTGCTTCACCATTGGGATTGGAAGTGAAATAGAGGATTTTGGAGCCGCTCTTGCCTTTAGTCACGTCGTACTCCTTGTCGCGGGACACGCCACCGATAGCGAAACGTTTCACCATAGTAGCACCGCCGGTACCGTTGACATACGCAAGGTTGAAGATATGACGGTCGTCGCCACGTTTGAAGACCTCGACATGCAAGATGTTCTTGCCCACGAATTTCTTATCAGCCACCTTGGTAATGATAAACTTGCCGTCCTCGTGGAAGACGATGACCTCGTCCAAATCGGAGCAGTCGCAGGCATATTCCACGCCCTCGTCTTTTTTAAGAGAGGTGCCGATAAAGCCTTCTGCTTTGTCAACATAAAGTTTCTGGTTGGCCACTGCCACGGTAGAAGCCACGATGGTATCGAAGTTCTTGATTTCGGTAAGGCGCGGATAAGCGGCACCGTACTTCTTCTTGAGCTGGCGGAAATAGTTGATGGTATAGTCCACGATGTGGTTCAAGTGGTTCTGAACCTCATCGATGTTCGCTTCGATGTCGGCGATATCCTCTTCAGCCTTCTTGATATCGAACTTAGAGATTTTGCGTACCGGTTTTTCGCAGAGGGCGAGCACGTCCTCACGGGTAATTTCGCGGCGGAACAGATTGCGATACGGGTCGAAGGCACGTTCGATGTTGTCAACCTGGGATTCCCAGGATTCCACATCCTTTTCGAGTTCTTTGTAGATACGTTTTTCGAAGAAAATCTTCTCCAAGGAAATTTTGTGCCACTTGGCATCCAATTCGTCGAGTTCTATTTCGAGTTCGCGGCGCAGCAAGTTCAGGGTGTTTTCCGTATTGATGCGCAAGATATCCTTGACATTGGAGAATACGGGATGGCCGTTCCAGATGACGCAGGCATTCGTAGAATATGTGATTTCGCAATCGGTGAACGCGTAAAGAGCATCTATCGTCTGGTCTGGAGAAACGCCCGGAGCCAGATGCAGGTAGATTTCCACGTGTTCTGCGGTGTTGTCATCGATTTTCTTGATTTTGAGTTTGTCGGCATCCACTGCGGCAGTGATGGAGTTCTTGGACTCCGTGATAAGTTTGCCCGTGGTGGTGCCATAGGGGATTTCCGTGATCACCAGCGTCTTGTTATCGACGATGCTGATTTTGGCACGGTTGCGGACCTTGCCGCCCTGTGCGCCGTCCAAGTATTTGCTGACATCCACTGCGCCACCCGTCGGAAAGTCCGGGAAAATCTCAAAGTCCTCGCCTTTGAGGATGTGGATGGACGCATCTATCAATTCGTTGAAGTTATGAGGCAGAATCTTTGTGGACATACCCACGCCCACACCGTCGACGCCCTGCGCAAGCAGCAGCGGGAACTTTATCGGGAGGGCAATCGGCTCCTTGTTTCGGCCGTCGTAGGAAACCTGCCAGTCGGTGGTTTTGTGATTGAAGACCACTTCCTGTGCGAATTTGGAAAGGCGGGCCTCAATGTAACGGGGAGCAGCGGCCGGGTCGCCCGTGAGGATGTTACCCCAGTTACCCTGGGTGTCAATCACATAGTTCTTCTGGCCCATCGCCACCAATGCGGAATAGATGGACTGGTCGCCGTGCGGATGGTACTTCATCGTGTTGCCCACGATGTTGGCCACCTTGTTGAAATGTCCGTCCTCCAATTCATCCATAGAATGGAGGATACGACGCTGTACGGGTTTCAATCCGTCGTACACATCAGGAAACGCACGGTCCAGGATCACGTATGAGGCGTAGTCCAGGAACCATTCGCGGTACATGGACTGCACAAATATCACTTTATGGAGATCCGAAGGCTCACTATCATCCTCTTGCACAACGTTTTCGCCAACATTTTCGTCAACGATTTCGTCATCCAAGTTTTTAGGGTCATCTGTCATAGGTATATGGTTTTTTTCAAGAGGGCGCAAAGATACAAAATTTCTGCGGTAGGGGCGAATAATTATTCGCCCCCATTATTCGTCCCGATTATTCGCCCTTGCCTCGCACCTCTTATGATTAGAAGGACCGTATCAGCACATCATCCTCATCTTCGCGTTCCAAGATGTTGGCGGCAAGATTATCGGCGCACTGTACCAAAGAGCAAAGGGGGCAAATCTCTTTAGCCTTGTTGTAATTGCCCTTGATATCAGGACTTTGGAAGGGCAGGTCCCAGGCATTCATATGCCAGCGGATGGCCATTATTTCCTCGTCCGTGAGGTTGAAGCCCATCCGCAGGATCATAATGACGGACTTCTCACCGTGTCCTAACGGAAAGTCCTTGTAATCGACCTCATAGCCTTCGACATCCTCCCATTGTCCGAAACTGTTCTTACGCTTCTTCAAGCATTTCTTATAAATGTCAGACTTACACACATCATGCAACAGAGTGGCAATAAGCACACTGTCTTCGGGAAGCACGTCCGTCAGTTCGGGATTCATCTCAACAAGCTGTCTGCGAAGCATTTGTCCCATCCGACACACATTCAGGGAATGTTGTGCCAGACCTCCTTCCACATTGAGATGGAACTTCGTGGATGCGGGCGCTTCAAAAAAACCATTTTCGCACAACTCGTCGATAACATCTTCAATATATTCACGCTCTGTCGCCTTTAAGAGCCTGATGATTTCATCTTTGTTCTTATCTTTTTCTATGATTTTCATATTGGTAAAATTTAAGGCGGCAAAAATAGGATTTTCGGCCATACTTTGATGTGCTCCCATCCCTGCCGCGGTCCCCTATCGCATCGCCCGTATTACTACAGAGATTCAACCCCTAATGGGGTTGAAGTAGTTGTATAAAACAGGAGAAAAGAAAAAAAAAGCTAAAAATCACATTGAATCATGTAACATTTTTGGCCATTCGGCACGTCTCCAACACAAGAGCGCAAGTCCGCTGAAATTCACATAAAATTATGTGAGATTTTTAATTTTAAAGATTTTAAAAAAAATATCAACAGATGATTTTTAATAATTATTTTTTCTTAAGTTTGCAGCGTTTTTTACTTAAGCAAAACAGTAAATTTATAGATATGAAAAAACTACTACTACTTTTCATATTGACAATATCAATATCCAGTCTCACACACGCTCAAATTGATGACTTGTTTTGGTTTGCGGCCCCAGACATCACTGCGGGGCACGAGCACAATCCGATGACATTTTGCTTTACCTCATTTGCGAATCCGGCAACCGTGACCTTGTCGCAGCCCGCAAATCCCAGTTTCACGCCGGTAACTATCAACCTTAATCCGTACAGTTATTACGCCTACGACGTCACCAGCATGGAGAACACGGTGGAGACCGCACCGCACAATACGGTGTGCAACTACGGTTTCAAAATCGAGTCCACCAATAAAATCACCGCCTATTACCAGTTGGGTGCCAACAACAGCGAGATTTACACCTTGAAGGGGCGAAACGCCTTGGGCACGGACTTCATCGTCCCTATGCAGAAGATCGTCAACAACGGCAACTTCACGCCGGCGGCCTACAGCAGCATCGAAATCGTGGCCACCGAGAACAACACCACCGTCACAATCACTCCCTCGCAGAATCTGCTGGGTGGGATTTCCGCGAACACGCCTTTCACCGTCACCCTGAACCAGGGGCAGAGCTACTGCATCAAGGCCGCGGCACGCGATGCCAGCGCCCACCTCACCAACACGCACATCACGTCCGACAAGCCCATCGCCGTGAACTCCTCGGACGACTCCGCAGAAAGCAACTCTTTCCCCGGATATTCCGGACAGGACCTGGTCGGCGAGCAGATCGTCCCCGTAGAATACGCCGGGCAGATGTTCATCGCACTGAGCAACAACAGGGCCTTCGAGGGGCTGACCGTCTCCCCCACGCAAAACGGCACCAGCATCTACATCAACGGCAGCAGCACGCCCGCAGCCGTGCTCAATGTTGGGCAATCGTTCAACTACATGCTCAGCCAATCACCGACAATAGCGACTATGGTCACCTCCGACAAGCCCATCTTCGTCTTCCAGCTCACGGGCTCCGACGGGGAATGCGGAGGCACCGTCCTCCCCGCACTGGGCTGCACAGGATCTTCTGAAATCGCCTACGCCAGACCCTCTTACTCCACCAACATGAAGCTGTCCGTCATCGTGCACACGGCTGACATCGGACACTTCACCATCAACAGCTCCACTTCGATGCTCACTGCCGCCGACTTCACCATGCTACCCTACGACCCCACCTGGTCTTACGCATACAAGGACTTCTCCGGATCAATCCCCACGCAGTCCGTCATGAAGATCTCCAACGACCAGGGAGTCTTCCACTTAGGCATCCTGGACTACTACAGCGGAATGTCCTCTTCCCTGGGATACTTCAGTGCCTACAACTCCAACGGCACCTTGGACATCACCATGAACGACACCTACTGCGCACACGACAGCATCGTCTTCAACTACCACCTGCGAGACATTGACACCGTATGGCTCGTCCGACCCCAATCTGCCGGCGGAGACACTCTTCGCCACGAGCCCTTTGTCATCAGCGACTTCGGGCCAGACGATGCCGGACTGTACTATGTTCTCGGACACAGCATTGTGGGTTGTGAGAACACCTGGGTATATGACAGCATCTACCTGCAGATTGTCCAGGCCCCCAAGCCAGACTTGGGACCGGACATAGAGCTCTGCCACGGAGAGATCGTCGAACTGAACGCCAACTATCCCCACGCAGCAGCGCAATTGCTTTGGAACACCGGAGACACCACCGACAACATCCTCGTTGTTGCGGAAGGCGAGTACATTCTTAACGTATTCTTACAGCAGGGCACCAGTGCCGTCTGCGAAAATTCAGACACCATACGAGTCATCTATCACGCACAGCCCACAGTGGATTTCGAGGCGGACCCCGTGAGCGGGTGCGCGCCCCTAATGGTCCCTTTCAACAACCTCACTCAGTCAGAGGGCGACAGCGTCCAATACCTGTGGAGCATCTGGAACCAAGAAGGTGTGCTGGTCTATCAGTCTATTGAGCAGGATCCGCAATTCAACGCCGAGACTGCCGGCACATACACCGTAGAGTTGCGGGCCGTTTCCGATCACGGGTGCGTGGACTCCCTGACCAAGTACGACTTCATCCACGTTTACGTGCAGCCGGAAATCGATTTCTCCATCGAGCCTTCCATCGTCTCGCTTTCCGACAACGGTGGTGAAGCACACTTCACATCCTACTTCCAAGAAGGAATCTTCGACGACGGCAGCATGGGATTCGTCTGGAATTTCGGTGACGGAGAGGAGGAAACTGCAGATCTGAATCCGACGCACACATACACCTCCTGGGACGACTACATCGTGACCCTGTCCGTCAACAGCGAATACGGATGCGGGACCGAGATCAGCCACATCGTCATCGTGGAGGCCGACTTGGTGTTCCCCAACGTAATCACGCCAAACGGTGACGGACTGAATGACGCCTTCTTCATCGGCAATCTGAATCCGAACATCAACTACGAGGATCCCGACGAATACAGAACCAACGAGCTCCTCATCTACGATCGCTGGGGCAAACAGGTATTCCGCGCGAAAAACTACAACACCTACAACAAAAACGGAGAAAGCTTCTTAGGTGACAACCCATTCACCGGAGAGGACCTGCCCGACGGCGTATATTACTATACATTCTATTATAAAGGACATTACAAAGAGACCAAATATAATGGCTCTATAACTATCATAAGATAGCAATTCATTGAAGTGTGCAGACGAAATCTTGTGTTCAGGACTTCGCACATGCCAATCGTCTGTTCGCAAAATTTATAACTAAGAAGTCCGACTAACAAATCTATGCAAAAGATTTACACAGTCTTAATTGCACTAATGATGTCCATCGGATTAGGACTACTACCGATAGTAGTGCAGGCCCAAACCATCTGGGACGGCTCGGCAGACATCAGCTGGTACAATGCGAGCCAGAGCTCGTTTGACATTTCGACGCCCGAACAATTGGCGGGCTTTGCCCAATTGGTAAACAACGGAACATCCAACTTCAACGGTAAGACCGTCAACTTGACAGCCGACGTATGGCTCAACATGACGGGTGACTCCACCAACAACTGGACGATGATTGGAGGTCACGCCACTGCCAGCGGAGAAACGATGGGCAGCGAGCACTACTTCGAAGGGACCTTCCACGGCCACGGCCACAAGATCTACAACATGTTCTGTGACCATTCCAGCTACTTCCAGGGTGGTTTGTTCGGAGCCGTCAAGATTCCGGGCATTGTTGACTCCCTCGTGCTCATCAACCCTGTTGTAAAGGCTCGCGGTATGGCCGGCTCATTCATCGGGTTTATGGATGACGGCAATTCCGGTGCTGCATACCTCAAATACTGTTTGGCTGTCAACACCCGCGTTGAGGGTGGCAACGGCAACAACGTGGGCGGTTTGATAGGCGCCACCTGGCCCTCCAACTCCCAAGTCTATATTGAAAACTGCGGTGTTACCGGCCACATCAAAGGTAACTACGTAGGCGGTTTGGGCGGCAATGCCCAACGTGCGAACTACACCAACTGCTATTTTGCTGGAACACTCAACCACACGAACTCCAACTACGGCAGCATTTGCGGTTACAGCGGCACTGTAACCAACTGCTACGCCAACATCAACGAATCCAGCAACTCAGATGCCCGAACGGGCACAGTGGTAACGGATGCCTATATGCAATCCCAGGACATCATTAACGACCTCGGCTCTGCCTTCAAGATGGACTGCGCTCTCAACAACGGCTACCCCATCCTTGACTTCATCAACTGCGGTGTGCCCGTGGAAGGCGAATTGGACATCTGCTACGGTGAGTCCACCACGATTACCGCTTACGGTTATGATTCTTACGAATGGAGCACAGGCAGCTACACAGCCTCCATCACCGTCAGCCCCACCACCACCACTGACTACTACGTCACCGGCTTTGCTTCCGACGGCACAGTAGTCACCGACACCATCACCGTCACAGTACATCCTCAGGCCGACATCACCATCACGGTTATGCCATCCTCCGACAACCAAGTTCACGGTATTGTATCACCTTCCGCCGCCACGGTTCCTTGCGGCAGCACACAGACCGTAGATCTCACCATCACTCCAGACGTCAACTGGCACATTTCCAAAATCACAATGAACGGCAACGTTCTTCGTTTGGACGACCCTACAGATGGTTCTACCGTAACCTACACCATCGACCCGCAGGGCACTTTGGCAGATGTTAAAATCTATTTCGACAACAGATACGACATCACCGTCACCCAGTATCTGACCGATGGAAGTCCTATTACCCTGTCTTCACTCGTCACACCTTGGGGTGAAAACGGCGTGTTCCATTCCATCCAAGGTGATTCCGCTCATTACAACTTCTATGGCAATGACCGCTATCACATCACAGACGTGATGATTGACGGTGCATCTTACGGAATCATCAACCAATACACCTTCTACAGCATTGACCAAACCCACAGCATAGACATTTACTATGCTGACAGCTGCGGTATTTTCACGATTCCGACAACCGAGGACTTTGAGTTCTACACGACAATGCCCGAATGTTGGGGTGGAAGTTCCACATACAGCAGTTCATACCCGCAACTTTCCACCAGCCAAGGAGCTTCCGGCAACAGAAGTGTTTATCTTTACTCATACTCCGGCTATTATACGATGTTAGTTGCTCCGGCCATCATTGACACATTCACCTACCCTATCAACGCGTTGCAGGTAAATTTCAACGTACGTTCCAGCACCACTGACGGCGGCCTTTCCATTGGTGTTCTTACCGATCCCAATGACCCCAACAGTTTCCAAACGACACAGGTCATCAACTTTGATGCCACCAACGTATGGGTCAACAAGACAGCCTACTTCAGCAACTATGCGAACGGCGGCAACAACATCGCCTTCAAATGGCTTGGCAGCGGCAGTTTATACATTGACGACGTAACCTTCGATTTCGCCCCCAGCTGCGCAGCACCCGAGAACCTCGTCGTTGACCAAATCACAGGATCTTCCGTTCACGTAGCTTGGACGCCGGGCTATGTTGGCACACCGACAGACTACACACTTGAATATTCTGAAGCAGGTCAAGAAAACTGGGTCACAGTTTCCAGCATCAGCACTCCTACCTATATGTTAGGCGGTTTATTGCCAGCCACCAACTACGACATCCGCGTCAGAACCAACTGCGACGATGGTTCCAACAGTGCTTGGCTCACAGGTGATTTCAGAACCGTATGTCTTTCCGGCGGCAATGTTGACATCGGCGACGGCACTACCACATACTCTTCCATTCCGGTTTCCAACTATTACAACTACGCTATTAGCGAACAGCTTTTCACCGCC
The DNA here is from genome assembly GCA_024400835.1 of Bacteroidales bacterium. Lineage (GTDB taxonomy): Bacteria > Bacteroidota > Bacteroidia > Bacteroidales > WCHB1-69 > F23-D06. The sequence continues at coordinate 89,705 of JAKSMC010000006.1, forward strand.
AGCGAATTAGGTGGTTCCAACACTTTCAGCTCCATCTCCTTCAACTGCCAGAACGCGAATGCCACTTCCCGTAGTTGGGACATCTACCTGATGCCGACCACGCTCACATCGCTTTCCGGCCTGGTAAACATTGACAACTCCGCAGTGAAGGTGTTCAGCGGCACAGCTTCTATCAGTTCCGGTTGGTTCACCATCAATTTCGACTCCGCATTTGTGTACGACGGCACCACCAACCTGATGCTCATCGTGGACGACAACACAGGTTCCTGGGTTACATCCAACTACTATTACTGCCACAGCAATCCTAACGGGAACAGCTATTACCTGTCCAACGACGGTACCAACTACGATCCCACCAACCTCTCCGGCGGCAGCTCAACCAGCTATCGTAACAATGTGATCTTCGGTGGCGAATGCGACTATTCAGTCACCTGTGTTGCTCCGAACATGACCTTCTCCAATGTCACCAATTCATCCGCAAACGTCATTTGGGTTGCTGGTTATCAGGAAACCTCTTGGGAATTGGAATATAAGGAAAGCGAAGACACCGACTGGACCTCTATGGGTTCTGTTTCCTCAATGGACGAGACCATCAGCGGTTTGAATGCCAACACAGAATACGATGTCCGCTTGAGATCCGAGTGCAGCAACGAATACAGTGAATGGACGACAGGCTCATTCCGTACAGAATGCGGCGCCATCACATCTCTTCCTGTCTTTGAAGACTTCGAGACCGGCGTATATCAAACCAACCAAGATAAGTACATCACTTGCTGGAATCGTTATGCATCCAATAGTTCTCACTACGCATACATCGGTGTTGGTTCTTCCAATGCCCACAGCGGAAACAACTATTTGGACTTCCACTACACACCAGATTGTTTCGTTCTCGCTATTATGCCGGAACTTGATGCCACCTTCGATATCTCCACATTGATGGCCAACTTCTGGCTGAAACGTACAAACAACCTCACTACCGTTTTGGAAGTTGGTGTGATGACCAACCCCAACGACTACAGCACATTTGAAGTTGTTGACACTGTTGACCTGCCCAACTACGGAACCTACACGGAAATCACCATCGGATTCTCCAACTACACAGGAGCCGGTCACCACATCGCATTCCGCGCTTCCAACGGCAACAGCGCAGGCTTCCTCTTAGACGACCTCACCATAGATGTCGCTCCGTATTGTTCTCCTGTCAGCAGCATCGAAGTCTCTGACATCACCGGCTCCTCTGCTGTCATCAATTGGACCAACGGACCGCTGGGAACAGCCGTAGAATACACATTGGAATATTCTGAAGCTGGCCAAGAGAACTGGACGACTATCGGCAACATCACAACAACATCCTATCTGTTAGGCGGTCTCAACCCGTCATCCTCCTACGACGTTCGCGTCATGTCTCATTGTGATGATGGTTCGACTGGAGATTGGGTGACTGAAAGCTTCAACACCGAATGTCTTATCGGTGGAGACATCGCCATTGGCGAAAGCACAACTACGGCACAATATCTGCCTTCTTACATTTATTACAAATACTCTTTGACAGAGCAGATATTCAAATCATCAGAATTAGGCAATGCGAACACCTTCCATTCCATTTCCTTCCAATGCGCAACATCCACAGCCAATACGACAAGAACGTGGGCTATCTACCTGATGCCGACGACTGAGACCAGTGTTGAAAGCTTCATCAACATAGATGCTACAGCCGTAAAAGTCTTCGAAGGTTCTGTCACTATCACAGGCGATTGGTTCACCATTCCTTTCGACACCGTATTCAACTATGATGGCAGCAGCAACCTGATGCTTATCATCGATGACAACACCGGTTCATACGTATCCTCTTATAATTACAACACCCATACTCCCGGCAACTATCACAGCCGTTACGTTTATAACGATGTCACCAACTATGATCCTGCAAGTGCTTCCACGTATGGCGGCACAGCCGTTGACTATCGTAACAACGTCATCTTCGGTGGCGAATGCGACACCACGACCACGTGTGTAGCTCCGCACCTTGCTTTGGGAGCAATCAGCAACAGCACTATTGAAATCAACTGGGTACCCGGCTATCAAGAATCTGCTTGGGAACTGGAATACAAGCTCGAATCCGACACGACATGGACAACGGCAGCCACACCGACTAACGGCAGCGCCATCATCGACAACCTTGTCGGCAATTCCATTTACAACATCCGTATGAGATCTGATTGCGGCAGTGGCGAATACAGCTACTGGACCTATATTGACGCTCGCACGGATTGCGATGTTATCACAGTTCTTCCTTACAGCACGAATTTCGACAACACCGCATTCCATTACGGCAGCGGTGAAAGCCAATACATCTATTGCTGGAGTTCCTACGCATCCTCAACAAGCGTTCCGGTTTACGTATATTCCACCACTGCAGCTCACAGTGGCAACTACTGCTTGAAGTTCAATGACGAACCCAACGCTTACACCCTCGCCATCCTCCCCGAATTGGACGCTTCCTTCAATATTAGCGACCTCCAAGTCTCCTTCTATTTGAGAAAGACCAGTTCTACCAGCCCTGCAGTCTTCGAAGTTGGTGTAATGACCGACAAGGACGATCCTTCGACATTCGTCTCCTTAGACACCTTCAATGTCGTTGATTGGCAACTCATCGAATATCCATTGAGCAACTACACCGACAACGGACAATACATCGCATTCCGCGTCTCTAACGGAAATGGCAGCGACAACATACGTGTAGACGACATCATCCTGGACTACATCCCGGCTTGTCCTCGTCCATTGGGAACATCCATCACTGCTTCCAACATCACACAAAACTCTGCCGACATCACCTGGACGGAAACCGGCGCTGCTACCGCATGGGAAGTTGAATATGGTCCTATCGGCCACGCTGCTGGCACCGGCACTATTGTTTCCGCAAACACCAATCCGTTCACGCTTACAGGTCTAAATGCCAACACCTCATACGAAATATATGTACGTTCAGTATGTAGCGCAGCTGAATCCAGTGAGTGGGCAGGTCCTGCCTCCTTCACCACCGAATGCGGTCCTATCTCTGTCCTTCCATACGTTGAAACATTTGAAAGCGGCCTCTATACATCTTCTTCACAACAAGATTATATTAATTGTTGGAGCCGTTATGCTTCCGATCCTACCCATTACGTGTATATTCCAAGCAACACCTATGCCCACAACGGCACTCATTTCTTGGATTTCCACTGGACACCGAACTGCTTCAACATCGCCATCACGCCGGCTCTCGACCAAACAATCAGTTTGAGCGACCTTATGGTCAACTTCTGGGCTTGCAAGTCCGGCACCGTCGGCATGTTGGAAGTTGGTGTGATGAGTGATCCGACTCAGGAGAACACCTTCGTTCCTATCGACACCATTGATTTGACTGCCTACAGCACTTATCAATATGCAGAACAAAACGTATTCTTCAACAACTATTCCGGCACCGCCAACCACATTGCATTCCGTGTTTCCAATGCCACCAGCTGCGGATTCTACATTGACGACCTGACGATTGACTACATACCGTCTTGCTGGAAGCCGACCGATGTGACCAGCAGCAACGTCACTATGACATCTGCTGACATCTCTTGGACTCAAGTTGGCAATGCTTCCTCCTGGAACATCGAATATGGTCCTGCCGGCTTCGTACCGGGCACTGGTGCCGGCACATCGATTTTAGGCGTAAGCTCTCCTGCTACGATTACAGGTCTTACCAGCTCAACAAGCTATGACGTATATGTACAAGCCGACTGTGGCAATGGCGACTTCAGCCAATGGAGCGATGTTCACTCTTTCAACACCACCATCTGCGATCCGACTGACCAATGTGAATACACCATCACTATGCACGACACCTATGGTGACGGTTGGAATGGCAACGCCATAGACATCTACTCCAACGACATCCTGGTAACCTCTGTCACCTTGTCTTCCGGTTCCACTGGAACTGCAAGCGTATTCCTCTGCAACAACAGTTCAACGAGTTTCCGTTGGCATCTCGGCAGCTACCCCACAGAGACATCTTTCGAAATCACAGACCCGTATGGAACGCAACTCTTCGCAGGTGCAAGCGGCAATTCCTACAGTGATGGTTACACATTATATACCACTACTGTAAGTTGTACGCCTCCGACTTGTCCTACTCCGACAAACCTTACAGCAAGCAACCAAACAACCACTTCCGTAGATTTGGCTTGGACACAGATCGGTTCTCCTAACCAATGGAACATCGAATATGGTCCGACAGGTTTCACTCATGGAACAGGTACAATAGTCACAGCCAGCACCAATCCGTTCACGTTGACAGGCCTCACCGCCTCAACCACTTACGACATTTACGTGCAGGCAGACTGTGGCGGCACAGATGTCAGCAACTGGAGTAACGTATTGACGATCAGCACTCCTTGCGGCGCATTCAGTATTCCTTTCTCCGAGAACTTCGACTCCTGGTCTGACTGGGCAGCACCTGACTGCTGGCAGAAATTCGAATCTTCCAACATCACAGGTTATGCTTACACCTACGGTACTTACGCTTACTCCGGTAGTAAGTCATTAAAGATAGGTACAAACTATGGCGACTCATACTACGGTTACATTCGTCTTCCTCTGTTGGATGCCACAAACATCCAAGATCTGGCCATCACCTTTATGGCAAAGAAGAGCAGTGGCTCCATGCACCCGTTGAACATCGCCATCAGCCAAGACTTCAACAGCATCAGCAACCTCACCATCATCGCATCCCTCGACACCTTGACTTCCGACTGGAAACAAGTTGTCATTCCTTTCAACAGCTACAGCAACGCTACCGGTTTCATCTACATTGGCGTTCCTTCCGGCTACTCCGAAAGTTGCAACTTCTGGGTTGATGACATTGTTATTGACTACTATTCCGGTCCTGGCCCGCAAGAGCCTTGCGATGTACCTACCGACCTTGTCGCTTCCAACGTGTCACAGACCTCCGCCGTCATCTCTTGGACTGCAGGTGGTACGGAAACTGCTTGGAACTTGGAATACAAGACTGCAGCCGGCCTCAACTGGAACCCGAGCATCTCCGTCACCGGAAACCCGACCTACACACTTGACAACCTGACCGCCAACACCCAGTATTTCGTACGCGTTCAAGCTGTTTGCGGTACTGGCAATGCTTCCGAATGGTCTCTGCCGATTCCTTTCCAGACCTTGGAAGAAGGTGTGGAAACCTGTGACGCTCCTACGAACCTCCATCAGACAGACATCCAGAACCACGAAATCAGCATTGCCTGGGATCAGGCCAGCACCGACGTGGACAACTGGACTGTGAACTTCAGAAAGCAAGGAACCGCCAACTGGACATCCTTCACGGCCACTGCAACGCAGTACACCATCACCGGTCTCGAAGGCTTGACCAGCTATGAAATCGAAGTGCTGGCCAACTGTTCCAACGGCTTGACCAGTGATCCTTCCAACCGCATCACGGTACAAACCACCAACGTCGGTTTGGAAGACTTCGACCTCAGTCACAGTATCAGCCTGTTCCCGAACCCGACAAACGGTGAGGTCAAGGTTGAATGTTCCGAAACTATGATGGAAAGCATCTCCATTTACGACGTTTACGGCAAGCTGATCAGCCAGTTCAACGTCAACGACACCTACACGACCCTTGATGTTACGAAGTTAGCCGACGGCATCTACTTCGTCCGCATCACGACCGAAAACGGTATCGTCACCAAACGATTGGTTAAGAAATAACCTACTATCTAGAACGGTGGTTCCAACTACGGGACCACCGTTCTTTTATAATTTGCACCAAAATTCATAGCCCATACGCCTAATCTATTGGCATATGGGCTATATTATTGATCACAAAAGGCATAGCTATCAATATAATTTGTGCGCATTCGTGCTAATTCGTGGGAAAATAACCACCCACGAATTTTCACTAATTATCACGAATGAAGATTATCCAATACATAATTCGTGTCCATTCGTGCTAATTCGTGGGAAAAGCAAGTGTGATAACGGATTGGTTTTCAATTGTATATATATATATAAAAAAAAAAAAAAAAAAAAAAAAAAATCAAAAAAATGCATATTATAGTGCAACAATAACACCACTTATTTCGTCTTCACATAAAGGAACATTGGCATCTGCCTCGCAACTGCAAAGACTTAACACATAACCTTCCAAATACTGAACTCATTGACACATTGCCATATAGCCGTATCACCCTTTGATTATTAACTTTAAATTTTAATATTATGAAAAAACACTTTACCCTTATTTTCACGTTATTCCTGCTTCTCCTCCAGATTCCCGCCTCCGCCCAGGGCGAGTGGAAGTGGGCGCACTACTGGAGCGGCGGTGACGGCTCCTACGGTGCTTACTACAACGAAATTACAAACACCGCCTTCGATGAGGAAGGGAACATTTATGTCTATGGCACTATGGGCGGAAATCCGACCATTGACGGAATGACTTTCCAATTCACCCAAGCAGGCTCGGTACTCAGTAGAAACGAGTTTACTATTATGCTGGCCAAATTCGACACTTTGGGCAATATGCTGTGGCATAAGGTGGTGAAAAACAGTAGTGAAACCTGCTATCCTCTATGGATGGAAGTCCGAAATGACAAAGTCTATGTGGCTGGAAACAGCAGCATGTACGGTTACCAGCAAAATTCGTGGCTCTATTACATGGATACCCTGGTGTATAAATATCAATGCGACAGTATTCCTGAAGAACAACAGCATCTTCCATTCAAGCCATATCACCGATGGACGTTTTTCGCCCAGCTGGATTTGGACGGGAATCTGATAGAAGACCATTTTGTAGAGGCAATTACAAGACAGCATTTTTTTAATGGGATGGACACAATCAAGTTTAAAGATTATCTATGTGAGAATGGCATATCTCCGGTTCATATATGTAATGATGGGAGTATCTGTGTGTTTACAACTATTGACTATAATGATAAAGAGGAATATCCTTACACCATCATTGTGGATGGAGACACCAATAAGACCTATCAGCTTTATTTTCCGGGCAGCACCTCTATTTACCAAAACATTTGGAATTTCATCATGTTCAAATTCTCACCGAACTGGGAATTGGATTTTGCGAAACTGCTGGTTGACCACGCAGATGGCATTGCCCCAATTATAACAGAAATAGAAGGAACATCTGATACGCTTAGGGATTACATCTTGCCATATTTTCACGGAATGACGTTTGATGACGATGATAACATGTATTTAACGGGGAGAATCACATTGGGGCAAGGCTTTTATGGATATGGAGGAGAATTAAACGACTATCCCGTCCATATCTGGTGGGATGATACTCATTACACAACCATGGACGACATCTCATCCGCCCATGAGTGCAATTTCATACTAAAATACAATCCTATGGGAGAACAACTATGGAACAACCGAGCTCATACGTTGGTCCAAAACGGCGCAACGGATTTAGCGAGAGTGGATTTTTGGAAAAGCACGTTTGACGACAATTCAATATACGTATTAGGTAGGTGCGGATGCTCTACTGGCGGGCATATATACTTTGACAGCCCTCAACAAACACTTGTTCAATATCCCGATGCGTTAACCAACCTCTGTTTTTTTGTAAGGTACAATGCTACAACGGGAGAGTACCAGAGTCACGGCATTGAGCCGACCCAAGAACTATCCATTACCAGGAAACCGGCAATTATGAACGACAGGGTGTTGGCCATGACCTGGCACAATTCTCAAAAAAAACTTTTTCTTACTACATGGCGAAATGATGGGACTTTTATCGAAAACGAAAAAATATCAGACAATTCAATTGTAACGTACAATTCATACGGCATCCAGAAAAAGGATGATACGCATCTTGCAGTGTTGTTGCAAGCGACAGGTCCAATTTCGTTTGGTGATAATATCTTTCTAAACTGTCCGTCAGGCCACTCCAGCGCCGTCATTGCCTACTATTACGACCCAAGTCTTGCGGAGCCGTTGCCGGAAGACACCACAGGCATTGCGGAGCATAGTGTCAAGGTCGATGTGCGTTTGTGGCCTAATCCCGCAACGGACAAAATCACCATCGAGAGCGAGGATACGTTCCCGATAAAGTCCGTCTGTATAGCCGACATGCAGGGTACCATCGTAGGCATCCTACCCGTGGATGACACCCGCTGCACCCTCAACGTCAGCAACCTGTCCGCCGGCACCTACATCGCGCACGTAGAAACCAAGGCCGGCATCAGCGACTGCAAATTCGTGGTGAAGAAGTGATGAGGGTTCAGGGTATAGGGTTCAGGGTTTAGGTGGGTGGCGACGTAAATCGGAGGCGGTTGTAGGGACGCGATTCATCGCGTCAGCCGTGGTGCGCTACCGAATGACGTCGCGCAATTTACAATGGGATTCCGCTGCGCTCTCTTCGGTCACTGGGTGACGTGGTTAACGTTGGAGATTCCGCTTCGACTGCTGCGCAGCCTTGCGGAATGGTGGGAGGACCGCTCAGGGAAAAAAACAGATGGACGGCGGCGCACGCATAGAGATGTTGTCACACTCGTGGTGCCGCCGCCCATTATGTCCCCCGCTCCCACAATGCGCGCGCACCATTCCGCAAGACCGACGGTAGGAGGTCGAAGCGGAATCTCAATATGATTCGTGCTAATTCGTGGGAAAATAACCACCCACAAATTTTCACTAATTAACGTGAGTTCGATATAATATAATTTATTAAAAATGAATAACATAACGAT
>JAKSMC010000060.1 GCA_024400835.1 Bacteroidales bacterium
TGAAAAAGCACTTTACCCTTATTTTCACGTTATTCCTACTTCTCCTCCAGATTCCCGCCTCCGCCCAGGGAGAGTGGAAGTGGGCGCACTATTGGAGCGGCGGTGATGAATCGGCAAGCAACTATTACAATAAAATCATCAACACAGCCTTTGACGATGATGGCAATATCTATGTCTATGGCTCAATGGGAGGACATGCTGTTTTTGATGGAGAACTATTCCATTATGATAACCACCCCCAAGTACTCTCTGACGATGAGCGGGCTATTTTGTTAACCAAATTTGATACATCTGGAAATATGTTGTGGTATAAGGTGGTGAAAAGCAGTACCGAAATGGCTTTCCCCTTGTGGATGGAGGTTCGAAACGACAAAATCACTATTGCGGGAAATTGCGGCTTTTATGGAAGCTCTCCTAATGACTGGCTGTATTATTTGGACACACTTGTTTTTAGAAATCAAATCAACAACATTCCTATGGAACAACAAGTATTACCGTTTAAAGCATACAGCAGGTGGACGTTCTTTGCCCAAATGGATTTGGACGGCAATCTGTTAGAAGACCATTTTGTGGTGGCGTATTCAAGAGAAAAGATTGTAAATGGATCAGATTCCATCAGAAAAAATACGTATTTGTGTATGAATGATATTAGCCCTATACACATAGGAGATGACGGGAACGTGTACGTATATACTCCCATACAGTACGCAGGAAACGAAAACCAACCCTACACAATAGTCGTTGATGAAGATTCAAACAAAACATACAACCAATATTTTCCCGGCAGTGCGAATGCTTCGTGGTACATATACAATTTCATTTTATATAAATTCTCGTCCAATTGGGAGTTGGAATTTGCGAAGCCACTTGTTGCTGAAACCGAAGGAATAGCACCGTATAGCGGACAACAACCGGGAGATTATGTCAAGTATCAGTTCGAGCCCCATTTAGAGGGCTTGTCTTTTGATGACAATGATAACATGTATGTAACGGGCTTTATCCGATTATTCCAGTCTTTGCCAGGTCTGGGAGGGGAATTGAACCAATACCCTGTACATATATGGTGGGACAGTTCACATGTCCAAACCATGCATGATATTTCTTCTGCGAACAGGCTTAATTTCATAGTAAAGTACAACACATCCGGCAATGTCCAGTGGTGCAACCAACTTTCATCAAGATGCGGTAACAATCCGAATCTTCGCCCTATGGCCCGCTGGGGAAGGAGTTGTGTTATGGGAAATTCTGTTTTCGTTTTAGGTGACGGTGGATATACCGTCTCTAATAACTCCCTATTATACTTTGACGGGGAGGACTCGCCACTTCTGTATTATCAGGAAGACTCTGACCATATTGGTTTTTTTGTCAGATATAACAAATATGACGGTAGATACGTCAACCAAGGAGTAGTACCAATGGTGACTTCTGGGACGGACAGACAACCCTTCTGTATAAACAACAAGGTTTTTGGAGTTGGCCCTTATAATTTGGCTGGTCAAGGAAGAATATTGATACAGTGGGGAGGGGATGGCTCTTTTATCAAAGCTGACACCATGATTGGTGACAAAATGCAGGATGGTAAGCTGATTGTGAATGAAAACGGTTACCTTTTTACCAGCGTAACAGCCATAGGGCCAGTACAGTTTGGAAATAATATTTTGGTAACTTGCCCATCTTCACAATCCAGTGCCGTGTTCGCCCTTCGTCACGACCCGTCTATTTTAGAGCCTTACCCAGAAGACACCACGGGCATCGCGGACCGTGGAAGTCTCAGTCGTGCGGTGGTGCGCGCGTACCCCAATCCCACCACAGACAAGGTGACGGTGGAAGTAATGATGCCCCTTGAGGATGACGAGATTTATTTGGGAGACGTCACCAGCAACTTCACAATGGAGCGCGTCACGGTCACTGACCTCACGGGGAAAGTGGTCTTGCAACGCGCCGTGAGCGGCACCCGCACAGAACTGGACTTCAGCGCCCTGTCCGCCGGTACCTACATCATCACCGCAAGCGGCGAGATGGGAGAATGGGAAGGCAAGGTGGTGAAGAAGTGATGGATGTGTGCGCCGTAGGCGCATCTATTTCTCTTCCATTTTCTTTTTCAATACTTCTAACTCTTTTTTCAGGGCAGCCACTTCGTCGTCGTGTTCTCGTTTAACCGAGTGCTTGAATTTCACCATCGCGAGATTGAGTTCAAAAGAGGTTTCCTCCGATTGTTTGGGCAGTGTGCTGTCCAATATTTCAGACACCAACTGTCCGCTACGTTTCAGCAGGGTCTTCTGTTGTGGTCCGTCTTCTTCCGCTTGCGGAATCTCCACCACCACACGAGCCAGTTCACGGAGTTTGGCATACGCCTCCACAATGGCTATGGTGGTTTGCACGGCCTGAGGACTTTTCAAAATGGTGGCCAGCATATACAAGCCTTTTTCCGTGAATGCTTTCGGCAATTGAGGTGAAAACCGTATCTTCTCGAGGTGGTGGAAATTTTCCACCACCTCTGCTTTCTCCAGAGGCTCCAATCGAAAGATATATCCTTTGGGAAATTTCTCAGGATTGTTTTTTACAGCTTTGTTAATGTCTCTTGTTTGCACACCGTACAATTCGGCGACATCACAATCGAGAATAACCTGTTGGTTTCGAAGTGTGATGATTTTTGATTCTACATTTTCTAATTCTTCCATAGTGTTATGTTTTAAATTTCTGTCGCCAAAGATACCACAATAAGAAGATGATGTCAAGTGTAAAATGCTGTGTTGCAAATTGTTGAAAAATTGCAGAAAAAGATGTCATTTTTGCAACTTAGTATAGGGAATATGCATATTTTCATTTTTGGCATTTTCTTTCCAGGAAACATTTGAGAGGGCGAATTTCGGAGAAAATCGAAAGGAGGACTTCAATTTGCCATAAGATTTCCCAGCCTCCGTAGGGACGCGATTCATCGTGTCCGCCGCGTTGGTCGCTGACGCTTCTAATTCACACATTAAAATAAATAAAATTATTAAAATTAATTTTAATGAATGGAAACCACGCCGTAGGCGGGGAAACAACGACCCACGAATTTTCACCAATTACCACGAATGAAGATTATTCAATACATAATTCGTGCGCATTCGTGCTAATTCGTGGGAAAGATAAGGTTAGAAGTATTGAAAAAGAAAAAGAAAATGAAAGAGAAAAAAAACAGCCCATCCTCACGGACGGGCTGTTCGACTATTATATTATAGTGTATAATAGATTAAGCGTTTTTGATAGCGGCCTGAGCTGCAGCGAGGCGAGCAACAGGAACGCGGAACGGTGAGCAGGATACGTAGGTCATACCTGTCTTGTAGAAGAATTCTACAGATGCAGGATCACCACCGTGTTCGCCGCAAACACCGACTTTCAACTTGGCGTTGACAGAGCGACCGCCTTCAACACCTCTGCGAACCAATTGGCCAACACCAGCTTGATCCAGAGTCTTGAACGGATCGGCAGCGATAATCTTTTCATCGATGTAGGTGTGGATGATTTCGTTCACATCGTCACGGGAGAAGCCGAGAGTCATCTGGGTCAGGTCGTTGGTACCGAAGGAGAAGAATTGAGCCACTTCAGCGATTTCAGCAGCCATCAAAGTAGCGCGCGGGATTTCAATCATCGTACCATAGAGGTAGCTGATCTTAACACCGAACTTAGCTTCGATTTCAGCCTGTACGCGGTCAGCGATAGCTTTCTGATGTTTCAATTCCTTAACATCGATGGTCAGCGGAACCATGATTTCCAAATGCGGGTCGAAACCTTCGTTCATCAACTCAGCAGTTGCTTGGAACAAAGCGCGGAATTGGGTTTCGGAGATTTCCGGATAAACGATACCCAGACGAGCGCCACGGAGGCCCATCATCGGGTTAACTTCGTGCAATGCGTCGATTTTCTTCTTGATTTCTTCGTAGGTCATGCCTCTTTCGGCAGCCTTTTCGCGTTGTTTTTCTTCAGTTTGAGGAACGAATTCATGCAATGGAGGATCCATCAAACGGAATGTCAGCGGTTTGCCGTCCAAAACCTTCAAGGTTCCCTTAGCAGCTTCGCGGATGTCGGCTTCGAGGTCGTTCAGACAAGCGACGCGGTCTTCCTTGGTGCTGCAGAGAATCATATTACGGAGTTTTTCGAGCGGTTTAGCACCGTTCTTGCCGTAGAACATGTGTTCGATACGGAACAAGCCGATACCTTC
>JAKSMC010000007.1 GCA_024400835.1 Bacteroidales bacterium
AAAACAAACAGGTATGAATCAAGGTCTTACGCTCACATCTTCCACAACATTTTTCCATTTGGTAGAGATTTACGCCTTTTCGGCAAAAGAACGCGACGTGGAAACCGGACTAAGCTATTTTGGCGCAAGGTATTACAGTAGCGATTTGTCCATCTGGCTGAGCGTGGACCCGATGAGTGACAAGTATCCGTCGCTGAGCCCGTACACGTATTGCGCTAACAACCCGGTAAGGTGCGTGGACCCAGATGGGGAGGAGGTTATTAACCCTTATAAAGAATTGATGGAGGCAGCACGCAATGATGTCTCAAATGCTCAGAATAGATTGAATTCGTTACAAAAGGGAACCTCAGAATACAAAACTGCAGAAGGACAATTAAATGCGGCTAAAAGCGACTTTGAAACTGCAAAAAGCAATTATTATAAGGTTGAATCTGCAATAGATGAGGTTAAAAAGTATAATAACGCATTGTATAATAGTGCAAATAATTTAAAAGATGAAAACAATCAAACCATAGATGTTTATATAACTATAGATTTGACATTAGAAGATGCTGGGAATGCTTTTATTAATAGGGAAAACGGTGTCTTTTGTCAATTTGATTTGAGCAATAGAATCTCAACCATCAGTGGAGTTATTGTATCTCTCAATCCAAATGCAGATCCTGATGTCGGCTTAACATTGTCTCATGAACTCGGACACGTCAATTATACAGTGCCCAATGCAACTGAATATGCTCAATTTTTAAAGAAAAATGGTTTGGACTATGAGGGGTATAATGGTCACAACAAAAAACCATTAGATGAGTCTGGGAAGGCCGCACTTGATGCAGAAAATAATCATAGAAATAATAGAGGATATTAATATGAGAAGAAACATATCTTTAGTCTTTATAATGTTTGTTTTTATTTTTTCGTTAATGGGTCAGGAAGTTATTATCTCTACACCAAAACAAGATTCTTTGATAGTTGCAGATAAAATACAAAGAGATAGAGCTATAAAGGAACCTATTATAAAGAAAATATATCTTCCCAATAGTACTTTTGATTATCTTGAGCAGCACTATTATCCAAACGGTCAACTGTATTATCAGGTCCCCGTGGTCAACGGCAAATGGAATGGCATTTATACTGAGTATTATTCTAATGGACAATTCCATTATGAATATATGGTTGATAACGGGAAAACTTCCTCTAATTCCATTATTATAGATAGGATTTGTTATGATTATTTTGGAAATATAAGTTGTTGTATTCTATTCAAAACCCAAGGACGGAAATTATATAAATATGTCATTGAGCTGTCATCAGATAGGACATTCAGATATTACCACCTGTTTGTTTATCAATCAGCCGACCATGATAAGTTAGTCTCAGAATTCAGATACTATAACGGAATATGGGAAAACAGTTACCAACACATGAAACCTGCTAGCAACGCCAAGTTATTACTTAGGTCGTTTTTGAAAATGTGGAAACAAAGAGGTTATGATCATATTTCTGCCCTATGAGACTATTTACAAAAGCATTTTACAAAACGAAAGACATAATTGACAATTGAAAATAACAGTCCCCACATATCGCCCCACCTCCGTAGCAGCGCCCTCCGCCGCCACCTATTCCCTATTCCCTGTTACCTATACCCTAACTTACGCCTTTTCGGCCAAAGAACGCGACGTGGAAACTGGGCTATCCTACTTTGGCGCAAGGTATTATAGTAGTGATTTGAGTATTTGGCTGAGTGTGGACCCGATGAGTGACAAGTACCCGTCGACTTCGCCATACGCTTATTTCAGAAATAACCCGGTAATTCTTTGCGATCCGAATGGAATGTGTGACGACTGGATCGAAAATATGGAAACCGGAGGGATTGCGTGGAGACAGGATGTACACAATGCTGATCAAGCCCCTGATGGATATAAATATATTGGTCCAACCTATGAGTTGCCAAATGGGGCAGGAAGGCTTGAAAATGTGAATTTCAACACTTATGGAGGCAACATACAAGAATTGCCATTAGACAATTCCCAATCAGCTATGGTATGTATATCAGTTGATTTTATCCCTGCACTAGATGATGGGAATACATATAAATGGGTCCAAACATATTGGACCAATGCATTCCTTCATTCTGGATCAGAAACTAATTGTGACGATGTTACAGATTGCTTCAATGAATACGTTGATTGTGGTGGACAAACTGATCCTTCTAAATCATGTTATTTCACCCAAACCAACAAGCTGAATTCCGGAGGAATAAACCTGCAAGATTGTCACAGACGTTATCCTTGCCCCAATAAATCTATCGAAATGTTCTGCACATCTTCCGTTGTTAATGCATCTAATAATAACAATCCTGTTGTAACCATATATTGGGGGTATCATATAAGTGAGAAAGGTGTTGCAACATTTTCATTACAAATTTGTCCGACGACAGACAGTCCTTTTCACAAAATCGCCATACAAAATGCTAGATAGAAAAACCATTATTCCTCTGCTCGTAATCTTAGCCGTCCATATAAGCAATCCATTATATGGCCAACGTCAATGCTTTATCGGATATCCTAATCATATCAAGGGGATTGAAGATTCTGCAAAAATCATATTGGACAAACTTCCATTTCACGGTGCTGGTTTTTTAGAGGAATCGGCCATCGTATATTTCACAGAACTTAAAATCTTCATGTTGGCACATCCAGATTTCAAATGCAACATTTTACTGTTTGATGCAGACGAAGACGCTGAAAAACGTATGGCATGGACTTCCAGGCAAGCAAAGATTTTGAAAGAATATCTTATAGATTTCGATGTCGACTTTTACAATTCAAGCATCCAAAATATTATTCCCCACAGAGAAAGGAATCCGTTATTCGGTTCAAATGCTATTCATAGTACGAACGAAATATGTTGTGGTGATATGTTCTACTTAAAACAATGTGTTATTATTGAATTGATTCGTAAAGATAATAATGTCCCAAATATATTGGCCCCAAAAAATTGAGCGAGTCCTCAATAAAATTAAAGCAATCTTAATCTTGTAAAAATGAAAAAAACAAAATTCTTCATGTTACTTTTGCTAACAATCTATTGTTTTTGTTTGTCCTCGTTTGGACAAAATAAATCTTTAACCTTTTCCACTTGGATATTCACTTGGGACTCTTTATGTGACAATTTTCCAGTACAAGATTATTATGTGTTTTTTCCTGATTCAATTGTTATTAATCAAACTATGGAAGATAATGTTTGTTCTATGGGGAAATATGTTCTCCAAGATTCATTGGTGTTTATGAAGTTTTATTGTGATGAAAAAAACTATTATTATGATACAAATCCGTTTGATACAATACAATACTCAGCAATAATTAAAGGGAATACATTATTGTTACAGGAAAGGGGATATTGGATAGATGGAAATTATATACGTGACACATATACAATACCTAAAGAATATATTTTTAAGCGTAAAAATTCAGTTTATTAACAAATATTATTTCCATAGAATAGAACGATTAAAGTTTCTTTGCCATAATTTTATTATTTTTAGATTTCAACATATATAAGAGCGATTATCTTACCTATGTGTCACGACCTTGCAACAATGTCCATCCCAACTAACCCATATTGTCCCTGTAAACTCCGATCCTCCGCGAATTACGCCTTTTCGGCTAAAGAACGCGACGTGGAAACAGGACTATCATATTTTGGCGCAAGATATTACAGCAGTGACCTGAGCATCTGGTTGAGCGTGGACCCGATGGCGGACAAGTACCCCTCTCTGAGCTCGTATGTTTACTGCGCGAACAACCCGGTGAAGTTGGTGGATCCTAACGGGGAAGAGATAGGAGACATATATAATTTGTTAGGAGTACATATTGGACATGACGGAAATTTTGACGGTAAAGTGTTCTTACTTAAAACATTTAGTTCAAAACAATATAATGCTGCAATGAGTGGCGATATCACATCTTTTGTGAGCGCCTGCAAAAGTCGATGGACCTCACTCCAAGCCTGGAACACTGAAGACCTTCAGAAGAAATTTAATGCTTATAGAGCAATGGAATTAAACGGCTTTTCTACAATAGCAACCCCTATAGGCCATTTGTTTAGATAAGATGTTTTAAGTGACAATACTTCTATATATGAAAAAGATATGGTGTTTTTATTTTCTCCTATTCTATTTGTGTAGTTGTTGCAATACTCCAGATAATCAGACAATCAATATTACTTTGTCATCTCAAGGCAATGTCGTTGTTTTAAATTCTGAGATAGACACATCAAAAGAAATAACATGGGAAGACTATGGCTTTTCACAACCATACGTTCTTTCTCAAGAATTAATTTTCTATAACAAAGGCATTTGTGCCAAAAGACATAAAATACCCATTCCAAAGCATCGATTTATTGTTAATGGTCAGGAAAAAGAGTTCCAAGAAATACCGATATTTGACATGGAACTCTTAAAAGGAGCGAATGGCGTTTATTTGCATCTATATGGAGCAAATTATTGTTGTGGTGAAAAATGCCCTGAATTTAACGGATTATATTTGCTTGATGGAACAATTGTATCAGAATGTTTGTCAACTATGAATTCACCCCTCAATGGAAAAGAAATTTCAGAAATAGACATTGATTTAAGTAAATCGATAAGAAAAAAGTCTATCTTCTATTTGTTCGACCCTTTATAAGTTTTGTAATAGTTTTTGTATAATGTACCCAAAAATTGAGAACGGTTGCTAAGCGGGAATTTTCCCAATCTTTGCCCTCCGCTTCCCGAATTGAGAATTGAATAGTTAAGAATAACAGTCCGTATTATAAATTTTATCTGCTGGTAGATGGAAAGACTTCGAATATATCACCAAAGGAATGAATGCTGCACGTTAAAATGATAAAAAATAGAATACATATTATTTTGTTTGCTTTTATACTAATCACAAGCTGTACTTCTTGCAAAAAACAGAAAACATACATGCGAGCAGAACAGATTAATGATTCGCTATATGTTGAAACATATCAGATCTATTCGGGAGGTGTTTTTGACGGTGATTCTTATGGAATCTACTTGACAGATTCAATATATTTCAGAGAATACTTAGGGTGTTATGACGATCACAAATGGCCTTTGATCGTAAAAAAGGATGATATCGTCATAATTAAATGGAGAGATGCGCATTTGTTAAGATTTAGAAAATACAAGTGTAACATAAATCATCTTAAAAGCAAAGGGTTTGATGACTTGAACGATTCCATGTATAATTCAAATTTAAGTTTCCTAAAACAGCATCAAAAGTGAATGTTTTTTTCCTATCTTCGCACCCGCTTTCCCTAATTGAAAGTTGATAATTGACAATTGATAATAACAGCCCGCACATATCGCCCCACCGTCACAGCAGCGCCCTCCGCCGCCACCTATTCCCTATTACCTGTTACCTATTCCCTGATGCACTCCTTTTCGGCCAAAGAGCGCGACACGGAAACAGGGCTAAGCTACTTTGGGGCAAGGTATTACTCCTCGGATTTGAGCATCTGGCTCAGTGTGGATCCGATGAGTGACAAATACCCGTCGCTGAGTCCGTATGTATATTGCGCGGACAACCCGATATTAATGATTGATGATGATGGTAACGAATATGATAATGTTATAAATGAATTGAGAACTGTTCCAGACAAACTGCCGACAGATTCCAAGCATCCTCAAAAATTAGAAGAAGTGGTAATAAAAGCACCACCAACCACGAATGCACCATCAACGAATCAGACACAAGAAAAAATCCCACTAACGGACCATACATCTAATTGTGATGTAATCACAATCCCTTTTCAATTGTTTTTTGCGTTAGATGTTTTTAAGGATTGTTTTGTAGAGATATTATGGCCAATCGGTATCTCTATACTATCGGGTGCATTATTCCAAGGAGATACAAGACCACAGTATTCAAACCAACAGTCAAAAGAAACATCTCAACAAATAGACAAAATTGCAAAAGAGAAGGGGATGACCCCTGTTAAAGGTAAATATAGTCATGGACAAAAAATTTATAAAAAGGGAAACAAATACTATTCTCGTGATGTTGACAAGCATAACGGCGGTGAGTGGAAAGTTTTTGAAATGGAAAATGGGAAACTTAAAAGAATAGGAACTGCCGATAAGGATTTAAAAATTTTCAAAGAATAATATTATGAAAAAATTATATGATTATTTTGTAAGCTGTATTTCGTTAGATACCCATTTCACTAGATTTTATCATGGAAATCCAAATTATGTAAATTGTGATATTGAATCTATGAGTTTCGATGACAAAATGAATACTATTGAAACTTATTTTAAAAATTCAAACTATATTGAAATCAAATTATATTACTGGGAACCAGATGGCTTGATTCAACAATATATCAGGAATTTTAATTACGATTTCTTATTGTTAAAATCATACAAAGGCCGCACAAAACCAGGTGCCGTGCTAATTTCGTTAAGAGTAATGGATGTGATTTTTATACGCAATCTATTATTTAATCATTTTAACAAGGATTTTTCTAGGAACCCATATATGGAAATAAGGCCTTATTTTCTTATTCAAAATCAAGAAAATGTAATCGTGTTGGAAGTGTACGATGACAGAGGATTTAATGTTTTTGTAGAATCCACCTTGCCCAGCAATTAAACCAGTAAAAAATATATTGACCACAAAATAAACAAAGCAAATCTTGTGTCACAAAATAAAACCAACATTAAACATTGATAGAAGTAGTTTTTACATATCGCCCTACCGCCTCCGTCTGTTCCCTGGCCGCCCGTTACTCCTTCTCGGCAAAAGAGCGCGACGTGGAGACGGGACTATCGCACTTTGGCGCAAGATATTACTCCTCCGATTTGAGCATCTGGCTGAGTGTCGATCCCATGAGTGGGAAATACCCGCACCAGTCGAACTATGTTTATTGCAGCAATAATCCGATAATGATGGTGGACCCCAATGGGGAGGATGAGTGGGAAGTCAATAAATCTGGTGATATTTGTAAAGTACCAGGAACAGAGCAAAAACCCGACAGGTTATTTGCAATAGACGACGAAGGCAATCGTATTACAGATAAAAAAGGCAATGCTAAATTTGTTGATGTCACATCAAGATCAATGGAGTCGTTAAATTATGATAGTGAAAAAGATTATACTACCCTTGATTTTACAGGAGACGAAAAAAATGGTTTAGCAGTAATAAGATTTTTGTCCAAAAACACTGATGTGGAATGGAACTTTTGGGGAGGAAACACGTGGGATGAAAAGAACCATGCGGAAGTCGCTTTTGCCACTTTGGGAACAAGTCATATAAATGACAGCGATCCTGGTTCTACACATTTAGTGTTGAATGCTGGTATTAAAAAAGATATAAAGCATTCTAATCCCTTGAAGTTCTTCTATCATACGCATCCATGGCGTGAACGTTGGGGCACTTGGGCAAGCAATGGCGAAGGCCATGACAAAAGCATACGTTCATGTTGCTTGTTAGGCAGTCCAAATGCTTCTATTGGAATCATACATAAAGGGATTTTATGGGATTATTTCAACAATAAAATAAAAGCTGATTTTTAATATGGGAAAGAGAACGCGGTTGATATTTGTTATGTTGCTATTTAGTTGTTGGCATGGGCAATCACAAAATAACGCTTACTGTGAAGCAAGGTTGTTAACTGTTAAAGATAGTTCTGTCCTATCCTTTTGTGATTCAGTTATCATTTTCGCACAAGAATGTTTTGAAAGCCCTATGTGGTATAAATTTTCTGTTAACTTTGAGACGGACACTTTGCTTCTTTTTGGGACAGCCGTTCAATACTTGGACAGTCAATACTATGCCAATAATCTGTATTGGTTACAGAACAGTATCTTTATGTTTGATTCCATGACACCAAATGTATTTGTTTATTCTGATAAAATTTTTGAAATAGTTAATCGGAATTTTCCTGAAAGTGTTTTCGCCCTAACTGATTCAACTATACGACTTCCTCTCTGGTTATCCAATGCGTCACCAGTGTTTATTAGTAAGGATATTAAATTTCCTGTGTACTATCAATGTTTGGGACTGATTTCAGCGACAGACAAAAAGATTACAATAGTGGACAAACGATGTTCCCGCTTACCGAATTGACAATTGATACAGTAAAGAAATTCCAAATTCCAAGTTCCAAAATCCAATTGACAACGACCAAACCAACATATTGCCCCACAGATTCCTATTCTCTATACCTTGATCCCTATACCCTAATCCCTAAATGCCCACGTCTGCTTGCAAGTAGGTTGTCCCATACTAATAGAGTAAAGTCACAGTGCCCACTTTTTCAAAGCGTGTGCCATTAGGACATGAATAGGAAATCTTATACACGTAAACTCCTGTGTCGGCCAGCTTTCCGTTTACTTTTCCATCCCATCCTTCGTTAGTGTCACGGGTGTGGAATACCAATTCTCCCGTTCTGGCATAGATGGCAAAGAAATAGTTGTCACCTGGTACGAATGTGTTTTTCGGCATGAAGACATTGTTCGTAACTTCCATCGGCGTGAAGGCGTTGGGAATATAGGTGTTCGGCATCTGCTGCAGGGAAATGTAGTTGGAAGTGCTCTGGTCATTGAATCCGTATTCTTCATTGGAAATGTTCGCTGTGACGTAGTATAGGAATTTGGAACCGTTTTCAAACAGAGCCGACACATCATCGTGATAGGTGTTTACGCTGGAAGGGGTGATCACATCGGGCAGGTCGTTGAAGGTGGGCTCGATTTCGGTTTTCCTGGATACGAAATAGTTTACAACATCGGCAGGCCCATTGCCATAACTGTTCCAACGGAGAACATTTTCCTGTGCGGTCGTTGCTTCGCCTTGAAGAAGGATGTTGTGCTCAATGTTGGAATATCCTCCGATAGTGTTGCAACTGTTGATGACGCAGGTTCTGTAATAATAGGTCTTCTTGGTGAAATCTGCCGTTTCGTCGGCGAAATCGTATTCACTGTTCGGGTGGTAAGGCAGCGTCTGAATGGTTGTGAAGTCCGTGCTGTTCTCGCTGCGCTCAAGGTGGATTTCGTGGAATGGAAGTGTGTCGCCACTGGTGTGCACCTTGACGGCGATATGGTCGTTATCAATGACTGACACAGAGCGGATGAAGGTGAAGTCGGGAGATACGGCGGCCCCGAGTGCGAAGTTCAAGCGGTTGCTGGATGCCGAAATGGTATGGGTGGCGTTGTGCACGCGTACAAACACGCGATAGTCGGTGCTGTTTTGCAAATCGGTAATAGTGTAGCTGTTGGCAGTTGTGGTGCCCAGACTTTGGTAGGAGGCCCCGTTGTCGGTGCTGAGGAAGATTTCGTATTCGCCAATGCCGTCCAAAAGGTTGGGATAGGTGCTCCAACTGATGTCCGCACTCTTGTTGCATTCGTTCTGGCCGGTAAGGTACAGATTAAGGTTGCATTGTGCGTCGTTTATCATGGGCGAACAGTTGATGCAGGAGTCCAAAACGGCAATTCGGTAGCAGCGCTCGTCGCCGTGCGGGTCTATCCAATAGGTGGTGCCGAAAATGGTGTCGATAGGGCACCAGCCAGTCTCGCATTCGTAGTAGGCGATGAACCCGTACATGTTGTCGTCAGGTGCGTGAAACCCCAATGCCACATTGTTGTTTTCGTCCACGGTCACACTGTCTAAGACGGGCACGTTGGGTGTGGTACGGTCAACTAAGAATGCATCCCCGATGTTGGTGGAAAATGGACAAGTGCCGTAAATCTCGCCTTGTGGATATCTGTTTGTGATGCTGACGTAGTAGGAATTGTAGTTGTAGCAGACGTCCGCCGTGTCTGTGTAGGTGGTGTCGCTGGTAGATACGGTGGCTATCGGCTGGTTGGGGAACGCTGTCTCATAGTAGTGCTTTTTGAAAATCTGAAACGAGTTGCCCCATGTGTTGTTGTCCAAATTTGATGAGGGCGAATGCCAAGTAAGGTAGGCATACGAACTGTCTGTGCTGGTTGTGACCTGTAAGGACAATGTTTGCAACGTGTTGGAAGTCCAAAAGTTGCCGTCTTCGTCTTTGGCGCGGATGTAGCAGGAATATGAATTGGAAGGGGAGACTGTAAATCCGTTGCCGCTCAAGTCGCAAAATGTATGCCCCGATGTCGGCGTGTAGATGGAGTTCAAAGTTCCGTTGATGTAAACTTCATATTCCGTGAAGTGGTTGCAATCAGCGGAATTGCTCCAAATGATGCGCAAGGTGGTGGCTCCTGTTTGCTGAAGACACTGAAGCGTAGGCGGCTCATAGCAAAATGCTTTTGTAGCAAGCAATAACAGGAACAGGATGTATATAATGCGCTTCATTAAAAATCAAAAAGTTAGATGCCTCCAACGATGACTTGCGTCAATTTATTGTGCTGAAAATATTTTTGCGACAAAAATAGTATTTTTTCAGCATCAACTTGGTGGACGTGGCGCATATTTTCCTGGAATTCTTTTTCGCCCAGTCCGTGAAAGTTCCAGAAGGCATATTTTTTGAGGTAGGAAACAGAGTTTTCCACGTCTCTGAGAAGGTCTCCGACGATGTAGTTCTTCACAGATTCGAGCTCTTCTTCACCGACAGGTTCCTGTTGCAATCTTTCTAATTCTTCAAAACAGGCATTGATAGCAGCTTGGGTGTCTTTGATGTTGACGTCGCTGTTGATGATGAATAGGGATTGATTGCCGAAATATACCGATCCGGATGAAATTCCGTAGGTGTAGCCGTTTTTTTCACGCAAGTTCTGCATCAGCCGGGATCCGAAGTAGCCCCCGGTGATGGTCGAGAGGATGGAAAAATCTTTTCTCTCGTCGTCTGTGTAACCGAACATCGGCCGGCAAAGTGTAATGGAGGACTGGACGCTGTTGGGCATTTTCTCGAAAATCACCGGATTGCTGTCGGCCGGCAGCGCAAGGTCCTGTATGTCCAACGTACGCCCTCCGTGCGGGATTTGTGAAAACAGTTTGCAGAAGCAGTCTTCCACCTCTTGGTCGATGTGACCCGTGGCGAAGATGCTGATGTTTTCTGCGCAGAATGTCTCCTGGTGGAAGGCCTGCATCTGCGGGATAGTGATGGCTTGCAAATTCTCTTTGGTCGAAAATTGTCCTGCTGTGTGCGCGTCTCCAAACATGGCATGCAGCATCAATTGCGTGTTGCGGACGTCCGTTTTCTGTGAGTTGTATTCTAAATCTTTTATTTTTAGATTTTTATAAATGCTCAAGTTGTCTTCTCTATAATGTGGGGCAGATATGAAATCGAAAACGACAGGCAGTATTTGGGGTATGTTCTTTTTAGGGATGGAAACGATGATGGAAGTCTTGTCCAAGGTTTCCGAAATGGAGTAGTGCGTTCCGTAGAAGTCCAAAAGATCAGCGATTTCTGTAGAGGTGTGGGCTTGGGAACTCTCTTTGAGCAGTGCGTAAGTGTAGAGCGCCAGGTGCTTTTGCGGCTCATGCAGAATGCCAACGCGGAGTTGTATGATAAGATGTATGAGGTCTAAATTCTCATTGTCAATGAAGCTGTAGGGAATTCCATTGGACAAAATGCCTTTCCGAGGGGTCGGGAGTGTTATTTCTGCAATAGGGTGTTGCGCAGGAGCCTGTGTGCGGTCTAAATGTGACATGTGTTTATGCAAATGAGTCGGTTATTTGAGTAGAGTGATTTGGCCGCGGCGGTTTTGGGTTTTTCCGTTTTGGTCAGTGTATTTGATGAAATAGGTGTAGACACCGAAGGGCAGTGCGGTGCCGTAGCGCATGCCGTCCCAACCTATGTTGATGTCTTTGGAGAAGAACACCATCTCGCCTTTGCGTGTGTAAATGGCCATTTCAAAAATTTCCGGTTCGAAGTCTGCCTTGACAAAAAACAGGTCGTTAAGGCCATCGCCATTGGGGGAAAATGCGTTGGGGATGTAAAGTGCGCTTTCGGTTTCGGGCTCTTCGGGCAGCGGGTTTTTGGCGGGCTTGTCTGAAGGCGTGGTGCTGGACGCACTTGGCGCACTTGCCACTTTCGCAGGGGCTGTTTTTGGGGCGGGTGCTGAAGTGTGGGACAGCGGGACCGGAGAGGAAGGCGTTGCGCTGGCTTTCGCAGGGATGCTGTTGGCCGCAATCGCAGTCGGGACATTGGATGCACTCGGTGCTGTGACTGTAGTGGGCTTCGGAGCAGCATTGGGCTCTGCCGTGGCTGGCGTCGCACTTTCGGCTGTCGTCATTGCGATGGCCGACGTTGTGCTAGGGACGGGGGCCTCTTCGGAAGAAGAAACAGTCGCGCGAGTTTCGGTATTATGGGTGGTAGCCGTCGCTGGCGCCGGCGCGTCGCTCTGTTTCTTGTCACCCAAGACGAATGTGGCAACTACGGTGGCCACAACGGCAACCGTGGTCAGCGCGGCAGCGCTATAGCCGATGATGCGGCCGAGTGAATGCCGGCGATTGTATTTTACAACTTCCGGGTCCTTGGCAATGGATTCCCAGCCTGCTTCATCTACCGGAGATTTGTATTCTTTGAATATGTCTTTCAGATTCATAATCGTGTTTGTATTAAACGATGAAGTCGTTATATTTCGAATTCTTCGTGATTTAAATAGTTTTTGATTCGTTTGCGTAAGGACTCTTTGGCACGTGAGATCAGAGTGCGCACGTTGGTCGGTGTCTCACCCATGAGATTGCTGATTTCTTCTTCCGGTATGCCGTCAATGGCATATAAGTTGAAGGCTATGCGGCGTTTCTCGGGTAAATCATTGATGAATTCCATCAATTTCTCTATGGTCAGAATCTCCGGCATCATCGGAGTGGAAGTGCTGGCAACGGTTTCAAGATTATCTGCCAGGTCTGTGACGTTGCGCTTCGGATTGCGGAAGTGATCTATCACTTTGTTTACCGATATGCGGTACAGCCATCCGCTGAGCGAGGTGATGTTCTTGAAATCTTTGAAATGGGTTAGGATGAAGACAAAGATGTCATGAAACATGTCGTTGGCCTCATCTTGGTCGGAGGCAAAACGCAAGCAAACCCCTCGGACAAGTGGTCCGTATTCGAGGTATAACTGCTTCTGAGAGGCTTCTTTACCTTTAATGCAGCCATCGATTAGTTGCTGTTCTTCTTTAGTCATTTCAACGCTAACATAGCACTAGACGTAAAAGGTGGCCATTTTGTTGCAGTGGATATGCATTTTTTTTATTTTTGCCAACTTTTTCAACAAATATGTCACGGCTGCAAAAATCGTTTTTTTTAGGAAATAATGTTCTGGAAATCACTCGCGATCTTCTGGGAAAATTTCTTTTCACATCCAAAGACGGGCAAATTGCCGGCGGCATCATCTCTGAAGTGGAGGCGTACAAAGGTGTGAACGACAGAGCTTCGCATGCGTATGGCGGCAGACGGACCAAACGCAATGAGATGATGTACCACGGAGGCGGCGTTGTCTATATGTATCTTTGTTATGGTATGCATGCCATGCTCAATTTTGTTACGAATGAAGCGGACACCCCGGATGCGATACTTGTTCGCGGTATCATTCCGACCCATGGGGAAGAACTGATGCTGCGTCGGGCTGGAAAGTCGCACGTCACGCCGGACTTGGCCAACGGCCCGGGAAAGGTCAGCAAGGTGCTCGGCTTGGCTGTCTCTGACAACGGACTGCCATTGGATTCCGAAACCATCTGGCTTGAGGATCGCGGACTTGTCATTCCAGACGACAAAGTGCTGCTGGCACCCCGTATCGGCGTTGATTATGCCGGTGAGGATGCCCAATTGCCTTATCGCTTTTCATTGAAAGATAAACACATTGAACTATAATCTTATAATCCTTTAACAACATATCTCCAAACTATGTCTCGAATTTTATTCTTCATCGTATTCCTGGTTTTCATCGTCTTTATGCTCGCTTTGGATTTGGGCGTCTTCCATAAGAAAGACCACGAAATCAAAAGCAAGGAAGCAGGCATTTGGACGTGTGTCTGGATTCTATTGGCTATGGGTATGGCCCTTCTGATTCGTTTCCGCGCCGAATGGATTCACGGTATCTCTACGATGCAGGACCTGCTGGCCTTTGTGAGCGGCACTTCTCTGGAAAGCCTCATTCAGCCCGGTATGGATTTCTCCAATGCCCTGACGCTCTATCGCAAGGAGATGGCGCAACAGTTCCTCGCCGGTTATTTCTTGGAAGAGTCCCTCTCTATTGACAATATCTTTGTGATGATTATGATCTTTGTCAGCTTCGGCATTGACAAGAAATACTATCATCGCATTTTGTTCTGGGGCATTTTGGGCGCTATCGTGATGCGCTTTGCGTTCATCTTTGCTTTGGGCGCCGTGGTGGAACGCGTCTCTTGGATTCTCGCCATCTTCGGCGTTGTCTTGATTTACTCCGGTGTTAAGATGTTCCGCGATAAAGGAGACGAGAAAATCGATACGGCCACCCATCCCGTGGTGAAGTTCGCTTCCAAACATTTCCGCGTGACTCCGAATGTGAACGGCCACGACTTTTTCACAAAGATCGATGGCAAGAACTTTATGACTCCACTGTTCCTCGTACTGCTCGTCATTGAATTTTCCGACATCATCTTCGCCGTGGATTCCATTCCGGCGGTCTTCTCTGTAACAACCGATACTTTTATCGTCTTCTTCTCTAATATTTTCGCTATTATGGGATTGCGTTCCCTCTTCTTCCTGCTGAGCAATGTCACCGACAAGTTCTGGCTGCTCAAATACGGTCTGGGCGTGCTCCTATGCTTCATCGGTTTGAAGATGATTGGTCACGAATTCTTCCATATCAATATCTCTACAGTTGCCTCCCTGTTCATCATCCTCGGCATCTTGGTGGTCTCCGTGGTGATGTCGTTGCTGATACCGAAGAAGGTGAGAAGTTAGAAGTAAGAAGTAAGAAGTAAGGTTGCCAATAGTTTCAAGTGTGGAGACTCCACAAAAAGTCAATGTCAAAGTCAATGGTCAACGTGCTAACAGCCAATGGCTAATAGCTAAAAGCCGAATAAGTCAATGAAGAAACCATCACTTACTTTCCAGATTTTCATCGCTCTGATTTTGGGCGTGGCAGTCGGTTTGCTGATGCAGCACTGCAGCGATGTTGCGGTGAAATACATCAAACCATTTGGGGTGATATTCCTTAACTTGATCAAATTCATCGTGGTGCCGTTGGTGATGCTTTCCATTATCTGCGGCATTATCTCCATGAAGGATATCTCCAAACTGGGCAAACTCGGCGGCAAAACGCTGCTGTTCTTTTTCAGCACGACGGTTATCGCTGCTTCCCTGGGATTGGGAATATCCTCGCTGTTCAAGAATGTCTTCCCGATAATAGATTTGCCGACGGTTGATTTGAGCAATGAGGCTCCGCGTCTGGATGTGATGCAGCAGATTGTGGATATTTTCCCCGGCAATTTCATTGATCCGATGTTTACGATGAATATGATGCAGGTGATTGTGATCGCCGTTTTCATAGGTCTGGCCATTGTGCTGGTAGGGGAGAAAGCCAAACCCGCAGCCGATGTGTTGGTGAGTTTCAACGAGATTGTCACACGCATCCTCGGTATGATTCTGGCCGTCGCGCCCATCGGTGTGTTCTGCTTGCTCTGTCCAGTGGTGGCGGTCAACGGACCGTCTGTGTTGGGCTCTTTGGCCGTGCTGATTGGCATTGCCTACCTATGCTTCACGATTCATGCGGTAGTGGTGTATGGTAGTTCTGTGCGACTGCTTGGACGCATGAGCCCGTGGAAGTTCTTCAAGAGTGAGTTTCCTGCCATGCTGTTCGCCTTCTCCAGCGACTCTTCCGTCGCTACACTGCCCGTCAATATGAAATGCACGCAGAAGATGGGCGTCCCCAAGTCCATCGGCGACTTTGTGCTATCCCTGGGCGCCACAATCAATATGGATGGCGTGGCTATCTACTTGGGTGTTACCTCTGTCTTTATCGCGCATTGCTACGGCATTGACTTAACTATGGGACAGTATGTGGCCATTGCCATATCTTCTACGATTGCCTCTATCGGCACGCCCGGCATTCCGGGTGGCTCGTTGGCCCTGATGGCTGCTGTCTTCGCCTCCGCCGGCATCCCTATGGAAGGTGTTGCCGTGGTGGCAGGCATTGACCGTATTATCGATATGGGCCGCACGATGATGAGCGTCACCGGCGACGCGGCCTGTTCGGTGGTGGTGTCAAGAAAAGAGAGAACCTTATGACGCGGCAACGAGGGTGCTTAACTTGGCGCACTTGTTCCGGTAGTCGATGCGGGCGTCGGTGAGCTGGTCGAGGGCCTGGCGGTGGAGGGTTTGCGCCTCCAATAGTTCGGACACGGGGATGAGGCCGGCCTCGAAGTTGACCCGTGCGGTGGCGAGGTTGGCGGACGCATCGCGCACGGTGCTCTCCGCTAATGCGATTTGCGCGTAGGCCTCCTGCACGTTGTTGACGGCCTGCTGCACTTCCAAGGCCATCTTTTCCGTAAGGTCGGCGCGCGTGTTCTCGGCTTGCTGGATGCGGATGTTCTGCTCCTTGATCTTATGGGATGTCTCCCACCAGCTGGTCAGGGGCACTTGCACGGTGGCGAAGGCAAGCCCGTTGGCACTGTAGCGGTCGAGCACCATGCTGCCGTATGTTGCGCCTGCGCCCACAGCCACTTGCGGCAGGGATTCTCCCACCAGCATCTTTTTCTTGAGTTGCTCGGCGCGCACGCTCATATCCAATAGTGCGCTTTCTTTGCGCTGTGCTACCACCGTGCTGATGTCTGTCGTTAGGTCGGCTTCCACGACGACCACGGTGTCGCTGAGCGTGAGGTCAGGAGAGTAGGGGATGCCTGTAAGCTGGCAGAGCGCCATCGTGGCCAAGGCAATGCCGTTCTCAACTTTCAGAAGGTTGGAGCGCATCTCGTTTCCCTTGAGGGTGACTTTGAGCGGTTCGTTGGCGGTCACCAGGCCGGCTTCCTGCGCGGTGACGACATCGCGGTGGAGCGTGTCTAAGAGGGCGAGCGCCTGCAGAACGGTCTGGCGCTTCTCATATAGGGAGACGACGAGCCAGTAGTTCTCTTCCACGCTGAGGAGCATCTGCTCCCGCGACAGCTCGCTTTGCAGTTTGGCGGCATCCACGCCGAGGGCGGCGAGTTTGTTGCCGTTGACGATGCGCCCGCCGGCAAACACCGGCTGCATCAGGGTTGCCCCGACGGAAAGTCCGTGTTCGCAGAAATCCAGGCTGTTAGGCAGTCCAATCGCGCTGCCGTATTCGGCGTAGAGGTCGTAGAGGTAGTTGCGTGCCTGCGCGTTGTCGATGTCGTCAATGCCCAACTCGAGCAGTGGGTTGATGGCGTGATAGCCCAACGCCGTGGCACTGACGGACGGGAAGTACTTGGTGAAGGCCTGCTTCTTGACCTGCTCGGCCGCCTGCACGTCCAACAACGCATTCTGCACGGTGACGTTGTTGCGCAACGCAAAGGCCTTACAACTGTCTAACGTGAGCGGCTGCGCCGCCAATTCACTAATTGGAATAATTAGAATTATTTGAATAATGAATGGTAATATGTTCTTAATCTTCAACATATTCTTTGTAATTGTCTTTGTTGAGTAAAATGAAATCATCTTCTTTGGGAAGGTATAAATATCTTTCTGTATGTAATTTTTTTTCGCCAAAATTTAGCAGTAATCCTCTGTTAGTGTGACTTATCCTCATATAGTTCATCAGTTGGGCTCTGTGATCTGATATAATGGAACTTGTTGATTTAAGTTCGATAATTAGTCCGTGGTAGTACATATCTGCAAAATAATGTTTTTTCATCTTTTTTCCTTTGTAAAAGATGGATAACTTTTTTTCATTTTCAACTAAAATGTTGTTAGAGGTAAGTTCCATTGTTAATGCTTCATGATAGATGAGCTCATCTAAACCTCTACCAAGTTGGCGATGTACTTCCATAGCGGCTCCAATGATGTTGTACATAGATAGGTATTCTTCTTTTGTCATAATTATAGGTTGTTTTGTTTATTGTTCAACCTAATAATTTGCTTTTTATTGCATAATATTTAAAAATTATTCTAATTATTTTAATTATTCTAATTTGTGAATATGGTTTTTACGTCAGTAAAAATCAATGTCTCTTGAATATCTGCCAATACGTGACGGGCAGGACGGTGACGACGAGGGGCAGTGAGAAGAGCGTGCCGAAGCAGATGACGACGCCCATCGGCATCCAGAGTCCGGTGTGGGCGATAATCATCGGGACCACGCCGAGTGCGGTGGTGGCGGAGGTCAGGAAGATGGGGCGCATACGTCGTCGGCCGGCCTCGAAGGCGGCGTCCTTGGCAGCCCAGCGCTTCTCTTTGCGCAGCGTTTCCGCATACTCAAACATGATGATGGCGTTGCGCACGATGATGCCAATTAGGCTGACGACACCCAGCACGGCGGTGATGCTGAAGTCCAAGCCGAAGAGCCACAGCCCGAGGCACGCGCCAAACACGCAGATGAGCGAGGCGGAGAGCGTTAGGAATACAATGTCCAATTTGCCGAAATGGTACAGTAAAAAGACGAAAAGCACGAGCACGGCGGCAATGAAACTCAGCGCGATTTGCGGGATGACGGAGCCGTTGGCACTTGTCAGTCCGCCGTAGGAAATGCTGACCCCTTGCGGCAGGTTGGGCGTGAGCTGCTTCTCTACATAGTCTTCCACTTTCTTCTGCACGCCCGGCTGGCTGAGACCGAACTTGAGGTCGGCGCCGACCGTGAGCGTGCGGATGCTGTTGCGGCGGTTGATGACGGCGTCTTCCCACTCGGGCGTCACATCGGCCACTTGGCGCAGCGGCACCCATACGCCCGGGATGGACGTCGGTATCTGGTAGTCTTCAATATCTTGGTAACTCATTGTGCTGTCGCCCTTTTGCGTGTAGAGCATGACGGGCACTTTGTAGTCGTGCTCCCAGATGTTGGTGAGCGACTGCCCGCTGAGCGCGGAGGACAGGTACAGCGACAGCATACTCTGCGTGACACCCAAGCGGGTGGCTTCGTCGCTTTTCAGCTCTACTTTGATGTTCTGGGAGGTCTCGTCCATATCGGAATGCACCCAGGTGAGTTCGGGCAGCGAGTTCATAAAGTCGCGGATGGAGTCGGCCACAATTTTCATCTGAGCGAAGTCATTGCCGGAGATGCGCACCTCCACGGGGTTCTTCACGGCCTGGTAGTCCATCTGCTTGAAGCGGACGTAGGCATTGGGGAAGCAGTGCTCGTATTTGGGCCCGTACTCTTTCAACAGTTCGATGGAGGCCTCTTCGCTGACGGTGTTGACGATGAGTTGGGCGTAGTTTTTGTGGGCCATCTGCGGTGCGTAGGTGGCGTGGAATCGCGGAGAGGAACAGCCGATAAAGGAGGTCACGCCCGTGACGCGCTCGTCGCAACGCAGCAGATGCTCGATGCTGTCGGCCACGGCTTCGGTCTGGTCAACAGTGCAGCCATTGGCCAGATGCATCTCCACGGCAAAGCAGTTGCGGTCGGCCTTGGGCAGCATCTGTATGTTGAGCCGCGTGAACAGGAACCCGCCCAAGAGGATGGCGCAGGCGGCAATCAGAATGACGAACTTAGGTATTTGGAAACATTTGGAGAGCAACTTTTCGTATCCCTCCTGCAACATCTTGAAGAATCGATTTTGGGCGGCTTCAAACTTGTTAGCGGCCACATTGCGTTTGCTGTTGCGGATGAAGACGGTGGCCAAGTAGGGAATGATCCAAACAGCGTAGAAGATGGAACACACTAAGGCAAACAGTACGGTCCACGGGAAGAGTTGCACGAAGTCGCCTAACGGTCCGGTGATGATGCGCGTCATTGGGAAGAACATGCCAGAAATGGCGAGCGTGGCTAAGGACATCGGCACGAAGAGCATCTTGGTGCTGGTGACGGCCGAGTACCAGCGGGAATGGCCGCTTTGCAGCATATCCACGTAGC
The DNA here is from genome assembly GCA_024400835.1 of Bacteroidales bacterium. Taxonomy (GTDB): domain Bacteria; phylum Bacteroidota; class Bacteroidia; order Bacteroidales; family WCHB1-69; genus F23-D06. The sequence continues at coordinate 19,933 of JAKSMC010000007.1, forward strand.
CATCGACGACAATCACGGAGTCATCGACAATCATGCCTAACACTACGATGAGAGCGGCTAACGTGACAGTGTTCAGTTCAATGCCGAAGATGTACATTAGTCCCATCGTGATGGCCGTGCAGATGGGCACGGACGAGCCAGCCACCAAGGCCGTGCGGATAGGGAAGAGCAGCAACATCACGGCGATGACCACGAGGATGGAGAACACCAAGTCGCGGAGGAACGAAAATACGGACTTGCCCACGACGTAAGGTTGGTTGGTGATTTTGTGCATCTGCACGTCCGGGGGCAGTTCGCTCTGTGCGGCGGAAATTTGCTTCTCCACATCTTTGCCGAAGGCCACGATGTTGTTGCCTGGCGACATCTCCATAGAGACGATGACGCACTGTTTGCCGTCGTACTTGACATGGCTGTCGGCTTTCTGGTAGCGGCGCTTGACCGTGGCGATGTCTTTGAGTCGGACCACATCGCCCGAAGGGTCCGTATAGATGATTTGCTCGCCAATTTCGTATTCGGACTGGTAGGGAATGGCGATATGGATGGGCGCGTCACCGGCCTCGTTGCTGATGCTGCCGCCCACTGTGCGCAGTCCTTGCACGGCCAGTTCGGCGAGTAACGCGCTCTGGCTGATGCCGTAGGCGGCGAGTTTGTCCTGATCGACGAGCAGGGCGATTTCCTCGTGCTGCTGTCCGAGCACCTTGATGTTGCCCATGGCGGGAATGGTGCGCAAGTGGTCGCTGATGGTTTCCGCGTAGCTTTCCAACTCGCGGGGCGCGCGCTCAGCCGACTCGATGGCCAGGAGCATGGATGAGGTGTTGCCGAAGTCATCGACGACCACGACTTCCAAGACGCCGGCGGGCAGCGAGGTCTTCTTGAAAAGTTGCAGTCCGTGGCGTATCTTCGACCAGATCTCGTCTTTGTCCTTCACGGTGGGCTGCAAATCGACGAAGACATAGACCATACCGTTTTCGGTGACGGAGTAAGTCGATGACTTGACCACTTCAGGGTAGGTGAACAGGAATCGCTCCAAGGGTTTGGTTACCTGTTCTTCGATTTCCTGTGCCGAGGCGCCGGGATAGACCGCCGCCACCACGCCCTGACGGATGGTGAACTGCGGAAATTCGTCTTTGTTCATCCGCGTGAGCCCGAAGATGCCGAACAGCACCAACGCCCCCACAATGAAGTAGATGATGTTGTGGGCGCGCATCGCGGAGAGTATGTGATTGCCAGTGGGTTTCATGAATTTTCAAGTTTCAGGTTTCAAGTTTCAAGAGGTGAAAACTACCGTAGGATGCGGGCTCCTCCGTACAGCTTCTCCATTCCGGCGGTCACGACGGTGTCGCCGGGGTGCAGGCCGGAGGTGATGAGCACGCCGTTGGCCACGAATTCGGAGGCGGTGACGTTGCGGCGCTCGGCCTTGCCGTTGCGCACAATCCAGACGCTTTGTCCGTCAGGACGGGTCTGCACGCACTTGGCGGGTACGATGATGCCCTTGCTGTTGGGCGCCTGCAGGTAGGCCTTGCATACCATCCCGGGCAACAATTTTTTGTCGGCATTGGGCAAATCCACTTTTACGTCGTAACTGTGGGACACCTTGCTGGCACTCATGCTGCGCTCTGTAATCTTGCCCGACAGTTGAAGATTGCCCAAGGCGGGCACGCAGACGGTTACCTCTTGGCCTTCGGTTACGTTTGCGATTTCGCTTTCAGGCACGGAAAAGGTGACAGCCACGCGGCTCACATCCAAGATGGTGACCACGGGTTCGCCCGGAATCAGCGAGCCACCCGCTTTGGCATGGCACTCCCCGATGACGCCGGATGACGGCGCTATCAGGGCACAGTCGGCCAGCTGCTTCTTGGCGATCTGCTCTAAGGAACGGGCTTTCTCCAGGGCGGTGAGCATCTCCACCCATTTCACTTCTGCCAAAGAGCCCTGCTCATAGACTTTCTTCAGGCGCTTGTAGGCGTCTTCGGCTTGGTCGAGTTGCGCTTTGGCGGAGTTGTAGGCGTGCTGCGCGGTGCTCTTGTTCACCGTCACTAACTTCTGGCCGGCGCGCACGTTGTCACCTTCGTGCACGAGCACTTGCTCGACTTTGCCGCCCGTGGGGAAACTCAGCGCCACACTCTCGCGAGCTTCCACCTCGCCCACGTAGGTGCGCGTGAGTCCGCCGTTGGCACTGTCGATGGCCATCAGTTCCACACGCACGGGCTCGCGCTCCGTGACTTGCTCTTTATGTTTGCACGCGCCGAGCAGGAGCAGCGAAGATAGGGCTGCGGCGCAGAAGATGTGGGATATGGTTGGTTTGTGGTTCATAATAAGGGGTTTCAGGTTTCAAGTTTCAAGTGGGGAGACTCCAAAATGTTAATAGCCAATAGCTGACGTTAGTTCCGCTCCGCAATCATCGTCATCTTCGGGGCGGATAAGGTGGCATTGCCGGAACTTTGCCGACCGTTCCACTGCTCGTTGAGGATGATGATGTCGTCATTGCTGAAGCCGCTTCCGGACGCGTCAATTTGGAAAACCAAAGTCGCATTGTCCTCCTGGAAAGGATTGATGTTTGCTTCTGACAAGATGTTGGTGGTGAATTGGTACGGGTCTAAAATCAGCGAGTCGCCTTTGACCGTGGCGGTGAAGGAATAGACGCCGCCGGCGGTCTCGTTCATTGTGACGAGCACTTTGTCTTTGTCGTTGCGGTCGCGCAGGATGTTCATCTGTCCGCGCTTGCTGACCATCAAATAGGATACTTCTCCGTCGGCATCTGTGACGGCTGTTTCACCGGAAATCTTGTAACTGTAGTCGCCCGTCAACTGGCTGACCTCGCGATGGCACGCCCCAAAAACGGTGGCGGTCAAAATCAATGCTGTAATAATAAAAAGTCTTTTCATATTCTCAATTGTTAATTTTCACTTCTCACTTCCCACAAACGTATTAAACACGCTATTCACAATCAGATTGATGAGCATCTCATACGAATTTTTATATTGTTCGAATTTGTCTTCTGTAAAAAAAGTGTGGCTCAGCCCGTTGAGGGTGACTTGCAGCATGTCGGCGAAGGCAATGGCCTGCTGCTCGACGATATCGACGCTCTCTTCTGTCGGTTTGGCGTACCAGACCTTTTTGAAGACGTTGTGTTCCCATTGGGCAAATGCCTTCATCACCTCTTTGAGTTCTTCGAAACGGAAACTGTCTTCGGCATAAAGATTGTCTTTCATGGCCACGCGCAATGTTCGGGATTGGGATAGCAGTTCCATACGCTGAAGCAGATATTGCTTGAGTCTTGGCAGCACCAATTGGGAATCATCGTCCACAAGGTTTTGCAGACGTTCTCGGATGGCGTTTAGTTCGTCTTGCACGTTGGCCACGAAAAGCGCCTCCTTGCTGTTGAAGTGGTTGTAGATGGAACGCTTGGCCTTATGTGCCTTACGGGCAATCTCTTCCATGGAGGTTTTCTCGAATCCGAACTTCTGGAAAAGGTCGGCGGCCACCTGTTGTATAACTTCGTTGGTCTTTGGCTTTTTCATTTTTTGCACTGTTTTCGTTTTGCGGTGCAAAAATAGAAAATATTATTATTCCTCAACGATTGTTGAAAAATAATGTGCGAAATCTATAAAATATTGGCTGATAAGTGAATGATGCTGTGTGGATGAGGCTATTTTCTTCCGATGACGTTTTCTTTCAACGCATCCACAAACAAGTTGATGAGTATTTCAAAGGATTGCTTGTCGTCTTTGAATTTTTCCTCTATGAAAAAAAGGTAGCTTGTTGAGCGTGCAGACATATGAACTAAATCTGCGATGGAGTCTGTATTATTGTTGAGCGCATTATACTTTGGGGTGAATTTGAGCCCTTGTAACATGATTTTAATTTGAGAACGCTCCCATTTGTAAAAGTCTTTGAATTCTATGGTCAATTTGTCAAATAGAGATTTCCCGAATGATGATGAGTCGCTTTTCATAAACATCTGGATGTTCTCGGATTGCGCTATCAATTCATTGCGACGTATGAGGTATTCCCGTAGTCTCTCAAGTGGCGACAAAGTGTCAAATTTTATGATGATCCCAAGTCCTTGTTTCAGATTCTCAATATCTTGTTTGACTGCATCGAAGTAAAGTGATTCTTTGGTGGGAAAATAATTGTAGATGGAACGTTTGGTCAATTGTACTTTTTGGGCTACATCTTCCATAGAGGTCTTTTCAAACCCCTTTTCTTGGAAGAGAATCATAGCAGAATCCAAAATCTGTTCTTTTGTCCTAGTCTTTTTCATGAATGGTTCTGTTAGTTGTTGATGCAGAATGTTTTATGTAATTTTTCGACTTGTTGATTTGTTTTTGCAAAGATAAAATTTTTTATAGTAGTTATATCATATTACCTAAGTATTTTTATAAACTTGTAAGATGCCTCGTTTTTTTGTACTTTTGCTTTACTGTTTTTATGATATGTATATTGTTTTAATTAATTTGTAATAAATTGATAATAAGATGACTACGGATGATAATATGAACTTGGCTATTCGAAATATACTTGGATTATGTAAGACAATTAACAAATATTCTCATAGGCTCACGTTAGAGGATTTGATGCAGGACCCGCGGAGTTCTGAGATTCCGGATTTGGGTTTGGAAACGGTTGAGCGAGTGAGAGAGGAGGTGAGTGCCCGTATTGCTCGTGGTTGCCAACCGTATGAGAACAAGGTGATTATGCACACCGGTCCCCATCATGATGATATTATGCTGGGAATCATGCCGTTGATCAACAGGCAGCTGCGTCCAGTTTCCAATGAGGTCTATTTCAGTATTATGACGTCAGGATTTCATTCTGTCACAGACGGTTTTATGGAAGAGGCCTTGCGTGATACGCTTTCTTTGTTGGATGCTGGCAAGATTGAGATGGTGAAGTACCCGGACTTTTTCAAAGGCGGATTTTTATTGAAAAGAGACAAAGACGTTCATCATTATTTAGATAATGTGGCTAAGAAAGACAGTGCTGGAATGCGTAGAGGTTTTTGCCATCGCCTGGTACGGGATATGGTCAGCATTTGGAGCATTGACGGAGAATCCATGCTAAGGGAGACGCTTTGTAGTATGCTGGATTTGCTGTCAATCGAGAAGCATGAGGAAAGTGAGCAACTCAACCAGCTGAAAGGCTTGGTCCGCGAGTTTGAAGAGGAACTCGTGTGGGCCTACATGGGAGTCCCTGTCCGCAATGTCCGTCACCTGCACCTTGGCTTGTATGGCCGTGACGATGATGAATTCGCCCCTGATATCCGCACCGACGTACTTCCTGTTTTGGAGCAATTCCGCCAGATCAGACCCGAGGTGATCAGTGTGGTGATGGATGCGGGCGACATTCGTCCGGATACGCATTTTAAAGTATTGCTCTCAGTGGCTTCTGCCCTTAAACTTTGGAATGAGGAGACTGACTTGTCGCAGGTGCGGATCCTTGCCTACCGAAATGTGTGGTCAACTTTCCATCCTTCTGAGGCCAATATGTATGTCCCTGTTTCGTTAAATGCTTTTGCTGTTATAGAAAAAGCTTTCGCATCATCTTATATGACCCAGTATAAGGCCGAATTTCCCAATCCCTCATTTGATGGTCCTTTCAGTGAATTGGCCGAAAGCATTTGGGTGAAACAGCTGCGGGATATCCAATTCTTGTTAGGAAAGGATTTCTTCTATCAGAATAAGAGCGCTTTGATTCGTGCCACGCACGGAATGCTATTTCTCAATGATTATAGCGTGGAAGAATTTCTGAATATCATAAAAGAACGATATTCATTGAAAAAAGGCAACTAAATACTATTTGACCTATTTTTATAAAAATATCACGGCGCAGCCGTACCTTGAGCAACCCCGTTAGGGGTTGTATATCTGTAACCCAGGGTACGACCGTAACGTAGTGAAGGGCGTAATCTGGGGAGGAATGGCGAAGTGCGGAGGAGGCGGCGCGGGATGGCCTGCGCCGAAGGAAATACTTGCTGTCGCCGCCTGTCGGGGAAGCAAATAAAAGCAAATCTGAAGCGAATAAGGCCTACGGGCGATGCGATAGGGGACCGCGGCAGGGATGGGAGCACATTTACGAGCGTGAGGGTGGGGGACGGGTGTGTTTTATATGGAAGCAAATCTTTGCAAGTCGGAAGCAAATTTGCGCCTGGCGGCGCATGGTGGGTGGGCAGCGAGTTAGCGCGGACAGCCCGACGGCACAGGGTCGGACGGTGTGTCGGCGGTGCCGGGCCGCCCAAATCATAATAAATCAAAATATATCGAGTCAACAAGTATATAGTTTTCCCAAAAATAGGACATACTACCGATGTTGTTTCTTTATTTCAGTGTAGTGACGGCAGCGGGTGTCCAGGCATTGAGGAATTCAACGACTTTGGCTTCGCTATAGCCTTTGCCTTCTTCCAAATAGGCTGAATTTTGGATGTGGATGGGTTCGCCTTTTTCATTCAAAATCACAAACACGGGAAATCCGAAACGAGCGGGATTGCCAAGATACTGCATGGTTTTGGGGTTCTTGTTCTCCTTCGACCAGTTGATGTGGACATATACGAAGTTGTCGTGCATTGCTTTGTTCACGGCAGTGTCGCTTTCAACGAAGGCAGCGAAGCGCAAACACCACGGGCACCAGTTTCCGCCTACTTGGCAGCATACGTACTTGTTTTCTTGCTGGGCTTGTGCCACTGCGGTTTTAATCTGCTTCATAGCATCCGCTTTGTCGTCATATATTTTCTGCTGTGCGAAAACCGTTGTCGAAAAGATAACGGCTATAAGGGTGATGAGGACTTTTTTCATTTTTATTTTACTTAATGGTGATTTTACTTGACTTTTGGGGCTGCAAAGATAGATAAATAAGAGATTGCCTTATTTCCCATTTTCAATCATAAAATGCAGTCGGTTGAAGACGTTGGCTTCGCTGGTGCCACCGTCGAAATCGATGAACAGCATATTGAGGTCTGGGTAGAATTGTCTGATTTTCTTTTCTATACCTTTGGATATAATGTGATTGGAAATGCAGGCGAAAGGTTGTAAACTGATGATGTTCTTCACGCCGCTTTCGGCCAGTGCGGACATTTCGGCTGGGATGAGCCAGCCTTCGCCGAAGTTGGCCGCCATATTGATGATCCGGGAAGCCAACTCCGCATCGTGGAACATGTCGGCAAATGGCCTGTAGAACGGGAATGGCGCACATATCTTGTCGAAGGATTTGGCGTAATGGAACATGATTTTGTAAATGGCATCGGTGACGAACAACGGCTGGTCAACGGGTTTGATGTGGTATTGCTTGTTGATGTGCTTGTTGACGAAGCTGTTCATGAAGAAATTGTAAATGGACGGAGCAATGACTTCCACGCCTTGGTCGGCCAGCCAGTCCAGGACATTGAGGTGCCCGAAGGAGTTGTATTTGATGTAGATTTCGCCTACCACGCCGATTTGCGGCAGTTTCTTATGGCAGTCTATATTCTTCATGAAGTCCTTGACAGCTTGTGCCAGCAGTTTCTTCATGCCTCGGTAGTTGCGAGCCTCTATCAGTGGGAAGCAAGCCTCCATATACTTTTTGTGGAGTTCTTTGGCCTTCCCGGGCTGTAATTCTCGTGGGCGTGACGCGTAGTAGATGCGTGACAGGCAGTCGGCATACAGCAAAGTGAAGAATGTCGGCAGCGCTAAACTTTTGGTGTCGAGGACGAAGCCGGGTTGCTCGTTGGCCAAGGTGTCGCCTAAGGCGAGGGACAGCACGGGGATGTCTTCAAAGCCGGCTGCTACCAGGGCTTTCTTGATGAGCATGATGTAGTTGGTGGCGCGGCACTGTCCGCCAGTCTGGGTGATGATGACGGCCACGTCGTCCAAATTGTATTTCCCGCTGCGCAGGGCTTTCAGTATGCTGCCCACGATGATGGTGGCAGGATAGCAGACTTCGTTGTTGGCGTATTGCAGTCCGAGGTCCACGCACTCTTTGTCGCCCAGGGGCAGTGTGACGAGTTTGTAACCTGCCATCTTGAAGATGGTGGGGATGAACTCGGAGTAGCCGCCGGCGAAGTATGGCCCGATGATGGTGCGGCGCTTGTCGGGCAGCTGGAATGCCGGTGTGGTGACAAAAGGCTTGAAGACGCTGACTTTTTTGCTGAACTGCAGACTCTCCACCATAGATCGGATGCGCAGTTTCAGGGAACCTATGTTGTTGACGTCATCGACTTTCAGCAAAGTGAAACTCTTGCCCTTGCGGTCGAGGATGTCGTGTGTTTCATCAATGATGAAGGCATCCGGTCCGCAGCCGAACGAGGTGATCATCATAAAGTGGACGTTGTCGGTGCTGTTGGCTACGTAGTGCGCGGCCTTGAATATGCGGTTGGGATAGGTCCACTGCGTCACGGCGACGAGCTCTTTGTACACGTCGGCGTCATTATCGTCAGCCACAAATTCAGTGACGACGTCAATGCCCATATCGGCGAGCACGTCGGAAATCTTGTGCTGTATGAGCGGGTCGGAGTGGTAGGGACGTCCGGCGAGCACCACGACCATGCGGCCGTCTTTGCGGGCCTCCCGCACGATTTCTTTTGCGCGGCGGTGCTGCTCGAAGATGAACTCCTGCTGCGCTTTCTTCGCAGTTTCGATGGCGCGCGAAGCGGTGATTTTGTCAATGCCCAAGGTCTTCAGATATTCCGTACAACTGGCCTTTAGGAACTCTTCGTTGTTGAGCGAGACTACGGGCGCGTCAAACGGAATCCCGAAACGCTCTTGCGTGTCAATGGCGTTTTTCATGACGTCAGAGTATCCTGCGACAATTGGGCAGTTGTAGCTGTTGCGTACTTTTTCATCTGCTTTGGCTTCCATCACGATGAACGGATAGAAGATACGATCTACTTTCTGCCGGGCCAAATCGTAAACATGCCCGTGCATCAATTTGGCAGGGAAACAGATGTTTTCAGACATCACCGTGTGCAGACCTTTTTCGTATTGCGGAACGGTGGAAGGACCGGACAATACGGTGGCGATGCCGCATTCGCGGAATAACGCGTGCCAGAACGGATACATCTCGAACATACCTAAGGAACGCGGAATGCCGATGGTGAGTCTTGAATCTTGGGGGTGGATGATAGGACGATAATAGAGTAACTTCAGCCGCTCGTGGTGTTGGTTTTTGCCTTTTTTGTGGCCTTCTGCGGCATTGCAGAATATCTTCTCGCAGTTGTTGCCTGTGTAGTAGCAGTTGCCGTTGGAGAACTTGTACTGAACAACAGTGCAGTGGTTAGGACAGCCTGGGCAAATCTGCTGCTCGGTCTGGAATTGCTGGATGGAGAGCAGGTCGTCGATGGCCAGTATCTTGGTGACGGGCTGCTCCATAGCATAGAGGGCGCAACCGTAGGCGCCCATCAACTCCGGAATGTCTGAAAAACGGACATCTTTGCCCGTGAGCAGTTCGAGTGCGCGCACGACGGCTAAGTTCTTGAACGTGCCGCCTTGCACTACGAGATGGTCACCTAACTCCTGAGTTTGTCGTAACTTGAGGACTTTGAACAGGCAGTTCTTGATGACGGAGTATGCGAACCCTGCGGAGATGTCCTCAGGGGTGGTACCTTCGCGCATGGCCTGCTTCACTTTGGAGTTCATGAAGACGGTGCAGCGCGTGCCGAGGTCGTACGGATGTTTGGCCTCGCAGGCTATTTTGGCGAAGTCGGCCACGGTGTAACCGAGCATCTTGGCAAATGTTTCAATAAAGGAACCGCAGCCGGAAGAGCAGGCCTCGTTAATCTCCAGTCTGCGTATGGCTTGGTTTTCTACAAAGATGGCCTTCATGTCCTGTCCGCCGATGTCGAGGATGAATGACACGTCAGGGGATACTTTTTTTGCACCGAGGTAGTGGGCCATGGTCTCTACCACGCCGTGGTGCAGGCCGTAGCCGGTTTTCAGCAGGTTTTCACCATATCCCGTGACCGCGCTGTTGACGATGTTGGGGGTGAAGTTGTGCTCGCGGCAGGCTGTCTGGAAGGCTTGGAGGGCTTGGCCGAAGGCTCCGAAACTGTTGCCGTTGTTGGGCCTGTAGTCCGTGAAAAGCAAACGTCCTTGAGCATCTAACACGACCAACTTGGTGGTGGTGGAGCCTGAATCAACGCCGATGAAGACCTCGTCATTTTGAAGTTCCTCAAATGAAGTGCGTGGAACGAAAAAGTTCTGTTTGTGTGCTTTCCATTGCTCGAAGTCATCGGGAGATTGGAATAGGGGAGAGAGTCGGTTTTGCAGTAACTTTTCGTCGTCAATGGAAAGGTGCTCTATGTTGTGCATGAAATCAGCCATGGCAATGGGCTCCTGGCAGACGGATTCGGCCATGAGGGCTGAGCCGTGTGCGGGTACCACGCGGGCATCTGGGACATCCACGCAATCAGACTCGGTGAGGTGCAGGTTCTCTAAGAAGGTCTTCTTCAGAGTTGGCAGGAAGGCGAACGGCCCTCCGCAGAAGAACACGGGGGCTTTCACGTCGAGGCCGCGGGAGAGCGTGCCGATGACTTGCAGGGAAACGGCATGGAAAACGGAGAGCGCCACGTCCTCTTTGCTGGCATGGCGGGCTAACAGGTTCTGAATGTCCGTTTTGGAAAACACGCCGCAGCGGGAGGCTATGGGATAGGTGGTCTTTGCGTGTGAGGCCAGCTCGTTGAGCTCTGACGGGGTGACGTTGAGCAATCCGGCCGTTTGGTCGATGAAGGCTCCTGTGCCGCCTGCGCAGTTCCCGTTCATACGGATGTCGGGAACGCGGCCTTCCTCAAAGAATATCATCTTGCTGTCTTCTCCGCCGATGTCGATGAAAGTCTTTGTCTGTGGAAATTGAGTTTTTACCAAAGTCGCTGCTGCAATGACCTCTTGTACGAAGGGCAGGTGCCAGCATTCGGCATAGCCCATACCTACCGAACCGGTGACGGCCACGCGAAGCATGGTGTTTGGAAATTGTTGGGAAATAGGAGTGAAAACGGCTTTCACCGTTTCGCGGATGTTCATGTTGTGTCGTCGGTAGTCGGCGTAGAGTACTTTTCTATCGGCATCTAAAACCACGACTTTCACGGTCGTTGACCCAATATCGATACCAATTTGGATTGCTGAGTTCATGTAGTAACGGCTTTTTTTTAAGGCCGCAAAAGTACAAAAAAAGAGAGGTCGGTTTTTGTGTTACGATCTCTCTTTTTCTATAAAAAATCAGGTGGGGAAAATAATCCGACAAGCTATCTGAGCCACTCGTAAAGTTTGTTTCGGATTTCCTGTTGTGTGCATGGTGCGAATGAGGAAATCTTTGTGCGATGTCCGGTTCCGGGGTTGACGTAACGGTAGATATTGTCATGAACGTATTCTTCGCCGATGCCGACATAACACCACGGGTCCCATCCTCCGTAGATGAAGATGTATTTGGCATCTGTGTTCCGCAAGAAGTTGTCCACTTTCTGTCGCATGGAAGTGGAGAAAGTGTTTTGGATATTATCGGGCACCAAGGTGTATTTCAGGAAGTCGTTGTAAACATCGTCGGAAATGATGAGCAGGTCTTCGAGGTCTTTCTTTGAGTTCAGGTAGTGCCCGAGTTCGAGGTAGGCCTCGGTGTAGTATTTGTTGACATCGTAGTTCATGTCCCAAGCGTCCGGCCCGTCGATGTTGATGATGTAATTGAAAATCTCGTCATCAGTGGCGGTGATGTCGGGCATTTCGTTGATATCATAGGAGTAAGCCCAAAATGCGACTTGGAAATCCATCATGTGGAGGTCCCAGAGTTGTCGGGCAGGCAGTTTGAAAGTGATATTTTGGGCTTTGGCTGCTGCATCGAATTTCGCCGCCATGACGTCGCGGCGTGTCAGTGCTTCACGTTGGAATGCCGTCATCTTCGCACGGTCTTCGGGAGTGCCGATGCTCTCTTCCAAAGCTTTGGGCAAACGGGTGTCGTATCTGGCATTGCAGAGTGGCGAACTGTACGGGACGGTGACATCGACATCGTTGGGATACCAGGCTCTGTACATGTTGCAGGTCAGCCCGCTCTTGCTGACACCTGTGGAAACCCATTTCCGGGAAAGCAACTTCTTCAAAGCTGTGACTATCTCATGCAGGTCGTCACAGGAATTGTCTGCATTGTTGTATTTGAAAGATGGATCGTCAATAGTTGATTCTCCGTAGTAGCGATGCTCCACCACGATTTGATTGGCATTGAACATCGAGGTCAGTTCTGCGGGAGCCTTTGCGTCAAAGGCACTGTAACCTTCGGTGATCAGGACGTTCAGACTGTCGGGGTGGGCGAGGCAGACGTATACTAATTGGTTGAATTTGCCGGCACCGGGGTGGTCGTGGTCGATGGGCTGCTCGAAAAATACTTTGTATCTGGCTGCGAAATCATGGCTCTCTTCACGTGTGACGGAAACTACGTGCGGCAATTTTGACAATTGGTATTCAAATTCGACAAAGACATCGGGATCCGGCTTGTGACATCCTGAAACTATGACTGCAATAGACAGGAATACAAATAGATATTGGATAAACTTTTTTCTCATAAGGCATTATTTTGAGGGCGCAAAAATAAAAAAAAGGCGGATTCGATTCCGCCTTTGAAAAATATTGTCCTATTTTAGAAATTCTTGCTTTGCTCGAAGGCACAGCCGTTTTCGCGATGCCCCGAAACGGAAAGCACTTTCCTTTTCGCATCTTTGCGCCAGAGCACGGTCACGTTGTTGCCATCAGTGTTCAAAATAAATCCACCATCAGCCTTCCAACTGATTTCGCTGATGTCATTCTGCGGCATTGTGTATACCTGCGGGTTGCTTTTGTCATGGGTTATCTTGGCAACTTTAACCAATTCCTCAAAGAAGAAGTTCTCCATTTTCTCTTGAATGAAATAGTAAATGTTGTTGGGATGCCCGGCTTTGTCTTGGTATGGTGCGTGCTTCACGCCTTGGATGGGGTAGAACTCGTTATGCACGTGCAGCGAGTCCAGTCTTTTGTGAATGGACTTGGAACCGTACATCATATCGAAAAGTTTCTCCCCTAAGTTCCCTTTGATATCGGAGAACGGGAACCCTTCGTCAAAAGGAACGAGATTGTCTTCTGTGCCGTGAAATGAGATGACGGGTATGTTGTGTCCGTTGAGTTCGTCAAGATCATATACAGCACCCCACATGTTGGCCAAAGCGCGGATCTTGAATTTCTCTTTCAGTTTGTTCGTGGAGGACTCTATGTTGCCGAGTTTCTGGTCGAATTCATTGTCAAAGACGAACGGCGGCCGGGTGCTGTTCGTCATGAATGCCATGCCGAGTGCGGTGATGGAACCGGCACTGGTTCCGCCTACGAATATGTATTCTGGGTCGATATGGTATTTGTCGGCATTGTGAACCAGAAAGCGAATGGCGGCATGCGCGTCTTGGATGGCTTCGTATCCGCATTTTTGGATGGACTTCTTGGAAATGTTGAATCCCATACGGTAGTTGATGGTGGCTACCACGTATCCGAGTTCGGCGAAGTGCTTGCACCAGGTGGTCATCGTCTCAGCTCCTTTGTCTCCTACATAAAATGCCCCGCCATGTATGAAAACGATAAGCGGCCGCTTGTTTTTGCAGTTCTCAGGATGGTAGATGTCCATTGTCAGTGTCACGTCTTTTTCGCGGGCTGTTTTTGAAATGCTGCGCGCGAGGACTTTGCCGTACTTTTCGTCTTTGATGGGGTTTGAAGCCCAGTAGCCTCTGGCGTTACCATAACATACATCTTTGTCAATCTCATATTCGTCAGGAGTCGGATGACAAGATGTCTTGTATGCGATTGATTGATAGGAAACGTATTCCGGGGCGCGGTACTTCTCAAAGGTTATCTGTCGGTTGTCAGTCCCAGTGAAATTGGTGGTGAAAGTACCGAGAATGGAGGCAGTGTCAATGCTGATTTCGAACTCTATGGGGATGTCTTTGCTATTTGTGCAAAACAGGTACTCTTTGTCCTTGTATTCGATTTCAAAACGATGGGCCTCTTCTACGGATTTGTTGCTGACGTTATAGTATCGGCCGCTAACGCCGTGTTTGCTGGTATGGTCGATTTTGAAAGCATAGGTGCTGTCGTCCATTTCGCCAATGTAGTAGCTCGCAGTATCTACGATTGAAAAATCGAAGACTTCTTTGCTGTCAATTTCTACAGCTTGAGACGACTGCTTGATTTTCTTGCAGTGTTCGGAAGCCTTTGTCGCTTCTTTTTTATGGCAACCCGCCAAAAGAAGTGACAACATCAGGAAATATAGGAGACAGCATCTTTTCATAACTACTATTTGGGCAATAATTTCACAAAAGGTATCAGCATCTCTTCCATAGAAATACCGCCGTGTTGGAAGGTGTTCTTGTAGAGATTGACATATTGGTTGAAGTTGTTCTGGTAGGCGAAGAAGTCACTGCGGGTAGCGAAAATAAATCGCTGGGTGAGGTTCTCTTTCGGCAGGAACGCCTCATCGGGATTCTTGATTTCGAAGACCTCCTTGGCAGGATAGTCCATACTGCTGCGACCTACCTTGTAGCGCAAATTCGTGTTGACATCGCGCTCTCCGACCATCTTCAGAGGCCTGTCAACCTTGATGGTGCCGTGGTCTGTGGTTATGAATACTGGGATTTTCTTTTCGGACAGGTATTTGAGCATTTCCAACAAAATGGAATTTTCAAACCAGGAGACGGTTACACTGCGGTATGATTTCTCGTCATCGGCCAACTCGCGCACTACGTTCACGTCCGTGCCAGCGTGGGAGAGCATATCCACGAAGTTGAAGACGATGACGTTCAACGGGTTCTTCAACAACTGGTGGAAGTTGTCAAACACCTTTTTACCGTAATCTGCATTCAGGATTTTAGCATAAGAATATTTGAAATTCTTGCCATAACGTTTGAGATATTCTCCGAGAAGTTCTTCTTCGTATTGGTTTTTGCTGCCGTTGTCACCTTCGTTCAGCCACAGTTGCGGATATTTCTTGGCAATTGTGGATGGCATGAGCCCGGAAAAGAGGGCGTTGCGGGCATAATGCGTGGCTGTTGGCAGAATGCTGTAGCAAATGGATTCGTCTTCTATATAATAATAGTCATGCAGGATCGGGTAGATGCTACGCCACTGGTCATATCTGAGGTTGTCAATAACGAAAAGGAAGGCGGACTTCTGTTCGTTGAGGTTCGGGAAAAGTTTTTCCTTTAATACGGTATGCGACTGAATAGGCTTTTCCGATCCACGGCCGTTCACCCAGTTGAGGTAGTTGGCCTGAACGAATTTCGCAAATTGGACGTTGGCTTCCTCTTTCTGCGCCGACAACATTTCAGCAATGCTCTCGTCTTCAATCTTCTCAATTTGCAATTCCCAGTTGACTAACTCTTTATAGAGGTCTTCCCACTCTTTGATGGAAAGACGGTCGGAAATGCGCATGGAAAGTTCGCGGAACGACTGCTGGTAGTTGATGGTCACCTTGTTGCTGACCAGTTCCTTCTTGTCTATGTTCTTTTTCAGACAAAGCAGTATCTGGTTGGGATTTACCGGCTTGATGAGGTAGTCGGAGATGTTGGAACCGATAGCATCTTCCATGATGTGCTCCTCTTCGCTCTTGGTAATCATTACCACAGGAATGTGCGGGTATAGCTTTTTGATACGTTGTAATGTTTCCAAGCCGCTCAGGCCGGGCATGTTTTCATCGAGAAATATGATGTTGACGAATTCCTTTTCCAGAATGTCGAGCGCTTCAATGCCGCTCATGGCGGGAACGACGTCGTACCCTTTGGCTTGTAAGAAAAGAATATGTGGTTTTAAAAGATCGATCTCATCGTCGACCCAGAGTATCTTAGTATTCATTAGTGGAAATTTTAAAATGCAGGACTATTAACGCAGCAATTTGCTTTTTATTTTATGCCTGCCATAAGTTTGTTGTTAACGGCGGATGGTGTCCAGGCCTGGCGTGACGGAGGGCGAGCCTGACGCGATGTCCACGGCGCCGGCTCCGCTGTTGGTCTTGTCCTCAGATACTGCGGGTATATGATAACTTTCCCGCTTTTTCTCTATGAGTTTTGAGGCATCTGACAGCAACTTCTCGGCGGAACTCTCCTCGCTGACGTAGTAGTTGATGGAACTGACGAACTGCTCACGGGTGATGTTGTATCGTTGGAACAGTTCCTTATAGTATTTTTGGGCGAGTTCTGATTTGCTGATGGTGTCGGCGGAAAGATGGACTGTGCTTTCGATGATGTAACTGTCGGCAATGATCTTCACCATTGTGCTGCGGTTGATGAGCCCCTCGGGCTTGTCGAGCACTTGTTTTTTGCTCTTGCAACTGGCGAAGCAGACCAGAACAATGGCTATCAGGATGTAGAGTGATCTTTTCATGATGCTTTATTGAGGTTGGTTAACAACGGTGAGACCGAGTTTTAGGCCTTCTTCAATCATACGTTTGAGGGCGGCTTCACGGGAATTTTCGATTTCGCCATCGAGAATGGCGTTGCAGACCGCGTCCTTGATGTCTCCAATCACGCGGCTCGGAGCGATGTCGAAGGTGTGCATGACGTCTTCTCCATCGAAAGGCGGACGCCAGTTGCGCAGTTTGTCCTTCTCTTCAATTTCCACCAGCTTTTCGCGTACTTTGGCGAAATTGTTGAAGCAGCGCTGTATCTTGGCGGAATTTTTGGAAGTGACGTCAGCCTCGCAGAGCATCATCAGGTCGTCAATGTCATCGCTGGCTTCAAAGAGCAGGCGGCGTACGGCGGAGTCTGTGACCTCGTCTTCTACTAAGGCGATGGGGCGAAGATGGAGCCCGACCAACTTCTGCACGTATTTCATCTTTTCGTTGTTGGGCATTCGCAGACGGTGGAATATGGAGGATACCATCTTGGCACCGACCACTTCGTGCCCGTGGAATGTCCATCCGGTTTCAGGGACAAAACGTTTGGTGACGGGCTTGGCAATGTCGTGCAGCAAGGCGGCCCACACGAGCCATACGTTGGTGGATGACATGGCGATGTTGTCCACGACTTCCAAGGTGTGCAGGTAGTTGTCCTTGTGTCCTTTGCCGTTGATGCGTTCCACGCCTTTGAGCTCGAGGACTTCCGGTAGGAATTTAATTAGCAGCCCGCATTCGTCTAACATCTTAATGCCGCGAGAGGGACGAATGCAACCGAGTATCTTGTTGAACTCCTCAATGATACGCTCTTTTGAGATGATATCCAAACGATATGCATTGCGTTGTATGGATTCGAAGGTCTCGGGATAGATGTCGAAGTTGAGTTGGGTGGCGAAGCGCACGGCGCGCATCATGCGCAGCGGGTCGTCCGAGAAGGTCTTGTCAGGATCACAGGGCGTTCGGATGATCTTGCGCTTCATGTCTTCAATACCGTTGAACGGGTCAATGAGCTCGTACTGGTGTTCGCCGTTCAGCGCGATAGCTAACGCGTTGATGGTGAAGTCGCGGCGCAGTTGGTCGTCTTCTAACGTGCCGTCTTCCACCACGGGTTTGCGGGAATCGTGACTGTAGGACTCTTTGCGCGCGCCCACGAACTCCACTTCACATTCTTTGTAGCGGAACTGTGCGGTGCCGAAATTCTTGTATACGTTGACGTTCAGGTCCGGAGAGATGAGCGCGGCGGTGGCTTTGGCTAACTGTATGCCGCTGCCCACCGTGACGATGTCAATGTCGGTGTTGTGTCGTCTGAGCAGCAGGTCACGGACTACACCGCCAACCACGTAGGCGGTCAGCCCGAGTTCGTCCGCAGCTTGTGCTACGAGTTTGTATATGGGATGGGAAAGTTGTGATTCGAAAGTCATAAGGTTTCAAGTTTCAGATGGCCCTCAATAGTCAATGTCAAAGTTTAAAGTGAGAAGTGAGAGGTAAGATAGATAACGGTTAAAGGCTGAAAAGTCAATGTCAAAGTTTAATGTCAAGGTCAGAGTTTAGAGTTGGCGGTGTCGCTATTTGGTTCTTCCAACCAGCACGCCGGAGACGCTCCAGGAGCTGAAACTGCTGCCTTCGGGTTCGCCTTGGGGAATTGCCACAGTCATAGTGTGCTTGCCGGGAGTGAGGTCGGTGAGGTCGAAGTAGGTAGGTTGTGTGGCCGTGCCGGGGCACCAGCCGCTACGGGAGTAGTCGGATGAGGACATGCCGTTCCAGAAGTTGCCTGATGCCGGGTTGAATGTGCGGTACGTGCCGCAGTCGCAGCGCCAGGGCGTGTATATGAAACGGGGTTGGCCGTCAATGAGTATGGTGTTGGCTTTCGGCACGAACTCGTCGCCCGTGTCCCAGCCGCCGTGTCCGGTGGTGATGTAGCGCAACCGCAGGCTCTCAACGTTTTCGGGCACTTCGAAAGTGACGGTCAGGCTGTCTGTCCGGAACAAACGGCCGTAGTTCTGTCCGGCCATTTCCATGACGTTGCAGGTGTTGAAGAGCGGAATGGCGAAGCAACGTGACAGGCCTGTGGTGTCCCAGGTGTCGCCCTCGGGATAGGCTTTGATGGTGAGCGACAGCCTGTGGCCACCGCCGTCGTAGTTGCCAATGAATGCACCCACGATGACTTCGTCACCGAAAGCTGCACGCAAGTCGCTGATGTCTTGCTTGTAGAGTGTCGTCTCTTCCCAGTCGCGGTCACCTAACGAACGGTATTCATTATAATGCCTGATGCCGAATGGGGTGAAAAAACGGATGAGTTCCACGACAGGTAGGAAATCGTCCGTCTTTACCATACCTTGGTATTTCTGACCTTCTTTGTCCGTAAAATAGGGTAGTGCGTCAGTGCCGTTTGCTTTCAAGGCATCCAGCAGGCTTTGCTTTTTTGATGTCGGAATAAGGAAGATGGAACCGGTGCGGTCGTAGGCATCGCCATTGGAGTATTGCTCAACTTCGGCAAAAAGTTGGTAATGGGCTGGCAACGCATCCCATTTGATTTTTTTGAGAATGACCGTGCCGTTGGCAAATGACAGGGTGGTGTCGAAATCTACAGCCTTTGGAACTTCTATTTTGGGATTGAAGCAGATTTGCGCTTCTTTGAAAATGGGGTAGGTGAGTACCAACTTGTCTTTTTCCAATTGGTTGAGTTCTGCAGCTCTCTTTTCGGTGCCGAAATTAGAAGGGAAAACGGACTTGAGAGTCTTGTCTTTGAAAATCTTGGTAAGTCGCATAACGGCATTGCCGTTGCGACGGTATTGGACGAGCACGCCGGGAAGGTTTCCGAAACTGGCGGTCGGCGTGGCTCTGAATTTCAGGTCTTCCGTAAACCACAACTCTATCTTGTTGGAGAATAGTACTATGGAGTATTTCTTGCAGTTGTATCCGTAGAGCTTTTCGGTTCCTTCCTCTTTATAGTCGTTGTCATTTTTCAGACTGCGGCCGTAGCAATAGCGTTCGTTGTCACTATAGAAAAGTTGGCTGATGACGGTGTCTGCGGCGTAGTCGATGTAGGTGAAGTGCATAGCCATTCCAGGAATGGGATTCTCAACGGGGGCATCTCCCGACTGTATGCGAATCTGCTCGCCGACTCTCAAGACTTCGGTCTTGGATGTGTCAGTGCCTCCGATGCTGAAACTCTCATATTTCAAAACTTGTTGTGCTTGTGCAGAGAAGATGAAGGCAGTGAATAATAAAAAAGAGGCTAAGATTTTATGTGTCATAAAGTTGTGTTTTGTCAAATGAATGGGTGCAAAGGTACGTTTTTTTAGCAGTCGGAGGATGTGTTGAGACAAAGAAAGTCCATGATGACCATGGCGGCCATGGCTTCTACGACGGGCAGTACGCGCGGGGCGACGCAGAGATCGTTGCGGTTGGAACCCTTGAGCACTGCGGGATTGCCGTCGAAGTCGATGCTCTGTTGGTCGAAGCGCACGGACGGAATGGGCTTGAAGGCCACCGTGAAACAGACTTCCTGCCCGTTGGTGATGCCGGCTTGCACACCGCCGTCGTGGTTGCTTTTGAAAGAGAAGTCCGGATTCTGAATGTCGTTGTACTGGCTGCCGCTCATCTGGGCTGCTTCGAATCCGGAGCCGATGTCAAAACCTTTTGCGGCATTGATGGACATCATGGCGTAGGCTAACCGGGCGGAGAACTTGTTATAGACGGGCTCTCCCAATCCTGCGGGCAGTCCTTCGATGTGGCCGCGAACCAAGGCCCCAACGCTGTCGCCTTCCCGTAGCGGCGTACCTGTGGCAACCACTTCGCTCCAGATGCGGATGCCCTGTTCGCGAAGGAAGAGTTTGGCAATGGCGCCGGCCACAACTCTGCATGCAGTCTGCCGCGCAGAGGAACGTCCGCACTGCTCGTTGTCAGTGATGCCGTATTTCTTGAAATAGACGTAGGAGCTGTGCGACGGGCGGATAACGTGCCGGTTCTCTTCGTTGGGGTGTGCGTCGCGATTGGGGATGCGAAACCGAATGGGCTCGCCGGTGGCGCGGTGCTCTGTGTCAATGCCGGACAGGAACTCTACGGGGTCGCTCTCGCGGCGCTGCGTGGAAAGGACGTCTGCCGACGGCGCGCGCCGTGTCATCTCGGCCGCAATGAACGCTGCGTCAATATAGAGCCCCTTGGGACAGCCCTCTATGCTGCCTTCCAAACAGGCCCCGTGCGTGTCACCCCAGTCCGTGAGTCGATAATATTTTCCAAATGTATCAGCCATTATTCTAATCTCAAACTTCCCCCATCTATTCTTATCTCTTAACTCTTAACTCTTAGTTCAAATCGTTCTCCTTCCACTTGAACGGCACTGGCTCCACTGTGTATCCTTTTTTGCGCAATAGGGAAACCACGCTTTTGTCACTGCCGAGGTGCATGGCGCCAACGGCGCAGAAGACGCTCTGCTTTTTGGCTATCTTCCTGAACTCCTTGTACATTTTGACATTGCGCTTTTCAATCAGTATTTTACTGAATTCTTTGGGAAGAGATGGGGCATCGCTCATATCTGCCATCTTGGCGTAATCGAAAGCCAGGTAGGCTTGCAGCAAGGAGTCATATTCCGAGGCTGAAGTGTTGGCCGTGTCGTGCAGCATTTCTGTGAGCATCTTAACCTGGTCTTCGATCTTGAGCGCGTCAATAGCGTTGATTTGGTCGATGAACTCTTCCAAACCGAAGCACGTCTTGTTCTGTTCGCGGGCGGTTTTCAGGAAGAAAAGGTCGAGCGCCTGTTCTTGCTCCTGTGGCATATCGACTTGCTGTAAGGTGCTACTGAGGAAAAAGGGCTTCATCTTGTTGAAGAACATAGCCCCCACACCGAGTTTGGCTTTGCACAGGCTGTCCAGGATTTCGTAATCTTCTTTGGAAAGCATTTTGGAAAGGAATTGTCCATCTGCCATAAGCATTTTTTCTCGAGCATCTTTAAGGTCGAGTTGGTCGAGAAGGACTTCCATGGCAAATGTCTCGCAGGCGTTGAAAGCGTGCCAAACGGTACTGTCGAAGGCAAATACGCGATCGTCTTGGATATGGATAGTCCCATATAGGTAGGATGGCTTTTTGAGATCCTTGCCACTAACTTTCCATAGCAGTGATTGTGCTGAGCTTGCCCAAACAAGGAGCAACAGGAAAAAGGAAAGGGTTAGTCGTTTCATAATAATAAATATATGTAGCTCCACACGGAAGAGTGTGGAGCTATGTTGGTCATATTAAAAGAGAATGGTTTACAGAGCGTTGTAAGCGGGCGTGAAAGTGTCGCCTTGGCGGATGTCGCCCGTGGAGATACCTTTCTTGAGCCATTTGGAACGCTGTGCGGAAGTACCGTGGTTGAAGGACTCAGGCACGGCATAACCCTGTGCCTGCTTTTGCAGGTAGTCATCACCGATTTTAGAGGCAATAGCCAAACCTTCGTCAATGTCGCCTTCTTCCAGGGAACTGAACATCTCGTTGTCAACGTGTGCCCAAACACCTGCGTAGAAGTCGGCTTGCAGTTCCAGACGGACACTGATCTTGTTGCTCTCGGTTTCGCTCACGCGGCTCATCTGGTTGTGCGCGTCAGTAAGTGTGCCTAAAAGATATTGCACGTGGTGGCCGACCTCGTGAGCGATGACGTATGCGTAGGCGAAGTCACCGGCGGTGCCGAACTGCTTCTTCATACTGCTGAAGAACGAAAGGTCGATGCAAACGGTTTGGTCAGCAGAACAATAGAACGGACCTGTGGAAGATGTTGCGCCGCCGCAACCGGATTGTACACTGCTGGTGAAGAGGACCAATTTTGGCGGAATGTACTTCTTGCCTAGTTTCTTGAACTCAGCGGTCCAAACGTCTTCCGTGCCGGCGAGGATTTTCTTGGAAAATGTTGCCAATTCCTCTTCTTCGGCAGTCGGAGTATATGTGCTTTCAGTACCCGCACCGGAGTTGGTGTTGATGTTTTGAATTACTTCTTGCGGATTTCTTCCCATCATAAGGGCGATGATGCCCACCAAAATGGTGCCGCCGATTCCCAGGCTGATGCCTGCTTTTTTACCACGTCTGTCGTCAACGTTGGTACTTTCTCTTCTTCCTTCTAGATTCATAATTGGTATTTTTTAATGATTAATAATTGCGATAAAAGGTTTTTTATAGTTGTGTTATATCCGATATTCCGTTTCGTGTGGTGGCGATTTTGAACCCTCTGTAATCAGTTTGCCCGTTGTGTATGAATTGCAGGACGATGTGCATTGGGTAAATACGCTGCGTGTTCACAGAAGATAGTTTTCCATCCAGCCCGACAGTGTCGATGTTCAGTGTGGGGTCGTCCATCTTCTGGGTGAATTGCTGGATGTGCAGCCGCAGGATGTCGTTGATCCCGGTAAAGTCGTATTGGTTGCGGTCTCGGAGCTTGTCGCTTTCGACGTGAACCTGTTTGCGGTAGAGAATGGTCCGCTCGCACAAAATGGAGTTGTCAGCCTCGAGCTCCGAGCGGTTCCGGATGGCCAGCACTTCGGCAGGAGTTTTTGCATCGTTGATGAAGTCCATGCCTTCCTTGATCCAGCCGATACGGTTGTCTTTGAAACTGATAATAGACTTGTTGTCGTAGTATTTGGATTTCAGGCGGTGGGCGAAACGTGCGCGTACGTAGTCTTTGAGCCGGTCTTTGAAAATGTAGGCGATGACAAGTATGATGAAGATGAGGAAAGGATAGTTGCCCAAATACTTTTGGAAGGGCAGGGCCACAAGAGTGGACAGGATCATGGCAATGCCGGCGGCGGCTCCGAATGAGATTTGCTGTGCCGCGTCGCTGTCGGGCGCTGTGTCTTTGCGGAGGTACAGCGCGCTTTCGATGTTCTTCTTCAGCAGTCCGTGGCGGTATACCATTTCGCTGTTGTTGGTGCTGGCCTGTGCGTCAATGTGGCTGTAGCCTTTCCCGACTTTGTACTTGCGTTCGCAGATGATGGCGTCTGTCAGTAGCTTGCGGGTGCCTGACAGTTCTTCAGTGGAAAGGGAATGCAGGTGCTTGACTACTTTGGTGAGCTGCACATCTGTGAGGTGGCTCATGTATTCGTCCGCATGCGAGAAGGAATCCTCATGGCAAGTGATGGTGCGGTAGTTGCGCAAAATGCCTTGGACATTGTCCACCAGTGCTTCGCAACGCGCATTTAGGACAGATGCCTGATTGATGGAAAGGATAGCCTTGGTCTCATCACGCAGCGCGCTTTTGAAAATGGCCGCGAACATCCGCACTTGGAAAGCACATTCGGAGGCGTTGGCCTCGGAGCGCACCTGTTGTACTTGTCGGCAGGCTTGAAGCACTTGCGACTGGGGCTTGGATTCGGGAGAGGCGAGGGCCTCCAAAGCGTATGACGGCGTGATCAAACGCACATTGGACTTGACATCGCGGTAGAATTGGTCTTTGCCGTACGTCCCGTTGTTGATGTCCAAACTGTAGGGAATGAAAATCCAAGTGTTGACGGTGAAATCACCGGCACGACCTTGCTCCGCGCCGTCGAATCCAACTTTGAATTCGATGGAAAACTGGTCGTGTATTTTGGTGCTGACGTTAATCATTGCTGGATTTTTCAAAAGAGGGCGCAAACTTACACAAAAAATTGAAAGGATAAACGACTAAATCGATTTTTGAGATAGTGATATATTGAAATTATTACGTATGTTTGCCGCCGCTTTTTAGTGCTAACAAAAAAATATGCTATGAGAAAACTTTTTACTTTCTTTGTTATGTTGCTTGCAGTGGTGGTTGTGCAAGCACAGATTAGGACCTCCGAACCTTCTGCTCCTAATCATTTTAATTCGTATTCTTCTACGGAAAAAATTATTTTCAACAATCAACGTGGTGATACTTATTTGCTTACAGAACGAATGTCCTCTGACAGATATGAGGTGAAACATTTCTTTTATGACCAAAACAAACGTGTGCTTGCCATTAAGGATTCGGCCGGTGATCCGACGTACGGCACGGTTCAAGTGATAGATTCTATGACTTACGATGCCCAAAATCGCGTAACCAGAGTGGATGGTTATCAAAAGCTTAATGGGGTTTGGAAACATGTTTATTATGTAAACTATGTATATGATGTCGATGGCAACCTGGTGGAAAGAACGAATTTCAACAGCTTTGGTTCTGACAGTTTCGAACAAGGCGGCATCTATGAGTATGTATATGAAAACGGTCGCAGAGTCAGCCACGAAATGTACTTTGGTGATCATTATGCGTTGGGCGAACGCTGCTTCTATCAGTATGACGCGCAAGGCCGTCTGATTAGCGAAACGTATCTTCAAGGCTATATGACAATAGATACCACTATGAAGATCACCTATGCCTATGACGCAGAAGGACGAAAGACGGATCTTCGATATTATTATTACGAATATCCAAACTGGGAAGCTGACCGTTGGGAAACCTTCCTATACGATGCGGCCGGAAACTGTGAGGAACACAGTGTCAAAAATTCGCTCGGCCAGTACACGGACCGTCGCTTCTACGAATACAATCCGATGATCCTGGCTTCAGAGGTCTCTATGCCGTATTATGTGCCGGAATTGATGCTTCCAGAAGCATTTGACGATGCCAATATGCGAGTGCTTGAACATTGGTACACTTTGGATGTGGACTATGTCCTTCAATATATTTGCGATTATGCATATCTTTACAATGGCGTGTTTATGGGCGTTGAAGAACAAGAGGCGCCCTCTGTATCTATAGCTCCTAACCCTACAAATGGTTTGCTCAACATCAATGCAGACGGCCGTGTGGTGCAAAATGCGTCTCTCTATGATTTGTCTGGACGATTGATAAATACCTACATGGTAAATGATGCAACAACATCAATTGATATGTCTCAGGTCCCTGCCGGTATCTATGTGCTGAAAATGCTCTTGGAAGATGGCAGCCCTGTTGTGAAAAAGGTTGTTAAACAATAATTTGGAACATTAAGGGGCCGCAAAACGGTCCCTTTTAATATACGTCGTATGAAAAAATGCCTTATTCTGTTGGCGATTTTGCTGACTTCTGTTACTGTTTCTTTTGCGCAAGATGTCAATGTGATATCTCCCAATGGCCGTGTGAAGGCCAAAGTGCAAATCTCGAAAGAGGATATTCGCTATTCCGTTCAAGTGGCGGACGAGAAGATCATAGAATCGTCGCCAATTGCGATGACTTTGCAAAACGGCATCGTTCTTGGTAAAAATCCAAAATTGGCCGGCGGTAAAAAGTTCGTGGTCAATCGTGATGTGCCGGCATTGTTCTATCGTAAAAGCTCGATAAAGGAGAACTATGTGGAATGGGTCCTTAACTTTAAGGGCGGCTATAAATTGATTTTCCGTGCCTATGACAATGGCGTTGCCTATCGTTTTGAGACGGATTTCAAAGATTCTATCGTAGTGAAAAATGAGACGGTGGCCTTCAACTTCGTGTCGGATTTCCCCGCTATCGTGCCGTATGTTAACTGCGAACGCAAGGCGGGTGAACCTATTGACAAACTCTTTGAGACTTCTTTTGAAAACACCTACACCACTTTGGAGCATGTCTCACAGATTGATGACCAGAAGTTGGTGTTTCTGCCCGCTATGGTGATGCTTCCGTCGGGACGTAAAGTGGTGATTACGGAATCTGATTTGCGCAGCTATCCGGGTATGTATTTGCAAAACCAGCATAACGGCGCGGCGCTCAATGGCTGCTTCGCACCCTATCCAGTAAAGGTGGAACAGGGCGGGCACAACAATCTGCAGTACCGCGTGAAAGAACGGGCCGACTATATTGCCAAAACGGAAGGCCAACATGCTTTCCCGTGGCGCGTGATTGCCCTTTCCGAACAAGATAAGGAACTGGTGGACAACGACCTTGTCTATCTGCTCGCCACCCCGTCCAAAGTGGAAGACTGCTCTTGGATTAAACCGGGCAAGGTGGCATGGGATTGGTGGAACAACTGGAATATCTGGGGCGTGGATTTCAAGGCGGGTATCAATAATGAAACTTACAAATACTACATTGACTTTGCTGCCAAGAGCGGTATTGAATATGTGATTCTCGATGAGGGCTGGGCTGTCAACTTGCAGGCCGACCTGTTCCAAGTGGTCCCTGAAATCAATCTGCCGGAGTTGGTGCAGTACGCTACGTCTAAAGGCGTCGGTATTGTGCTGTGGGCTGGCTATGCCGCTATGGATAAGGATATGGAACATGTCTGCCAACATTATGCCGACATGGGTGTGAAGGGCTTCAAAGTCGATTTTATGGATCGCGATGACCAAGTGGTGGTCGAGTTTTACGAACGTATGGCTGCCACAGCGGCAAAATATCATCTGTTTGTCGACTTCCATGGCGCATACAAGCCTACGGGCATGAACCGCACCTATCCTAATGTGTTGAATTACGAGGGCGTCTTCGGCTTGGAACAGTGCAAGTGGATGGGCAGCGACGTGGATATGCCAACCTACGACGTGACAATACCGTTCATCCGCATGTTGGCCGGTCCGCTGGACTACACGCAGGGCGCCATGCGCAACGCTTCCAAGGGAAGTTATGTGCCTATGTGGAGTGAACCGATGAGTATGGGCACGCGGTGCCATCAATTGGCTGAGTACATCATCTTTGATTCTCCGTTCTCTATGCTTTGCGATGCTCCGACAGCTTATCTCCAGGAACCTGAATGTACGGAGTTCATTGCCGCTGTGCCTACGGTGTGGGACGAGACCAAAATGCTGGACGGCAAGGTCGGCGAGTACGTGGTGACGGCTAAACGCAAAGGTGATAAATGGTATGTGGGAGTGCTGACCAATTGGACGGCTCGTACGCTCACCATTGACTTGCAGGAATTAGGCATTCAGTCCACTACGGCTACGGCCTATCTTGATGGCCCGAATGCTTATCGTAAGGGCTGTGACTATCAGAAAAAAACGGTGAACGTGTCCGCGGACGGAAAGCTCTCCGTTGAGGTGGCTCCTGGTGGCGGTGCGGTTTTTATCTTCTAATCTGACTGTAAGTGATTTGCGTTGCTCTTTTTGTTTAATCCCCTGCAGTATGCTTGTTAGGACAATAATTCATTATGCACTGCATTTGCTTCTGCCTCTGCTGGTCGCTCTTCTTTTTTTCAGAGAGCACCCTTGGAAAGCCTATCTTGCTATGCTGGCTACGATGATTATCGACGTCGACCATCTTTGGGCAGATCCGATCTTCGATCCGAATCGATGCAGTGTTGGGTTCCATTCCCTACATTCATATCCGGCTGCCATATTGTATTTTATACTTTGCATATTGCCCTATCAAAAGTTGCGGTTGCCTTGGTGGCTGCGGGCGGTTGCTGTCGGCCTGCTACTGCATATCCTCACGGATTTGGAGGACTATTACTGCTGGCTGTGATGAAGTCTTTCTTGTGCTTCTTTCAAAAACCACTTGTTGTAGTCTCTCGTAATACACGTGTCACTTTTCCAATAGTGTTGAGGGTCTTGTAGAAAACGATTCAATATTTTGCGCTTCCACCGTGGCAGGCACATGTCCTCCAAACGCTGGAAATGGGGATGGCCGTACAACGCATCGTCGCGAACGCACAAACTTCCGTTTCCCCAAATGTACATATGGAAAACAGGAAGCGTTTGGGTGGTCAAGCTGCTGTAAAATGCTAATCGAAGAAGTCCTGCGCATAAAGCCGTATCTTGTATGGATTTTGCAAATACGTATTCCTCGCTTTCGAAAAACAATCGGGTGGAGTCCTTGTAATAGATGCCGGAGGCGGTTGACACGGTCTGCTTGTCTGGATGGAGACTATATGAATAGAAAGTATAATGGCCGTTGGTGTCTAAGGATAGGCAAGAGATAATGCGGATGGAGTGCTTGGCGAAGTCTGCGACGTAGTATTGACCTGGTAGTGAGTGGGGCTGTGCCAGTCCGCAGTATGTCCATATCAGAAATATTCCTATGAAAAAATATCTATTCATCATTCAATGGATTTATTGGACGGCAAAAATAGCAATAATCCCATTGACTTATGTGTTTTGAAGGGAAACTGAGATGGCGAACAGTAGGGCGGATGTTTGGGTAAATGATAAATAATGTTTATAAATGTATTTATAATAAAATATATTGTAAAATTTTGTATTTTTGCAGCGTTGTTTGTTTGGCTTTGAAATGCTATAAAGTTGACAATCAAAACCGTGTGTAATATTAACGAAAGGTTAAAATGTGAATAAATTTAACAAAGTATGGAAAGTGTGGCAGATGTACAGAGAAATGTTCCTTCTTGGGATTCTATTTTGGAAATGATATATGAAACACATCAAATAATACGTGAATCCGTAGAACTACACAATGCAGAACGTGAAGAGTATGAACGCCGAAGTCGGGAATTTGATGAGCGGCACTATGCGGAATTAGAAGAGTATGAACGCCGAAGTCGGGAATTTGATGAGCGGCACTATGCGGAATTAGAAGAGTATGAACGCCGGAATCGAGAAATTGATGAGCGGCGCAGAATTGAAGAGGAACAACGCAGAGCTGAAGAGGAACAACGCAGAGTTGAAGAGGAAAAACGCAGAGTTGAAGAGGAAAAACGGCGGAAGGCTGAAGAGGAAAAACGTAAGAAGGAAGATGAAAAATGGAATGCGGACCGTGAGGAACTGAGACTCCAGATGAAAGAGACTGACCGCAAATTCAAGGAACTGGCTACGAAGTATTCTTCGCAAACTGGGCATATTGTGGAAGGCCTTATGGAACCTTCCGCTTTGCGACTTTTCCAACAATCTGGATTTGATATTGATAAATGCTGGAAGGAGATGAAGGGCAAGCGGAAATCCTCGGGCAATGCCATGGAGGTTGACTTGTTCCTGCACGATACTACTGATGCTGTGGCTGTTGAGGTGAAAACCAATTGCACTGAGGCTGATGTGGACCGATTCCTCGCGCAGATGGAAAAATTTGGCGATGTTTTTCCGGAGTTTGCCCATGTGAACGTTTATGTCGCCATAGCTGCCATTAACTACAATCGCGGTGCTGACAAGTATGCTGCTCAAAAAGGACTTTTCGTCATAAGAGTCTCGGATGATGCTTTTTCCCTTGATCCGGCGGAAAGATCCGATATGACGTATTTCTACAAAGGTGAGAAGTACGAAAAACTCAAGTCGTGATAGATGGAGCGTTTGTATTCTCAAAAAACTTTTGAGGATTGTGTTGAATTCGGAATCCGTCATTCTTAGATGATAGTTCAACTAATAGGTGTTTTGTATCGTTTTTTTTCTCACATTTGCACCTCACATTGAAAAAAGGAACTTATGTCCAATAATAAATCCCATTTAGATATGAAACACACATTCCTCTCTGTTTTTCTATTGGCTTTGGTGACTTTGGCCTCAGCCCAGACTTCTTGGAAACCCGCTGGCGATAAAATCAAAACTCCGTGGGCGGAACAGGTGAATCCTAACCAGGTGCTGCCCGAATATCCGCGCCCTATCTTGGAACGAACGCAATGGCAGAACCTCAACGGACTTTGGGATTATGCCATCCTCGATAAAGGCAAGATGGAGCCCCAACAATATGATGGGCAGATTTTGGTGCCCTTCTGTGTGGAATCTTCCCTGTCGGGCGTGCAGAAGAGTGTGACCGAGAAACAAGAACTGTGGTATCATCGCTCGTTTGATGTGCCCGCCGCTTGGAAAGGCAAACACATCATCCTTAACTTCGGTGCGGTAGATTGGCAAGCAGATGTCTATGTAAACGATATCCACATTGGCACGCACAAGGGCGGCTATGCAGGTTTCTCCTTCGACATCACCCCTTATCTGAATCCGAAGGGACATCAGAAACTCGTGGTGCGCGTGTGGGACCCTACCGACAAGGGCTATCAACCCATCGGCAAGCAAACCCTTACGCCCAATTCTATTTGGTACACGGCTGTCACGGGCATTTGGCAAACCGTCTGGATGGAACCCGTAGACGCAAACTATATTACCAATGTGAAATCGGCCGCCGATATTCAAAACGGCACGTTGGAGCTGACCTTGCGCAGCGCATTGGATAACCCTAACGACCTGGTCGAAGCCGTCCTGATGGATGGCGCCAAGGAGGTGTCCCGTGCTAAAGGCATCGCAAACGGTACCCTTCGCATGGCTGTGCCAGACGCAAAATTGTGGTCGCCGGAACATCCGTTCCTCTATACGCTGAAACTCACGCTCTGGCGCGATGGGCGAAAGTTGGACGAAGCCCGCTCTTACGCCGCCATGCGTACCATTGCCGCTGTTCGCGATTGGGACAATGGAATCTACCGTATGCAGCTTAATGGCGAAAACTATTTCCAATATGGTCCGCTGGATCAGGGCTGGTTCCCTGACGGCCTCTATACGGCGCCTACCGATGAGGCCTTGCTGTTCGACATCCGCAAAACGAAGGAACTCGGCTTCAATATGATTCGCAAACATGTCAAGGTGGAACCGGACCGCTGGTACTACTATTGCGACCGCGAGGGCATCCTCGTATGGCAGGATATGCCGAGCGGCGACATGGGCAATGGCTGGGAACCTTATAAGTACAATGGCGGTACTGACCAGAATCGTACCTCACAATCGGCACAGAACTATTATGACGAGTGGACCGCTATCATGGATCAGCGCGGGCAACACCCCTGCGTGGTGGTTTGGGTGCCCTTCAATGAGGCTTGGGGACAGTTTGAAACCCAGAAGGTGGTCGATTATATCAAGAGCATGGACCCTACGCGCTTGGTGAACCCGGCCAGCGGCGGCAATCATCGCGATTGTGGCGACATCTTCGATTTTCATCATTATCCCAATCCCGCTATGTTTCTCAGCGACCCGGGACGTGTGAATGTGCTGGGCGAGTATGGCGGCATCGGACTGCCCTTGGAAGGACATCTTTGGTTCGCCGACAAAAACTGGGGCTATGTGAAGTTCCAAAGCAAGGAGGAGGTGACAAAGCAATATTTGGAATATGCTGAAATGCTCAAGACCCTCATCCCACGGGGCTATTCGGCTGCCGTCTATACGCAAACCACCGATGTGGAAGGCGAGGTGAACGGCCTGATGACTTATGACCGCAAGGAGATGAAGATGGATGTCGAACAAGTCCGCAAAGTGAACCAGGAGGTTATCCACACACTCAAGTAGCGCGAGGGGCAAATAGTTTCAGGTTTCAGGTTTCAAGTTTCAAGTGGGGGACTCCCCAAAGGTCAATGTCAATAGTCATAGTGTAAAAGTAGATAAGTAGAAAGGTAGAAAAGTAGTGGGGGCACTCCGAAATGCTAATGGCTAACGACTTACTAAAAAATCGTACAATGAAAAAAAACATAATGATAATTATCTTGGCAGCGGTCGTCGTAGGTACGGCTTGCCAATCGCAAAATAAAGCAGCAATGACATACAATGGTAAAGAGGTGGGCGTCTATACGCTCCAAAACAAGAACGGCATGATCGTGCGCATCACCAACTTCGGCGGGCGCATCGTCTCCCTTATCGTGCCGGATGAAAACGGTGAAATGCAAGACGTGGTACTCGGCTTTGACAGCATTCCGGACTACTATCCGGAGAATCACTCGTCCGACTTCGGCGCTGCCATTGGACGCTATGCCAATCGTTTGAGAAATGGACAAATCACGGTGGATGGCAAAGTTATACAGCTGCCGCGCAACAACGGCCCGCACTGCCTGCACGGCGGTCCTACGGGCTGGCAATACCAGGTCTATGATGTGGAATCGGTTAGTGACAGCCAACTGGTGCTGGCGCTGACCAGTCCTGATGGCGACAATAACTTCCCAGGTACGGTGAATGCCCGTGTGACCTATACGCTTACAGACTGTAACGAACTGGAAATACATTACGAAGCCACTACCGACAAGACTACTGTCATCAATATGACGAATCACGCCTACTTCAATTTGAATGGCGATGGCCGTACCACGATTCTCAACCATTTGCTGACGCTGAACGCGGACCGTTACACACCGATTGACTCTACCTATATCCCGTTGGGCGAGCTACTCCCTGTGGAAGGCACGCCTATGGACTTTCGCAAAGCCAAAGCCGTCGGGACAGATATACTGGCCGACTTCGAGCAGTTGCGCAATGGCAACGGCTACGACCACAATTGGGTGCTCAACACCCAAGGTGACAGCACGCAGGTGTGCGCCCGCCTGGAGAGCCCTACTACAGGCATTGTGTTAGAAGTCTTCACTACAGAACCCGGCATTCAGGTCTATACGGGCAATTTCTTAGACGGGACCGTGAAAGGCAAGGGTGGAGTGGCCTACCCGCAGCGCAGCGCCATCTGTTTGGAAACGCAGAAATATCCCGACTCCCCGAATAACCATTGGGCAGAGTCCAACGCCTACCTCAAGCCAGGCGAAAAATATAACAGTTGGACGAAATTTAAATTCTCAGTGGGGAAATGATGGGGATATTGTCCTTGCCGGCCGTTATTTCAGCAATTGAGCCGTGTGGTTTTTGGTGTCTACTTTGGCGACAGCGTCGATGATAGTGCCTTGTTCGTCGATTACATACGTGGTGCGCAGAGTGCCCATACATTCTCGTCCGCACATTTTCTTGAGCCCCCAGGCTTCGTAGGCTTGGAGAATGACACATTCCTTGTCGGAAATGAGGTGGAAGGGGAGTTCGTATTTGGCGATGAATTTCTGATGGGAGGCGGCAGAATCCTTGCTGACGCCCAATACTTCATAGCCCAAAGCGAGAAATCTCTGGTAGTTGTCGCGTAGGTCGCAGGCCTCGGCCGTGCAGCCAGGTGTGCTATCCTTGGGATAGAAATAAAGAACGAGTTTCTTGCCAGAGAAATCGCTTAATTTCACGGTGCTGCCGTTTTCGTCTGTGCCCACAAAATCAGGGGCTTTGGTTCCAATTGCTAACATAGTGCGTTAATTGTTTGTTCGTTTCTACAAAAGATGACTTGCCAAAGAACGCTGGATGCCCTTGACGTCTATTTTACGGCTGAACTCTTTTTTGATAGGGAATTCAGAACCTTTGACCCAGATTTTCATTTCGCAGTCGTCATCTAAAGTGCCGGCTGTTTCAACTGAAAATTGGACGATGGAACTGTACGGGATGGAACGGTACTCGCGTTTGCTGCCCGTCATGCCTTGCACATCCAGCATGATGATTCGTTTGTTGGTGAACACCCACTTGTCGCGAATCAGACTGTAAGCGGATTCCAAAACTTCTCCTTCGCATAAAATAGGAGAAAACTCGTGCTCTAAAGCGGCTACGTCCACTTCGGTGGCGTTGCCCAATAAATGATTGATAAGACCCATAATCGTGTGTTTTATTCGGTTGGTTAACTGTTTTTGTTGTATCTGTTCTACAAATCTGAAAATGTTACTGATGCTCGGCTTCAAGCAGGAAACTGACGGGGCGGAAGCCGTCATTGCACGAAATCATGGCGGAGTAGGGGTCCTTCATCCAGCCGTCATAGAAGTTGCCGCCGCCATTGGCCAAGACCTCCACAAATTCCTTCATAGAACCCCATGCGCTTTCGCAGAAGTTCTCGGGACATTGCCCGTTTTTGGAAATGAAAATCTGACCTTCGTGCAGATCGCAGGCGTGCTCTATAGGGTTCTCGTACTTCTCCATTAAGTCTGGGTAACACGCTTTTCGGATAACAGTGATTTTTACGTCTTTCATAGAAGTCATGTGTGTGATAGGGCAGCAAAAATACAATTTTTATCACACGGGCATCGGTAATCCGAAATTTTCATGTATATTTGCAGCGCTTTATTGATAAAACGTAAAAGTATGGAAGTCAATCGTTTAACATCTCTATTAGCCAGCGTAAAAGGCGTTTCTCCGAAAGCAGAATATAGTCCCGCACAATTAATCTTAATGCATCAGCCCGGTTTGGAGCTGTTTGACGGCGTCATTCATCCCGCAGCCGCTCTGTATGAACATTATTTTGATGTGGATGCTGCTGCTATGGAGCACAAAGGCTATCAGGCTATGTTGCGCAATAACAACATCCAGGTCCTGACAGTTCGCGAAGTGCTGATGGATGTTGACATTGATATCCTCCGCCAAATGGCTGAAAAAGTACTTGTTTACGATGCTGAAGGCACTTCTCTCAATAAAGATGAAGTGGACAGCTATCGCAAACTGGTGCTTAATAAGATGTCAAAAACGGATTTGGTTAGAACTTTGCTGCTTCGTCCAGTCGTCCATTTGAAAGAAACGAATACCAATACCGGTTTCGCTGCTCAATATGAACATCGTCCGTTGATGAATATGTACTTTATGCGCGACCAGTCAATATCTACCCCCAAGGGACAGATCCTCTGTAAACTGAACTCCTCGCAACGCAGCGAAGAAGTCGATATCGTCGAACTTTGCTACAAGCATTTAGGCATAGAACCGGTTTATAAAATCCAAGGTGAAAACAGTTTCTTGGAGGGTGGCGACTATATCCCGTTTGGCAATATGGGCCTCATCGGACAGGGCCTCCGCACAACGCAAGGCGCTATTGATGAGATGCTGGCCGCTGATGTTATCGGCCACGATATGCTCGTGGTGGTGCGCGACCATCTCAAAGATCAGTACCAAATGCATTTGGATACATATTTCAACATTATCGACCGCGACCTGGCAACCATGTGCTTCAACCGCTATGACGCACAAGATGAGTCTGACGAAAACTTCCTGACGATAGATGTTTATTCTCGCGAACCGGGCACGAAAGAGTACCATGAGGATATGAGATATCACGGCATGTCATTCAAGAAGTTCTTGGATGAACAAGGTGTTCACGTCATCCGCGTACAGAAATCTGACGCCGACCATTATGCCAATAACTTCTTGGCTATCGATGCCCGCCATATTATGTCTGTTGCCGGACAGTCCGAGCAACTGCAGAAAGAGTATGAAAAATACGGCGTGAATGTGGAATGGGTGCCGTTAGACAACCTGATTGGCGGTTATGGCGCTGCGCACTGCATGACGCAGGTTCTCAGAAGAATCGAGTAATTAGTTTTCTATTCATAAAAAAAGCGGCAGGAAACAATCGTTTTCTGCCGCTTTCTATGCTGCGCTTTTTGGATTTTATTTTTTGCCCATTTTGATGAGTTCGTATTGGCGTGTCCCCAAGCCTATTTTTTCACCGTGGATAAGTTGTGTCTCCCATTCGGATTCCGGGGTGGTGTTTTTGAAGTGGTCGTGGTGGTCGACGAAGTCGTGCTGGTGCAGATGGTCGCCAAGAACGGAGTCGCGGATGGGTTCGGCTTTAAGACAGGCGTCTGCGCAGGCCTGGTCCAATGCTACAGGGTCGAATGATGCGAACATTCCGATGTTGGGTAGGATGGGGGCATCATTCTCGGCATGGCAGTCGCAATAAGGGGAAACATCTACGATGAGCGATATGTGGAAACAGTCACGGCCTTGTACCACGGCTTTGGTGTATTCGGCCATTTTTGCGTTGAGTGTGGAGATGGCTTGGTCTTGTGCGAAGTCGATGGCGTCGAAGTTGCAGGCTCCTAAACATCTTCCACATCCGACGCAGTTGTCTAAGTTGACTTCCATCTTCCGTGTCTCTTCGTTGAAAACGAGCCCGTTGTTGGCACATTCGCGTAAGCAGGTTTTACATCCACGGCATTTTTTCTCTTTGATGATGGGTTTGCCGTTGGAGTGTTGGTCCTTTTTCCCGGCACGAGAGCCGCAGCCCATGCCTATGTTTTTGATAGCGCCACCGAACCCGGTCATTTCATGACCCTTGAAGTGTGTAAGGCTGATAAAGACGTCGGCATCCATCACCGCACGACCGATACGCGCTTCTTTGGTGTATTCGCCGCCTTCTACAGGAACGGCAATGTCATCGGTGCCTTTCAGCCCGTCGCCGATGATGACCGGGCAGCCAACTGTCAGCGGGGTGAAGCCGTTCTCCCAAGCGCATTCCAAGTGCTCGAGCGCGTTCTTACGAGAGCCTGGGTACATGGTGTTGCAGTCTGTGAGGAATGGCTTGCCACCGAGCTCTTTGACCAGATCCACAATGGCTTTGGCGTAGTTGGGACGTAGATAACTGATATTGCCCAATTCTCCGAAATGCAGTTTGATGGCGACGAACTTGCCATCCATGTCAATGTTTCCGATGCCTGCGGTGCGGGCCAACCGTTTGAGCTTTGCCGGCATGCTCTCACCAAAATAGGCGGTCCGGAAGTCTGTGAAAAATACTTTTGAAGGTTCCATTATTGATGTTTTTATTGTTATTTTCTGATGAATATTTTCTTGATAATATGCGTCAATGCGGAAGCCGCTACGACCGCCGGCGTAGCTCTTTGGCTAACTTGAAGATTTCCTGACTCAAATGGCAATAGCCGTTGGGATTTTTGTCAAGATAGTCCTGATGGTATTCCTCTGCAGTGTAGAAACATTGCAAAGGCAATAATTCCACCATCAGTTTGGAACCTAAGGCGGATTCTTGCTCTTTGAAGACCGCTTGTAAAGTTTTGAAATCTTGATTGTCGGAATAATAGATGCCCGTGCGGTAGCGCGAGCCTTCGTCTTCGCCCTGCTTGTTCAAACTCAAAGGATCGATGATTTTGAAGAAAAGTTCTGCCAATTCGTTCAATGTTATGACATTGGGATTGTAGCGGATATGCACACACTCGGCATGGCCTGTTGTATCCGTATAGACCTCTTTGTACGATGGATTCTTACTATTTCCGTTGGCAAAGCCCACCTCAGTAAAGGTCACGCCATCCACCATTTTGAAGAATTTCTGTGCTCCCCAGAAACAGCCGGCCGCAAACCAGATGTCGCGTTCGGGACCGTAAATGTACGTCACAATTTCTTCCAAATAGAGTCGGTCGATTTCATCGAAAGTGCCCAATTCACGACTGTCAATATCCAGCACAGCCACTATATGTCCGTTGTTCCAAACGGGCACGACGATTTCGCTGCGCGACTCGGAAGAGCAGGCGATGTGTCCGGGGAATTTTTCCACATCGGGCACAACGAGTGTCTGCTGTTGCTGCCAGGCGGTTCCGCACACGCCGTTCCCGTATGCGATGTGCGTGCAGGCGAGCGGCCCTTGAAACGGTCCCAACACCAATTCGTCGCACTGAACACGGTAGAACCCCGTCCACCAAAAGCCAAATTCCTGATGCAATAAGGCAGCAAGGTTGGCCATTTTGGCAATATCGTCATTTTCGTCCTCCATCAACGAACGAACTATGGGCAGTAAGGAGGAGTATTTTTCTTTTTTATCGTTAGTTATGGTCTGCATCATTTAATCTGTATTACAATTTGAAAAAATATTACGACACTATATGTGGTACAAAGACAATCAGTCCGACGATGGCGGCCGCTATAGCGCACCAAAGCACCGCGCCAGCTGCCATATCCTTGACTTTCCCGATGGCTTGGTCATATTCCGGTGACACTTTGTCCGCCAGTTCCTCTATCGCGGTATTGAAGGTCTCGGCTGCCAATACGATTCCGATGGCGAACACTACCGCTATCCACTCGAACTTGGAGAGGTGGAAGATTAGGCCCGCAGCAACGACGCAGACCGTTGCGAAAGCGTGTACAAAAGCATTTCCTCCCGCTGAAAACATAGTTCCGATTCCCCTGAAAGCATAGCTGAAACTCTTCAATCTTTTAGATATAAAACTCATAAATTCATTAATTTAACTGTTTTGCATACATATAAATTTCCTATGAAAACACATCAAGAAAAAATCATTCGTCATAATATTTCCTCCACTCATCAAATGCGCCATTCCACCGTTTGCTTCTGAGTTTGCGTAATTGGGCAAAGCGTTGGGGCAGACGATGATACAAATAGATGTAATCGTCAAAAACCGCCTCTGCCAATTCTCCATCTACATACTCTCCCATACGCATATAGGCTTCCAACACGTTCGTGCTGTCGGCCGCCGCGTACTTACGAATAATTTCTGTGGGATCAAAAGGCTTGGTGGTATCTTCTTCTATTTCAACAATATTGTAATAAATACTCATCTCCAAATCACTGGATGGGATGATGTCGCAAAGTGCTGCGGCAGTGATTTCCTCTTTGGGTGTACGCAACAATGCTCGCAGTCGCGTGGCGTAGGGCGTGGTGTAATCTTGAATGTGCATCCACCATGTTTCATCCACTTCATTGAGTTTTCGAAGGGAGTCATATTGTGGCGTCCCC
The DNA here is from genome assembly GCA_024400835.1 of Bacteroidales bacterium. Classification (GTDB taxonomy): domain Bacteria; phylum Bacteroidota; class Bacteroidia; order Bacteroidales; family WCHB1-69; genus F23-D06. Next base: position 58,427 of record JAKSMC010000007.1, read on the forward strand.
CAATCTGCATACAAAAGTTCATCATAAAGTTTCCACCCAAAATTAACATTTTTTTCATGGGGATAGAACTCTGCAACTCCCGTATCAAGCGCTTCGGAGTCCGGAATGCGGAAGTCACCCCAGTTGCATTTTTCCTTATGATTCAAATCGTACGATGTCCAGGTACCTTCGTACTGGTTGTTGCAATAGCCGTCGGCAATGGCCCAAAAGGCATCATAGTAAAATCGTCCGTGTCGCTTGGCATAGCCAAAAGTGGCCCGCCCGGATAGAATGCCGGCCCCCGCACAGTTGGTGTCTTCGTTGAAAACATAATGGGCAAAGATGGCACCTTCTTCTTCCGCTAATTCGGAAAATTTCCAATCTTTGTATGTCGTGACGGAATCTAACACGATATGACCAGAGAAATAGCGGATAGTGTCGCGGCATCGCGTGTATCCATTCACCAGATAGTCGCCATTACCGAGATGTTTCACATTGTTGTAATGGATATAGAATCTTTGAAAATTGGGGCCACGATAGCCAATAGGTTCTGTATGGCCGAATTTTATGAGGCACAAAGAATCTTCGGTGGCGTAAGTATTTGTACTGTCAATCCATATTTCGGGTTCCGCAAACACCGTGTCGTGGCAGATGATGGATTGCGAGAGATCCGCTTGTCGAACTTGCTGAATCGTCGTGTACCGGGGGCTCCTGCATCCAACAAGGCCCAACAGGCACAACAAGAAAACTGGCGAGAAAAGATAGGTGAGTCTGATCTTCATAATGTGTTGTAATATTGTTTCTATCTTGTTTGATTGCTTAATTAAAGAGACCGCAAAATTACATAAAAAACGTTTTGCTTGATGACGCATAAATCCTTCTATAACATCTTTTCGTAGGAATGAAGTGTGCTTCAGAAAAATATTTTGAGAATTCTTAAAAAAATGATATTTTTGCATCTGTTTTAATTTTGTAATCAGTACAAATTTCTATATGGAAAAAGTACAGGAATATCTGATGTCCAAGGGGATTCGTCCTTCTCCTCAGCGCATTGCAATTATGGACTATTTGCTCGACAATTGCAATCACCCTACGGTAGAGGCCGTATACGATGCGCTTCATACTTCTATGCCGACATTGTCGAAGACAACGGTTTACAATACGTTGAAGCTGTTTGAGAAAAAGCAGGCGGTGCAGATATTGAATATCGATGAGAGAAATGTCCGTTTGGATGCCACGATGGAGCCCCACGCGCACTTTCAATGTATGCGTTGTGGGAAGATATTTGATGTGCCTGTGAAAAATGGCGGTAAGATGGCCGAACTTTTGGGAATGAATGAAATGACGGACTTTGAGGTGCAGCAGACGCAAATTTATTACAAAGGGCTTTGTCCGCATTGCCAATCTGAAAAAGAATAACAATAATCAATTTAATACATAACACTTTAAAAAAGAAAATTATGACAAAGTACAAATGCAAAGTTTGCGGCGAAATTTTTGAAGTCGCTGATGGACAGGAAGCTGTATGTCCTCGTTGCCGTAAGTCTGGTAACGACTTGGAAGTTGTAACGGAAACGAAGTCCAATCCGTATGCTGGCACGCAAACGGAAAAGAATTTGGAAGCCGCTTTTGCCGGTGAATCTCAAGCCAGAAATAAGTACACTTATTTCGCATCCAAAGCCAAGAAAGAGGGTTACGAGCAAATCGCAGCTCTTTTCTTGCAAACGGCTGACAATGAAAAAGAGCACGCTAAAATGTGGTTCAAGGAATTGAATGGCATAGGCGACACTGCAGAAAACCTGGCTGCTGCCGCTGCTGGCGAAAACTACGAATGGACCGATATGTACGAAGGTTTTGCAAAGACTGCAGAAGCTGAAGGCTTTGCTGAATTAGCTAAGAAATTCCGCCTGGTGGCTGCTATTGAAAAACGCCACGAGGAACGCTATCGCGCTTTATTGAAGAATGTGGAAACCGCTCAAGTATTTGAAAAGAGCGAAGTTAAGGTTTGGGAATGCCGCAACTGCGGTCATATCGTAGTGGGCACCAAAGCACCCGAAGTTTGCCCTACTTGTGCTCATCCGCAATCCTATTTTGAAATTCACCTCGAAAACTACTAATCGTTATTGAGACGAAATGAATAAAGCGGGACCGATCAACATCGGCCCCGCTTTGTGTTTTGTTTTATATGTGTCTGAGGGCTTACCGATTCCTTATTTTCATCACGCGCACTTTTTTGTCGCGGCCCACTAAGAGCTTAGGGCATTCGGTTTCGATGTCGCAGTCGGTGAATCCGCACTTCTCCATCACTCGGCGGGACGCGGGATTGTCGATGAAGTAGTCGCCCCAGAGTGTTGCAAAGCCCTTTTCGCAGAAGCAGTATTCCACCACGGCGCGCAGGGCTTCTGTGCAGATACCTTTGTTCCAATGGGGTGCGCCGACCCAATAGCCGACTTCGGCTTCGTTTTCGGCAATGGGGATATTGCTGGCTTCCGGCGGCAGATAGCCGACACAGCCGATGGGTTCGTCAGTCTCTAATAGCACAATGGCCCACATACCTTCGCCGTGGAAGATGGTGCGGATAAATTCCAAGCTTTCGGCTTCGTTTTGGTGCGGCGGCCAGCCCGCGCGCGGTCCAACTTCCGGATCGGAAGCGTATTTGAACAATGCCGGCGCGTCATTTTCGCGCCAGGGACGGAGTAGGAGTCTTTCAGTTTTAATTTGAGTTTCCATAATGGCGAGTAATCTGTTTGCAAAAGTACGCTTTTTTTATTTTTTGCAAGTTATTATACAGAGATCGTCCGTATCGTTTCCTGCAGCTTTTCTAAGAACCTCGCCGCGTCCATACCGTCCATCTGCACGTGGTGGAATTGGAAAGAGACGGGCACTTCCGTTTTCCACAAATGCTTGCGATACTTTCCCCACATCACCATAGGATTGCTGAATAATTCCGTGTATTGGTTGACAATGCAATCGAGCTCGGTGGCCGGCATCGTGGAGGTGCCGATGACCATGTCGTCTTCACGGAAGGAACTTTCGCAGTTCTCGGCCACTGATTTCGTTAATTCCAGATAGTCGTGGTTGAACTGCTGCAGGTCTTCGGTGACGTGGATGTCGCAGGAGTTGATGCCGCCCTGCCGGTTGGGCACGATGACGTTGACGGCCAATGTGTCGTATTGCAGCATTTTGTCTTTTTGCGGCAGCAGGTAAAATTCCCTGATGGCACTGGCCGCCTGGCCGATGCAGTAGCACATCAGCATATTGAGTTTTAGATTCTTTTTCTTACTTATTCGCACCAAATGACGGATGTCGAAGGTCTTGGTCAGCGTGACCATCGGCATAGGCGATTTCATCCAAAGTTCAAAGGCTTTGGCACGGGGAGTGGTTTGAGGGGCAATAGTTTGTATCATTTTCAAATGTGTATTGAAAAGTTGGAATTGGATGTGGATGGCACTGATTATTCACTGTCTTTTTTAGGAAACCAACCTTTTTCAACTCTTTTTTTCTGCTGGAAAAGTTCAAGTATGCTCCAAAAACAGGAAAAGGCAAAGATGCCAAGAAGGATGGAGGCCTGGATGTTTTTGACGCACAGAGATGCTATTACTCCGATAAGACCGACAAGGGTGAACATCCACCAGCATTTGGTGCCGAGATGATATTCCGCTTTGATGACAATTGGATGGAAAAGTCCGATGAGCATAAAACTTGCGAGTCCGATGATGATGCCTGAGAAATTCATGAGGATCGTTGTATTTTTTTCAATATATTTTTTGCAAAAATACATTTTTTGAAAACATAATCTAATATGGACGAAAATTATGAACTGTTTGGGCGGACTGTTTCCTGCGTGAATTTTGACGTGCTTTAGTTTTTTGTAATATGTCATAACAGGGATAAATCATTAAAAGCCGTGAGAACCCGTGTTCGTGGGGAATGGCGAGATCAGAGGCGTTTTGGGGTGAAAAAAGATGGCGGCTCACTCTCCGGAGTGCCTGTTTTTTGGAAGAAAAAGCAATAAAAAACCGCACTTGTTGATTTACAAGTGTTTGCGTGTCTTCGGAAGGATTGTTTTCATGGTTTCACGTGATCAGAACCTCCTGATGACCTTTTCCAGGTATTTGTCGTCCCAGCCTGCCGCCTTTCTCAACGTCCTCAGGGATGTGGCCTGCTTCTTAAGCTCCTCGTCCTCCTGTTTCAGGTTGTTGATGACCATCTTGTTGATTATGTTGATGTTGCGCGCGGTGTTGTCCTTTCTCCTCAGGGACGCGTCCTCTCCGAAGTCCATGTCCAAGATCCAGTGGCAGCTTTCTATTCCCCAGTGGCTCCGGATCGCCTTGGCTATTTTCCCGCCATCCGTCAGCGAGGTGATGAAGTATCTCGTGTCCTCCGTCATAGCTCCGGTCTTCTTGTCGATGCGCTGGCTTTCGACCTTCACCACCGCCCTGAGGTTCGGCCACTCATCCCTGCCCCAAAGGCGCTTCAGATCCTTGCACACGCAGTACCTGCGGGTCTCTATGCGGCCGTGCCCCATGTTGAGCGTGGCCTCCCCGCCGTCGGACGCGACCTCGGCGAACGTGCGCACGACGTCGTCGTACAGCGTCGGGTGGTTGCGCTTCAGCGAGAGCACGTAGTCAGCCTTCTTCTCCACTATCTTCGCCGCAATCTCCTTTTGGCAGCCCATGGCGTCAATGGTGACCGTGGCCTTCTTTACGTTGATCATGTCCAACAGCCTGGGAATCACGGAGATCTCGTTGCTGTGGTCGTCGGTCCGCAGCTGGCCGAAGAACGCCCGGTGCTCGCCCGCCCAAGCGCTTACGATGTGCATCGGACTGTCAGGCTCCATCAGGCTCGCCCTCCTGATGCGCTTGCCGTCGATGCTGACCACCTCGCCGCGGGTGTTCCCTATGGCCTGGTTCATCCACTTCGTGAAGCTGGCGCCGAACGCCTCCGGGTCGAGTTTCGCGAAGAAGCGGCGGAAGGTGTCCTTGCTTGGAATGCCGGCCGACATGTCCACGAATTTGGACAGCACCTTGATGTGCAGACGCGAGAACAGCACGACCTGCGGCCAGCTGTCGGCTCCGCAGAGTGTAGCCGCGACTGCCATGAATATGATTTTCCCCAGGGAATGGACCCTCTTGCGTTTGATTCTGTGGTCGGGAATCTCCTCCAGAAACGCCTGAAACGATGCCTTCATAACAATGTGTCAATTTATTGATTACGAGGCAAATATACAAAAAATAACAATGCGAAACATTATAACTAATTGATTGTTAATAACTTATGTTAAATGTTGATAACTTTTTATGTGCCAGCGATTTAATGCAGATATCGGGTGGTTGTCACCAAACTCATCCGCCACATACCGCAAGTTGGTATGAAGCCACACCTTGTCGAAGCCAGGCCTTGTTTCTCTGGACATGCTTTTAGACAGAAGAAATTTTAATGATTTATCCCTGTATGCTGAAAAGTTTATTTAAAAGGTCTTGATTTTTTGTGTAAGTTTGCCGCCCTAAAAAAACAATCTTATGCGTACGGATTTCAAAATACCACATACCTTCACTATCGTTTTTTCTATCATCGTAGTTTGTGCTTTGCTGACGTGGATTATCCCCGGTGGCGAGTTCGACCGACAGACTGTGAACGTGGACGGACATGAACGTAGCGTGGTGGTGGAAAATTCCTATCACCATGTCGATAAACAGCCACAGACGTGGCAGATTTGCACTTCCTTCTTCAAAGGTTTTGAGAGGACATCTTCTATTATTGTATTTATATTAATGATAGGCGGGGCATTTTGGATTATGAATGAGACCAATGCTATCAATCGGGGCATCTATCTGTTTCTCAATCGTACGCAAAAGATGCAGGAACACAAGTTCTTCCGAGCGGTCGGCGTCAACAACCTGCTCATCATCGCCATCATGATTATGTTCAGTCTCTTCGGCTCGGTGTTCGGCATGAGCGAGGAGACCATTGCCTTTATTGTGATTTTCGTACCATTGGCGATTTCTATGGGATACGATTCCATTGTGGGCGTACTGATGTGCTATGTGGCCGCGCATGTGGGCTTCGCCGGCGCTATGCTCAACCCGTTCACTATCGGCATTGCACAGGGACTTTCTGGTCTCCCGACTTTCTCCGGCCTCGGCTATCGTTTCTTCTGCTGGATTATCCTCACCATCATCGCCATCGTGTTCACCTTGCTCTATGCACGCTGGGTGAAGAAAAATCCTACCAAGTCCATTATGTACGAACTTGACCAGTATTGGCGCGACAAGACCTCTGTGGAGGACATCGACCAAAGTGTGGTCAAGTCCTCAGCACTGACGTGGGTGGTTTATGGTGTCATCGCCGCTATTTTGGTATATTGCGCCTTTGCCATGCCCAAGACAACAATTGCGTTAGGTAACGGTAGCAGCGAAATCGTACTATTCCCCATCATTGCGGTCATCTACATTCTGTTAGGATTCTTCGCTACACGAAAGTCCGTGCACCATTTCATTCTCGTCCTCTTGTTGCTCACCATTGTCACACTGGTGACGGGCGTGCTCGGCTACGACTGGTATGTGATGGAAATTGCCGGTCTGTTCTTCGCTATGGGCATTGCGGCCGGTTTCGCTTTCAATCTCAAATTGGATAAAATCATTCGCCTCTTTCTGGATGGGTGCAAGGACATCATGGTCGCGGCATTGGTCGTAGGCTTGGCTGGCGGCATCATCGTTATCTTGGAAGACGGTAAGATTATAGATACGATATTGTATGCTATCTCTCAGGGCATGGGCAATGCGGGCCGAATTGGCACAACGGGCATTATGTACGTGGTGCAGAATCTCCTCAACCTGATTATTCCGTCAGGTTCTGCTAAGGCAGCCCTCACTATTCCGATGATGGCGGAATGGTCCGACATTATGGGCGTGTCCCGTCAACTCACTGTGCTTGCCTTCCAATTTGGCGATGGTTTCACCAATATGCTCACCCCGACTTCCGGCGTGCTTATCGGCGTGCTCGGCGTAGCGCGTATTCCTTACGCCAAATGGTTTAAGTTCATCTGGAAGTTTTTGCTCGGTCTCATTATTTTAGGATTTATCCTGTTACTCCCGCCGTTGTTTGTGGCGTTCGCAGGATTCTAATGAAGGGGGCTTGAGAATTGTGCGAAAAGTTTAGGCTGACCCCTTATAAATAAGTAGAAGAGTAGAGAGGAAATAGCTGTAATGGGTTGGCTTCGAAAGAGACTAGTCCTCTTCCTTTCAACTTGTTGTTTATACCGGTTACTAAAATCTTTATGTAATTTTGCATCGTAAAATCGACCATTAGAATTTGCATGAAACACTATTTTCTCACTTTATTAATAATCACACTACCTATTTTATCTATAGCCGGCTACAGCAATACCATAGATACAACTCATCAAGTCAAGCGAGAGGTTGTTCTATTTGATGTGTCCTACAAAGGTGATATTATGGGTAACATATGTGGTGGGATCAAAAGATCTGGCACGTATTTAGGATATGCGCAAATAGGATTAGGCATCGACTTTGAGGCTCTGAATTGGTGGAAAGGGGGGATGCTCTATATCAAAGGTGGAAACACTCATGGAGGAACTCCCAGTGAGACTTTCATTGGCGACTCCCAGATTGCTTCAAACATTGAAGCCGGGAATCACACTTTTTTGCAAGAACTATGGTTCTCACAAAGTTTTAAAAATGTTGAAATAAAAATAGGAATGCAAGATTACAATGCCGATTATGCCGTATGCGAGCCTTCCGGAATGTTTTTAAACAGCGCCTTAGGAATCCACTCTTCCCTATCCAGCAATCTGAAACTACCCATATTCCCCATTATGGGCTGGGCATGCAATATCAATTGGGATATCCGTGACGACATGAGCTGGCGCGTTGGCGTTTTCGATTCTCCTCTTGATTTCGAAGAAAACCCCTACAATTTACATTGGAAAATCAACTCGGAGAAAGGCGTCGTATTAACTACTGAATATAATTATAAGACAAATATTAACAATAACTTAGAAGGAAGGTATTGCATTGGATTTACCTGTCAAACTGCATTGCGCAAATGGGGCGTACATCTTAATGCCGCACAGGCAGTTTGGAAACAAAATCAACACCAATTGTCTTTATTTGCCATGTACGCCATTTGCAAAGGGGATGAAAGTAACTACCACAATCATCTCGGTGCCGGCATAACCATGGAAGGCGTCTTTTCCAAGCATGGACGTGATGCTTTAGGATTGGCATTCACAACAGAGTTTCTGGAGAGCACCCATTTATATGAAACAACCATTGAATTGACCTACCAATATCATATCCACGAAAATATATTTCTTCAGCCGGACATTCAATATGTCATCAATCCATCCGGTACGGGGATGCCTCTGAAAAATGCTTTGGTAATGGCGCTACGTGTAGGAATTGATTTATAACAAGAATAGAATGCATTTTTTCGAAGGCACAAAGAGTGGTTATTTCTCAACTCTCACCCGTATTCCTTCGCTGTGCGAAGTAAACTCCGGTGCGTACATGCACTGCATCGTGGTGAGTCCGTTGCTGTAGGTGCCGGCCATCGTGGCCACTAACGTGTACTCAAACACATACGTGCCTTTTGGCAGATAGTCGATGAAGAAATTGGTGGCGGCATCGCGCGTGGATTCATAGTACCAGAGTCCGTCCTGATGCTTATAGCCTGACAGCACATTGGTAGGCTCAAAGCAGGCAGCGCGCATATCTTTGAGATGCACATACTCCATATCTCGGTCGGTGCGGATTTCCACACGCACGCGCACACGGTCACCCACCTTGATAGGCGACTGTTCGGTGATTTCTGTCAGCACCTCGCCACGTTCGTTGAGTTCTACTTTGTAGAGCTGCTTGCGAATGTTCATCTCCACATCCTGGCTGTGCTCCACTTTGTCCAAGTTCTCAAGATATTGCCAGTACAGTCCGCCCCAGGCAGGACCGGAGCTGCTCTTGTCAATTTTCAGCGTGGCCATATCTGCCTTCACTTCAGTGCCTGGCCAGCTCTTCTTGATGTAGCCCGTGCCAGCTTCGGTTTGTTCTGAACCATCGCCTTCGGTATATTGCCAATCGCCTAAGGTGAGCTGCACGCTATTGGCATTTTCCAATTGGCTGTTGTTGAGCAACAACGCGTAGATGGCTTCTGTGGTGGATTTGGTTGTGGGCCAATTTTGCGTCTGCTTCTGCTTCAGCAGCCACAACTGCATCTCCTCCACGGATTTCTCATCTTTCGTGATGGTATGGAAGGCTTCAATCAACAATGCTTGGCGCTCGATGGGAGCTTCGTACCAGAAATAGCCGTAACCGGATTTTTTCCAGAACATGCCCATCTCTTCATTGCGCTGCGCCATGGATTTGATGTGGCCGACAATCTCTTTGGCCAACTGCGTGTCTCCGTTGCGATAGCAAATCAAGGCAATCATTCCCTGCATATAGATGGATTGCTTTTTCCAATCTTTCTTTATATTGTTATAATTATAAGAATAGGCTTCCTTGCATTTGGCAGGTACGGCTTGCTTGAGAAAGAAACTGCGGGCATACAGGTAGTGGATGTCGCCCCAGCCGGAAACTTTATCTTTTCTTTGATAACGCTGGTAGTAGTCGTACATCTGCTGGTCGATGTAGCTGATGGCTTTGCGCTGCGTGCTGTTGTTGAAGTCGGTGGGCACGTTCAGCACTTGCAGATGTCCCAGACCGGCTAATATGTGCTCGGTGATATAGGTGCTGCTCTGTCCACCGTTAAACCACGACCAGCCGCCGTCGCCATTCTGGCGGTCCTGCAGCTTGCGGCAGGCGCCTTTGCCTTCGCGCGCCATACGTTGCAGGTCAAAGAGCAAGGCAATGTTCTGCTTGCGGGCCGACTCGCGCTGGGCATCCATCACCCACGGTGTCTCTTCCAATAGGATGGATTTCAGTTCCTGGTTCTTTTCCAATTGGGAGCAGAAGGCGTCAGGCGTACTGTTCAGCCATTCGTCAAATACGGTTTTGATGCGCGGATGGCTGTTGACCAAGTTGGCAGCCAAGGCGTTGGCATAGTAGCGACTGAAAACCTGCTCGTTGCACTCATAGGGATATTCCATCAGATAGGGCATGGCCTGGATGGCGTACCAAATCGGATTGGGCGTAAATTCCAAAGTCAGCGACTGTGTGGAAAGAGTCGGGCTGTCAGCTGCAAAACTGTTCTTCAACCTATCGAAAGTGAAGGTTTTGCTGCCCTTGCCGGAGATGTGCAGTTGCATGGCTTCTGTAACCAAAATGCGGTTGGTGAGCACCGGCAGGGTGGCTTCCTCGCCATCGGAGAAGGCGGGTGACTCCAAATTGGTGGCCACGATGTGGTAGGTCACGGCACTGAGGTCGCGCGGCACAACTACCGTGAAGTGTACTTCCTGACTCTCGCCCGGTTTCACCTCGAAGGACATAACGTTGGCGTCTTGGATGAGGTTCAGCGGCGTGTCGTCCATTGCGTTGCGGAAACTGAGCGTCACGTTGCCGCATTGCATTACGCTGTCGGTGTTGACAACCTTGGCGGAGAACACAAGCGTGTCGCCTTCACGCAGGAAGCGTGGCGCATTAGGAACCACCATCAGCTTCTTGCTTGTGGTGACGAACTTTTCGAAATAGCCACTCATCAAATCGTTGTTGTGCGCAAATCCCTGCAGATGCCAGCGGGTAAGTGATTCGGGCATCGTGAAAGAAACCAGCACATTGCCGTCTGCGTCGGTTTTCAGGTGCGGATAGAAGAAGGCGGTTTCGGCGAAGTTGGTGCGCACGGCGACCGGCTCTTCCGGGGCATTCGTGGGCGCGGGTGTCTCGGCAGCCCTTTCTTTGACGGCAGACTCGCCAGTCTCAAAATCGACACTCTCTTCCATAAAGTCCGAAGAAAAGTCTATGGCGGAATTTACGGATATATTGTCTTCTACTACATTCAAGACAACTTCTTCCTGTTCTTCAGCGGCTTTGGCCATCATAGGTCTTCTGCCATATGTCGTCCGATATCCGTATCGAGAGCCGAAAAAGCAATTCAAGGCTGGGTATAGTCTTTCTTTATAATTGCCGAAAGATTCTTTTGACAATTGATACGCATAGGCCTGAGAGAAATTGGAAGGACCATATTGGAACGAATATCTATAAGAGGATTTGTTATGGACAAAAATGAATTTCGAAAAAGAATTGATTCCGGCCAATGCATCCAGTGAGGCGTCATACATAGCGCATAAAAGTTCGGCCGCCACCTTTTCTCCCAGGTGGTTTTTCAATCGTATTTGGTATTGCTCTTGACTGCCCGGCTGCGTCTTGTCGCGGAAGGTGATGAAATCGAAATCGATTTTCTGATGGGAGTATGGCACATACAAACCGAGGTCGTCGGAATAGGTTCTGCCATTCTGTACGACGAAGGCGTGGAATATCAGTTGGCCAAGCTCTTTTTCGGATAAAGGATAATTGATGGTGATTTTGCCCTGGTTGAGCGTAATCCATCTGGATTCCACTAATTTGTCATTGGAAACAATCTCGAAAAGCACTTCCGCATTTTTCAAATAGGTGCCCAGAGTGATCTGTACGGTGTTGCCGACTTCCACTACATTGTCCGGATTTTGATAAAGCCAAATGGGCTTGTAGGCCACGCAATGTTTGCTTTCGGGATTGAAAACGGTGACGCAGTGCTCTGCAACGACTTCATTGTTGTCTTTGTCCGTAGTGGTAAAGGTTATCTTATAAGTTCCTTCCGCATAATGATTCAAATTGGCGATAGAAAAATTGTTTTTTCCATCGGAATGAAAATCTCCCTGCTGGATAATTTTCGCCATTTTCCATTCTTCCGGTCGGCGCGTGTTGTTGATATCCAAATAGGGCAGCGCATTCAGCATTTCGGTAGAGTCGGACAGAAAATAGTCATGACTGGGGCATTCGTAGCGAAAGTCGGAAGGCGTTTCCAGCAACTCGATTTTGTAGTGCAGGGTTGAAGGCTGTGCCTGGTTGGAGAGGTTGGTGACTTTTACGGGAAATTCGTTTTTATCGTTGATGGAAATCTCGTCTGGGAAGTCGGCCACAATCTGCAAGCCTATTTTGCTGATGCAGATGTTGGTTTTTGCAGCGTGCGTCTCGCCATTGATGTCGGTGACATTGACGGACACTTCGTAGTTGTAGAGCGGGTTGAAGCGCTGGCATTCCAGGTCGGGTTGTGCGATGAAGCTGAGGGAAAAGTTGCCGTCGGCGTCCGTAGTGGTTTCCCCACTGGCGATTTCTGCCGGGTTGCTGCTGGGGCGATACCACCACCATCGCCACCAGGGGAAGGAGGCTTTACGCACCACGTGGTACTTCACGGTGGCCCCGTCGATGCCGTAGCCTGCAAAGGCTTTCACGTTACCCATAACTGCGACTTCCTGCTCCAATTTGTACTCCTCTTTGGGTTGGTCAATCGCAATCTCAAAGGTCGGGCGCTTGTACTCCTCCACGCGGAAAGTGCAGGAACCGTTGGCAGTCTCCAAATGGAACACGCCAGTCAGCCCGGAAGTGGGAATCGCAAAACTGCCGGAGAAGGAACCGTATTCGTTGGTGACGTGTGCAGTTTTCTCCACCAACTGTCTGTTGGCATCCCTGAAGCTGATGTCGATCTGTTCATCGCTCACCGTCCTGACCGCTTCGGTAGAATTTGTTGGGCGATACTTTCGGAGCTCTTCAACCAGAATGCCTTTGTAATAGACGGTCTGCCCGGGACGGTAAATGTTCCGGTCGGTGAAAAGGTGGACTCGACGGTTGAGCGCGGAGTCTTTGTCTTTATAGGAATAATAGTTATACTTGTAATCTTGGGTCTCAAAAATAGGCTCATTGTTTTTCCAGTAGGCGGCGATTTCTATGCAGTTTCCTTCTTTACCGCAGGGAATATCAACCTCGCACTTGCCATCCTTATCGGTGGTCAGTTTATCTTTGCGGTCAAGGTCCTTTCCCCAACTATTTTTATATGTTGCCACTATGACATCCACTCCTTGCAGTGGGTGACCGGATGATTTATCAGTAGCTAAAAATTCGTAATGGGTGTCATTCTCACGGTAGGTCAGAAGTGCTTGGGTAACATGGACGAATATCTTTGTGTATTCTTTCTTATTGTTAGTATTGAATTCGCCGTTGGTTGCGAAAATAACATACGAACCTTCTTTCAAGGCCGGCAAAAGGTAGTGGCCTTGCTTTTCCCGGTAATTGCGGACTGCTGGCAACGGAATCTTTTTCTCTAAGACGAATTTCTTTTGAATCAACTGGCTGTATTGGGCGGTTGGAGTCAGCTTTTGGAGGGCATAGTACTCTATCCCCGTCATCGGAATGACGCGCAGATTGATGACTTCCGAATTTTTGAAAGAGAAATTGAGTAAAGATGGCTGTTCAGGATAGATATCGTTATGCGACAAGGTGATCCGTGAACTTTTGATGCCTCGGATAGCGACTTGGGCATTGTTGGCCTCAATGGATTCCGGTGCGGCGTCAATAGTCTTGTCAAACCATTCTACTGCTTCAATGTAATCATCCTTGTATTCCGGATGTAGGTTTTCGCTGTATTTATCTGCTCGGTTGCTATAATACTCGCCCATTGCGTAGGCGATCATTTCATAGCCTTTGCCTTGATACTGTTTTTCCATTTGCTCCAAGGCCTTTAACTGCAGCTCGGAGGCGTTTTCCAAAGTGGAATGTTCCGACAAATAGTTGAAACGTCGGATGGTGACGTCTATCAGCGCCCGTGGGTCGGCATCGTTCAGGTGCAGTTTGGTGAGCGTCTGCATCGTTTTCAAAGTCAGGTAGGAGAACGAAAGGTCGTCGGGAGAGGAAATCAGCATATTGGTGAACACGCTGTTCTCGGTCCAGTACTTGCCGTTGTTGATATCGAATGGTGTGCTCGGGACGGGCATATTTCGAAGACTTGTGCTGAGATAGTCGAGATAGCGGAAGGCCAGGAAATCGTACAACGTGGGGCGATAGGCCTCCGAAGTCAAAGAGTCGAGCAAATCCTTGTAGTCTTTTATAGGAATGTTCGATAGCAGCTCCACATTTTCAATGGATTTCTGATAGTGGTAGAGGGTTTGCCGAACGAGGGTCTGCAAATCCCAGACATTAAGATCCGTGGGCAATGAACCTTCGATGGGCGTGCGGTCCATAATGCGCCATTGGTTCTGCTGGTAATACTGTTGCAGCAGTTCGGCCATGCAGCTGTGCCAAATGGCAAGGTTGGCGGGGTTTTCGCGTTGCAGGTAAATTTGCTCGTCAATGTCTATATAGACAGTGTCAAAGCCGTTGTCGTAGCGTTGGATTTTCTGCTCATAGCTTTTCAGCGCCGCGGCAATCTGCTTCGGCGTCTGCTGTGCGAAGGATGTTGTCATGATTGTAAATAGTATGATAAATGTAGATGCTTTTTTCATAACGTCAGAAAATTGAGTTTGAAAAACGCAAAGACAGGGCGATTTATTGTGTGGTATTATTGCTCCCCTGATTTTTTATACTCTTCGGCATAGCGATAGAATTTCTTCGCCATTTCGATGTTGTGGCGCTTTTCGGCCTCTTTTGCAATAGTGATGTAGGAATCATAGACGCCTTCGCGCGAGCGGATGATGCCCTGATAGTAATCTTCGTTACAGTATCCGGATGGCATATTGGAGCAGAACTGCTCTAAGGCGAGGAATATCTCCAGTGCGTCTGCTGAATGGCCGCTTTTGGCGAGTGCGTCGCCTTTGGAGTACAATCTCTCATATAGCACTAACGTGAAATCCGACACTTCGCGCTCGAGGTCTTCGTCCAATTCTGATTTCGTATATAATATATGTATAAGGTCAACAGCTTCTTGGTAGCGATTCTGGTCGAGCACCAGTTGGGCCTTCAGCAGCAGTGACTGCGGCTGGTACTTGTTGAATTCGAGCGCCCGGTCTAAGTTGTAAAGTGCGTTGGCCGTGTCATAGTAGGCCAACTCTTCAACGGCTCGTTCGTAGAATATCCTGTCAACCAAGCCTTTCTGCTTGCCGAGGATCTCTTCTAAATGTTCGGCTTTGTAGGAAATCCGGTTGAACTGCGATTTGACTTGGTAGTAGTCGGACTGGATGCATTTGACCAAGTGCGGCATCGTGTTATCACGGAATCTGCAGATGTCTTTTCTTACATCCTGCAGAAACAGATAATGAAGGGAGATGATTTCCGGGTCTTCGATGTTGAGTTGGTCCAAGCGTGCATCCCATCGCTGGAATGTGGATGCGATGGAGTCACACGCCACCTGCGCCTTGCAAAGCAGGGCGCTGAGGCAGAGTCCGATAATGAGTGATGTCCTTTTCAACGACTATTTGCTGAGGAAATCGTTAATGGCAGACTCAAGTTCGTTTTCGGAAGGTGCGCCGACCATCTTCTTGGGTTGTTCTGTGCGGTTGAAGAACATAAGTGTGGGTACATTTTCGATGCCGAAGACATCACAAATGTCGCGGGCATTGTCAACATTGACTTTGTAGATGATGAGTTTGCCTTTGTACTTTTTAGCCATTCTGGCCATCATGGGCTTGATATGCTGGCAGGGACCGCACCATTCTGCGTAAAAATCCACGATGCACGGGGTGAATCCTTTGTAGCGGAATCCTTGGTCATCGTAAATGTCTGTGACGCGTTTGATGAATTCACTGGCGGTCAGTGTGATGACTTCGCCGGAAAGATCTTCTTCCGTGACAGGAGTTTCTTCAGCTTGTGTATCGGAAATGTACGGATTGCCTGTTTGAGTTTCTTCCGTATTCGGGGCCACGTCCTCTTCGGCAGCGTTGTTTTTGGGAGAATTGCAGCCTGCGAACAATAAGGGCAGTACAAATGTGGCTATGATAAATAGTTTTTTCATTATGCTAAAGTTTTGCTTTTTTCTTCTATATATTGTTTGAAAATACGTCCTCTTTCCTCGAAATTCTTGAATTGGTCGTATGAAGCGGCAGCAGGGGAGAGCAGGACGATTTTGTTCGGATTCGTTTTTTCGAAGGCGAAATCCACGATTTTTCGGAAGTCGCTTTCAATGATGTAATTGTCGGGCAGTGGGTAGCCGAGGGCTTGCCATTCGTTGAGGATGCGTTCTCCGGCCGGGCCGGTGAATGCGATGTTGTCTACCGGATTCTCTTTCAGGAATTCAATAAGCTGTCCGTATTCGATGCCGCGGTCGTAACCACCGATGATGAGTGTCTCAACTTTGCGTAGGGCCTTCACTGCGGCGATGGCTGCCTCAGGAATGGTGGAGATGCTGTCGTTGTAGAAGGTGATGTCGTTGTAGCGGCCAACATATTCGATACGGTTGGGCAGGCCTTTGAAACTGCTCAGGCCTTCGAGAATCTGGCTGTGATTGAGGCCGAGTTTGCGGCAGATGGCCATGGCGGCCATTATATTATAATAGTTGTGTGAACCTGGCAGATTGCGGTAGTATGTTAGGTCGTACTCGTCTTCCACATGGCCGGAGATGGCAAACACTATTTGGTTGTCGTGGCAGCTGGCATAGGGACCGTCGTGTGGCTGGGTTCCGAAAATGCAGCGGTCGCGGTTGAGGTTGTAGGACTTGATGAGCGCTGGAATATGCTCGTCGTCGCCGTTATAGACCAGATACTGTCTGTCGTCTTGGAAGCGGGTGATGTTCAGTTTTGCGATTTGGTAGTTGTTGAACGAGTTGAAATGGTCGAGGTGCTCTTGGTAGATGTTGAGCAGCACGGCGTAGTCTGGGGATCGCTTGATGAACTCCAGTTGGTGAGCGGACAATTCGGCCACCACGATGGTTTTCTCAGTCATCTGTTCGATGATGTCGAAGAGGGGAACGCCGATGTTGCCGGCGAGGACGGTGTCTTTCCCGGCGGATTTGAGTATATGGTAGATGAGCGAAGATGTCGTGCTCTTGCCTTTGGTGCCGGTAATGCCAACGACCTGTTTGTGGTAGGCTTCGAGGAAGAGGTTTGTCTGAGAGGTGATGCGTTCGGTGTCAATCCAGTAGTTCACGTTGTTGAAACTGATGCCCGGGGTTTTGAAGATGAGGTCGTATTTGTTGAGGTCTTGGTCGTAGCCGGGGCCTTTCACGAATTTCAGTTTTTTGTCTTGGAACTCGTCGGTTTTGAGGTTGGGGTTCCCGTCTGCCACGGTGAGCGGCATGTCTGGGAAATATTTGCGAATGAAGCGGTAGGTGGAGATGCCCTCTTTGCCGAAGCCGAGGATGACGATCTTTTTGCCTTTGATGGCGTTTACGATGTAATCAGTTGATACCATAGGTTAGGTTTTTGCGGCTGCAAAAATACAAAAAAGATGCGTCCTTTTGGGACGCATCTATGAGCAAAACAAATGTAAAATAAATTTATAATGAAATGATATGAAAAATGTGAGCGGAAAACGGGGCTCGAACCCGCCACCTACAGCTTGGAAGGCTGTCGCTCTACCAAATGAGCTACTTCCGCGGGTGAGATTTGTGGGAGAGGAAGGATTCGAACCTCCGAAGGCTTAGCCAGCAGATTTACAGTCTGTCCCATTTGACCGCTCTGGAACTCTCCCATCGTTTTTCGTTTCGTGCCTTAAGGCAAGAGAGCCGATAGTCGGACTTGAACCAACGACCGGCTGATTACAAATCAGCTGCTCTACCAACTGAGCTATATCGGCACTGATCTTTCAAAGAACTCTCTCTTGTTTCGAGGCCGCAAAAATAGTCTTTTTTCCATATGATGCTACACTGGTAGCGCATTTTTTTTGATTTTTTATCATAATGCATTGATATATTGTTTTATAATTTTTCGTTTTATACTTTTTCCGCGCCTGAATACGGCGCTTCTGACGCCCTTTTCGGAGTCTTTCCCTCCTCTTGTTCGGAGTAAATCTTGAAATGTTTGTCAAAAATCGATTTTCCGGCTGCCATTTCCGAATACTTTTTTTTGACTTTTTAAACTATTTTTGCGCATGTTCAATTTTTTTGTATTTTTGCCGCCGATTTTTAAAACGAATAACTATGTCAGAAATTTTAGAAAAAGTTCAATCTATTATTGCAGAAAAACTCAGTGTTGACGTCGCAGATGTGACTCCAGAAAAAAGCTTTGCCAATGACCTTGGCGCTGATTCTTTGGACACTGTGGAACTGATTATGGAATTTGAAAACGTTTTTGGCGTTAAGATTCCCGATGAGGATGCTGAAAAGATCCAGACCGTCGGTGATGCTGTTGCATATATCGAAGAACACCTTGCTAAATAGGTAGCTTTTTTATATACTATTATTTACATTTCCTCTGAATGGAACTCAAACGTGTCGTAGTTACTGGTTTGGGTGCACTTACGCCGATAGGTCTTTCTGTCGAGTCGTATTGGGATGCCTTGCTGAAGGGTGTCTCAGGTGCAGGTCCCATAACACGTTTTGACGCAGCAAAATTCAAAACCCGTTTTGCGTGCGAGTTGAAGAATTTTGATATTCTTAACTATATCCCCAAAAAAGAGGCACAGCGGATGGACCCCTGTGCCCATTATGCTATTGTCTCTACTATTGAAGCTCTCCAAGATGCCGGCCTTGATCTCGAATCTGTTGACAAAAACAGAGTAGGCGTTATTATGGGCACTGGTGTCGGCGGCTTTACTTCTATGATGGAGACGGCTAATGTCTTTGTCGAGAATGGTCGAGAACCTCGATTCAGCCCATATCTTCTTTTGAAAGTATTGGAAGATATGGTTACGGGATATATTTCTTTGCGATATGGCTTCAGAGGACCAAACTATGTGACATCTGCCGCGTGTGCTTCGGCAGCCAACGCTATCGGTGATGCCTTCCGACTGCTTCAATTGGGTAAAGCGGATGTCATTATCACTGGCGGCACGGAAGCTGCTGTGGTTGAGGGCGCTGTGGGCGGTTTCGATTCCATGCGCGCACTTTCTACCCGCAATGATGACCCGCTGCACGCCTCACGTCCTTTTGACACCCAGCGTGATGGCTTCGTGATAGGCGAAGGATCTGCCACTTTGGTTTTGGAAACCTTGGAACATGCTTTGGCACGTGGCGCCAAGATCTACGGCGAACTCTGCGGTATTGGCATGTCTGCAGATGCACATAACGCAACTGCTCCCGATCCCACCGGCCTCGGCGCTGTCCTCTCTATGAAGCTCGCTATGGAAGACGCCGGTGTTATCCCTGATGAGGTTGACTATATTAATATGCATGGAACCTCCACACAATTGGGCGACTTGTCCGAATGTACCGCAATACAGCAGGTGTTCGGAGAACATGTCCCCAATATGGTGCTCAATTCCACGAAGTCTATGACGGGCCACCTCTTGGGCGCTGGCCCCGCAGTGGAAAGCGTCGCCATCCTGATGTCTATGCGTGACGGCATCGTGCATCCTACTATCAACTTGGACGAACTTGACCCGCGCATTGACCAGTCTTGGAATTTTGCAGCGAACAAACCTGTTCAAAAGAATGTCAATGTCGCTATTTCCAACTCATTCGGTTTTGGCGGGCATAATGTGACCCTCTTATATAAGAAGTTCGTTAAGTAGTCATGAATCATACCGATAAGGAAATCAAACGGTATTTTCGCAATATCTTCGGTGTCCGGATACGGCATCTTGACCCCTATAAAATAGCGCTCACCCATAAGTCTGTATCTTCTAATTCTGCGTTCGGCCGTATCAATAATGAGCGGTTAGAGTACTTGGGAGATGCCATTTTAGGCGCTGTCATGGCGGATTTTCTGTACCATAAGTATCCGATGGAGGCAGAAGGTGTGCTTACACGCATGCGTTCGAAACTCGTGAACCGCAATCGATTGAATTCTTTGGGCCGTAAGTTGGGTCTCCACGACATGATGAGCATCGACGGTCATATCAATGGCGGGGCTGCCAACGGCAATGCATTTGAGGCCGTGGTCGGTGCCATCTACCTTGACCAAGGTTTCAAAAAAACTTACAACATCATCGTCAATAAGATTTTCCTGACCCACCTCGATATGGAGACTGTTTACGAGGAAGACGATGACTATAAGAGCCGAATTTTGATTTGGGCTCAGCGCAATAAACACAAACTTGAGTTTGTGACTACGTCTGTTGATGATTCGAAAGAGTCTAATTATAAAGCTGTTGCAGTTCTTGACGGACAGCCTCTTTCCGAAGGCCTCGGCCTCTCCATAAAAAAAGCAGAACAGGCCGCTTCAGAAAAAGCACTGCAACTTGTAAAAGATGAATAATTATCGGTCGCACGTACGTTTTTTTTATTATTTTTGCGCGTTTTTTTCAGACTAAATATTAACCCAAATTATATTTCGCTTATGAAGAAAAGTTTATTTATTGCAGCTTTAGCATTAGTCGCTGGCTTTGCTTCTGCACAGACTACGGACACTATCGTGTCTTTGACTCCTTCCAATAAAAATGTTATTTTGGAAGAATACACTGGCGTAAACTGTGGCTATTGCCCTGATGGCCATAAAATTGCCAACCAATTGGCAGCTGCCAATCCTGGCCGTGTGTTCCCCATCAACATTCACACAGGTTCTTATGCGGCAATGTACCAAACTGATTTTGGAACTGCTTTGATGAACCAAACAGGTCTGGATGGCTTCCCTTCTGGTACAGTTAACAGACACGTGTTCTCTGGCAGCAGCACAGCTCTCAATCGTGGCGATTGGTCTTCCAGAGCCAATACTATTATGTCTCAGGCTTCTCCGGTGAACATTGCCGCCGAAGGTACTTTGGATTTCGTTACCAGAGAACTCAACCTCACCGTTCAACTTTATTACACCGCATCTTCCGCAGCTTCCACTAATATGCTGAATGTGGCTATCCTGCAAGACAATGTCCTCGGACCTCAATCAGGTATGACATACAACCCTACACAAGTTGTAGGCAACCAATACAATCACCAACACATGCTTCGTCATTTGATTACCGGCCAATGGGGTGAGACTATCTCAACCACAACGGCAGGTACTTTCGTTGAAAAACATTATACTTACACCATTCCTAATATGTTAGGTAAAAGCGGCCAACAAATCGCTGCTGTCTTGGATGACCTCAAATTTGTCGTTTTCGTAGCAGAAGGCCATCAGGAAATCCTCACAGGTACAGAAGCTAACGTGACTATCGTTAACGTTCCTGACATTTTCCCGCGTATCGATGAATTGAATGCAACAGTTTCCAATCAATGTGATGGTGAAGCAAACGCTTCTCTGAAAATCAAAAACGTTGGTATGAATCCTGTTTCCAGCATGACTATCCAATACCAAGTTGCTAACGGCGCTGCTCAAACATACGATTGGCAAGGTACCCTCGCTGTTGGCGCTACCACAACTATCAATCTTCCTACTTTGAATATCGCAATCAATGCTGATCAAGAAATTTCTGCTTCTGTAATCAGCGTTAATGGCGAAGCTACCACTTTCCCTGCTATCACTTCTACTGTTAGAAAAGACGTTTACACTTGCGGTGGCTGGATGATGCTGGAAATCAAAACTGACAAATATGGTTCCGAAAACTCATTCAAACTGTATGGTCCAGACAATAGTGTAGTGTTACAAGGTGGACCGTTCACCAACGCTTCAAAAGTTTATCAATTCGATGTTGAACCTCAAACAATCGGTTGCTACAGACTGGAAGTTAAAGATAGCTACGGCGACGGTATGGGCTATACAAGCGGTACCTATATCAAATTGTATGATGCTAACCATGATCTTATTTTCAACTACCCTGGTGCTAATTTCGAATCATCTGTTAGCTTCAGCTTGGATGTCATTGCTCCGGTTGGCATCGAAGATCATATCGTCAATGCTGGTGATATCAGAGTATTCCCGAATCCTGCTTCCACAGAGATTTCTTTCGAAGCTGAAGAATCAATCTCTAACGTTGAAATCTTCAATATGCAAGGCCAAATGGTTGCATCTGAAGCTGGTGATATCCACTCTATGAATATCAGCAACCTCTCTAACGGTATGTATATGCTCAAGATTACAACTCCTTCAGGCGTTTCTACTCAAAAAATCGTTAAAAAATAATTTTCACTATATTTTTTAAAGAAGAAGGCTGCGTCTCGTAGCCTTCTTCTTTTTCATATTTATTTTAAATGACCAATCAATTACTCAACGTCAAAGACTTCACTTGGCATATTATCATCAATCCGAATGCTTGTGAACGAAAATGCTTCAACCGCTGGAAGGAGATATCTTCCAGATTAGACATCCTTGAAGTCAAATATGCTCTTCATAAGTCCGTGGGCATAAAAGTGGGTATAGACATTGCCAAGAAGCTTTGCGAGGAGGGTGTGCGCCATATCATCGTAATCGGTGGTGACGGAACAATCAACGAGGTGGTGAATGGCATTATGCTCTCCGGTGTAGACACCCGTGAGGTGTTCCTCGCTGTGTTCCCCCTGGGACGCGGCAACGACTGGGCAAGAACCCACCAGTTTCCCAAAAACTGTATCGACAGCATTGACGTTTTCCTCCAAGGCAAATTCCTACGCCACGATATAGGAAAGGTGCAGACTGTGAAGCAGTCTCAAGTGATGGCAGAACGCTATTTCGCCAATATCGCAGGCTTTGGATTCGATGCTGAGGTGATTTATGATACAGTGTACAAACGACCGCATTTTATGGGCATTTCTGTATATGTCCTGAGCTTGGTGCGTTGTCTGTTTAAGTATAAAAGCATCCCCGTCCATATTACTGCTCCTGGCTTTGACTATAATGACCGGGTGTTTACGATGGCTGTAGCTATCTGTCAGTACAACGGCGGCGGAATGCGCCAGGCCCCGATGGCCAAACCTGATGACGGGATGATGGATGTCATCGCTATCAGGCATTTGAACAAACTGCGCGTTATGACATTGGTGAAGTCTTTGTTTGACGGTACCCATCTACAAAAAGTCCCCGACAAAGTCGCTTCCTGCCAAGCGGATTCAGTTACCATTACTTCTTCCCAACTGCTCCGTGCCGAGGTTGAAGGCGAACTGTTGGAACCCGGAGAGTACAAACTTTCATTGTCACCGGGTGCGTTAAATATGCTGACTAATATCCAGTAAGCATATTGTAAAAACACGAAGAGGCCTCCAGTCGGGGGCCTCTTTTCGTTGATGAAAAATTATGATTTATGAAATATGATTATCTGAGTATTCCCAAGGAGTCAATATCGTGTGAAAGTTTGGTGGAGAAGAGATTGGCACCTTTGCTGTTGAGATGCTGCGCGTTATAGAAATAGCAAGTATCATAAGACAACGCATCGTAGGTGTAGTCCAGAATTGGAATGTCGTATTTGTTCGCTATTTGGGCAAAGGTGTTTTGAATGCCTTTAAGATCTGTTGTCTTTTGCGTGGCTTCAATGTACATCGGGACATAGACGAAAACGACTTTCACACCGTCTTTGGTGCATTCCCCGATGAAGTTCTCGAATTGCCGGACGCGAGATTTGTGCATAGGGTAGTTCAGTTGCTTGATGGCTGATATGCGGTCGCCGTTCCAACTCTTTTTATGGGATTTGAAACCTTTGTATAAGTCATCTTGATGATGTTTGGAATAGTAGATGATGTCTTTGAACATCTTTTTCCGGCCGATATAGCGCCAACAGGGAATCGTGCGGTCGGCTATGGAGAAGTGCTCAAGTTCTCGTGCTTCTTTCCAAAGTCTGGTGTCTTTCAGGTAAGGGACGAATTGCTCTCGTTGGTAGCCGTTGCTTTTGTCCATAGAGCCGCCGTAAAGTTCGTAAAGTATGACTTTTGGTTTGTGGCTGCAGTGACGGCGGTATGCGTGGTATTTGACGATTTGCGCATCTGTGGGTCGTCCGTCCATACCTAAGTTGTAACTGTCGGTATGCAGCACCGAATCGATGATGGCGGGATTGAAATGCACAAAGGCTCTGGAGGTGCCCATAATGATGACGTCGCTGTTTATGCGGTCGGCGTAGATGTCGTTCCAACTTGCGTAAGGAGCTGCCTGTACCTTTTTGCACTCTTGGGTGATGACTAAGTCGGCCACCCAGGCTAAGGCGTATAGAATGGCGAAAAACAGTGAGGTTCGGAGTAGGAATTTTTTCATGGTTAGAATTGGAAATAGATGAAACTTTCGGAGTTCGTGTAACTGAAGAACATTAGTATGGCAAGGCCGATGTAGATGGTGTATTTCAGGATGTGGGAGTTCAGATAGCTGATTTCCAGCCCGTGAGTTTTTTGCCTGTGCAGCCACTCTACTGCCAACATAAGTAGAATGGATATTAGGGTCAGCGTGCTGCCGATAGGTTTCAGGCTTCCGGAACTAAACAGTCTGCCGATGTAGTCCCAGGCCATGCCGAGACTGTCGGCACGGAAGATTATCCAGCCCAGCACGACTAAGGCAAATGTCAGGACTATCTGTCCGAGTTCGCGAAGCGTCGGATAGTGTCGCCCGGCAGCTACGATGTCTGTGTATTTCCGATTCTTGCCGAGCAGAATGAGCGGCAGAAACAGGAATGCGTGGTAGGCGCCCCATACCACAAACGTCCAGTTCGCGCCGTGCCATAGACCGCTGACTAAGAAAATCACAAAGGTGTTGCGGATGACCTTTGCCTTGGGCACGCGACTGCCGCCGAGTGGAATGTAGATGTAGTCGCGGAACCAGGTCGTCAGGGAGATGTGCCAACGCCTCCAGAATTCGGCAATGTCACGGCTGAAATAGGGATTGTTGAAGTTGCGCATCAACTGTATGCCGAACAACTTCGCAGTACCGATGGCTATGTCCGAATATCCCGAAAAGTCGCCGTATATTTGGAAGGTGAAAAGTACGGCTGCCAGGAGCAGTGTGATGCCGCTCTGGTCTTGATAGGAACCGAAAACGCTGTTTACATACACGGCGCAGGTGTCGGCCACGGCAATCTTTTTGAAAAGCCCCCATAAAATCTGCCTCATGCCGTCCACAGCCTGGTCGTAGTTGAAGGTGCGCGGCTTGTCAAATTGCGGTAATAGATTGGTGGCACGCTCGATAGGACCCGCCACCAACTGCGGGAAGAAACTGACAAAGGCGAAAAACTGCACGATGTCACGCGTGGGCTCTAACTTTCCGCGATATACGTCAATGCTGTAACTCAGCGCCTGGAACGTATAGAAACTAATGCCGACCGGAAGGATGAGATTCAGCAGAATACCATCCGTGCAACCGCCTAAAAACAGTTTGGCGAAGGATGTCGCAAAGAAGTCATAGTATTTGAAAACCCCTAAGATTCCGATGTTTATGGCAATGTTGATGCCGTTTATCCATTTGGCTTTTCGTCGATTCTCCCTGCTTTTCCGGATAAGGAGACCGCTGCCCCAACTGCAGAATGAGGTGAATGCTATAAGCACGAGAAAACGCCAGTCCCACCAGCCATAAAACAGGTAGGAAACTGCCACTATGAAGAGGTTCTGCAATTTCAGGTTGCGGTTGAACACGAACCAGTAGAGCAGAAAAACCAGCGGCAGAAATGCGGCGAATTCTATGGAGTTGAACAGCATATCTTGGAATTTAGAGGATGAGGTCGTCAACTGTTACTTTTGGGACGAAGTGTGTGCCGTCTTTTCGATAGTAGGCATGTCCTTCCTCTGCCGAGATAGACGTCAGTTTGATGTCCTCGGCACCTTTCCCAATGGCTACGATGAGCAGCGGCTCGTAGGGTAGGGCAAAGGCCTCCGTGATTTTCTGCTTGTTGTAAGCCCCGATGATGATGCCGTTGAGTCCCATTTCAACAGCGCGTAGCAGCATACTTTGCGCGGAGATGCCTAAGTCGATATCCACCAATTTGCTTTCGGGGGCTGTGCTGCAGATGATGATGAAGGCTTCGGGCTCGGTGCCTGGGAAGGGCAGATGCAGCTCGGGCAGCGCACCTCCGAGTTTGATGTTTTCCAGCACTTTTTCGGCACCGTTGTCACGCGTGACCAACTTGAAACGCAGAACCTGCTGGTTCTTCGCAGATGGTATCTTCGTGTTTACGGAAACGATTTTCTCCAGCGTGCTGTGCCCCACGACCACGTTCTTGTCGTAACCGCGGTAACTTCTATTCTTGGTCAAAAGACTCTCTAAAAAATGTATCTTCTTCGAAGTTTGTTTCTTGACTCCGCCATTGCGCAGCTCTTCGAATTTGCTTTCCAAATAATTATCTGCCATAAATCAATGTATAATAAATGTTGAATAATGAATAGAGGAGCATCTTACTTCTCACTTCTCACTTCTAACTTCTCACTTCCTCCGTTTTCTTCTTTCTCCTTCGGTCGTCGGCCGGACTTCTTGAGGGCTTCTGACAGTATCCATTCGATTTGCCCGTTGGTACTACGGAACTCGTCCGCCGCCCATTTCTCAATGGCAGCGAACATCTCCGCATCTACCCGTAAAGCAAAACTTTTCTTCATCAGTGAAAAAACTTCTTTATTAATTTTTCAATTGTCAATTACTGATAAAGAGTACCGGTGTTGATGACTGGGGAGGCCGATTCGTCGGCACAGAGCACGACGAGCAGGTTGGAAACCATCGTGGCTTTCTTCTCTTCGTCCAATTCCACGATTTTGTCATCAGAGAGTTTTTTGAGCGCAAGGTCCACCATAGAGACGGCACCTTCCACAATTTTCTCTCTTGCGGAGATGATGGCGTCGGCCTGCTGACGGCGCAGCATCACGCTGGCAATCTCAGCGGCGTATGCCAAATAGTTGATGCGGGCTTCCACAACCTCAATACCTGCAATAGCTAAATGCTTACGCAGTTCCTCTTCCAAACGGTCGTTGATTTCCTCACCGCCTGAACGCAAGGTGATTTCATCGTCCGCCTTGTCCATATTGTCGTAAGCGTACATGCCGGCCACTTTGCGCAATGCGGCATCACTCTGGACACGCACGAATTTGTCGTAGTTTTTCTTTTCCTTGGTAGAATTTTCAGCGGTATGAACCTCAGAGTCAATCTCAAAACTTGCCTTATAGGTGTCATTTACCTTCCATACCAACACCAGGCCGATCATAATGGGGTTGCCGTTTTTATCATTCACCTTGATCGGCTCCACGTCCATATTGCGGGCGCGCAAGGACATCTTTTCTTTGCCATAAAAGGGATTGATCCAGAAAAAGCCGTTCTCCTTGAGCGTACCTGAATACTTGCCGAAGAACGTCAGCACGCGTGACTCGTTCGGCTGCACCGTTGTAAAGCCTACCAGATGCAAAATCCAACAAAAGGCGAACAATATTCCTAATATGATGGGCAACGCAATCCAACCTGTTGGATTGTCCGGATCACCATTGTTCAGCATGCAGTCAAGGCCCGCAAGTTTGACGATGATGAGTACGAATGCCACTAACATAATAAGATTGAGCAAGATGTGTAAGAAGCCGTTGTTTTTGCCCGATACTGCTTTGGTGAATTCTTTAGATTCCATATCTTTTATTTTTGAACTTGTTTATATTGAAATGATATCATTTTGATATCGGCGGCAAAAATAGTATTTTTTCTTTACCAACATCAAAAAAACATTGGTTCTCGCAAAAAAAAGGTAACTATACACTTCTTGACCCGATTTATTTTGATTTTTATTATGATTTGGGCGGCCCGGCACTGCCAACGCGCCTATCCAACGCTGTGCCGTCGCGCTTTACGACCTAACTTGCTGCCCACCCACGATGCGTCGTCAGGTGCAAATTTGCTTCCGATTAGCACGGATTTGCGTCCATATAAAAGCCTCCGTCCATCCACCCGCACGTAAGTAAATGGTCTCCAATCGCTGCCGCGACCCCTGTCGCATAGCCCGTAGGCCCTATTTATTTCAGAGTCGCATAGATTCGCTTCCCCGAAAAGCGGCAACAGCAGGTGTTTCCTTCGGAGCAAACCGTCCTGCGCTGCGTCTCTACCAATGAACACGATGCAAAACCGCCCATTTTTCATTCCGCATTGCAAAAGCTAACCATATTTTGCGGATATTTGCGCCCTAATTTTGAAAATATGAAAATAGCTTTATTCGCAGCAGTTCCCGAAGAAGTGGGCAACTTGGCTGACATTACGAACTTTATGGGTATCGGACGGGAAAACGCCACCCGCTCCACCTTGGAATTTATTGAAAAACACCGCAATGAGCAGTTCTGCATCCTGAACCTCGGCACGGTGGGCTCGCACGACAAACCCGTGGGCACCATTATGAAAATATCGGAAATCATCTCCGCCGGTGCTCCCTTCAACAGCGAACGGATGATGCTGAACCACTTGCCCCTGCAACAGCCCGACCTCGCAACCGGTGTGCTCTACTCTTCGGATTGCTTCGTCTCTCCCGAAGTTTTTACCCAGCAGTACCTCGACAGCATCAAATCCAAAGTCGATTGCTTCGATATGGAGTCCTCCGCCGTCTTCACCATTGCCAAAGTTTACGGCATTCCCTTCATATCTTATAAAATAGTGTCCGACAATTTGGATGTCACCATTGACATCTGGCACCAACGCGTGGTGGAACTTTCCAAGAAGTTGGAGGCCTTCGCCCGCGATATGTTCCAGCAACTGGAGAAGGACGAACCCATTGAATTTTTGCATGATTAAACGCAAAAGACTTGCACACGTATGAACAAGCGCTTTATCAAACTCATAGTTGCAGCCGTCTGCTTCTGTTGCTCGGTGCAGGCGCAAGACGAGCCGTCGGTAGCACCGCCTAAGCCCTTCGGTCCTGTTCCGACCGCCGCGCAGCTGGCGTGGCAGCAGATGGAGATGAATATGTTCTGCCACTTCGGTCCGAACACGTTCACGGGCAAGGAGTGGGGCGACGGCACGGAAATCGAGGACATCTTCAATCCTACCGCGCTCAACTGCGACCAGTGGGCGGCAGTGGCGAAGTCCGCCGGGTTCAAAGGCATCATCATCACCGCCAAGCACCACGACGGATTCTGCCTATGGCCTAATCCGGTGAGCGAGCACACGGTGGCGCAGAGCAACTGGCGCAACGGCCAGGGCGATGTGCTTCGCGAGCTGTCCGACGCCTGCCGCAAAGCGGACCTTAAGTTCGGTGTCTATATCTCGCCGTGGGACCGCAACGCGCCGACCTACGGTTCCCCCGCCTACAACGAGACGTTTCTCCAGACGCTGCAAAGCGCCCTCACCCAGTATGGCCCGATTTACGAGCAGTGGTTTGACGGCGCCAACGGCGAAGGCCCGAACGGCAAGAAGCAAGTATATGACTGGCCGGCATTCAACGGACAAGTCTATAAGTTGCAGCCCAACGCTGTTATCTTCAGCGACGTCGGTCCGGGCTGCCGCTGGATGGGCAACGAGCAAGGCGTCAACGGGCGCACCTGCTGGTCGCGATTGGACATTGCCGGCTACGAACCGGGCGCGCTGGCTCCCACGCAGGACACGCTCAACGTGGGCAACTACAATGGGGCGAACTGGATTCCCGCCGAAACGGACGTCTCCATCCGCCCGGGCTGGTTCTACCGCGACAGCGAGCATCCCAAGACGCTACAGGAGCTGTTGAAAATCTACTACACGAGTGTGGGCCGCAACTCCCTGTTGCTCTTGAACGTGCCGCCCGACCAACGCGGACGGATTGCCACCGAGGACTCTGCCCGACTCGTGGAATTCCGTCAGGCATTAGACCAAATCTTTGCAGATGACTTGGCCAAACATTCATATATAGTTTCTACCAGCAACTATAGATTTCAGGATTCGCATTCCGAAGAACTTAAAAATCAATACAAAACAATCTACGCCATCTACGATGATGACTATGACATCTATTGGGCCACGGATGACAGTGTGCATAGTGCATACGTGGAATTGGAATATGTGCGTCCCCTCACCTTCAACCGTGTGCTGTTGCAGGAGTACATTCCGTTGGGGCAGCGCGTGGAGCAGTTCCACATCGAGGTGATGAATGAGGACGGCACGTGGCGGACCATAGCCGAAGAGACCACCATCGGATACAAGAGGATCGTGCTCACCGAGAAAGTCACGACGAAGAAAGTGCGCATTGTGATTGACAAATCCCGCGCCTGCATCGTGCTGAACAAAATCGGGCTTTATTTGGACACGATATCGAAATTCGACACGCTATAAAAGAAAGAGGCGGTGCATTTGCATCGCCTCTCTTGTTATCGTTTGTCAACGCTCTGTTTGACTCGTTTCTTATCCTTGAACCAAAGGCCATAGACTTCGCTCACGTTGCCGGCCGTGATAAATGCCTTGATTTCGTTTTTGTTGATATGTTCCATCAGCTTGGAAAATTCGTCCTTCGTCAAAAGGGCCTCCAACTCAATGGATTTCTCATTGCTGTAACCACCGATGACTTCGTAGAGGGTGCAACCTCTCACCAAATCATCAATGATGAAGCGGCGGATTCTGTCGTAATCTTTGGAAACAATGCAGACGCGTTTGCGGTTGTTCAGGCTGGCCGTGAAATAATCGACCACGAGGCCGTTGATCCAAGTGCCGATAAGGCCGATGACCACCATGTGGAACGGGTTGATGGCGAAGGCGGTGCAGCAGATGCAGGCACCCGCAACGGTCACGGATTTGCCGATATCAAAATGCAAGTACTTGTTGACGATTTTGGCCAGGATGTCCAGGCCGCCTGTAGAAGCATTGATAGAGAAAAGGACGGCCTGTGCAGCGCTAAGCAGAAGCACGAAGCAGCAGAGGTCAAACCAGACGTCGCCCATAATGGAAGGAGTGGCGGCGCCCTGTTGAATAAAATTCTCGTAGGGGAAATGTTTTTCCAAAATTCGCATCAGCGGTCCCAGAATCAGGGCCGTATAGACGGTTTTCGTGCCGAACTCCTTGCCAATCAGGAAGTAGGCAAGCACTAATAGGATGGCGTTTACCACCAAGATGACGGTAGAAACCGGCAGGGCAAAGCCGAACAACTGTTCCGAAACACCGCTGATAACAATAGACAAACCGGAAATCGTACCGATAATCAATTTGCTGGGAACCAGGAAATAATAGACCGCGCAGGCCGTGATCAACATACCTACCGTCATAATGATTAGCTCGATCCAGAACTTTTTAGTCTTCAGAATACTCCATATGTTTTCCATAATAATTTAGTTGTTAAAGTTTTACGATAAGATATTGCGTTTTTGAATGAGGCGGCAAAAGTACTATTTTTGTCATCGGCTTTTATCAGAATGAGCATTTTATTGGATTATTACCGAGCCGGAATCCGCTTGTTCATCCAGTCCATTCTTCCTTGTACTGCCTGGAAGGCAGTACAGTGGTAATCCGTGGACGAAGTCCACGGATGCGGACACTGTCCACGGATAGAGACGCAGTCCACGGATGCAGCGAGGCAGTCCTCGGGACGCGGGTCGCGAATCTGTCTGGAGGGCAGTAGAGAATCTAATCCTGAAGGAACAGATCCTTTGACGGATCCAGTCCAAATTCTCTCATAGCACCTTCATATTCCTCTTTGAATGTCTTTTTCTGATGATGAACTTTTTGATTCTTAATATACGCAATCACGTTTTTACGATCTTTCACAGAATAGGAGAAGGCGGCATATCCATTCCCCCATGACTCAAAAGCAGGAAACCATTCGTAATGTTCTTTCATCCATTTGGATGATTCCTGTTTGACAATCTTTACGAACTCAGAAACAGCAATTGTCGGAACTATTTCCACGCACAGATGAATATGGTCTGGCATAGAATTTATTCGATGAAGTTTACAGTTTTTGCCTTTACAGATTCCGTGAATATAACGGTATAAGTCTTGTTCGTGATTTTCATCAATAGACTTCTTGGAGCGCTTCGTCCTCCAAATGATGTGGTAAGTAAACGATATGTGACTCATATTAGAATTTTTAAGAGTTATTATTAGTACTGCCTTCCAGGCAGAGGTGAGTGCGCCTCCCTCCCCCGAAGACTTTGTCCCCGGTTACCCGAATACTGCCTTCCAGGCAGATTGAGTAGGGCAAAGATATAGCAAGAACGATAGTTTGTCAAGTGTTATACAACAAAAATATATATTGAGTATTAATAAATTAACTAAAAATTTAATTTTCACATACGATTTATCGGAAAATTATGGTGATTTTTAGAAGAAATAGATAATTCTATAAGCAAATTCTAAACGAAAAACCAGCACCCATTTGTCCGCCTTGTCCATCCAGTCCATTCTTCCTTGTACTGCCTGGAGGGCAGTACAGTGGTAACCGTGGACGAAGTCCACGGATAGAGACGCAGTCCACGGATAGAGACACGGCCCTCGGATGCGGTGATGCAGTCCTCGGACAGGGGGGCGCGGGTCGCGACACATCTGCCTGGAGGGCAGTAGAGCCCCCAAAAAATCGCAATAAAAGCAGGCAACTTTCCTAAAATGCAATTATT
The DNA here is from genome assembly GCA_024400835.1 of Bacteroidales bacterium. Classification (GTDB taxonomy): domain Bacteria; phylum Bacteroidota; class Bacteroidia; order Bacteroidales; family WCHB1-69; genus F23-D06. The sequence goes on from JAKSMC010000007.1 coordinate 90,704, forward strand.
TTCGGGCGCAATCTTTTCACCAAAGAAATAACCTGTTGTATTTAAAAACTAATTGTCAACAAGTTATAATAAAAATTGCGAATCTTGTTTTTTTGTTTGTTTGATATTAAAAAAAGTGTATTTTTGCGCCCTCAAACAAGGAGGAGAGATGGCCGAGTGGTCGAAGGCGCACGCCTGGAGAGCGTGTAACCGCCAAAAGCGGTTCCTGGGTTCGAATCCCAGTCTCTCCGCACCACTTGAGAAATATGATCTGTTAGCTCAGTTGGTTTAGAGCGCTTGCTTGACAGGCAAGAGGTCACAAGTTCAAATCTTGTACAGATCACCAAGAAAATGAAGCACTTACGAAGATTCGTGAGTGCTTTTCTCGTTTTTTACCGAACAAAATATTCACCATAATTTTCCCCTCCCCTGTTGCGAATAAAAAAATTTTATCTTTGCACCCCCTCGAACAACAAAGTTGTCAAGTGAAACCTTCATTTGTCTATTAATACCACATATTATGGAAATTTTCTTTTACACCAAAAGAGAAATAGAATTTAGTCAGAATAATAAAGTTACTGTTTTCTCCGAACCTGGTACATTGAAAAAATACAGCTCCACACCACAAGGAATTATTGTGGACGTCGAAACGTTACCGCTTGGAGAAGAGCTTGCTAAACAACTGAAGACATATATATCACCTATTGTTTTCTACGTTGACACTGTTGACAACAATAGTGATGTCAAAAACTACATAGACTTCTTAGCTCCATCCTCCAAAGGATTGGAACGTTATTTATATAATGCGGAAATTAATGAAATGTACGACCTTTCATATTTCAGTGGACCCACTGCCAACACAAGCAATACTTCAGACAATAGTTCATCAACGGAAGCTGGGAAAGCAACCCAAATTCAATCTTCGAAGAAGGATCTTACACCTATTATCGAGCTTATTGAGAAACTATCATCCACAACAAAATGGTGTCTTTTTTATTCAAACAATTCAAATGATGATTGCAATCATCAGGATATTATCGATGAAATCTCCAATAATGAATCCGTTCTAACTTTCTCCCAAGAAGACACAATAATCCGTCGATTAAAGTTCGGCAAGTATAAAGGTCTCATTCTTAATACAATCGGGAAAATGGGCGAGGATTTGCACCAAGTTGTTGACTTGGCCTTTAGAGCACGTAGCGAATGCAGATTCGCATACCCCATCGTCTTTCTCACTGCAAAAGAACATAACTCTTTAAGTTTCTTCAAAGGCATTCCATTTATGTGGACCTTTGGACTAAAGCAATTTATTTTCAGCGCCAAGGCAGGCATCATAAAGCCAACCGAGGAGCCTAACGCCACGAGATCGACCAATAATGACCCGAATACGATCATACCAGACCTTTGGGATTTCATCAAAGAACAATCCCAATTTCCTTTGACGAACATCCAATTCGAGCATTTGAAAATGTACTACGACCCCATCTCCATTATTGCCAGACTACGCCACGACGCAGAATATCCCGACAAATTGGCAGATTGCAAGAAACAGCTGAGAAAGTTATGTGAGAAGGCGAATGTATCTGGCGTAGATTTTGACAACAATACCGGCAAAGACGCCTTCATCATCAAATGCAACGAGATAGAAAAGAGACTGGCCGACGAGAAAGATTCCAATCCTGTATCAAAAACAGCAGATACAATTCACGCTTTGCTGATTGACGATGAAGATATGAATGATATGATTGAGTACTACAAAAAGAGAAATATCGAAATCGATCAAGTCGAAACGGTTACAGCAGCCATTGATAAACTAACAGCAAGAGAAAAGAATTACACGGTCGTTATTTGCGACCTACTTCTTCAAGGTAAATTTAAATTTTCAGAAAGTGAGGAAGTAGATATGGTTAATGCTAAGCAAGGCTACGATTTGCTTAAAAAGTTAGAGTATTTGAATTACACATACAGCGTCATCCTATTCTCAAACCTTCCCCGGAATTTCAAAGTAGCCATTTCCAACTATACGAATCTCAAATTGCGGAACTTCACGATGAAATCTTGTTTACTGGGAGCGAAAAATGCAACGACTGGAACATCCACATCAGGAGAGGATGCGGCACAGGGTGCTCAACCTGACAAGTCTGTGCAGGCTGCGTACAACCAATTGGAAGAGATGATACAGGAGGCACATTACAGCTATGGCTATGATATTGTTTTAAGGGCATTTGGAGGCAAAACCGGAATGGCCTTGAAATATATGCAATACAGACAAGGACAAGGTAGTTTTGGCGATGATTTTGAAAAAAAATGCACAACTTTAATACGATGTTTTATAACTTTTATTGAAGAAATTATTCCCGTACAAAGCAACGATCGAAGCCAGTCCAACGCTGTAGAATTTATCCCGTTCTCACACGATTATCTTAAGGGGCTCACCAGCACTATTAATGAAGTTTTCAACGAAAAGGATTTGGACAAGGCAGTTGAAGATTTCATCAACAATCTCTACGATTGGAGTTTTGAATCTTTTTGCGAAATAATACAGAACATGCCACCAGAGCAATTACAAGCTAAGGGAAATCTCCTATTCGAATCGGATTCCACGGAAATAAAGAACATCACCGAAAGCGTAAAGGTAAAATGTGAAAAACTGTATTACACGAATATAAGGAATTCAAATTTAGAGAACATCATCAACAAGAATCCAATCATCGATGAGTTCATTACGGAATGTTATCGGGAGACGATCCCTACGACTGCATTCCTCCAACAATTTAAATTGCGGGATGACCTAAGAGGATTTGTCAAACGATTATTACTTTATAAAAATAACGAAGCCGACCAGATGAAGATGTTTGAAAAGCGTCTGATAGTACGGCGCTTTGCATTGTTTCTTTTCTTCTGGATGCAGATTGAGCAGGAAAAGGCCAAAGCACTAAAAAGGTTATACATCAAAAAATTCAAATATCAAAAACCAGACAAAGCCTTCACCGAAGAAGATATGTTCGACCAGGCTTTGGTTTGTGAAATTCTTCTACGCAGCAATTCAATAAAAAAATCTTCTAAAACTGCACCGGATCAAGGCACAACTTCAAAGTACTTATGGCTTAAAAACATTGTACATACTGCGGAACCACAAGCCACTTGCGATTTTATGACTATGGAGGAAATCAGCTATTTTGAAAAGAATTTCGAGGAGTTTTTTGGCGGAGGCGAAAAAACAACTATTTACAACTTTAAATCAGTAAAATAATGGGGAAGAAAAAATCTATTCAAGAAACCATCATCATTGTTCCAGATGATATACAATGTGAAAAAAGAAGCAGTAAGCCCCAGTCTTTTCTTCAGGATAACAAATTAGAAATTATTGCACCAAAGTTAATGAAGATAAGTAGTGAGATTGCAACGTGTAGTAAACAATTGTATGACATTAAGAATCAATTAGAAAACATAAAGGAATGTATAAGATCGTCAAAACACATCACAGATAAAAGTCTGACTTTTGGCGATACAATTGATTCACTTATTGAGGAAGCCTCGAGAAAGTTTGAAAAAACCTCGAGTGAGTTTGAAAAAACCTCGAGTGAGTTTGAAATAACCTCGAGAAAGTTTGAGGAAGTCCGTGTAAATTTATTAACGGGCAACAATTGGGAAATAGATGATGATTCTGAACCTTATTATAATAACCTTACTGATTTGAACAATCATTTGAAAACAGTTGGAGAATCCTTTAATTCAATTGAAAAAAAAATACCAAAGCACATAGAAAGTTTTTGTAGTTCTCTAATTTTGATTAAGGATCCCAAAATCAAAAGCGACATGGAACTGAAAATTAGACTTATACAGAGTAATAACAATGGGAAAGAAACAAAAAAAAGTAATTGTAAATTACCATATGACAAGAAAACAATTTGCCAAGAATTGCATAATTTAATAAAAAAGGCAAAAAAATCCAACTACAAAGAAGAAGCAATAAAAGAGATGCTTAATAACTACTATAAATATTTTAAAAATGAAAATCTCAATTACCGCTATCAAGGAGCATCTGCAGCTGAAAAAAAATGTCCCGACCCAAAAAATCCCGACAATGATGATGACATATTGGAAGAGATACTGAAATGAACCCTCTTCACATTATTAGAGAAAATAAGTATAATTACAGAGGGCTTCTATATAGTATAAAGGCTACTGAGAAGCCATATTATACAGAATCAAACAATTGAATCGTAATAGTTCAGTTCATAATACTCATATATTCTTTCGGATCGCGACAAAAATTAATAGGCAAGACATATCTATAACAATCACAGATTATGACAAATGAGGAAAAACTTGACAACTTATTAGATGAAAGCATACAAAACAACGAGAAAGTGCAACTCATTCTAGGCTATTATAAGAAAAAAAAAGAAAAAGATTCAGGCGAATCTAACGATGAAGAACCAATCAATTCTTTTCTAAAGATTATTAATAACATTAGGACTGAAATTAAGACAGAGTTTTTAACTAATATCAATGAAAATCTTTCCATAAATGAAGCTGGCTTAGTAGAGTATATAAACGAACGTATTAATAAGGAATATTTAGAATATTTAAAACTACTCAAAGAATATTATGCAAAGAACGTTCCTAAAGAAGACCAACCAACAACACCTACCGAAGAAGAAGTTGATAGTACTGATGATAATCAACCGATAACTTTTGAGCTATTAAATAGAACTGTTGATTTTATCAATCAACTCAAGCCGTATGAACAGGTTCTGTTTGTATATAAAAATAAAATTGGCAAAAAATGCTTCCAGAACATATTCAAATTAAATGTATTTATTGATGCAATACTGCAACCCAGCTGTGGCTCCTTATGTGAGACATACAAATTCCATCAACAATACAATTTCCGTCTTACACGATACAAAGTTGAGAACTATCTTCCAAAGGAGGTGACTAAACAAGATGACTACATAAAAAAATTAAATTACTACAACAAAGAAATCCGGCCAAAGACTGAGAAAATATGCGAACAGCTACAACAAGTATTGTATCCCTGTTTGAAAGAATTCTTTGATAATATAAGAACTCCTTTCGAAAGCGAACAATTAGAGCAAAGCACCACTTTGTTCAAAAAAATATTACAACCCTGCTGTTCCACAAAGAAGTTTTATAAGTTTTTTGAATTTCAACTTAGTAGGAAATATGAAAATCGACTTGATACTGAATCTCCATTGCCTCACGTTAGGGCGATTCGATCCGAGTACACCTCCAATTGCGAAAAAACAATCAATTTTCTCAAGACGGAATTAAAAAAATCTTCAACCACAACGGTCCCTTCAAGTAACGATTTCGAAAAATCCATTTGCGAAGCTGTTGTCAAAATGGACACAAACACCCCTGAGATAATCTTTATGCACAACCGTCTAAACCGCCTTTACGAAGCTTATATAGCTACGCCTACGTAGAACAAGTCCGGCAGGAAGAAATCATCTGTGTAACTACGCCAACCCAACCATTTACAAGGTTATGCGCGGGCTGGGCTCTCCCCTCCCTGGCTCAAGCTTTCCAGTAGTCAATTCATCAGCCTTAGCCGTTCCGCCTTTTGCGGGACGGTTTTTTTTTTTATCCGCCGAACTACAAGTGACCACAAGTGCTGTTTTGGTGACATTCTCTATACAACGGGGGGACTCCGTTACGCCCCGCGTTCCTTGACATATTGGATGAGACCAAATCGCAGCACGACTATTAAGACTATCCTTCCACCTGAGGGGAAATCTTCCCCGCCGAACTACAAGTGACCACAAGTGCTGTTTTGGTGACATTCTCTATACAACGGGGGGACTCCGTTACGCCCCGCGTTCCTTGACATATTGGATGAGACCAAATCGCAGCACGACTATTACGACTATCCTTCCACCTGAGGGGGAAATCTCCCCCGCCGAACTACAGGTGACCACAAGTGCTGTTTTGGTGACATTCTCTATACAACGGGGGGACTCCGTTA
>JAKSMC010000008.1 GCA_024400835.1 Bacteroidales bacterium
TCTGATAATCAGCTGGTTCTCTTTTAGTTGCTTATATCGAACTCACGTTAAATAATATATTGTAAAGGAACCGATATTTTGAGCTTCGTATTTGTCTGTTTTCTGACTGTACCTGAACCAATCGGCAAACGTATCGGGCATCCAACAATAATCAGGCGAAGTTCGTAAAAAATTGTGATGGTCAGATGGATGAGTACTAGTATTCAATACAGGGTGGTATCCCACACCATATTCGATTCCGATTTCATGGCGGGGGAACGAAGGGTTTGTTTTCTCAGTGCCTGTTTGCGCCATCAAGGCAAAAGCACTGAACGAAAGAACCAGACATACAAATAAATTTTTCTTCATAAGTAATGTTTTAACGGCGCAAAATTACGCACTAAAACAGGGCTTTTATTGTATCAGTAGAAAAATGCATGGGTTTTTTACGACAACGAAAAGACATCGGTAAAATAATATTTGTATGTTTTTGTAAAAAAGACAATTACATCAATATATTCTCATTCGATTTGAGGCGGTCAAAAAAATTATTCTATCAATATTTTCAAAATATTCTATCAAACACGACGGATATCGTATCAGAATGAAAACATTCTGTGTGCATATCTCCGCATCAAAGAAAAATGTACTTTTGCCAAAATTTCATTGCAATGAGAGACCACCTTAGAATCATCGAGATTGTTGGCATCTGCCTTATTTGCCCATTTATCTTTTGGTATGTTGGATTCAATCAATACTTGGTTTTTGGCTCTTTGGAGCATTTTCTTTCTTCCTTGGTTCTCATTTCACTGCTATATCTCAATTACCGACTTTTATATCCGCGTCTATACGCACGAGACCATATTTGGGCATATTGTATTCTTTCGGCTGCCAGCGTACTCTTTTCGGGATTTTTTGAAATCAGTTTGGTAGATGGAGATGTGTCCAATTTCATTCCAGACTACCTTGCCGATTTGCCCTCCCATCTACAACGGTTCTTATTGGCCGCATTTGTGGTCATACAGCACTTCGGCTTTCTACTTTATACATTCTTTATCAATCAGTTGAAAACTTCGATGCGCGAATCTCGCGAACAGCAGGATTTCATTCGTCAAACGTCCAATGTTATTTATGTACGGGACAAAGCATATCAATTATGTCATCTGGCAGTCAGCCAGATTCTTTATTGCCAGCAGGACCGTTCGGTTTGCAATATTTTCACAACGGACGGCAGATGCTTTCGCAGGAATTGTTCCTTGTCGGAAATTGCGGAGCTTTTAGGGGATAAAGTCTGTCTCCGCATTTCCAGAAACATCGTCATAATGTACGCATACGCTATTTCATATACAGAGGATACCGTTTGCATCTCCGAGTCATCTTCGAATAGGACTTTGTCGTTCCCTTTATCCAATGCTTTTAAAGAAGATGTTCATTTGAAATTGAATCGTTATTTTGAAATGAAAGACAAAAACAACAGTGTGGGGCCTACTGCTGTTTCTAACACTTCCATTTCAGCGAATGATATGTCAGAGCAACTTGCTGATGACACGCATAGAATCCCTGTCTCGCAGCGCATCGAGGAGGTTTATTCCTATATCAGAACGCATAAGTACTGTAAAAATCAAGACATAGCGATGGCACTGAACGTGTCAAGCAGTTCTGTCAACCGCTATCTTCAAGAACTTGTCAGCACAGGGCGGGTCCGATATCAGGGAGCGAAGAAGAACGGGGGATATGTGGCCGTCAAGTGAATTGCCAGAGACATCGTCCCGGGGCATCACCCCAATATTGCCTTTCAGACATATCCGATAATTGTCACACCTAACTGGGGGAAGTGCCCTATTACGTATGTGATTATTTATTGGGAGAAACCAACTTGCGGAACTTGAATGACTGTTAATCGTTCGTAATCGGAAATTCTCGAAATATGGCGATGAGGAATTTGATACAAAAAAGGAGTTATCGCTACCTATTTTTTCAAAAAGCATAGCGACAACTCGGTTTTTGAGATTTTATATTTGCTACCGATATACGATTTCGCGTTCTATATGCCGCATCAGGCGGCCGTTCTCGTAGTAGTCGCAGCGCACCCAGTTGCCGACCTCATCATATTCGTATTTCCACAGAGTTTCCAACTCAGGAGCATCTGATTTCAGGGAGAGAAAATAGCCCCTATAGCAGATGTTGCCGAAGGCGTCGAACGAAGAAACGGTCTTTTCTATCCGGTTGACAATGCCTGCTGTTAATCCTCCTGGCACACCAAAATACATTTCACCTAAACCACCTTCCGCATACGGGCGAGTCCTGACCTCGCGCCCCAATGAATCATAGCTTACCCGGATTTCACCAGATGGCATTTCACGATAATTGGCGAGCGGAGCATCAAGGTCGTTTCCCGTCTGAGGAACTTTTTGCAAATGACAATACTCATTCATTTGTCCCTCTTTGTCAATCATAAACAGCCTGTCTATGGGTTCTTGTTCCATTTTTCTCGGTCCCATCGGGCACAAGCCTCGAGGTTCCTCTTGACCTTTTCGATATGCATACACGCGTTTTGAATGGAGAGACACAGATTTCTGTTTGCCCGTTTCATCAAAATAATAAAGCAACGTATCCGGACCGAAAATCATCCATTCCAGCATTTTATAGGTTTCCTTTCCATGCGGAAAAGAAAGGTAGCAGACGTTGGATTCAACGGTATCGTAGTTGACATTGATTTGAGAAATAGTTTTGACTTTGCCTCGTACTTGGGGGTTCAGACTTTCCATATTCACAGTTTTGCCATCAGCATGAAGATTGTGTGTGACAACATTATCCGTAGAATCCAAATTGCGGACATACCAACGCCGCTGAATGCCACTCTCGTCAAAAGCCGCTCGAACGAATCCTTGTCCGGACATGGTGTGACAAAGGCCCAATGTAAAAAGCGCAATTGTCGCTATTGTTCTATAAAAGGCGCGAAAACAGTTCATAATGTTCGTCGTATCTGTTTATAAAAGAGAGCGACAAAAATAGTAAAAAAGGGAAAAGGCGCAATAAAAAAAACTGTAACTCGTACCAAACTACTCTACTTTTTTCCCTGTTTCATAATCAAACAGTGTCAGCTTTCGGATCTGGTAGTACCGCTGCCAGTTTTTCTGCAGTGTCTGGAGGTAGGATATCTGGGCGTTGTCCTTCTCCAACTGCGCGTTGTTGAATTCCAAGAAACTGATTTTTCCGGTGATGTAACGTTCCCGGCACATCTCGTATCGCTTCTCGCTGAGGGCGATGGCACGGCTCATCATATCTAATTGTGCGGCTTGCAGGTTGTACAGGCGTACATTGTCGCGCAGTTCCTCGTTGAAGTCGCGTTTTTCCTGTTCTATAGCCAGCGACTCACTTTCCAGCGCTGCCTCAGCCTGCTGCCGACGACATTTGGCCGCGCCCCATTCCAATATCGGGATGGTAAACGTGAGGGTGACCTGTTCCTGATTCAGCGGATTGCTGTAGGCTGCGCCAATCGTCCCGCCGCTTTTCGAAAGGCCGAACGAGCCGTTCAGGTTGACGGAGAATCCGTTGTTGGCACGCGCTCTCGCCACCTCGCTTTGCGCCTCCAGCAGTCGTCGCTGGTGTTCCAGCTCCAACGTGCCGTTGCTGACCGCTTCACTCAGGGCGTGTTCCGAATCGATGCTTGACACCTTCACGGGTTCAGGCATCGTGAGCGTTATCGAAGTCGTATCTGCCAACCCGAGATGCTGGAGCAATGTGCTCCGGTTATGTTCCAACTCGATTTCCAGCTCCCGGATTTCAACGAGGAGGTTCAGATTGCTGATTTGCACGTCCATCAGTTCGTCTTCGGTGATCTTACCCAATGCGCGCTTCTCCTCGGCAATGGCGAGCAGCGTGTCGCTGTTAGCCTTGTTCTGCCGTTTCAATTGCAGCCGTTGCTGCGTCTCCAACATCGCATAGAACTTCTCAATGGTCTCCAAGGCGGTGTTTTCAAGCGCCTCAACGTATGTGCGTTTCGCCTTTTGATAGGCCACCGGCTCTATTCTGCGCTGCCATTTGTAAGTGTTGTAGGCAATCAGCGGCTGTGTCAGGCCGATGTTCATCATGTTGGCCAGATAGGACGTGGTGGTCTTGTCCATATAGACATCCAGTCGCTGCAAACCCGATGTGACGTACAGGTTGCCGCCTGTAAACGGTATCACCTGGTTGAGCGACAGATTGGCCGAATAATTGCCCGTGGACTGTGCCACGAACGCCTCGCTGCCGTCAGGCATCGTAAGTTTGGATATGGTGCGGTTGAAGGCCGGTATGCTGCCCGACAGAGACAACTGCGGCAACATCGACTTCCTATACAGCTTGTATTCAAATTCCGCATCCTTAAGGGCATACTCCGCCCGTTTTGCCTCTGTGGATTGACTCCGCGCCAACAAGATGCAGTCCTCTAACGACAGCTCCACCTGCGCCTCCGCCACCCACGGCAAAAAAACTATAAACAAAATCAACAACCTTTTCATTATTACCTATTCCCTATTACTTATTCCCTATTACTTATTCCCTATTCCCTATTACCTATTACCTATTCCCTATTACCTATTCCCTATTACCTATTCCCTACCTCCTCACCACCGCCTTTATCGGATTGATGAACTTGTCCAGCAGCCTGAGGTCGTCGGTGATGATTTCAGCCGTGCCGGTCATCTCCTGGCTGAAGGTAAGCTCCTTGCCGTAGGTGGTCACCAACTTTTTCGGAAACTCTACCTCCAGCATATAGGCCTTGGTCTCCTCATCCACCTGCACGGGTACCAATGAGATGTTGCGGATGGGCACTTTCACGAAGCCGTATTCCAGATAAGGGAAATTGTCAAACTTAACGTTCACGGTTTGGCCGACCTTGACCTTTCCCGCGCCCTGCTGCGGCAGCAGTATCTTGCCCACCACGTGTTTGTCACCTTCGGGAACCACCGTGACCAGCACCTCGCCGGCGTTCACGTTCTGGTTCTTCTGCCAGTACTTGGTGAGTGTCACCTTGCCGTCGCAAGGGGCAATTAACAGGTAGGCCTGTTCCCACTGCTTGATCTGTGCCGCCAACTGTTCCTTAGCGCTATTCAACGCCGTGGCCAGCTGCTGTTCCTCCTCAATGCGCTGCTGTTCGAGGTCGAAGACGCTCTGCTCGGATTGCAGGATGCTCATCTGCTGGTTGTCAACGCTCATCCGCGATGATTCAAATGAGGACTGCTGCTGCAAGTAGCTGTTCTTGGAAGACTGGTACTCTGACAGTGAAAGCATTCCTTTGGCATACAGTGACGAGTCCATGGAAAAGAGACTGTGTGCCGAAGCGAGCTGTTTTCTGCTGATCTGCAACTGGTTGACGGTCTTTTGCAGCAGACTCCTTTGCGATGAAATTTGTTTGCGGATGACCTTTATTTTGCGGTTGTGGTAGTCGGTTTCGATGAAATGCCGGTAATCCGTCAGGGCCTTGTCGAATGCGGTGTAGGCGGATTGGATGTCGCCCAATTGCAGGGACGAAAAATTTGTGGATTGGATGTCGCCCGTTTGTATGGACGAAAAATTTTTCGTCCGTACAATGTCGCGCAGCATCGTTTTCACCAGCATTACGTCCTCCAGACGGGCGGTATTGTGGATGACGGCCAGCAGGTCGCCCTCGCGCACCAGCTGTTTCTCGGCCACGGCGAGGGTGTCTATTTTGCCGGTGGTCATCGCCATCACGCCGGCGGGCAGGTTCTCGGTGGTCACGGTGATGGTGGCGGGCAGGATGTCCGGGTACTTGAGGAAGTAGCTGCCCACGAATAGGCCGGCCACCACGATGAAGATGACGCTGATGCCCGCACGCACTATCCAGCGCGGCGGCCTGCCGAGGATCTCTTGTACTTCCTCGCTGCGGAGATTTATGTTGTCGGTTGGCATTTTTTTAGGGAATAGGTAATAGGGAATAGGGAATAGGGAATAGGTGATGGGGGTAGGGGTTAGGGATTGGATTTGGCGGTTTTTATGCGTGAGGTGAGTAATTTTATCAGTTCGGAGCAGTCGTTGCTGATGCTTTCGAAGGCGATGTTGTCAATGTATTCTGATTCGTGTAGTAGTTCTAACCAATATTCCGTTTCTGCAGCTTCCTTGAGCGCAATGGAAGATTTTGAAACGAAGTCCGCCTTAGATTGTGCGTAGGTGCTCTCAGTCAAATTGGCCCCGATGCTTGTTCCGCACCGCAGCACTTGCTTGGACATCACAAACTCCTTCCTCTCCTCAATCAGAAACTTATACAATCGTATAACCCTCAATGCAAAAGCCTTCGCTTTTTTCATAATAATTCCTTTATTTTCCATGTTTTTTTCACAATAACGTGAAATAAAAGTTAATATTGTATTAAAAAATATTTTTTTAAAAACTATTACCTACCACTTATTACCTATTACTTATTACTTATTACCTATTCCCTATTACCTATTCCCTAACTCCAGCTGGTTCCTCACCAACTCGAAGTACTCGCCTCGCAGGGCGGTGAGTTCCTCGTGTGTGCCCGTCTCCGTGATGCGGCCGTGGTTGATGACCACGATTTGGTCGGCGTTCTTCACCGTGCTCAGGCGGTGCGCCACCACGACAACCGTCCTTCCCTTGAAGAACTGCTGGAGGTTCTCCATAATCACCTTCTCGTTGTTGGCATCCAAGGCGTTGGTTGCCTCATCGAAGAAGAGGTAGTCGGGATTCTTATAGACGGCGCGGGCGATGAGTATGCGCTGGCGCTGGCCCTGACTGATGCCTTTGCCCTCCTGTCCTATCTTGGTGTTGAAGCCTAACGGCAGCCCGTCTATCATCTCCTGGATGTTGGCCACGCGCACGGCGTTGAGCAGGCGCTGGGTGTCGATGTGCTCGTCACCCACGGCGATGTTGCGGGCGATGGTGTCCGAGAAGATGAATCCGTCCTGCATCACCGCGCCGCAGCGGTCACGCCAGAAGCGGTGACTGATGTTCTGCAGCCCCGTCTCGCCCACGCGGATCTCACCCTTGTTGGGCGGGTAGAAGCCGAGCAGCAGTTTCACCAAAGTGGTCTTGCCGCTGCCGCTCATCCCCACAATGGCCGTCACCTTGCCCTCCGGAATGTGCAGCGACAAATCGTGCAGCACATCCTCCCCCAACTCATCATACCGAAATGTTATATTATTGATGTCGAGAGACGCGGCACGCCACGTCCCCACAAAATCCCTATTCCCTATTACCTGTTCCTTATTCCCTATTACCTGTTCCCTATTACCTATTACCTGTTCCCTATTACCTATTACCTGTTCCCTATTACCTATTACCTGTTCCCTATTACCTATTCCCTCTTCCCTCTCCTCGTCCTCGCGATTATGAATCTCCCCCAGCCGTTCCAGACTGATTTTGGCATCCTGCGCCGACTGGATGAAGCCTATCATCTGGTTGATGGGGGCGTTGAGCTGGCCGATGATGTACTGAACGGCGGTCATCATACCCAGGGTCATGTCGCCCTTGATGACGGCGGCGGCGGAGACGAAGGAGATGAGGATGTTCTTGGTCTCGTTGATGAAGAACGCGCCCGACTGCTGGTACTGGCTGAGCGCCAGGCCCTTGATGCTTACGCGGAAGAGCTTGGCCTGTATGTTCTCCCATTCCCAGCGTTTCTGCTTCTCGCAGTTGTTGAGCTTGATTTCCTGCATTCCCGTGATGAGCTGGTAGAGGTTGCTCTGCTCGGCGGAGGCCTGCGCGAAACGCTTGTAGTCCAACTCTTTTCGTTTTTTCAGGAATATGGTAATCCACAGCACGTAGAGGATGGAGGCCACTAAAAAGACGAGGAACAGCTTGAGGCTGTAAAGCGCCAGCACGATGCTGAACACGATGAGGTTGACGAACGAGAACAGCGTGTTGAGCGTGGTGGAGGTGAGGAAGGCCTCGATGCGGCTGTGGTCGCCGATGCGCTGCATAATGTCGCCGATCATCTTGGTGTCGAAGAAGCCGATGGGCAGCTTCATCAGCTTGATGAGGAAGTCGGAGATGATGGAGATGTTGATGCGGGTGCTGATGTGCAGCAAGATCCACGAGCGGATGAACTCAACGGCGGTCTGCGCTAAGTAGAGGGTGAGCTGGGCGATGAGGATGACGATGACGAAGCTGAGATTGTTGTTGCCGATACCGTAATCCACGATGCTCTGCGTGAGGAATGGGAAGAAGAGCTGCAGCAGCGTGCCGAGCAGCATTCCGAGGAAGAGCTGCACGATGAGTTTCTTGTAGGGTTTGAGGTATTGGAGTACGAAGCGCAGTTTGGTCTTGTCCTGTTTTTCGTCTTCCTGTTTGTAGAAATCCGGGGTGGGTTCCAACAGCAGGGCGATGCCCTCGTCTTGGCCGTCCGTTTTGGTGCTGAGCCATCCTGACAGGAATTCCTGCACAGTGAATTTGATGAGACCCTGTGCGGGGTCAGCCACATAGACCAGTGAACTGTGATCAGTGAGCTGTGAACTGTCTTTGGGAGGTTTGATGTCGTAAACGACCACGAAGTGGTTCTGTTTCCAGTGTACGATGCAGGGTAGGGGTGCCTCGCAGAGCTGTTGGAACGAGATGTGCACACCGACGGTGCGGAAGCCGATGCCCTCGGCGGCGGTGCTGATGCCGAGCATACTCACCCCCTCGCGCCCGATGAAGCACTTCTGCCGGAGCGTCTCCAACGAATAGTGCTTGCCGTAGTGCTTGGCAATCATCCGCAGGCACGTCGGCCCGCAGTCCATCGCATCGAGCTGCTGATAAAACGGAAACTTACCCATATCACCTATTCCCTATTACTTATTCCCTATTACTTATTCCCTATTACTTATTACTTATTACCTATTACTTATTACCTATTACCTATTACCTATTACCTATTACCTGTTCCCTAATCTTCCCCCAAAATCTCCTTATTCAGTTTGTCAATCCGTTCCTTGTCCGGCACAAATCCCGTTTCGCGGGAATACGTGCCGCACTCCTCTACAGGCACGTAGCCTTCCTGGCCTTCCCAGAGGCAGATGTAGGGGTTGTAGGTACACTTGGCGGGTTGGGAGTAGATGTTTTCGGGATCTTTGATGAAGGCGCGGCAGTCGGTACACATATAGCGGAACTCGCAATCCTTGCAAACGTCAATCTTGTCCTTATTGATGAACCAGAGATCCTTGAATCCCGGCTTGTTGATAGCCTCCTCCAAAGTGGTATCCCTGATGTTGCCGTAGCTTTTGGCCATAGCCGGACAGTTCTTGATGTTGCCCTCGGCATCAATGCACACCTTGCGGTTGAGGCAGGTGTTGTGGCACTGGGCTTCGGTGAAACATTCAATTGTTCTACAAAAATAATAAGGATGAATATTGCCGCAACTTATTGAGTTATCTATTTTCTCTTTAGTAATAATTATAGTATTTTCTCCTTCTTGAATTATTTTATTGTAGTCAGAATTTGTAACAACAATTTTGCTAATAGAGGAGTTGTTTCTCCTCCAAGTTAAAAGTTCAGCTTCAGATGCTATATTTGAAGCATTTATGACATACTCGAAATATTTCATACCTACATTACTGGCATAGTGTTGAATTTCAGAGATTTTTTCCGATTCAAAACGGCTAAAAATCAAAAATTGTATATTAACACAATTCAAACGGAGAAGTTCACTAAGTATGTTTTTATAAAATTTATAATTGAAATTGTTTAATACCAATATTGCATTGGTGACATGTGCTGGATACGCCCAGGTCAGATCCATTTTGGGGAAATTTTGCAACTCATTGTCTTCTATCTCAAATAGATACTCTTCTTTAATAAGGCTATTAATAAAAGAAGAAATGTTTTTTTGAGAGAACTTATCATATAGACCTATTGTTAGGGAATCAATCACATTATTATCATTGAATAAGCCAGTAATACCATTTGGTATAAATATATGTTTGTCTCGCTGTAGATCGTATATACAACTTCTTCCATAACCTACCACAAGTCTACAGCATTCGAATAATCTATACTTCATAATTAGACAGATTAAAATTTAGAATTTTTGAAATGGTTTTATAAAAAGTAAACACCTTTTCCACTTCATTTGAATATTGTTTGATTTGTTCTTCGTTTGAACTAGTGCTTTGGTCGATTTCCCAAAAATGTGCTATTACAGGATAGCGTTCGGGATTGTCCATTATTTCTTTCGTTAAGGGGGTTTCTTTCATTTCAATAAATAATCTGCGATTGTTTTTTCTAAATGATAATTACAATTCCTGCTAAGCCATCCAAATTGTCCAATGGGATTGACTTCAAGAAAAACATACTGGTAGTCGGGAGTGACGATGATATCGGCGGATCCAGAGGTTAGTTTTAGTTGTCGATAAAGTTTAAGAAGTTTTTTCTCGTACCATAAAGGTAGTTTGTATGGTACGTTTCTATTGGGATTATCACTATCATAGTTCCGGAAATCCACTTGTGTCTTTTTATTATTTTGACTGAAGATTGCCATACTATAGATTTTGTCATCAAGAAAAAAACTTCGAATCTCATATTTCTTTTCAATATATTCTTGAAAAAGAGAAGGAACGAATGAAGCTGGAAGTTTCGCAATCTTGTAGTCGTTTAGCAGGACAGTTGAGGACGAGAACCTGTATTCCTTCCCGTTAATAATAGCATTTCCTAATGGAGCGACAGTGGATTTCGTAATAATTTTCCCGAATTTTTTTGCAAACTCTTCCAAGTCAGATTTACTACTAGTTACTAAGGTTGCAGGTATATTAATTCCTAAATGTTTGCAATTGTACAAAACATTCATTTTTTCAAGAAAATTATCAGAAGCACAATTGATATTACTAGTGAAATTCAAACTTTCCAGAAAAGTTTTAACTGGCGCCACATGTTTGTTCCACAAATACGTATTTACGCTGGGGTATTCTGATTTGCATTGAGTAAAAAAATTCAGCATACCTCTTCTGTACCAATATTTATCTTTTTCTGACACAGTATGCTGGTTGAAATCGACTATCACGTCATTGTCTGACACCAAAAGTTTCACGGATTCGATATCATAAAAATCATTTATTTCTATCAAGCAATCAGTATGACCATAGTAATTAAGCCATCGTACAACCTCGCTTGAGGATTCATCATCACTAACAGTTTGTATATATATATTCCTCATATTATAAGTATTGCGTATGTCCCCACCTAAAGACACAGCCCTGGTCTTCAGCAAATCGAATCTTTGCTCTGTCTGCTTCTAAAGAACAAATACAAAACTTTTTTCGAAGACCGTTAATTCTATCGTCTGGAATGATGGAGGCTAACGATGAGACACCTACGGAACGATCAACAAAGAAAATTGCCATATTTTTTTCTGAGCAAAATAAAGGATTTTTACTCAAATAAGTGTCATACATAAAAGCATACAATCTTGGATGGAGGTTCCCTTTCTCTATTTCTTCAATGGCATATTTTTCAATATAGGCATACATACTGTCTTGATGGACATAGAAAGATTCCAATAGACCTTGTGTGAGTCTGTTTGTGTTCATTTCGTATAATATCGTGTCGATATGGTCAAATTCGATGTAAATAGTGTCGCCATTGGGCATTACGGATGTCAAAGGCCTATCCCCAATAATTCTGGTCAATGCCGCTGAATCCCTAAATACTTTTGATTTGAAATCCAAGCAAGAAATTCCTAATTCGTCAAACAGTTGATTGTCATCAATGCCGAGAATCTTTTGGCCGGGGAATCCGTATTTTTGAACAAGTTGCTGATATTTCATATCCCATACAAGGAGGCTGTCTTTATACGGGTTGTTTTCACTGTTTTCATATTCCTCCAGCACCATTTTTTGATCTGCTATGCAAAGGTCATAAATTTGGCACAGGTAGTCCGTGCTGATTGAATGAAGATAATATCGGTGCCTTTGCTTTCCTTCTTCTAAATTTTCATAAACCTGAAAATCTTTTAGAACTTCTGATTCCGCCCACATTGGAATGAATGCGAGGTGTTTGGACCGAAGGCCGTACTTTACGCCTTTATGAAGGTAGTATTCATAATTGTGCTTCGGATAATATGGAAATCTGTCCTTTGAAGTGTAAAAAGAAATTTGTGCTGCATTAAGCAAGTCGTTTACATAATTGAATTCAAAGTTGTCAAAAGCAAGGTCGTAATAATATAAGCAGCTATCCGCATTGTTATCCACAAAGAATGCATTTTCGGCTTGAGCTATCCACTGATGATATTGCCAATAATTGTCCCCAGCATATGGCTGTGCCACAAGGTACAAAGGGAACAACAATACAGTAATAAGTTTTTTTAGCATAAACTTTGATTTTAATTTGTCAAGTGAGAAATTGACCAGAAACGGTCAGTTTCCCACTTGATTTAAATTTTCATAATCTACTTTTTATCTTCGGGGCATGGGATAGTGTAAGTATCGGATAGAACTTGTCCAAAACCACTTAGAGAATCATCGTAAATGTCACATTCGGTTGATATTATATTACCATTTTGATCTTTGTTATATATTGTCGTTTTTCTTTTCGACCCACCTCTGATTTTCAAAGGAGAATCAATTGATTGAGATTTATAGTCTTCTAATTTTTTATTGTTGATTGTTTGTATTTTTTTCATAACCAAATAGTTTAAATGGTAAAACTCCTCTTTCCCGCGGGTGTGTCGGCACTTTGCGCGGCACTTTCGGGTATGTCATCACAACGGGAAAAATGGTATCTTTGCCGCCTGATTTGCAGTGCCATCGCGTTACAAACATCACGATATATGCGACCTCGGTGCTTTTGAGCAGGGTACATCGTACTAAGAATGCGACTTCCTTGGCGATGTCCCTGCGGGGGCACCTGTTTTAGGGAATAAGTAATAGGTTATAGGTAGTATGTGATGAGTTTACTTATTCACCTGTTTACGTCCTGCCAACGGTCTTTACGCACCACGATGGCAGGACTTCAATCAAGGAAGTGATTCTTCCCCAACCAATAGAGGTCGGGCAGCAAATAAGGATTCAGGTTGTCATCTTTCATTCATTCGTCATTTTTAGTTAGCGGTTGTCTTATTCAGTGTGTTAACCTTTTACGGTCCTCTTCATCGGCCGCGCCCAGCCCGTAAAAAGCGAGTGCAATAATATTAAAAACTTTTGTATATAGGTCGTTTTTCTGTTTTTTACTTTAATGATTATCAAATAGTTAGCGATTGCTTAAGTAATAAAACAGCCTATCGAGAAGCGGAATTTTCGGAGAAAATCCGATGGGGGATGGTGGGGATTTCGGAGAAATTTGATGAGGCCCTGCGCGGGGTCCGCCACATAGACCAGTGAACTGTGATCAGTGAGCTGTGAACTGTCTTTGGGGCGTTTGATATCGTAAACGACCACGAAGTGGTTCTGTTTCCAATGCACGATGCAGGGCAATGGTGCCTCGCAGAGCTGTTGGAACGAGATGTGCACGCCGATAGTGCGGAAGCCGATGCCCTCGGCGGCGGTGCTGATGCCGAGCAGGCTCACGCCCTCGCGGCCGATGAAGCACTTCTGCCGGAGCGTCTCCAACGAATAGTGCTTGCCGTAGTGCTTGGCAATCATCCGCAGGCAAGTGGGGCCGCAATCCATGGCATCGAGTTGCTTGTAAAACGGGAATTTTTTACTCATTGATAGTTACTCATTACTAAATCCTAATTGTTAATCCTCTCCCCAAATCTATTTGTTCAACTCAGCAATCCTCTTCTTGTCGGGCATTCCCTCAAGCCTGTCCGAGAACTCCAAATCATGTATTTTTATTCACAAGTTACATGTGAAAAAAAAACTCTTTTTTTCAATTTTGCGGAGAAGGGGATAAATGAGTTCTCGGACGAACTTATCTTTTCGTGGTAAGCTGCTTCGAACACCTCTACGGGTATCTATCCTATCAAGAGCTACCTGTCTGTACAAAAAGAGTGAGCATGATTCGTTTTATTTTTTTTAAATCTATTTCTTGTCATTCATCACCATTTTCACAATCTCTTCGACATCACTATTCTCGAAATCCCTTTCCACATCAGGGGCAATCCCGTTCGAGCAGTCGCGGTTGCGGGTGTCAAAACTTCTGAACGAGTTGATCATGCAGATGATGCCTGAGGGGAGCGGTACCACAAGCGGCTGACCTGTAGCACCCGCAGTGGTTTTTCCCACCACACACACATTCGGACTTTGCACGAGCTGCATCACGAAACCCTCTGCGGCGGAGGCTGTGCGCGGACCGACCAAGACGTAAACTTTCCCATGATACCGTTGCGAGTTCGGATTCCCGTTCGCCACCGTAGTTGCTTGGATGGTATCGAACGCATTATTGAATAAATGCGGACAATAGACCCGTTTGGTGTATTCATCCATGGATTCAGGATCTCCATACAGCATTCTCACAGCCGCCCAAGCCCGGTAGGCCGAATTGTTGACCCGCGACAACAGCACTCCCGACAACATAATCGAATCTTTATCAACAAGATAAGGCGTTATAGGAGAATAGGCTCTGCCGTCGCCCCCCAAATTGTTGCGCAAATCCAGAACGAAATGCATATTTTGGTTGATTGTGGGTAAATATTTCATGAAAGTGTCCACCGTGGCCGCATTGCAATCGTCGATACGCAGATATGCAGCATCTTGTGCCGGAAAAACCACAAACAGATTATTATTTCCAGCCAAGTTTTCACTTTCTATCGCCATCCAATGGTATTTCAACTGTTCCTCTTCCTGTTCTTTTGATGGAGAAAAATGCCAGTCGTAACCTATTGACAGCTTCTTGAGCCCATTTCCCGATTTCACCTCCATTTCCAGCTTTGTGTTATAGCTTTTCGGTTGGAAAATCATGGGATGCAAGGCATTCGGCGTGAACATCGCGGCTTCAAGCAAGGTCTCTTGATTGGTGCAAGAAATCAGTGGCGCTACATTTTGCGTAAACCATTCCACTGCAGGAATCCCATCTATACGGACAATTTCATCCCCAACTGAAACCTTGTCGGCGTATTGAGAGCTGATATTGCGGATATAAATCCTGCCGTCTCTGTACTCCGTCTGCAGTCGAATCATCGCCAACGAAGGCATTAGCTGTTGCGGCATCATGCAGTAGGTGTGGCTGTTATGAAAATGCGCCAAGAACTCCTGCATCGTCAGGTAGTGCTCGAAATCGTCCTTTGTCCGCTGAATCTTGGGGATATAGGCGGCATAGAGACTGTCCACGTTCAGTCCCTGACAATTATCCATATTGGCGAAGTTGTAGGACAACTCTTTCCAAACCACAGCGAGTTCGTATATTTTTTGAGATGATGTGAGCTGTTCTTTACCGCCAACTTGTGCGATAAGGGTTGGCGTAATCAAGATTGTCACAAAAGCTAAAATAAAAGGAATTTTTTTCATTTCAAATGTCTATTACTTTTTTGCAACTTTGCTTCTAATATATCTTTGGAATGATATTTCTGAATAATCATTGCGACATACAAAATCATGCTTACCTTTTTGTATTTCATAATGGTGTTGCACACAGGGACCATAACACAATGGTAATATTTTACAATTCAAACATTTTTCATTGTCAAAAGTGGTTTTGCCAAAATAGGTGCTCATAACATTGTCATCGAGTATCAAATCTCCATCAGAGCATAATCTTCCAATTACTAAACTGTCATCATAGTCCCGTGCTGCACATTTGTAGATTTTACCATCATAATTTATCACTCTGTGGTAATAGTTGTCTGAATAACACGCTGAAAAGCCACGATGCCTATACGCAAAATACTCTACTTGAAATCCAGCCTCCTCAAAATCACGTTTCCTTTGTAATAGAGTTTCGTTTTCACCAGAAATGGGATCTTTAGACAATCCAACCTGCCATATTCTTTGAAAATCAACAAAAATACTTTTTCTGTTCTTAACGGGGAAAAAGTCTATTATTTCTGAAATATCCGACAACGTGTCAGTGTCATAATTGATTCTCAGAACCACCATTGAGTTTTCAATACTTTCGCAGATATAATTTACATTATCTATTATTTTTTTAAAATGCCCTTCCCCCTTGATATTTTTCACCATATTATGCCTTGTTTCGTTCCCGTCAATCGGAATTTGAAATTTATTCAAATTGATGGTATTACAGGCTTTTATTATTTCCTCATTGAAATAATAACCATTGGTGGTGATTTGGTTAATAAACGGCAATCTGTGGCGTTTGCATAATTCAATAGCATGTGTCGAAATCGGAAGTATTACTTCGTTAAAATACATTAATGGTTCTCCTCCAAACCAATCAATATGTAAAGAATTAACGCCGTTCTTCACTATCTTGAGTATGTGATTCTTTATTTTCTGAATGGTTGAGTTGTCCATTCGTCTCTTTTCATATTTAGTGTTCATTTCTTCTACACAACAATACCAACACCTATAATTACATTGTAACGTTGGATTTATCGTTAAGTGGTAATTCCTTTCCGACAGGATTGTCTCTTTGTTTTTGAACAATAAATAATTTATTTCGTCGAATTTTTCGTCTACAATGAAATGACATTGAATAAAATACTGAAAGATATCCGGATAGTGTTCTTCAAATTCATTCAAGTTGGTTAAATAGTACTTGATGTCATTGGTTTCTTTAGAATCAAATTCGATTGCTATATCTGAAAAAGAGTTATAAAGAATGTTCTCTTGCCAAATATTAAATACGCTGTTTTTTTTCATATCAATTATTTTTACTGAAAAAATGCCCAAAAGGATCTTATCAAAACCTTATGCTCTTATTGTTTTAATGCCCTTTTGGGCAAGCTTGTTATGTTAGTTCATTCATTAAGATTTAGGGAGACAAGCAGGAATGCACAAAGAGAATGGCTTAATGCGACATGGATTGTCCAAAGGGAGACAATAAGGGTTTTGGATTGGGGGAAGCGGTGGAATATCCCCTTCGCCTCCGATTATTTTTTGTGCATTTTTAAGTTGTCTAAGAGACTCTTTACAAAGAGACAACGATGGTTTGTTTTTTTTAACTTTCATATCATGTAATTTATTTGTTCAACTTTCCCCTTCTGCTTTTGCCGGCAGGAAAGAATCTCCGGTTGCTCCACACTCACAACAGAAAAAATGTTACTTTTGCCATCGAATTTGGGTGCCAAGCAGTAGAGCCATACCCGACCGTTTTCGGATGCCGATAGCACAGGGACATCATCATATATCCGTTATAACATCAAGGGTGATGTTCCCTGTGGGGCATCCTTTTCTTCCGTGCCGTCCCGGTAATCGCAGAACAGGATTTCCTGCCTTACGACTGCGCCCCTCAGACGGCACGCGAGTCAGCCAAGTTATTTTTGCCCAACCATTGCAGATCAGGGGCATCGGTTTTTATGTGAATTGCTTTTTTCATGTTTCTCCTTTTCGTTCAGCCGCAAGGAAGCGGTAGCTCCTAATTGTTACTGTATGCAGCTGATTCGCTGAAGAACAGTCCCGTAAAGGTAAACTGCTGCGTGGTGCGGTTTCTGTACACCATCTGCTCCGGAATGTTTAGAAAGATGTCGTTCCCCTTCTCGTCCTTGTAGCTCAACGAACGGTCTGGCATCAGAAAGAAGTCCTCCGAAGTCAAGTCAAACGTGTCAGTCGTAGTAGCAATTACGTCAGTTCCTATTTGCTGAAGTTGGACGGCAGCCATCTTCTGACAAAGATTTCCCTCCCCCACACAGTTCACGTGAACATACATGCCATCCTCCCACACGCATCCTTTGCAAGTCTTGCCATCATGGCCAACACATAGGGCCAGTATCACCTCCGAGTTTCCGGTCTTACCTTCTTCGGGCAGTACTATCACTCTGTTAAACCTGTGTTTCTGATCCGTAGCCTGGGTTCCATCCTTCTCACATGCGATGAGCACCATAGCAGTAAGCAGTACCATTGTCAATATTTTTTTCATCGTGTTTGGTTTTATAAATACATTAAACAATTGATTTTCGACGGCAAAAATACTATTGATTTCAACATAATTTAAACCCTCACAGCAAAATGTGAACCCCCTTATGGAAAAATATGCACCCATTGGCAGACAAGCTGATTTTAGGAGGTGTATCGTATTAACAATCAGTATGTTTAAAAACACCCTATTTTATCAATTGCGTGAGGGGAAAAGTACTTGTTATGAGGGGATAGAGCTACTTCGCACAATAAGATATTTGAATATTATCTATCTTTGCCGCAGTATTCAAATCAGTTCACAATGAAACCCCTAAACACAGTTGTAAGCATTGCTCTAAACGTACTGTTTTGCACAGTATTGCTTTGGTTTTTCACCCGTAACGCCTTCTTACGCCCCTACGCAGGGACACCCCTCAAAGAAATCCTGGCCGGACTCCTGCTTTTAGGGACAATCTATGCAAACTACTTTTTTCTCTATCCAAAACTCAATCAACATTACCCGCACATCTTCTATTGGCTTGTACTGCTCTTTTTATCTTTGACGACAGGATTCTTGGACCTAGCTCTCGCCTATCGTAACATATCATCTTGCTGCGATGATGTTATACAATCGATTGGTTTCTTTAGTTTCTTTTCAAAACGTTTGTTTTTCATCGCTTCGCGCAATTTCGCTTTCAACTTATTTCCCTTTTTGTTCAGGGAACGACAATATTATCAGCAATTACAGGAAAAAGAAGTCCACGTTGTTTGCAAAGACACCCGAAAACTTGATGTGATAGACAATGAAAGCAATGTTCTCCTCGTTTGCATCGATGACATTCTTTATTGTCAACAGCAAAGGAACTTCACGGACATATATATGGTGCAAAACAAGCATTTCACACGGACCGGTTCTATGAAACATCTCGAACAACTGTTCGGAGAAGAGGATTTTATCCGCATCACTAATAATCTGTTAATACCATTCCGGCACATTAAGGCATGTAAAAACAACACAGTGGTTATGAGGAAAATGCCATGGAAAGAAGAACCCATCTCGTTTGAGTTGGAGTCCAAGAACTCAAATAAAATTGAAGAAAAAATTATGGAGGGCCTTTTGCGATATCGGTCAAAGACAAACGGTGAGAGCATCCCCAAGAGCCCCAACCGTCCAAAGACCAGGCAGAAGCCAATAACACCTCCTGATGAGAAACTCAAAGCTGTACTTTCCCATATCAAAAGACACCCGAACTGCAATGCGAAAATGATTGTCACTGTGACAAAAATCCCCTTGAGCACAGTCGAGCGTTGCATCGCTGTGTTAAAAAAGCAGGGGCTTATAGAACATACGGGCAGCAAAAAATCCGGCGGATACCATTTGGCCAGCACCCCACAGGAGGGAGGCGTTAGCGAAGAAAATACTGCAGAGGAGAAGCCCAACCTGCCATCATCCGAGGAAACAAACAAAAGAGCCTTGTCCAGCGATTAGGGTTTGTACCCCCGCACATCTACTGCTTACTGCGCAATAAAAAAGCCCCGAGAATTCGGAGCTTTGGTGGTGCGGATAGGGAGACTCGAACTCCCACTCCAAAGGAACTAGATCCTAAGTCTAGCGCGGCTACCAATTACGCCATATCCGCGTTTTTTTGGAGGGCGCAAAAATACACTTTTTTCTGAATCATTCGGGTTGTGACAATCACGAGTTCAAGTTTATTCTCTTCATTCTTTAACAAAGCTCTTCACTATCACTCGACCTTTCGTTTCTTTAACACCCAGATAATAGACACCAGCCTTCAGGTTGCTGACATTGACACTGTTGTCTCCAAGTTTCAATTTGAGTGTTTTCACCTTTCTACCTGTTGTGTCGTACAATACGGCCTGAGCGTTACCGCCAACGCCGTCCAGCCATACGTTCAGTTTGTCAACGACGGGATTCGGATATATATGCAAAGAGACATTTGAAGAGTACTCGGTCACACTGGCCGTGGGGTCTCCTACAGCCAAACAGTACTGTCCGGGCATCAGATTCTCGGTTTTGAGGTAACCCGCCACGGGACTGCCACTGCGCGTCACCGGGACAATCACCCACGGAGCAGAGGCCGTCGGGCGATAAAGCAGTTTGAGGTTGTCCTGGTTATATCCGGCCATCAGCTCATAATCGAGATTGGAAGGCGTGCCTGACTGGAAGCGGAACTGGAGATAACCTTGCGGGATAGTGTTCACCGCATTGTCGTAGGCCATCAAGACATTCCAATAGTGGTTGTCGGAGACACGGTAAATGCCGTCGGGCAGTTGCTGCGGCATATCGGCAGAAACCAAGTTGTGCTCCACGCGCACGAAAACGGAATCGGGGAAACTTTCCAAACGGACCGAGCAGTTCGCTTCACTGCAAGACAGATTAGTGGCTGGGGCCATCGTTTGGGTGTAGTCTATGGTGGCATCCGTCAGTTTCTCATAGAAATCCACCACACCGAAAGCCGGAACAAACGGCAGCGTCACATCCACGGTTCCGAACTCGCCGGAGAACATAGCATTTTCGACCGTGAAGAGTTCGCGATTGGGCGCGACGAACGTCAAATCCACCTTGTTGCTGTTGGCGAAGTGCGTGCCTCCCAACAATTTCTGATGGAGATAGACACGATAATCGTTATTCTGCAACGGGACAATAGAATCAATGGAAAAATGCAGGAATCCGGGATTGTGGACCCAGCCTTCGTAAAAATCGTGCAAAGGCAAGCCCGTCACCTGAGCCAGGTACTCGAACATTTCTTCTGAAGAGACATTTTGGTAGGCGAAATGATTCAGCAGACTTTTAATGCCGCCGAAGAAGAGGGAATCGCCCATATAGCTGCGCAAAGAATGCACTATCAGAGAACCTTTGTCGTAGGAATGCGTGCCGTATGTCACCTCTTGGGGCACATTGTCCAAGGCATAATGGCCGCCATCGTATTTCACAATGCCTTTGAGGGTGGCGCGATGCACCTCGCGGATATGCTCCTTATAGGCATCTTCGCCGCCCATCAGGCCATCCACAAGAGCCTCCGAATAGGTGGCAAAGCCTTCATTTATCCACATCTCCTCTGCCCTATTGCAAGTTATCAGATCGCCGAACCAGTGATGGAAGAGTTCGTGCGCATAAAGCGACTGGTTGGCCACCGTGCCCGTAATTGCCGCATTGGGATAAGCGATGTTAGTGGCGTGTTCCATCGCACCACTCGAGAAGTTGACCGCCACATAGCCGACCCGGCTCCAACGATACGGTCCGAAAAGTTGTTCGTACATCCGCAATATTTCCTTCAGATGCACAAATGAGCCGGCCACCTTGTTGATGGTGCTGGGCTGGGCATAGATATTTATGGGAATCGTTCTTTCCATTCCCTGGAAAGTGTCAGCATATAGGACGTACGGGCCGACTGCCATAGAAGCCAGGTAAGTGGGGATTGGTTCGTTCAGCTGCCACGTCCACACGCGCGTGCTGTCGGCCAGCGTCAGAGAATCGGTCAGCTCGCCGCCGCAGACGGCCATCTTGCCGTTCTCCGTGCGGATGTGCATCGTATAGGAAGACTTGTCCGTAAAAACATCGAGGCAGGGGAACCAGCAACGGCCGAAGTTATGGGGCTGGTAGTCGAAAGCCGCCCCCATATTGTAACAGTATTGTCCTGAGAAATAGAAGCCGCCCCATCGCGTGTCCGAAATGGGCGTTCCGCGATAATAGATGCGCACAACGGCCGTATCATTCTGACTGCTATTATGGTTGACGAACACCTTATAGTCATCTTGGCTAAAGGCCACAGGCTGCGTGCCCACAAGGACGGAGTCAACCGTAAGGCTTTGCAAGTCGAGCACATACTGTGACAAAGTCGGGACTTTGGTAACCACCGTCAAGTCGACGTAGCCGTCGATAGTTCTGTTCGCGAAATCCAGCACATTGAGATGAAGGTCATAGTGTGCTACGTGAAGGGTATCGCTTATGTTCTGCGCCAGGCAGAAAGTGCATGCGAACATTATGGGAATGAGGGCGAAAAGTTTTTTCATACAGACATTTTTAAGGCTGCAAAGATACTAAATATAGTCTTGCGTCCAAAAACAGTTCATACCATCCAGTGAAAAATAGCGACCAATATTGCCTATCATAAAACAAAGGATAAAAAAAATCAAATTATCTGATATAAAACATATTAAAGAATGAAAATTTGGAGTACCACTTCAAATTTTGAATGAAATTTTGGAGTAGCGCTTCAGATTTTCATTCAAAAAAAGGAGCCTACTCGCCTATTGGCCCATAAATAAGGGTAACTATATACTTGTTGACCTAATTGCTTTTTATAACATAATTTTGGGATTACTACTGATGCGATAAATTTCGAATGCCAATATATCTGTTCTATTCCCGTCGGGCCTGCCCGAACGGAGGCGCCCATTCCCCTTCTTTTAGAAGGGGTGGCTGAAAGCCGGGGTAGTGATATGGGTGTTTGCGAAGCAACCTTTATATAACGGATAATAATGTACGGCTTCGCCGTGATGTTTATGCCACTACCCTGCCCTACGGGCACCCCTTCTAAAAGAAGGGGAATTTATGATCGCGCAAAATTTGCTTTTGCGCTTAATGTGTGATGATAATAACCTTGCGCCTTTGAGAAATGAACAAATAGTGTTTTTCAAATCAAAAAATCAAATAATGTTTGTATTTTATATTATATCAATAACTTATAAGATTTTTTCAAAATTTATCGCAACATTAGTATTTTGGGATATAGACATAGCCCTACGATTTTCACCAACGAACACGAATGTAGATCAACCTCTATATAATTCGTGTGTATTCGTGTTAATTCGTGGGAAAAATAAGCAGGGCAACAAATATGTGCCCCCCATTTATATGATTTTCAACACGATTTTTATTTGATTTTGAGCGCAGCGACCTTGTTTTTCCCAAACATTTTCGAGCAGATTCTTTTTTGATTTTAAAACATCCATTTAAAAAATTTCTGCCACAACGCAGTCACCTATGCAAGTTTCAAAATACCAATGAAAATCCCATCAAAAATAGCCAGGGAAAACTGGCTTAATATGGGGTCGTCGTCTTTCAGACTCCTTAAAATCATATTGAAAATCCAATAAAAAATCTAATGAAAATATCGCAGACTTCTCAATAGCCCAAATATTGTCCAAAAATTGCTAAACAATCAATGTTTTCGGGCCAACAAGTATATGGTTGCAAAAAAAATCCGGCACCACGCAAATGGCACCGGATTTCTATGATTGAACTATCTACAATTAGCAAGTAGCGTCGATAGCTTGTTTAATCAATTGGAATGTGCGTTCCGGATCGTTGTCGAGGCCGACGGAGAAGCGGATAAGGCCTTCGCTCATGCCCATTTCCTTTTGGATATCTTCAGGAACTTCGGAAGATGTAGATTTACCGGAGTTGGAGAAGAGGGTCTTGAAGTAGCCCAAGCTGACGGCGAGGTAGCCAACGCCGAGTTCCTGCATTTTTTCCATAATAGCAGAAGCTCTGTCAGCCGTACCCATATCGATGGAAATCATACCGCCGAAGCCGTATTCTTCATTCATCATAGTCTTGAACAATTCGTGGTCAACGTGTTCAGGAAGGCCTGGGTAGTTGTATTTGATACCGGTTTCTTTGAAGCGTTTTGCCAAATACATAGCGTTTTCGCTGTGTTTCTTCATACGGATATGGAGGGTGTGCAGATTCTTTTGGATGCTGGAAGCGCGGAAAGAATCCAAGACAGGACCGAGCAACATAGCAGTACCGTCGTTAACATCGATCAAAGAGTTGATGTAAGCAGCAGAACCACAGATAGCACCAGCCACACAGTCATTCATACCGTTGACATATTTGGTCATACTATAGATAACCACATCAGCGCCGAGACGATACGGAGAGAAGATCATCGGAGTGAAGGTGTTGTCAACCAACAATTTTGCGCCAGCAGCGTGAGCGATCTTAGAAAGTTCGGGAACATTAGCGATGCGGAGCAAAGGATTGTTCATTGTTTCGGTATAGAGGACCTTTGTGTTCGGGCGGATAGCAGCCTTAACAGCGTCCAGGTCTTGCATATTAACGAAAGTAACTTCAACACCGAATTTCTTGATGTAGTTGTTCAAGAAGGCGAAAGTACCACCGTAGGTTGTCATACTGGAGACGATGTGATCGCCAGCTTTCACTTCGTGCATCAAAGCAACGGTGATGGCAGCCATACCGGAACCGGTAGCCCATGCGCATTCTGTACCTTCCATAGCAGCCAATGATTCGCAGAGAGCCATTGCGCTCGGATTCCAATGTCTGGAGTACAAATAGTAACCTTCGGTCTCACCGTGGAAAGTATCCGTCATAAGGTGAGCTTTTTCAAACATAAAGGTTGCGCTATCGTTGATAGCCGGGTTGACGCCACGGTAAGCATCTTTTTTGTCCAACTTTTCGATGTTGGTTGCGGGATCAAATTTTTCCATATTATTTGTGTTTAATTGTTGTTGAAATTTGGGAGCGCAAAGATATGATTTTTTTTGTCACGTTGAACGAATTTCAGCATAATGAAAAGCATTGATTCCGAAGGCAAACAAAGGCAAGAATACCAGATTCTATGCTCTATCGGCAGATTTCCCGCCGCGCGCAAGCAGCACCATTCCGATAACAGCGGCGGCGGCAGAAGAGAGCAGAATGGCAATTTTGGCGGAGTCCACCATCATAGGACTGTCAAATGACAAAGCGGCAATGAAAATGGACATCGTGAAGCCAATGCCTCCGAGGCAGCCAGCGGCCAGGAGGTGGCGAGTGCTCATCTCCGGAGGCATTTCCGCCAGGCCTAAGGTGATCACCAGCCAAGACATCACGAAGATGCCCAAAGGCTTTCCGATGAGGAGGCCGGCCATAATGCCGAGTGCGTGGGGTCGGAACAGTTCTGCCAGCATCGGTCCTTTCAACACTATAGCCGTATTGGAGAGCACAAACAGCGGGAGAATGACCCAATAGACGGGCAGGTGCAGCCAGCGTTCGGCGCGCACGGCGGGGCGCTTCTCGCCCCCGTCACGATACGGCATAGCCACGGCGGTCAGTACACCTGCTATAGTTGCGTGCACCCCAGAGGCCATAATCAGCGCCCATAGCACAATGCCAAGGGCCAAATAGAGCCACAGCGCGTCCACGTGCCGCGACTTGTTGAGCCAGAGCATCACCACGAAGAGCAGCAGTGCGGCAACAATGAAGACAACGTCAATGCCCGAAGTGTAGAAGATGGCAATGACCAATACGGCGCCGATGTCGTCAACAACGGCCAGCGTGAGCAAAAAGGTTTTCAGTGAGGCCGGCACGCGCGAGCCCAGAAGGGCCAGGATGCCAACCACAAAGGCAATGTCCGTGGACATCGGAATGCCGAAGCCCATAGAGGAGGGTTTCCCGTAATTGACGAGCAGGTAGATGGTGGCCGGCAGCAGCATACCGCCGAGCGCCGCAGCCAAAGGCAGTACCGAACGCCTCCACGTGCTCAAGGTGCCCACCAGCATCTCACGTTTGATTTCCAAACCGACGAATAGGAAGAACACAGCCATGAGCCCGTCGTCTATCCAGTGCGACACGGGATGGCCGAGCAGCGAACGGTTCCAAAAATCCAAATATCTTTCGCCGAAGCCGACATTGGCCAGCACCAGCGAAGCAACGGCGCACAGCAGCAAAAGATAGCCGCCAATCGCATCTTTCTGTAATACAGCATACTTTTTCATAAGGCAATTGTTCTAATGTTGATGCCGCAAAAGAACAAAAATACCTTTTGAAAAAAAATTGATTTTATAGATAAGGAAATGGACGTACTACTCACTAAGTTCCAGCCACTCCATCTCTTTTTCTTCGAGTTGCTGCTTAGTTTCTTCGTACTGCTTGTACAATTCGCCGGAGGCAATCTCCGCCGCATATTTGTCCGGATCCGCCAACTTGGCTTCAATCTCTGCAACCTTTTGTTGAAGTGCCTCGACTTCATCCTCAAGTTTGCGAAGACGGTTCTTTTTCTTACGGTCGGCTGCTTCCTGCTCCTTGCGGCGTTCGTAGTTCTCCTTGTTGGATGACACCACCTTCTCTCCAGAGGCAACGGCAGCGGCCTGTTTGCGCTGCAACTCGTTCAAAGACTCCAGTTTGCGCTCGGCGAGGAAATCATACACGTCACCCGTGTAACCGCGGAGTTGCTTGTCCTTGAACTCGTAGGTCTTAGTAGAGAGGCCTTCCAAAAAGTCACGGTCGTGGGAAACGAGAATCAGGCTGCCCTCATATTGCAGCAGCGCGTTTTTCAGCACATCCTTTGAGGGCATATCCAAGTGGTTGGTAGGTTCGTCCAGAATGAGGAGATTGAAGGGTGAAAGCAGTAACTTCGCCAAGGCGAGGCGGGCCTTCTCACCGCCGGACAGCACTTTCACCTTCTTCTCCGTGGCCTCCGTGTCAAAGAGAAAACTGCCGAGAATGGTTCTGATTTTGGGACGGATGTCGCCCACCGCCACATCATCGATAGTCTCAAACACCGTTTTTTCAGGGTCCAGAAGTTTGGCTTGGTTTTGAGCATAATAGCCGATGACGACTTGGTAGCCGAGGTTGAGTTCGCCGCCTTGCGGGGCCAATTCGCCCACAATGGCTTTCACCATAGTGGACTTGCCTTCGCCATTTCTTCCCACAAAGGCCACACGTTCGCCGCGTTCCAGATGGAAATCGACCTTGTTCAGCACATTGAGGTCATCATAGCCGAGCGAGAGTTGCTTGGCCTCCACCACCATACGGCCGGAATGCGGGGCCGGTGGAAACTTGAAAGTGATAGATGATGAATCGTACTCGTCAATCTCCACCCTATCCATTTTTTCCAGCATCTTCAACCTGCTCTGAACCTGTCTGGCCTTGGTGGCCTTGTAACGGAAACGTTCGATAAAACGTTCTATCTGGGCAATCTGCTGTTGTTGGTTTTCGTAAGCAGCCTGTTGATGTTCAATGCGTTCCAATCGTTGTTCAACATATTTGGAATAACTGCATTTATAATCCTGAATAGTGCCGCAGGTAATTTCCACGGTGCGGTTCGTCACACGGTCAAGGAAAGCACGGTCGTGGGAAACCAGGATAACACAGCCGTCATAGTTGGCCAGGTAGTCCTCAAGCCACTGGATAGACTCAATATCCAAGTGGTTGGTAGGTTCGTCTAACAAGACGATTTCCGGTTTTTGGAGCAGGATTTTGGCCAGGCACACGCGCATTTGCCAGCCGTTGCTGAACTCTGCCATCGGGCGTGGGAAATCCGTGCGTTTGAAGCCCATGCCAGTGAGGACCTTCTCAGCCTCCCCTTCTATCATATTGCCTCCGAGATGAGCATAACGATCGTTAGCATCGGAAAGTTGCTGGGCAAGTTTGGCATACTCCTCAGATTCGTAATCGGTGCGGTCGGAAAGTTCCGTCGTAAGGCGCTGCATCTTGCTTTCCAATTGCTTGACCTCAACAAACGCAGACATAGTCTCCTCCCAAACGGTTTTATAGGAAGTTTCGGCCAGTTCCTGCGGCAGATAGCCGGTTTTGAAACCGGTAGTGATTACCATCGTTCCGGAAGTCGGTTCTTGATCCTTGTGGATGATTTTGAGCAAGGTGGACTTGCCCGCTCCATTATGTCCGACCAAACCGATGCGGTCTTTGTCGCCTGCCACAAAGGAGATGTCATGAAACAGAAAATCACCAGTGAAATTAACAGATAGTTTGTTGAGCTGAATCATAGGATTAAGAGGATGATAGGGGTAAAGAAGCTTTGAAAATCAACTTAAAAAAGGGTGAAGTCGAAACTTCACCCTCCATAATAATTTATAGTATAAAGAATTTTGAACGTTTCTCAAATAAGATTAAGCCAAGCCGCCGCCATTCATCATAGGAGGGAGGCCGCCTTGCTGGTTGTCAACAATAACGCCGTTTTGGTCTTCGAACTTAGCGACATTATCGGACAAAGCAGCTAAGAGGCGTTTGGCATTTTGCGGAGTCATGATGACGCGGGAGCGGACGTTGCCCTTTTTCATACCCGGCAGCATGGCCACAAAATCAACGATAAATTCGCTGTTGGAATGAGAGATGATAGCCAAGTTGGAATATACGCCTTGAGCTACTTCTTCAGGAATGTTGATGTCTATTTTCTGTTCTTGCATAATATTCAAATATAAGCCCAGAGGGTTGCTCTGGGCTTGGGATTAACAATTTATTATTCTTCTTTGGATGCCATAAGGGAAGCATATTCCTCTTGAGAGCCAACTTCCATGTGCTGGTAGGAGCGGATACCTGTACCTGCCGGAATCTTCTGGCCGACGATGACATTCTCCTTCATACCTTCCAAGTCGTCAGACTTAGCGTTGATAGCGGCCTCAGTAAGCACCTTCGTTGTTTCCTGGAAGGAAGCAGCGGAAATAAAGCTACGGGTCTGCAATGACGCACGTGTGATACCTTGGAGGATCGGCTTACCTGTTGCCGGGCGAGCATCGCGAGTTTCCACCAGACGCATATCCTTACGTTTGAGCAGAGAGTTGATATCACGCAATTTCTTAGCGGTGATAATCTGGCCCTTGCGCACTTCTTCGGAATCACCGGGTTCTTCAACAACCTTCTTATCCCAAATCATATCGTTTTCTTCTTGGAAATCGATCTTGTTGATCAATTCGCCTTGGAGGAACTTGGTATCACCTGGGTCTTCGATTTCCATCTTACGCATCATCTGGCGTACGATGACTTCGAAGTGTTTGTCGTTGATTTTTACACCCTGGAGACGGTAAACTTCCTGAATTTCATTGATAATATATTCCTGAACTTTCTGTGCACCCTTGATGTTCAAGATGTCAACAGGAGTAAGGGAACCTTCAGAAAGCGGAGTACCAGCCTTCACGAAGTCGTTTTCCTGAGCCAAAATCTGTTTGGACGTCGGGATGAGGTATGTCTTAGCGCCTTCGCCGTCATCGTTACGCGGAGTAATCTTGACGACACGGTTACCACGTTTCAGTTTCTTTTCGAAGGAAACAACACCATCGATTTCAGAGACAATAGCAGGATCTGACGGGTTACGAGCCTCAAAGAGTTCGGTTACTCGAGGAAGACCACCCGTGATATCGCCGGTCTTACCGAAGGAACGGAGGATCTTAACGAGGATTTCACCTGAATCGATTTCCTGACCATCTTCGACAGCCACACGAGCACCCACCGGGAAGTCAAAGCTCTTGATGACATTGCCGTCTTTGTCAACGATATTGACACCAGGGTTCTTAGTCTTCAAACGGGTTTCGATGATGACCTTGTCGTGGATATTGGTCTGTTCGTCGGTTTCAACACGATAGGTGACACCTTCGATGATATCATTATAGACAACCTTACCAGCGACATCGGAAAGGATGACAGCGTTGAACGGATCCCAATCGGCAATCAAATCACCCTTCTTAATGGCGTCGCCATGTTTGAAGTAGAGGTTAGAACCGTAAGGCACGTTAGCGGAAGCCAAAGCGATACCGGTTTTAACATCGATGATTTTGATTTCAGCGGTACGGCCGATAACCTTATAGTAAGTAGCGCCGAGAGCATCTTTCTTCTCCAAAGCACGGAGTTCGTCAACACTCAGGATACCGTCATAGGAAGCTTGGATAGAACTGTTAGCAGCCACGTTACCAGCAACACCACCGACGTGGAACGTACGCAGTGTCAACTGTGTACCCGGCTCACCGATTGACTGAGCGGCAATCACACCAACAGCCTCACCGATTTGAACCAACTTACCTGTTGCCAAGTTTCTACCATAGCACTTTTGGCAGATACCACGCTTGGATTCGCAAGTCGGGACTGAACGGATTTCAACTTCCTCAATTGGGGAATCTTCAATGATTTGGCAATATTCTTCTGTTAATTCCTCACCGGCTTTGATAATGAGTTCGCCAGTTTGAGGATGATAAACGTCATGCAAAGTGACACGGCCTAACAAGCGGTCGTAGAGGGTTTCTACCACTTCGTCGTTCTTCTTCAAAGCGCTAACTGTCATACCACGGAGGGTGCCACAGTCTTCTTCATGGATGATGACATCGTGGGAAACGTCAACCAAACGACGGGTCAGGTAACCAGCGTCAGCGGTCTTCAAAGCGGTATCTGCCAAACCCTTACGAGCACCGTGGGTAGAGATGAAGTACTCTTGCACGGACAGACCTTCCTTGAAGTTAGACAAAATCGGGTTTTCAATAATCTCACCACCGGTAGAACCAGCCTTACTCGGCTTAGCCATCAAACCACGCATACCGGACAGCTGACGGATCTGCTCAGCAGAACCACGAGCACCGGAGTCACGCATCATGTGTACCGGGTTGAAACCTTGACGGTCTTCTTCGATTTCTTTCATCAAAATCTTAGAAAGACGGGTGTTGCACTGTGACCAAACATCGACCACCTGGTTGTAACGCTCGGTGTTGGTAATGAAACCCATATTATAGTTCATGGTGATTTCATCGACCTGGGCGTTAGCTTCAGCGATAAGTTTCGGTTTTTCAGCCGGGATGAGGACGTCACCCAAGTTAAATGAAAGACCGCCTTCGTAAGCCATACGGTAACCGAGGCTCATGATGTTGTCCAAGAAATCGGTACAAACCTTGTTGCCGCACTTATGAAGGACTTCGCCGATGA
Organism: Bacteroidales bacterium; assembly: GCA_024400835.1. Taxonomy (GTDB): domain Bacteria; phylum Bacteroidota; class Bacteroidia; order Bacteroidales; family WCHB1-69; genus F23-D06. The sequence goes on from JAKSMC010000008.1 coordinate 30,532, forward strand.
TATCACGCAGAGCCTTCTTGGTAAGCAGCATATTGATAAAGCCGTATTCATCAGGAACCACCTGGTTGAACATCACACGGCCGACTGTAGTGTCGATGATCTTCATCGTACCATTACCGTCAACGTTCACACGGCATTTGATCTTAGCATTCAGATCAATCTTCTTTTCATTATAGGCAATCATAACCTCTTCCGGACCATAGAAGATGCTACCTTCGCCTCTGACATGATGATCAGGAGTTGACGGTCTCTCTTTGGTGATATAGTACAGACCCAAGACCATATCCTGAGAAGGCACAGTCACAGGGGCACCGTTAGCCGGATTCAAAATATTATGAGAAGCCATCATCAGCATTTGGGCTTCCATAATGGCAGCGTTTCCAAGGGGAACGTGTACAGCCATCTGGTCACCATCGAAGTCGGCGTTGAAAGCCGTACAGCACAACGGGTGCAGACGGATAGCCTTACCTTCGACCAAACGAGGTTGGAATGCCTGGATACCGAGACGGTGCAATGTAGGAGCACGGTTCAGCAATACAGGGTGACCCTTCAAAATATTTTCGAGGATTTCATATACAACGGGATCCTTACGGTCGACAATTTTCTTTGCAGACTTCACCGTCTTCACAATGCCTCTTTCGAGGATTTTGCGGATGACGAACGGTTTGAACAATTCAGCTGCCATATCTTTCGGCAGACCGCATTCGTTCAAATGCAAATCCGGACCGACGACGATAACGGAACGGCCAGAGTAGTCGACACGCTTACCCAACAAGTTCTGACGGAAACGACCTTGTTTACCTTTCAAACTGTCGGAGAGGGATTTCAGTGCGCGGTTGGACTCAGTCTTAACGGCACTGGACTTCTTTGAGTTGTCGAACAAGGAGTCAACAGCTTCCTGCAACATACGTTTTTCATTACGCATGATGACATCAGGAGCCTTGATTTCGATGAGTCGTTTCAAACGATTGTTACGAATGATGACACGACGATAGAGTTCGTTCAAGTCAGATGTAGCGAAACGGCCGCCATCCAACGGTACCAACGGTCTGAGTTCCGGAGGGGTGACAGGGACGATTTTGATAACCATCCATTCCGGACGGTTTTCAGCGCGCTTACGGCTGTCGCGGAACGCTTCGAAAACATGCAGACGTTTCAACAAGTCTTTCTTACGTTGTTGAGAAGTTTCCTTGTTGGCTTTGTCACGCAATTCGTATGATTCAGCATCCAGGTCAACTTGGCAGAGCAGGTCATAGACTGCTTCTGCACCCATCTTGGCCACGAATTTGTTAGGATCCGTATCTTCAAGATATTTGTTGTCTTCTGGCAGGTTGTCAACGATTTCGAAATATTCTTCCTGGGTAAGGAGAGTCTTGCGTTGAACATTATCGCTTTCAGCGACACCAGGTTGGATGACTACATATTTTTCATAATAGATGACTGCATCGAGGTCTTTGGAACCGATACCGAGCAAAGCACCTATCTTGTTAGGCAAAGATTTGAAAAACCAAATATGGGCAACGGGAACGACCAATTGGATGTGGCCCATTCTCTCACGACGCACCTTACGTTCAGTAACTTCAACACCACAGCGGTCGCAGATAACGCCTTTGTAACGGATTCTCTTATACTTTCCGCAATAGCATTCCCAGTCTTTGGTAGGTCCGAAAATCTTTTCGCAGAACAAACCATCACGTTCGGGCTTATAAGTCCTGTAGTTGATAGTTTCCGGCTTCTGTACCTCGCCATGGGATTGCTCCAAGATAGTCTCGGGGGAAGCCAGACTGATGGTGATCTTTTGAAATTCTTTTCTTGTATTATTGTCTTTTCTAAGAGCCATAATGTACAATATGTTTATTTAATGACTTATTCAAATTTAATATCCAATGCAAGTCCGCGAAGTTCGTTCACTAACACGTTGAAAGATTCAGGGATGCCTGCAATCGGCATATTATCACCCTTGACAATGGCTTCGTAGGCTTTGGCTCTTCCGATGACGTCATCGGACTTGACAGTCAGAATTTCTTGAAGCACGTTGGATGCGCCATAGGCTTCAATTGCCCAGACCTCCATTTCACCGAAACGCTGACCACCGAATTGGGCCTTACCGCCGAGCGGCTGTTGTGTAATCAAGGAGTACGGTCCGATGGAACGGGCGTGCATCTTATCATCAACCATGTGGTGCAGTTTCAGATAGTAGATGTAACCAACGGTGGCTTTCTGATGGAAAGGTTCACCGGTTTCACCATCGTACAACTGTGTGCTACCGTTTTCAGGAAGACCTGCTTCGCGCATGTATTCGTTGATTTGGTCGATGGAAGCGCCGTCGAAAATCGGTGTTGCGAATTTGCAGCCCATTTTCTTACCAGCCCATGCCAAGACGGTCTCGTAAATCTGACCCAAGTTCATACGGGAAGGCACACCCAGCGGGTTCAGGACTACGTCCACAGGACGGCCGTCTGCCAAGAACGGGAGGTCTTCTTGTCTTACAATCTTAGCCACACAACCCTTGTTACCGTGACGACCAGCCATCTTATCGCCGATGCGGAGTTTACGTGCATTTGCGATATAGACCTTAGCCATTTGTACGATACCGGATGGGAGGTCTGCGCCAATCGTTGCGTCAAATTCTTCACGAGTCTTACGAGCCGTAATATCGCGAACCTTGACAAGATAATTGCGGATGATTTCTGCAACTAAGCCGTTAATCTTTCCATCGCCTGTCCACTTCGTGACAGCAACGGTTGTAAAGTCAACAGTGTTGAGCAATTTCTGAGAGAACTTGGCACCCTTGGCAATGACGACATTCTTAGCATTGTCGTGGATGTTGTGAGCAATCTTGCCTTCCAAGATCTTGTACAACTTAGAAACTGCTGCGTCGTGCAGACGATTGTATTCAGCTTGGTACTTGTCTTCGATTTCCTTAACGATTTCCTTATCCTTAGCCTTGGACTTTCTGTCCTTGATCAGACGGGACATAGATTTAGCACCGATGACAACACCCTTCATGGATGGGGGTGCCTTGAGGGAAGCATCCTTCACATCACCGGCCTTGTCACCGAAGATAGCGCGGAGCAATTTCTCCTCAGGAGTAGGATAGGATTCGCCCTTCGGGGTAATCTTACCAATGAGGATGTCACCTTCGTTGACTTCAGCGCCAACGCGGATCAAACCGTCTTCGTTCAAATCCTTAGTAGCCTCGGTAGAGACATTCGGGATATCATTGGTAAATTCTTCCACACCGCGTTTGGTGTCGCGGACTTCCTGGGTAAAAGTTTCAATATGGATAGAAGTGTACAAGTCGTCCGTAACGGCCTTTTCAGAAATCACGACAGCATCCTCGAAGTTGTAACCCTTCCAAGGCATGAAGGCGACCATCAAGTTGCGACCGAGGGCGAGTTCGCCGTTCTCAGTAGCATAGCCTTCCGTAAGAACATCGCCCTTCTTCACTTTCTGGCCTTTCACCACGATAGGACGCATGTTGATACAGGAGTTCTGGTTGGTTCTTCTGAACTTGAGCAATTGGTAGTTCTTGACATTTGTGTCGAAGCTTACCAAGGCTTCCGTTTCGGTACGTTCGTACTCAATTTCGATATGTTGTGCATCCACAGTCTTCACGACACCGGTGCCTTCGGCAACCAGTACCACGCGGGAGTCAACAGCGACCTGGTGTTCCAGACCAGTACCGACGATAGGAGCTTCAGGGCGCAACAACGGCACAGCCTGACGCATCATGTTAGATCCCATCAACGCACGGTTTGCGTCGTCGTTCTCCAAGAACGGAATCAAGGATGCAGCAATAGAAGCAATCTGGTTCGGTGCGACATCGATCATGTCAATTTCTTCACGAGGAAGGATCGGGTAGTCGGCCAAACGACGGGCCTTTACCTTTTCACCGAGCAGACCATTTTCATCCATCGGCGTATTAGCCTGAGCAATACGCAAGTTGTCTTCTTCTTCTGCGGTGAGGAAGACAGGCGGTTCGTTAAATTGGACCTGGCCGTTCACGACTCTACGATACGGAGTGGCGATGAAACCGAGGTTGTTGATTTTAGCGAAAACGCACAAGGATGAAATCAAGCCGATGTTCGGACCTTCAGGGGTCTCGATGGTACACAGACGACCGTAGTGGGTGTAGTGTACGTCTCGAACCTCGAAACCGGCACGTTCACGGGACAAACCGCCAGGACCCAAAGCAGAAATACGACGTTTGTGCGTGATTTCAGACAGCGGGTTGGTTTGGTCCATGAACTGAGAAAGTTGGTTGGTGCCGAAGAATGAGTTCACCACGGATGACAACGTCTTAGCGTTAATCAAATCCACTGGTGCAAACAACTCATGGTCGCGTACGCTCATCTTTTCACGGATGGTACGGGACATACGGTTCAAACCTAAACTGAATTGGTTATATAATTGTTCGCCGACGGTACGGATACGACGGTTGCTCAAGTGGTCGATATCATCCACTTCTGTCTTGGAGTTGATCAACTCGACAAGATAACGGATAATGGAGATAATGTCCTCGTTGGTCAACACACCGGTTTCCATCGGGATATTGAGATTCAATTTCTTGTTGATACGGTAGCGGCCCACTTCACCGAGGTCGTAACGTTTGTCGGAGAAGAACAATTTCTCGAGGGTGGCGCGAGCGGTTTCCTCGTCAGGAGCTGCCGTACTCTTAAGTTGCATGTAGATATACTCGATAGCCTGTTTGCCAGAATTTGTCGGGTCTTTCTGCAACGTATTGAAAATCACAGAATAGTCAAGCTGTTTTTCGTCATTCTTATGGAAGAGGACGGTCTTGATATTAGCATCTGTGACGATGTTGATATGCTGTTTTTCGAAGATTGTTTCGCGGTCGATGAGGACTTCGGTACGTTCGATATTGACGACTTCACCGGTTTCATCATCCACAAAGTCTTCGTTCCAAGTTTTGGTGACAGCAGCGGCGACTTTTTCGCCGATAAATTTCTTAAGGTTAGCCTTCGTAGCCTTCACCTCATGAGCGATATCGAAAATGCTGAGGATATCCTTATCGGTTTCGTAGCCGATAGCACGAAGCAAAGTGGTAACCGGTAATTTCTTCTTTCTATCGATATAAGCATACATCACGTTGCTGATATCGGTAGTGAATTCCATCCAAGAGCCCTTGAAGGGGATGATACGGGCGGAATACAACGGTGTTCCGTTAGTATGGTATGAAAAACCGAAGAATACGCCGGGGGAACGGTGAAGTTGGGAAACGACAACGCGTTCAGCGCCATTGATGATGAAAGTACCGCTGGGGGTCATATAAGGGATCATGCCCAAATAGACATCTTGGATAACGGTTTCAAAATCTTCGTGTTCGACATCCGTACAGGAGAGCTTAAGTTTAGCTTTCAAGGGAACACTGTATGTCAAACTTCTTTCAAGGCATTCGTCCATGGAGTAACGCGGAGCGTCGATATAGTAGTCGAGGAATTCCAGGACAAATACGCCTCTTGCATCCGTAATGGGGAAATTCTCTGCAAAAGCACGATAAAGACCTTCATTATGGCGGCATTCTGCATCAGTGTTGATTTGGCAGAATTCCTGGAAGGACTTCAGTTGGATATCCAAGAAGTCCGGATACGGGATCGGTCTTGTGGATGCAAAGCTTATTCTTTTAGTGATATTGGTTGCCAAGGCTATTGATTTTTTGTTGTGAAAAATACTGATTTAAAGGAATACCAATCAGTGGGTATTAAATACAACAATAAGTACAATACTTCCACCGAAGTGGAAGTGTTGTACTATTGAAAAGATTATGAAGAAAATTATTTAATTTCTACTTCAGCGCCAGCTTCTTCGAGAGATTTCTTCAAAGATTCAGCTTCGTCTTTAGAAACGCCTTCCTTAACTGCCTTAGGAGCACCATCAACTAATTCCTTAGCTTCTTTGAGGCCGAGGCTTGTGAGTTCCTTCACGAGTTTAACAACTTGAAGTTTTTGAGCGCCAGCGGCTTTCAAGATAACGTCGAATTCAGTTTTTTCTTCAGCTGCGGCTGCGCCACCTGCTGCAGGACCTGCTGCTACTGCTACTGCTGCAGCTGCGGGTTCGATACCGTATTCGTCTTTGAGGATTTGAGCTAATTCGTTAACTTCTTTAACGGTTAAGTTCACTAATTCTTCTGCAAATGCTTTTAAATCTGCCATAACTTTATTTTTTAAATGTTTGTTACTAAATTATTTTTTATAAAAATTGTTTTATTCTGCTCTTTCGGATAATGTTTTAACAATACCAGCCAGCTTGCCACCACCTGATTGCAATGCGGATACCACATTCTTGGCAGGTGATTGAAGTAATGCGACGATATCGCCAATCAATTCCTCGCGAGACTTGATGCTGCACAAAGCTTCCAGATTTTCGTCTCCGATATAAGCGGTTTCTTCGATGAACGCAGCCTTGATGATCGGTTTCGCATTCTTAGCGCGGAATTCCTTGATCAACTTAGCAGGTACGTTGCCTGTGTTACAGAGCATGATAGAAGTTGCACCGTTCAATGTCGGATAGAGTTCGGAATAATCTGCTTCGCACTGATCCATTGCGCGTTTGAGAAGGGTGTTTTTAACCACTTTCAATTTGACATCGCGCTTGTTGCACAATCTGCGCAACTGGTTGACCGTACTAACTGTGAAACCGGAGATATCGGTTACATATACATGTGAATAGTTAGTCAAGTCTTGTGCTATTTCTTCAATAATTTGACTTTTTTGTTCTTTTTTCATACTAACTAAACTTTAAGATTATAATGTAACGGATTTAGGATCCACTTGTACGCCAGGACTCATGGTCGTGGAGAGATAGATACTCTTGATGTAGGTACCCTTTGCGGAAGTCGGTTTCAACTTGATGATGGTTCCCATCATTTCGCGGGCGTTGTCTGTAAGTTCTTCTACGGAGAAACGATTCTTACCGATGGAGCTATGGATGATACCATATTTGTCCACCTTGAAGTCGATCTTACCGGCTTTAACTTCCTTGACGGCCTTACCGATTTCCATCGTTACAGTACCGGACTTAGGGTTCGGCATCAAACCGCGGGGACCCAGGACACGTCCGAGGGCACCGATTTTCGGCATCACGCTCGGCATGGTGATGATAACGTCAACGTCTGTCCAACCTTGTTTGATTTTGTCAACGTATTCTTCCAAACCAACGTAATCAGCTCCCGCAGCCTTTGCTTCTTCCTCCTTGTCGGGGGTACAGAGTGCAAGTACGCGAACCACTTTACCTGTTCCGTGAGGAAGGGTAACGATACCACGAACCATTTGGTTTGCTTTTCGAGGGTCAACACCCAGACGGACGTCGATGTCGAAAGAAGCGTCAAACTTCGTATAGGTAAGGTCCTTCACCACTTGGATAGCTTCTGGCAAAGTGTATACTTTACTCTTATCAAATTTAGCAAAAGCTTCTTTGCGTTTTTTTGATATTTTAGCCATGTGATTTTTTGATTTTACTTGTTATTAATTCTGTTCAAAAGGATTCTGACCACCTTTCACTACGACACCCATGCTGCGAGCCGTACCTGCCACCATTGACATTGCTGATTCTACTGTGAAGCAGTTCAGGTCAGGTAACTTAAGTTCGGCAATACTGCGCACTTGGTCCCAAGTGATGGTACCGACTTTGTTACGGTTAGGTTCGCCGGAACCTTTTTGAAGTTTGGCTGCTTCCTTAACTTGTACAGCCACTGGCGGAGTCTTTGTGATAAAGTCAAAGGATTTATCCTTGTAAACTGTGATCACAACAGGGATGATTTTACCAGCAAGGTCCTGTGTACGAGAATTGAACTGCTTGCAAAATTCCATGATGTTCACGCCCTTTGAACCCAATGCAGGTCCTACTGGCGGTGACGGATTGGCGGCACCTCCCTTGATTTGTAACTTAATTAATCCAGCTACTTCTTTTGCCATTTTTTTGAATTGATTTGATTGTTTGTAACTATGTTGGAATTATATTTTTTCAACTTGCGCAAAGCCCAGCTCGAGCGGGGTCTTACGGCCGAAGATTTTCACCGTAATCTTCAGCTTCTTCTTCTCAGTGTCAATCTCTTCGATGACACCTTTGAATGTGTTGAAAGGTCCGTCCGTAACATTGACCTCTTCGCCCACTTTGTAAGGTTGCAGCAACGATTCGTCTTGAGAGAGCAACTCGTCAACCTTGCCTAACAGGCGGGAGACTTCTGCCTGACGCAGGGCCACAGGAAGGTCGCTTTTGTGTTTACATCCTACAAAACCCAACACGCCCGGAATGTCCAAAATCATGCTGAACACTTTGTTCATCTCCGATACCTCTACAAAAATGTAGCTCGGAAAATAGTTGCGCTCAGTCACTACCTTCTTTCCACTCTTCGTCGTGTGGAACACCTTCTCTGTCGGTATCAGAACCTTGTGCACATGGTCCTTCAAAATGGAAAGCTCGACTTCGTTCTCGATGTTCTGCTTAACCTTTTTCTCAGTACCCGTGACGGCCTTGATCACATACCACTTGCGTTCGACTTCTGCCATGATCTGTTATTTTCGATATAACACCAACGTTTAAGAAAACTAAATAGCCGGGAATAACAAATCCATTCCCAAGTTGAAAATAGCATCCATCAAAAACACGATTAACGCGATGATAAGGGAAGCAATAGATACTACTACAACACTATTCCCAAGTTCCTGCATAGTGGGCCAGCTTGTCTTATGAGCCAGCTCATCATACATCTCTTTAAAATAATTAACTATCTTCATTTTCTTTGTATTTTTTTATTATTCGATATTTTTAGAAACTTTTTCTCTCGTTCTTGCGAATTTCATCACCTTATACCAACCGCTCATTGTTCAAAAACGCACATTATAACTGCTTGAAATTCAACAAGACACAATAAAATTCACTTGCTCTCCACAAGGCCTCATGCCGACTTTCGAACAAGTTGGCAAATATAGAAAAATTTTATTCCGATTCAGCTATAAAAAAATTTTTTTTATTCTATGGCATTATTTTTGCAAAAGCACCTTCCCGAAGCCTCGATTTCCATATTTGAAGTGCCCTGCCCTCACTGCTAAATCTTTATTTTCACAAAGGATATTCTCTTCCCCTGCGCCAGCCACATCTTCTCATAAAATGTCTGCACTTCCTTGAGTATGGGCGCGCACGGCTCATTATAGACATCGTCAACATGCTCGACGACAGGCCAGTTTTGTTCCGGCGCGACTTCCAAAACATACTCGTAAAGTTCCCGACTGTCCGTCTTCAGATTCAGCAGTCCCCCACCCTCTTTCATGACTTGGCGGTAGTATCCGACAAAACGTGGCGAGACCAGCCTTCTGCGCTCATGCTGAAGCTGCGGGTCTGGGAACGTCACCCATATCTCATCAACTTCGCCTTCGGCAAAATAATATCCGATTCGGTCAATGGTAATGCGCAGGAAAGCGACATTGTCCATGCCGGACTCCAAGGCATCCTTACAACCGCGCCACAAGCGGGCTCCCTTTCTGTCAATGCCGATGAAGTTCTTATTCGGGTCACGCTGGGCCATAGCTATTGTGTACTCGCCCTTGCCGCAACCCAATTCCAATACGATAGGATTGTCATTGTGGAAATAATCCGTTCTCCACTTCCCTTTCAAAGGAAATTCCACCCCTTGGCAGTCGTAGTGGGAACGTTGGAAAAGATTGCCGAAAGTTTCATTCTCAGCGAAACGCTGTAATTTATGTTTAGCCATTAGTTGAAATTTTGAATTTTAATCAGATTATTATAAATACCGCCCATATTGACCAGTTCCTCATGCGTGCCTTGCTCGACGACACGACCTGCGTCGAGGACGATAATCTTATCCGCATTCTGGATAGTGGAAAGACGATGGGCAATGACCAGCACGGTTCTATCCTTGACGACATTGTCCAAAGCCTGCTGGACAAGATGCTCAGATTCAGTGTCCATGGCAGAAGTGGCCTCATCCAGAATAATTATGGGGGTGTTGCGCAAAACCGCACGGGCTATGCTGATACGCTGCCGCTGGCCTCCGGACAAATTCAATCCGCGGTCGCTCAGCTGATGCTGCAAACCATCAGGCAACGATGTGACAAAGTCCAAAATGTTTGCGACTTTAACAGCCTGCAAAACATCGTCTTCAGTAGCAGACAAACCCATAGTTATATTATTATACAATGTATCATTAAACAATATGACATCTTGGGAAACAAGTGAAAACAAGGCACGATAATCGTTCAGGTCATAATTTCGAATATCCACGCCATCGAATAGTACAGAGCCAGACGATGGATCATAGAAGCGCTCCAGCAAATCAGCTAACGTCGTCTTACCAGATCCAGACTGACCAACCAAAGCAACAGTCTGTCCTTTCATGATATCAAAAGAAACATCATGAAGAACGTCGGACTTGTCATAAGCAAAAGTAAGATGGTCGAACGAAATTGAATCCTGGAAAGAAGAAATCGGAACAGGGTTAGCAGGATTCTTGATAGATTCATCAGCGTCAAGAATTTCATGAATACGATCCAGGGAAGCTTGTCCGCGCTTATAATTGGAAAAAGCCGTTGATAAATCTTTAATAGGTGTTATGATTTGTGTAAAGAGCGCGATATACGTAATGAAAAGCTCGGCAGTAAGATTCTGGTTGCCGGAAAGAACCATGAACCCGCCGATGATAAGGATAATCATGACAACTGCGACGCCCAAAAATTCGCTCAGCGGTGAAGCCAAATCAGTGCGACGATATATTTTGATTTGAGTGTTGGTAAAAGAATCATTCAAATCAAAAAACACCCGCTCGGCATTATCCTGAGCATTGAAGCCTTTGATAACACGTAAGCCAGACAGGGTTTCTTCAACATGAGAGATGAGAGAGCCCAGACGATTTTTGGCAGTTCTCGCATCCTTTTTCAAGGCAGCGGTAACATAACCAATAAGCAAAAAAGAAACAGGTATAAGCAGCAGTGCATAAAGAGTCAGCCGCGGCGATATGACAAACAGGAAAATGACAAAAAACAAGGCGGTAATGGGATCAGTCATAAAAGACTTCAGAGCACTGAGTATAGTGTGTTCAATTTCCTGTGTGTCACTGATAGCACGGGAAATCACATCGCCATTTTTCTGTTTGGAAAAGAAGCCCAAAGGCAGAACGAGAATTTTATGGTACAGCTTATTCCGGTATTGGAAAAGAAGGTCGCTTCTGACGGAAGCCATTACCCACTGTGCCAAATAGGCAAAACCAGTTTTTAAGAAATAGACCACGATGGCAATAAGAACCAAAGTAGAGATACAAGAACCGAGACTGGCGACATCCAAATAGGGTTGCACAAAACCAAGGAAAAAAGATGAGATAGGGCTCAAGTCTTGAAGAGAGCCGCGGAAGAGGAGTTTTGCGAACGGTTCTATCATCAGAAAAACCAAAAGCGTTAACAAGACGGATAGCAAGTTGAAAAAGAAAACAAGCAACAGGCGTCCTGAGTAACGACAGAATAATTTGAATAAGAAATGATTTTTCGATGTCATAAAAAAAGAATAAAAAAGGGAGTTGTGTGATTGAGGCACAACTCCCTTGAATATGTTATAAAACTTGATTACTTCGTAACAACAAGTTTTCTAGATACAGTAGCGTTTTCGCCCTTAACGTAGATGAAGTAAACACCAGGAGCGAGGTTGCTGATTTCGCGGCTGTAAACATAGTCAGCAGCAGCAGGGATGTTGATAGCATCTTCAGCGAGAACCTTACCAGCAAGGTTGACAACTTGAACCTTAGTGTCACCAGCGATACCCTTGATATGAGCCTTAACAGTGTTAGCAGAAGTAGCCGGGTTCGGATAGAGAGTCATTGTAGGACCATCAACTTCAGCAACAACAGGAGCAGGAGTCATAGAAGGAGTAGCAGCGAGGTTATCTTCACCTTCAACATTGATAGTGAGTACGTCGTAAGCGAGAGTATCATAATGAGCACTTGCAACAACTGCATCGTAACCACCGATAACAGCAGGAGTAGATGTACCATTGTTGTATTGGTGACCATTAGGATGAGAGTTAGAAGTAGACATCAAAGTGTAGACAATCTTGTATTCACCAGCTCTTCTGAACTTGTTGACAGTCTTGTAAACAGGTCTTTCAGCGAGGAAGTGGAGATAAAGATCATCATAGTTAGCTGCAGGTAAATTAAAAGTACCAGCAGGATAGTGGTTAGATTGATAATAACCAGATGTCATGTTAGATTGAGCGTAGTTATAATAACAGGTAGCATTCATAGGAGTTCCATGAGCTGAGTACCAATTGATACTGTCACGAGTAACGTATCTGTTGGTCATTGTACCAGCTTCTGTGATATACAAACCAATGCTGTCATCATCGATGAGCTCGCCGTTGAAGTAGATATCGAAGTTAACGAATACCAATTCATCAGGATTGTATTCACAAGGATTAGAAACCATCCAAGTGTAATTTGTCTGAGCATCAGCAGTGTTAGCGTCGAATTCGTGAGTTTCAGCGCCTTCGTGAGTGAAGATGAAGTGAGGTTTGCCAGTAACTTCTACGGTAACAGCGTCATCAACAGAGAATGTACGAGCATCAACAGTAGCGTTAACGTTAGCTACGGAAGTACAACCGTTAGCATCTGTAACTTCTACATTGAATTTATAAGTACCTTCACCATCAACTGCGTTGTAAGTATAAGTTTGAGCAGTAGCACCATCAATAGCTTCATCATTCATGTACCATTGATAAGATTCGAACTCTTCAGTAACGGAGAGTTGAGCAGTAGCGCCGTTACAAATGATTGTATCAGATAAGATTTGAGGAACAGGAAGTTCGTGAACCTTAAGAGTATCAGCAACAGTGTCAGTACCACAAGCGTTAGTTGCGATGAAGTAGAGAACCTGACCATTGAGAGCCATTGTAGAAGCGGAATCCCAAGCCATGGTATCAGCACCAATCATCCAAGCAGTAGTAGTAGCAAGACCGTTAGAGTCAATATCGTTGATTGTAGGAGCTGTAGGCATGATGAAGAGATCACCAACACAGACTTCGAGGTCACCACCAGAGATAGGAGCATTAATCTCAGGAGCACCGTTAACCTTAATAGAAAGGGTTACAGACTTAGGATCACATTCTGGTACAGCAGTGCTGGTAGCAGTAACGACGAATTTGAAAGTATCTTCTGTCATAACTGTAGGAGCACCAGCAAGAGTACCATTTTCAGCGTCAAATACAAGACCAGGAAGTACACTGTCAACGGAGAGAGTAGCATTAGCAAATTCAAATGTGATTGTATCGATTTCAGTGTTCATACAAACAACTTGGTTGATATTTGTAGCATTCAACTTAACAGTGTCGTTAACAACGATAGTGTCATTGATAACCTTTTCTGTACAACCATTAACGCTTGTAGCTTTGATTACATAAGCGTATGTACCAGCAGCGGTAGGAGTACCGGAAATTGTCATAGTAGTATCGTTAAATGTAACACCAGCAGGAAGAGTATCAACTGTAACAGTAGCGTTAGTAGCTTCGATTGCGATGTCAGCGATAGGTTGACCGAGGCAAATAGCTGTTTGATCAAGACCTGTAGCAGACAATGTAACAGTGTCGCTAATCATAATAACACCGGTGAGAGTCTTAACGCCGCAAGAAGGAGTAGCATTGCTTGTAGCTGTAATTGTATAGGTAACAGTGTCAGCTGCAACAGGAGTACCGGAAATAGTATCATTTGCAAATGTAACACCATCAGGAAGACCTTCGACTTTGACCGTAGCATTTTCATAAGAAACAACTACTGGAACCATGGCATTGCCGAGGCAGAATGCAGCTTGGTCGAGATTTGTAGCGGAAACCTTAACAGTATCATTAACGATGATAGTACCGAAAATAGTGTCGTTTGATGAAGGACAATCCGTATTGGAAATTGCAGCGATAGTATAACGAATAGTATCTGCAGCAATAGGAGTACCGGAAATAGTCTTATTCAAAGTGTCATACACAAGACCAACAGGGAATTCAGTTACTTCAATCGTAGCATTAGCAGAAGTGAATGCGATAGGAGCAATAGCTTCACCTAAACAGATAGTTTGATCAGCTTGTGCATCAGCAGCGAGTTCGAGTTTAACTGTATCTCTAACGATAATAGTAACAGTATCAAATACAGCAGGACATGCAGATAAATTTCTATATACTGTAAAACGCTCAATAAGAGTATCGGCTACAGTAGGAGTACCTTCAAGGAAAATGATGCCAGGCATCCCCTGTTTATGTTGTAAACCAGGTGAAGCAGTACTAGTGAAATAATCACGGTCAGATGATCTAATAATAACTTGTTCTATTGACTGACCCAAACAAATAGTTTGGTTTTTATTAGAAACAGTATAAGTAACAGGTTCTTCAACTGTGATAGTAGCAACGACAGTCTTTTCACGGCAGTAACCTTCAGCCTTAATATTCATAGTATATGTTCCAGCAACCGTTGGAATACCAACAATTGTATCATTTACTAAGGAAAGACCAGGACAAAGGGTGTCAACAGAAATTGTAGAGAATGCATAATTAAGAGCAATAGGAGCGATTTCAGAACCTAAACAGATCTTCTGTACAAGATTTGTAGCAGCCAACTTAACAGTGTCATTAACAGTGATAGTAACAGGACCGTCAACAACGATAGTGTCACAAGCATTAGCAGCAACAACGCGGATTTGGAATGTATCAGTCAAAGTAGGAAGAAGTGCAGTTGTAGGATCAACAACTTGCCATGTTCTACCACCATTAACAGTGTATTCTACAGAAGTAGTACCATTTGAACCATTCCAAACAATAGCGTCGATACATTCAACATTAAATTCAGCAACTTCGCCAAGGCAGATAGTGTCATTAGCAAGAGTCTTATCAGTGTCAGCCAACATAGGAATGTCGGTAACGTTAAGAGTGTAAACGCGTGAAATCAATGTATCGCAGCCATTAGCAACATAAGCGTAAACTTGCTTACCATTCATGTCGTATGTAAGGGCAGCTGTAGGAACGAATTCAACACCGGCAGTCTTATATGTAGAAACAGCAGGAACATCATTTGCGCCAATCATACGCCAGCCAGCTTCAACAGCATTAGTAACAGTATAACCAATACCTGTTTCGATAACAGGAGTACCAGCGCAATAAGAAGTACCGAGTTCTGTTTCAATATCAACAGTCAGAGTAGGATCAACGCTGAGAATGATAGTATAAGTAACGATGCTATCGCAACCGTTAACTGCATTCAAAGTATCAATGATAGTGTAAACATTAGCGCTATCAGCATCATAGTTGAATGTAGTGTCAGCAACCTTGTTACCATCGAAGAAGTAAGAGTTGCAAGCGTAGATAGTTTCAGCGCCGGTAGCGATAGGCAGTGTAGTTACATTAACAGCTTGAGGACCGGAAGCACAACCGTTGAAGTCAACAACTCTTACACAGTAAGAAGTGCTACCAGGAGTCAAAGTATTAGCATCAATTGTGAAGCAAGCTTCAGAACCTGTGTAACCGTTGGTCCATTCAATAGATTTGAAACCAGGATCAGCAACACACATTGTGAATGCATTGTTTTCGCAATTTGAATAAGTAGCGTTAGGATTCATAGAAACCAAACTGATGGATTCGCCAGTAGCATTGAATCGGATAACAGGCAATGTATCGATGCAAACCTTAACATCCATTTGGTTTTCACAACCTGTGATTAAGCTCTTAACAAATACTGTGTAAGTACAGCAGTAGTTTTGTTGAGTGTAAACATCAACTCTAGCATGAGTGCTGTCAGTGATATGGTCACAGGAAGATCTCCACAAGTAAGAGAAGTTGTCACCAGCGAGATCAGTAGTAGCTTCAGCAACTAAGTAAGCATTGTTCTGACCGAAGCAGAAGTGATAATCTTCAGTATTGAGGTTGCGGTTGTAAGCAGAAACTACGATTTCAGGAGTGTATTCAGCATTGTTAGGAACAATAGCTGTATCAGTATAAGTACAACCAGTAAGGCTATCCATTACATTGATAACATATTTACCACCATTCAAACCAGTGAAAGAACCGTTTTGAATTTCAACTTGGAAATGACCCTCACCGAGAGTGGCGTCAGCATAAGTAACAGTAGCGTGAACTTCACCATTGTAAAGAGTAGGATCACAAGCGGTGTTAGCAACATTATTGTATTCAACAGCGATCTTGTATTGACCTTGTTCAACAGTGATATCAGCATCAGCGAGTGCGTCATAGATACAACGAGTAACAGTATCCATAACTACGATATGGTATTCACCGTCTTTTACATTTGTGAAAGAACCCGTGGTGTTGTAAGTAATACCACCGTCAATAGAGTAAGCAAGAACAGAAGCCTGGCTTGCAGAAACTGCATGAACATTGATAGTACCATTGCCAGCATTTTCATTGCAAATGTAATCAGGAGTAGAAGTCAAAGCGTCGATAGTTACAGCGATAGGTTGATAAGGAACGTAAACAGAGTCTTTAGAAACACAACCTGTTCTTGTATCAGTAATTTGAACAAGATACCAACCATCTTCTAATGTGTACTTAGTATAATCGATAGGTTCGAAATGATCAACATCATAATGATGAGAAGGAGTAAGATCTGTGAAGATATAGTCACAAAGTTCGCTTTGCGGAGTGAGAACTCTGATTTGACCATTACCAGGTTTACTTGCAGTAGGATTACAAACGCTGTTAGGAACAACTGCGAATTCAGTAATGACAAATGCACTGTCTTCAACTTCAATCATAAGAGAAGCTGCAGTACAATGATAATCTGTAACAGCATTAATAGTATAGAGACCATCATTAAGAGCAGTCATCGGGCTGGTTACAACTTCATTGTCAACTGTATAAGTAACAGCATTGTAATTAACATTAGTATTAACATCATTAAATGTGATAGTACCATTCTTAACTACGTTACACATGTAGTTAGCAGTAGCTGTAGCGTTGATGATAGGATAAGTATAATCAGAAGCAACGCGAACTGTATCTGTATAAGAACAACCAGTAGCAGTTACAGTAGCAGTTACGGTATAAAGATCAGGATTGAGGCCTGTCATAGCAACAGCTTCATTTTCTGAGTTCATAACTGTAAATGTAGCAGGAGTAGTGCACAAAACAGTAATTGCACCAGTACCGATTTCATCAGAACAATCTTTATCCTTAGAAGCAGAAACTGACCAATTCAATTCAGGTTGTTCATAGCCAACGTGAACTTCTTCAGAAGCAACGCAACCAGTTACAACGTTTGTCTTGTAAACTACATAAACACCACTATCAAGAGTAGAGAGGTTAGCAACGACTTCGTCTGCGCTATTCTTAACTACATAGGCGTAACCGTTAGCTTCAGTAATATTAATTTCACCATCAGCGAGGGTTACGTCACAAGATGTACGAGGAGAAGTTTCAACTTCTGTTGCGGTAAAGATAGGCATAACAGGAGCATCATTGATAGTATAAGTACCATTGCTAGCACAACCAGTAGCAGGATCAAATACAGTAAGAGTATAAATACCTGCAGCGAGGCCGGTAGAAGCAACAACATTTTCAGATGCATCTGTCAATGTATATTGCAAAGAGGGAACAGAAAGGAACTCGATAGAACCATTGCTACCAACGCAATAAGTATTAGGATTAACAGTAACCTTAGGCATTGCAGGAGCATTAGAACTGTCAGGAACTGCAATAACCATTGTGTTAGAGCAACGAGTATATTTATTAGCCACTGTCAATGTATATTCACCAGCGGAAAGATTTTCGAAGAAAATGCTTCCGTTGTTACCACGGATTTCGAGGCCATTGATAGTGTACCAATAATCAGTATTAGTATTGTTAAGAGTAATCGTACCATTAGGGTTAACACAATTTGTGTTAGCTACTACAGTATTAGTAGGAAGTTCAGGAGTATGACGATGATCCTCAACAGTAATTTCAGCATTGCTACGGCAATTGAACGGAGAAACAACAGTTACAGTATAGTCACCTTGATACAAGAAGTTGAAACGTACAGAATTCAACATTGCAGTGTTGTAAATAATGGTTTCGTCACCAGAATTTTCAAGACCAGCAGAAACGTGATATTCATAGCCAACTGCAGGGTTGGTAACTTCGATTGTACCACTCCAAGGAGCTGTACAGTTAGCATTGTCAGTAATGATAGCTAAGTTGAGTGCGAGGTTAGCGTCAACTGTATCTTTAGCTACAGTAACTTCAGCAATAGCTTCAGAAACACAACCATGAATAGTATGTAAGTCGAATTTATAAGTACCATCAGCAACAGTCTCCGTGTAAGGAAGAGTATGCCATTCAGTTTCACCATTAAGTCTTACACCATCAATTTCATTGTTAGCAGAAGTAACGGTAAATGTACCATCAAAATGTTCAGCATCGCAATAGTGATTAGGTGTAGAAGCAAGAGTAACATCAGTAGCAACAGGAGTATGGTAAACAACCAATGTATAAGAAGCAGTAGCTTCACAACCATTAGCGTCAACAACTCTTACGTGGTGTGCAAGACCAGCGGTTTCAGATGTAGTAGTGAATTCTTTATTTTCAGCAGAAACAGCAGCACCATCCCAATAAATATTAAGAGGAGCAGTGAAGTTAACAGTATTAGCTGTGAAATTAGTAGTGTAAGGGAAGCAAGAGCTATCAACAGAAGCAACGATTTCAGTAGCGATACGAGGTTCTGGGAAGCAAGCCTTGATTGTATAAGAAGCGGTAGGACCACACTTAGGAGCAACAGTGATAACAACATCAGTGTTTTCAGCAAGTTGGGTACCAGCAGCAATACTTTGAGTAACTTTAATGCTATCCATTGTCCAGCATTCGTCAGAAACAGTAGAAGCATTGAAGAGAGTAGTATAGTCAGGAACGATAATCTTACAATTTTCCATATTTGTAATCGTATCGGTCGGCATATCAAGAGTGATAACAGGAGCAACAGTATCCTTCACATTAATTGAGTAAGAAGCAGTAGCTTTACAGCCCTTAGCATTAGTTACTTCAACATAAGCAGTATATTCACGATCGCAAATATTTTCATTTACAGCGATGAAGGAGTTCTTAGTTGTAGAAGTATAGTCAATAGCTTCACCAGACCAAACGTATGTAAGATTTTGATTTTCGGCGATAGGAAGATTGCTGTGATCAACAGTAGTCAGCAAATAGTGACCGAATGTCGGGCAAACAACAACCGGAGCAGCGTGTGCATAATCATCATTATTGTAAGCTTCGATGATGGTAACATCAGGAATACCGAACCATCTGATAGCGTTGGATGTATCAGTTGTAACACAACCGTAAGCATCTTCGACAGTCATAATGAATTGTGCAGAAGTATTGTAAGCACCACCATTGAGAGCCCAGACGTCGATTTCAACGCCGTTATCAGCAACAGTCATACCGCATTCTGCAGGAACAGGAGTTTGAGACCAAGTATAAACATAAGGAGCCAAACCATTGTGGATCATAAGAGGATCGAAAACAACGTGAGCAGTTTCAGTATTACAGAATTCGTAATCAGGAGTATAAATAGCGCCGTGTGCGATTTCGAGATCAGCAGGTTTGTTCAAAACGAAAACAGGAACCTTAGCAGAAAGATTACCGCAAGCATCTGTGATTTGAGCATAAACAGTAACTTGAGCTGTTTCAGCAAAGATATCAGTATTGCCATCAGCAACAACAGTAGTGTTACCCATGAAGAAATGAATATCGTCATCAGCAACAGCAGCGTCGCAACCTGTAGTTGTTGTGAAATTATCGTGGAAAGCAGCTAACAAAGCAGCACGTACAGGGAGGTTGGATTTACAATCATTATGAAGCGGGCGAACCGGTTCCATAGTGTAAAGAGCACCATTGATTGCAGGCTTTTGATTGTTAACTATAGTAACAACTTGAGAAATGGTATTGGATTCATTACCACATTCATCAACGAGTTTGTAATTTCTCGTAACAACGGTGGTACAAGGAGCAGCTGTAGTATTTACATCTACAGTGTAGATAGCTTTAACTGCATTGCTACAATGATCAGCAACGATTTTGATAGCGCTTGTAGAGGTAGTACCTTCTTCAGCATCAGCAATAGTATAAGGAGCAGCCCAAGCAAAACCTTCAAAAAGGTTAGCAGTGTCACAACCATTGATTGTCATTTGAGCAGTAGCGTTGTTTCTCCAAGCAATGCTGAGAGCGTCAACATCAGAGCCTTCAACTGTGAAACGGCGAGTGATAGTTTCTCTACAGCCGTGTTCGGATTCTGCAACAGCAGTAACCTCATAAACGTCTTTTTGACCACAGCCAGGAGCAACAACAGTATAATTAGCTGCATCAGCACCAGCGATGCGAGCGCCGTTCTTTGTCCAAGAATAATTCCAAGTGAGATCAGCAGCATTGAAATTAGTGCTGTTGAAGTTGCTGTTCAAAGCAATATTTTCAGTGTTCGGACATTTGACGATGCTGTCGCCGCCAACATTTGGTTTAGCAACGAGAACCGGGTTCTTCCATACATTGATAGTAACAGTAACACCAGTTGTGGAATACGTTTCAGTGCTTTCATCAATAGAGAAAGCCGTGTATTTAATAACACGGTCAACGTTATTGCCAGCAGGAACTGTAGCTTCAAAAGTAGAAGATGTAGCAACAGGAGTACCTGTAGCTGTCAGACCTTCAAACCAATGAATGTTATCTGCGCAATCATTATCAGAAGTGTTGTTCAATTTAGCTTCTAAAGTGATGTTTTCAGGAAGTTCACTATAGCAGTATTCGAAAGCATCAGCAGTATTATGAAGAACAGGAGGAAGAACATCACGAACAGTCATTGTGAAAGCAGCGACTTCACCGCAGCATTCAAATTCCTCACCTGTTACAGCGTCATATTGATTACATTGTTGTACTTCAAAATTATAAACACCAGGAACGTTGGTGGCATGAGCAGGAATGTTTTCACTCCACTCAGTCCAAGTGCCATTAGCTTTTTGAGCTCTCCACTTAATAGTGTTGCTAACATAACCCTGGGCATCTGTGTTAACTGCGGGAGCTAATTCTGCAAATTGAGCGTTAGTAACGAGTTCGTTTTTACAAACAATCAAATTGCGAGCAACGATGTTAGGATTGGTACGGGTATAGAAAGAGAACAAGTCAATGCTGTCAACTTCCCAGTGGTCGCAAGTATAAGTACCGAAGAGAACGTTGTAATTACCTTGTACAGAATAGTCAGCAGCGGGATTACCATAAGTAAACACATCACCAGCACAAACAGCTTTTTGAGAAGTAGTGTTGGTAAGATAAGAAAGGGAGTCAGTAGCAATAACGGGACCGCAGCAGGTACCATTAGAACCGATATTCTGGAAACCTTCACCTACACCGGCACCGCCTTGTGTACGTTGACGAAGTCTAACAACTAAAGAATAGTTACCGAATTGTTTCCACGTAATAGCCATACGGGTTTCGGTCTGAGAGAAGAAAGAATAACGGAAGGCATCAAAATTATAATAAGAGAGAGGAGTATATCCAGCGGAGATAAAACTAGCAAAGCCATAAGGATGTGTATTATCTACATCAGCCAAGGCGCCAGGGTAACCACCATCACAATTGTTATGGACTTCTTCGCAAACACCAGGTTTGTAAACATGGCCACCTAACCATTGCATGTGTCCGCAAGTAGCATCAACCACACCATTGTTTGCGATTTGGTCATACTTGGTGTAGATGTAGATATCTGCGAAATTATGCAATTGTTCTGTTGGGATGGCAACACCATCTTTGTAGAGGATCCATTCCAAAGAAACAAGATCATCAGGATTTGCGCAATTACCACTCATATGAACGCGGAACCAATCGGTACGGTCAAATACGATCTGACCTTGTTCCCCGTAATGGAACGGGACATTGTCCACACGATTCAATGTGTTGTTCAACACAAGGGCATTGCCGTGTCCTGGAAGAAGTGCGGCCGTTCCGGGCATGCCCAGATTGGACACATCTTGCACAGTATCTGGCTGCAAGTTCTCCAGCCAGAAACAGCAATTTGTTTGCGCTTTCGCGGTGAACCCCGCCAGCACAAGCAACATGCTTAAAAAGCAAATTGATAATAGTTTTTTCATACTGTTTTTTTTTGATTGTTATTAATTATATATTTTTTTTACTTTTTTTCTCGTTATTTCATTGTTTTAGAAGATTATACACTATATTACACTTCACTAAAAATTCAACTTGCAAAAATACATTTTTTTTTTACACTTATACAATTTCTATCTTTTTTTTATTTTTTTTTCGGGAAAGACTCCTAAAAAAAAGCAATTTAAGTGTGAAAAACGTAGCCACTAATTGAACAAAATCCTAATAATAGTCTCATTGTCAACAATTTACACGCTCTTTATATCTAATCATTATAAACATTTTATCATTGAAATTTTTACCTATTCCCATCAAATAAGTTACAAGCACGACAAACCGACTTTTTTTAATAGTTTATTCAAAAAAAAGAGACCCGCCATAACAGCGGGTCTCTTTATATATACTATATACATTATTATTGTACAATCTTGAATTCCGTCCTTCGGTTGGCAGCTCTGCCCTCTTCAGTATTGTTGTCAGCAATCGGCTGGCGCTTTCCATAGCCGCGGTAACTCAATCTGTCCGCTGTGATCCCATGAGAAAGCAAATATTCGTATACAGCCTTGGCACGTTCCTCAGACAATCTGTCATTATACTCATCAGTACCCTGATTGTCCGTATGGCCACCGATTTCAATATTCACCTTGTTATGAGTCAAATAATCAACCAGCACGTCCAACTCAACAAACGACGCAGGCTGGAGGTCACTCTTATCAAAATCAAAGAAGATGTTTTTCAGAACCACAACCGTTCCGACATCAGCTTTCTGCAATGCAATGTCCTTCAAATACGGAGACAAGACGGTATAGCTCTTCTCGATCTGGAAATTTTCAGAGTAGAAAGGATATCCGGGATTGGAGACATTGAGCATTACGTTGCTGCCCGTCTGGATACAAGCTAAATATTCACCCGTTTGAATATCTGATTTAACTGAAGTGAGCGTCTGTTTGCTATTCAAATCCACCATTTCGACAAGAGCTTCCAACGGAGCACCTGTTTCAGCATCCTTTACGACACCTTTGATATAGGTGACGGGATTGGGGCGAAGATTGTCATCCAACTCAAAGCTGTATAGGTCAAGTCCGCCATAGCCGCCGACCTTGTCAGACGCCATATAGGCAGTTGTACCAGCCGCATTGATAAAGATATTAATTTCATCAGCCCACGTATTAATGGGATAACCTAAGTTTTTCGGTTCGCTCCAAGTGCCATCATCCTGAAGTGTGGAATAATACAAGTCATATCCACCCATGCCGACACGGCCATTTGATGCAAAATACAAAGTCTTGCCGTCGCTATGGATAAAGGGAGCGGCGTCATCTCCAGGCGTGTTGATTGTAGAGCCAAGATTTTCCGGGGCGGTGAAGGCACCTTCAGCGGTCATAGTCGTTTTCCATATATCCATGCCTCCGAAACCACCGGGGCGGGAAGAGACAAAATATATGGTTTTGCCATCAGAAGCCATAGAAGGTTGGGACTCCCAGACATTCGTATTCACCGGAGCGCCGAAATTTCTGGGGCGAGACCACTTATTGCCAATCTTCTTTGACCAATAGAGGTCGCAACTGCCCATACCGAAATCGGCATCACACATGGTATAAAGCAAATAGACACCATCGGGAGAAATGCACTGAGCCCCCTCGTTGTAACTTGTGCGGATCGGCTGTCCAAAGGCTTCACGATTTCGCCATCCCTGGGAATCGCCTTTCGCAAAATAGAGATCTTCCTCAAAGAGACAGAAAGCGCAAATAGTCTTATCATCTTTCGGCCTATTTACCGTATAGACAATGGTGCCATTATCAGCAGTCAAAGATGCCAATGATTCATCCCAAGAGGAATTCACATTCGGTCCCAAATTGACAGGCTGAAATTTGACGGGATTTTTCATAGCTTCAATTGCAAACTGGCAATTGGCAATACCCTTTTGAGCATCAGACAGGACATCCGTATATTGAAGGCCCTTCGCCATAAAAAGTTCGTAATTATGCAGAGCATTTTCATATTGCCCGCACTTTGAACCTTCATTAGCAGCAATATAATACAACAACGGATCGGGTTCACCAATCAAATCGATTGCTTTATTATAACAATTCATTGCCGAATCGGACTTCAGCGTGAAATTATAGATGTCACCCATCAAAATATAGGTGTCTGGGAATGAGGGATCTTTCGACTTAGCCTGGGCCAACAGGCTTAACGCCTTGTCGAAGTTGCGCTCATTAATCATCTGCTCAGCCTTCTGACAAAGTGAAGCAGCTCTTGAATTCTTCTGAGCCGAAACCACATTTGGCCTAAAAAAACAAGCAGTTAATGACAATAATATTATATATACTATTTTTATATTATGCATCTATTCGAGTTGTTTAGATTGCTGCCAATAGGTTTCCATTTGTTCCAAAGACATATCATACATACTTTGACCAGCAAGTTTAGCCTGCTCTTCAATATATTGGAATCTGCGAATAAACTTTTTATTAGTTTTTTCCAAAGCATCGTCCGGATTGATATGCAAGAATCTTGCATAATTAATCAAAGCGAACAAGACATCACCAAACTCATCTTCAATTTTGTCGGATTGCTTGTCGACTTCGTCTTTAAACTCACCAAGTTCCTCTTGAACTTTTGCCCAGACGTCATCGACATTTTCCCAGTCAAAGCCAACACCGTTAGCTTTTTCCTGAATTCTATAGGCTTTGACAATAGATGGAGCACTTTTAGGTACGCCGCCAAGCACAGAGCGGTTCCCTTCTTTCTTCAACTTGATTTTTTCCCAATTTTCATGGACTTCCTGTGCATTCTGAGCTTGTCCGTCCCCATATATGTGAGGATGGCGTCGAATCAACTTTTCGCACAATTGATTGATAACCTGCGTGATATCAAATAACTTTTCTTCAGAAGCAATCTTAGAGTAGAAGACCAGATGCAACATAAGGTCTCCTAATTCCTTACACATATCGCTGTAATTTTTATCGACAATTGCTTCTGAAAGTTCGTAAGTTTCCTCAATAGTGAGACAGCGCAAAGTGTCAAATGTCTGAACACTATCCCAAGGACACTTTGCACGTAATTCGTCCATAATATCCAACAAACGTTGGAAGGCAACAAGTCTCTCGTCCATAGAACCTAAAATAAATTAAAGTTTCTAATAAGATCTAGCAAAAAGAACACGTTGTTTAGAAGGTTTGCCTGTCAATATGCATTTTCCTTCTTCCAGCGGGTTATTGAAAGGAATGCATCGAATGGTAGCCTTCGTCAGTTCCTTAATTTTATCTTCCGTTTCCGGAGTACCATCCCAATGCGCATAAATGAATCCAGGATGATTATCCAAGAGGTCAACGAATTCTTCCCAGGTATCGGCCTTTCTAGTATTTTCCTCTCTAAACTTCAATGCTTTATCAAACAGATTCTGTTGAATATCCTTAAGTAACTGTTGGATATGCTCAACTAAATTATCGAACGGTACAACTTCTTTCTCAAGTGTGTCACGACGAGCGACTTCAGCATCGTTGTTTTCCAAATCACGAGGTCCGATTGCAATTCTAACAGGAACACCCTTAAGTTCGTATTCGTTGAATTTCCAGCCAGAACGTTTAGAGTCATCATTATCAAATTTGACGGAGATATTCAAAGACTTTAATTTTTCAATCAGCGGTTGGACCTTATCGGCAATGGCCTGTCTTTGTTCTTCATTCTTATAAATAGGAACGATAACAACTTGAATAGGAGCAAGATTCGGAGGAAGGACAAGACCGTTGTCATCAGAATGCGTCATGATAAGCGCACCAATCAAACGAGTGGAAACGCCCCAGGAGGTAGCCCAAACATAATCCAGTTGATTGTCTTTGTTCAAGAATTTCACATCAAAAGCCTTAGCGAAATTTTGTCCGAGGAAGTGAGACGTACCTGCCTGCAAAGCCTTACCATCCTGCATCAGAGCTTCGATACAATAGGTATCCAATGCACCGCCGAAGCGTTCATTCGGAGATTTAACACCTTGGATCACAGGTATAGCCATGAAATTTTCAACAAAATCAGCATAAACATGCAACATACGCTCTGTTTCTTCAATAGCTTCCTGCTTTGTAGCGTGAGCGGTGTGTCCTTCCTGCCACAAAAATTCTGCTGTACGAAGGAAGAGTCTCGTACGCATTTCCCAACGGACGACATTTGCCCACTGATTACATAAAATAGGAAGATCCCTATAAGAATGTATCCAATTCTTATATGTATCCCAAATGATAGTTTCGGATGTAGGTCTTACAATAAGTTCCTCTTCCAATTTGGCTTCAGGGTCAACAACAACTCCAGCACCATCAGGATCGTTTTTGAGACGATAATGCGTTACGACCGCACACTCTTTAGCAAATCCCTCTACGTGACTTGCTTCACGGCTGAAGAAGGATTTCGGAATAAATATCGGAAAATATGCATTGACGTGACCAGTATCCTTGAACATTTGGTCCAATGTGCGTTGTAATTTTTCCCAAATAGCATAGCCGTATGGTTTGATTACCATACATCCTCTAACTGATGAATTTTCAGCAAGATCTGCTTGTTTTACAATGTCATTATACCATTGAGAATAGTTCTCTGCTCTAGTTGAAATATTTTTTGCCATTAAAAAATTATTTAGGTGTGTTAACTTTTTAGTATTTTTGCCGTCTTAAAGACGTTATTATTGACTTGCAAAAGTACGAAATTTAAAGATATAAGGAGGAAATTATGAAAAAACTATTTTCAATTGCTTTAATTTCAGCGGCTTGCCTGCTCGCAGCATGTTCCACAAGCTCTTTTACCTACTACGACGACATCTACTCTTCAACGCAGGATGCTCAATATGCTCCCAAGAGAACTGCAAGAACAGAATCATCGCAAACTGCTAGTACAAAAGAACTTCAGGCAGACTCCATCGTATATGAATACGATGAGGCCGGAAACCTGCTGGACACCAAAACTTACTATCCCGGTTACAGCGAACCTGTCATCGAGTACGCAGAAACTGCAGAAAACGGCACTGGCAGTTCCTACGTGATCAACAACTACAATTATTATGACGAAGACGACTATTATGATTATTACTATACGTCTCGTCTCCGCCGTTTCCACACCAACGTATATTGCGGCTGGGGCTACTACGATCCGTTCTACACCAACCTCTATTGGTATGACTACTGTCCATCTTCTTGGGGCGTAAGTATTTACATGGGGTACAATTGGTGCTGGCCAAGTTACTACTATCGTCCATATTACTATGGTTACGGCTTTTATGACTACGGCTTCACCTATGGTTGGGGATGGGCATACCACCACCCATACTATTACGGATATAACAGCTACTGGAATGGCTATCATGACGGATATCTGGCCGCCAACTACTATCACAACAATTTCGACAGCAACAATTCCTTCTATTACGGACATCGCAACAATGTAGGACCTGCTGTAGGAAACAATATCGATCGAGGAGGAAGACCTACAGGTTATTCTCACCCCAGCGACTACGGCAACAATGACAATGCCAACCACTATTCCATGACCAGCTCATCAGCTGCGACTTTCAATCAGTCCTACCCTACTTTAGCTGCTCAATATTCTGGTACATCTAGTAACAGCTCATCATCCAGCATAACCTCCAATACTTCTTCTATCCCAACAACTCCCGTTACAAAACCGACAACTACAAGCAGTACTGTTGCTAAGCCAAACACTTTGAATTCCGGTGTGACCACCTCTACAGTCAACAATCCTGCAAACACCTCTGCATCCAGAGTTTCAACCAACACTCAATCAAATACGGTTTCCACCTATGGAAACAAGCCGGCAACCACTTCCAGTAGTTCTAGAACAAATACGACGACAATTGTTTCCAAACCGGCTGCAAACACTTCCTCCAGCACATCTACGGTTAGCAAACCGACGACAATTTCCAGAACTGTGACAACGCCATCCAGCACAACTCGTCCGGCCACCACAACCAGTCGTCCTGCAACCAGCACGTCTACAAGAACAATTACAAATCCTACACAGTCAAGACCTTCCTCCTCATATTCGGCGCCTTCCTCATCAAGTTCTAGAAACAGCTCATCCTATTCTCGCCCAAGCACTTCCTCCACATCCACCACAACTTCTCGTTCAAGTTCATCCTATTCAAGACCAGCTTCTAGTTCTTCATCTTATTCAAGACCTTCCTCAAATTCATCTTCTTACTCTAGACCATCATCCTCAAGTTCATCTTCATATTCAAGATCATCATCAACCAGTTCCTCTTCATATTCAAGACCGAGTTCATCATCCAGTTCTCACTCCTCATCATCCTATTCTCGTTCCGGTTCTTCCTCATTCAGCAGCAGTTCTTCGCGTAGCAGTAGTTCTTCATCACACAGTTCTAGCAGCAGAAGATAGTTATAAACCAAATATTTAGAGGATATAAAACTCAACGGCAATGAAAAAACTTATCATAATCACACTGATGTTAAGCGCAATAACATTCACATTTGCGCAAGGATCCTATGAAGCATTCCGCTTCTCACAAATAGATTACATGGGTACAGCCAGATATATGGGTGCCGGCGGTGCATTCAGCGCAACAGGCGGTGATTTCTCAGCACTCAGCACAAACCCTGCCGCCATAGGCATTTTCAAACGCAATGAGGTTTCATTTACCCCCATGACACTCTCTTTTTTCAAGGACAACACCTTATATAACGGAATGTCCTCATTCACACAGAATCCTAAATACACCGTTCCTCAATGTGGTCTGGTTATTTCCAGCCCTATTGCAAATTCCGCATGGAAAAGATGGCAATTCGGCTTCGGATACAATAGAATCATGGATTTCAACAATACGTTCCGTATCCAAGGTCCTAACCACTCATCTTTCATTGATCCTGTTCTCAACCTCGCCAATGGCACAATATACAACAATTTGACTGGCGATGCCCAAATCGCATGGGACACATACCTGATAGACACCATTCCGGGCTCCATCAACAGATATCGCAGCGCATTCCATGACCAAGATGTCGATCAAACAGCTGTTGTCTCTCAATACGGGGGCCTTGATGAAATGACCATCACTTTTGGTGGCAACTACAATGACAAATTGTATTTAGGCGCAAGTATCGGCATTCCAATTTTGGACTATACCGAACAAACGACTTTCACAGAAGAGCTCTCTAATGATAGCCAAGGCACCTATAAGTACAAAGTATCTACAAGGCAAAACGACAGAGGCGCCGGCATCAACGCAAAAATAGGCGTCATCTACCAACCCGTCAACTTCTTACGTTTAAGTGCCGCCATTCAGACCCCGACTTATTTTGCTAATATCAAGGATACATATACAAGAGATATGGCGAATATCAATTACCATTCCGAATACACAAATCGTTATGACTATGCCCTTGCATCACCATTTAGATTTAATGTCGGCACGTCGTTCATCATAAACAAACGCGCTTTCATTTCCGCAGAATATGAGTTCAACGACTATGGAATGGCTACGCTTTTTGCCAATGACTATAGCTTCGATTTTGAAAATGAAGATATAAGAAACAACTTTGGCACAAGCCACACACTTAGAATCGGCGGCGAAGTCAATCTGACATCCAAATTCATGCTCCGCGCCGGATACAATCTTAAGACATCCCCATATCTTAAGAGCATCGACGATGCCAATCTTACCGCAGTTACATCACCTGCACACTACGGTTCCATCGGTTTTGGCTTTCATACCAACTTCGTATTTTTCGACATAGCTTATGTCCTTCGCTATTCAAAAGACAACTACACACTGTACACAACCAACTATCTTATAAATGATTATAGCACAACTGCTTTAGTCAAAAACACCACTCATAGAATTGTAGCAACTATCGGTTGTAAGTTCTAATTCTTCAATGAAAAGACAAATTTCCCTCCTTATATTTATTGTCGCTCTTGGCAGTTGCTTTGCCCAAGAGCGACCTTCTTTTATCGATACTCGGTGCGAAAATTTCACAACCGACATCCAAGACAACATATATATTTGGAGGGAGTCTACCTTGGAAAAATATTCTTCAGAAGGAGAATTCCTATGTGCATTCAGCAGCCCAGCCTTTGGCGACATCGCTGATGTAGATGCATCAACGCCTTCAAAAGTCCTTGTTTTTTACAAAGAGGGAGGAATAATCCTATTTCTTGACAACAAGCTCAATTCTATCGGCAACGAACTAAACCTTTTTGAACACGACCTATTTTCCATATCCTTAACGGCGCTATGCAACACCAATCACATTGTGCTGTATGATGAAAGCGCTCATGATTTAATCATCACTGATTTAAATTTAAATGTCAAAAGTACAACACACTGCCGTTTCGAAAAAACATTTTCTCCTTTTTCCATCGAGGTCAATTTCGACAAAGAAATTATGCTTGTCGATTCCACATCGGGCATTTATCTGTTTGATAAATTTGGAACTTTTGAAAAGAGCCTTCCCTTTCATGGAATCACATCCGCCCAACTTTTCGGAAACGACATTATCTACTATAAAAATTCTTCCATATACAGATACGACAAATTCGCTTTGGACAATATTCTAATATTATCAGGCGTTTCGAACATCAAAAAGTTTGAAAAGACAAAGTACTATATATATACATTAGTTAATAAAGGATATCTCTACAGAACCCCCATTACTAGATAAAATGAAAGCATCCAGAAGAATTATTTTCAGCCTTATCATCATTCTTGCGTGCGCGACTCGAGGAATGGCAACATATATTCTCATTCCAATGGACATGGAGCAATCCAACCATCTAAAAGCGTATGGTATCGCCTATTATGCTGTATCGCATCAAATAGATATGAGTTGGCTGCTCAACTACCGTGGAGGCAGTTTCATGTGCCAATACAATTCCAATATTGAAAACGAGTGCACGGTGCGTGGAGTTTCTTATCAAGTTATCGCTGACCTCCAGGCCCAAGGCATTTTGTCCGAGATTGCCGCAGTAGAGAACAACATGAATGAAATCCGGCTCACCAAAGAACCGAAAATTGCTGTGTACTCCCCAAAAAACAAGTTGCCGTGGGATGATGCAGTGACTTTGGTACTTACTTACGCTGAGATACCATATACTGTCATTTATGATGATGAAGTCATAAATGGGGAACTTCCCAAATATGATTGGTTGCACTTACACCATGAAGATTTCACTGGACAATACGGGAAATTCTGGGCGAACTACCGCAATGCCAAATGGTATCAAGACGATGTCAAAGAGCAGGAAGAACGTGCTGCCCGTCTTGGATTTTCCAAAGTCTCAGAAATGAAATTAGCCGTAGCCAAAGGCATTCGCGACTTCGTCGCAGGCGGAGGTTATCTTTTTGCCATGTGCTCAGGACCTGACAGTTATGACATCGCATTGGCAGCTGAAAATGTTGACATCTGCGACGTAATGTTCGATGGCGACCCCATGGACCCGCAGGCCCAGAGCAAATTGAACTACGACAACTGCTTCGCTTTCACAGATTTCAAAATAGAGACCAATCCTTACGAATACGAAGTCTCCAGCATTGATGTCAGCCCTACACAGCACATGACGAACAAAAGCAATGACTACTTCACATTGTTTGATTTTTCTGCGAAATGGGACCCTGTTCCAACCATGCTATGCCAAAATCATTTGAAAGTCATTCCTGGCTTTATGGGGCAGACGACAGCTTTCCGCAAAGAATTCATCAAACCGACCGTTACAATTATGGGAGAAGCCCAGTTATTCAATGAAGCGAAATATATTCATGGCGAATATGGCAAAGGAACCTGGACTTTTTATGGAGGACACGATCCTGAAGA
Organism: Bacteroidales bacterium; assembly: GCA_024400835.1. Classification (GTDB taxonomy): domain Bacteria; phylum Bacteroidota; class Bacteroidia; order Bacteroidales; family WCHB1-69; genus F23-D06. The sequence continues at coordinate 62,499 of JAKSMC010000008.1, forward strand.
TTACCAGCATTTGGTAAATGACCCGCCAACAGATTTGAATCTGTTTCCGAACTCTGCAGGATACAGGCTCATCCTCAACAACGTTCTCTTCCCTGCTGCTAAGAAGCAACAACAAAAGACCTAAAATAAAAAGGGCAATGACTTACATCATTGCCCTAATTTATATCTTCATTTCTTACAAGCCTAAGGTCTGCTTTATCTTTGAGGTCAGGATGTCAATGCCCTTTTCATTTTGCCCTCCAATAGGGATAATGATATCAGCAAGTCTTTTCGATGGTTCGATAAAAAGTTCATGCATCGGCTTGACGAAGTTCTGATAATGCACTATAGATTTGTCCAGTCCGCGACCGCGTTCGATGACATCGCGCTGAATGATTCGAATCAGTCGTTCATCGGCATCAGTATCCACAAAAACTTTTAAATCGAGGATATCGCACAAATCCGAATCAGTGAATATCAGAATACCTTCAACGATTAGAACGTCACAAGGTTTAACAGGAATAGTATCCTTGCCTCTACCGCAGGTTACATAGGAGTAGGTCGGCATTTCGACCACTTCCCCTCTTTTCAAAAGATTGATATGGTGAATCAACAATGGCCATTCAATAGCATTTGGATGGTCGAAATTGATCTTTTCCTTTTCCTCTTGAGGAAGATGGCCATTATCTTTATAATACGCATCCTGAGACAGCACACTCACATGTTCTCCTGGAATGCTTTGGATGATTTTCTTAACGACAGAGGTCTTACCGGAACCAGAGCCTCCTGCTATACCTATAACAAGCATGACAATAAAATTTAGATTAGGAATGCAAAAATAGTAATTTTATAAAGGGCGTTGCGAGACAAAGCAAAAAAAAATCACGCGAAATGCGTGATTTTAAAGTTGCCCCGATAGGACTCGAACCCATACAAACAGAACCAGAATCTGCTGTGCTACCATTACACCACAGGGCAATTGATTGAGCGCGCAAAAATAAGATTTTTTTTGAATAAACGCGCTCAATCAATTATTTTTTTTTATGCGACGAAGAGCACTTTGTACCAGTAGTATCCGTTTACGACAACTTCCTTATAGTAAACATTATCCACTTTGTAGTACACGCGGCCTTCCAGAATTATCGTTTGATAGTTGCAAGGCAATTCAGCTACAAGAGCGCCAACCGGAGGAGCAACCACAACATAATCTCTATTTCTTGGGAGGTAGAAAGTACCATCATCGTAATAATATCTGATATTGTTGTGGACGACAATCACAGGATTCCAAGTGTGGAAGATTGAGTAGGCGATGACAGCTCCCAATGGAGGACGGCAAATCACATAGTAACCATTCATCATAGTGCAGAAGACACTGTTGTAGAAATAGTAGGGAATGCCACCATAGTAAACCGGCTGTACGCGTGGAGGTACATTCATGTGACCGCCAAAGTTGTGGTGATTGGGGTGCATATAAGGATCAGGGCCATAGCCTTTTTTGGGATCATTAGGCACCGCATTGCCACGTCCGCCGACAGGTGCGGGTTGAGGACTTGCCGAACCACGATCATCGTAGCCACGCTTGATTTCCGTATTGGCAACCGTGCCTGCAGTTGTCACCTTATTTCCGCTCACAGTAGTTGACACTGAAGAAGAAGTACTGGCATTGTTCACTGCAGTTCCAGACGTATTGGGCTTAGACGTTGTTGTCGATACCGTTGCAGGTTTGGTTGTAGAAGTAGACGTTGCAGAAGTACGATTCGCATTGGAAGAAGTACTTGTACTTGACGTCGGTTTCGCCGTCGTTGATACACTTGAAGAAGTGTTGGGTTTCACAACAGTCGTAGAAGACGCCGGTCTGCTATTGGAAGATGTTGTAGTTGTAGATGGTCTGTTCGTATAGGAAGACGTTGTTGTACGACTGGCATTAGTAGCTGGTCTGGCAACTGATGAAGCGCTTGCAGACTGAGCTCGCTGATAGCTGTTGTTAGCTTTACTCAGCTGCGCATCTCCTTTCTTAATTTGACGGTCAGCAGCATTGACAGTTGTTGTCGGAGTTTTACTGCCTGAAGAGACTGTAGATCTAGAAGCAGGATTTTGCCCGGCAGCATTCATGGAGAGACCTACAATGCACAAAATGCTAAACAAAACAATCAACTTTTTCATAATATTAATTTTTAAAGGTTATTAAAAACGATTTGTAAGACGTAAAAATATATGAGATGTTTAATGAGCTACAACAAACTTCTTTTTCAACACTTTTCCATTCCCCTTACAGACCAAAAAGTAGATGCCACTGTTAAATCCAGCTACTGTAATCTCAGCTCTATCACCTTTTGCTATAATATTTTGCACACCAATCTGTCTACCGCTGAAATCCATAATCTCCAAATCCCATGAATCTGCATCCGGAAGTATCACATTTACCACATCCGCAGATGGATTCGGATATATTATCATAGATTCCTCTGTAAAATCTTTCACAGAAGAGGCTGTGTCCGTAGTCCAATGCATCGTAAATCCTTCACCATTCAAGTAATTATCCGTTATGAAGGTAATCATTATCACATTTGAATTAAATGTCACTTGCTGTGGCAAATCGCAGCCAGAATAAGAAGCCAGCAGTTCCTTGGGACTGGTTTTAAGATTATAGAAATTCAATTGATCCTCAGGGCTCAAGCAGAACTCAGAAAAAGAAAATGTAATACTCGGCCTATTTTCGACACGTATTCTCCAAAAGCAGTTCATGTTATTTCCATAATTATCCGGTCCGCTGCCATCTGTGATATCTCCAGAATATTGATAGTTTATCTGCCCGGAATTGCACGGAAGCACATCTCGGCCCACATTGTATTTCAGTTTCCACCCGCTTGCTGTCAAGGAATCATCTGTATCGAAAATGATATAGAGACTATCAGTATTGAAAGTATACGAGCCTTGGGGCATTGAACCCGAAATAGCCAAAAGTCGATTGCCGTTTTGAGGATTTCCATCCCAAAAAGACAAGGAGTCTCCTGGTTCGGTTTCAAACTTGACAAGTTCAACTGTGACGCTATAAGTTCTATCTTCAGTAATAACATACTCGCAGTGCATATTGTTCTGATAATCCAAAGGGCCACTGCCATCCTCCAAAGTTCCATTTGAGCATGTAATAACTCTTGAATCACAGGAATAAGGATATTGTTCGTCGGCAGGATAGCAGTTCACAATAGCACCTTGTCCGCTGCTAAATCCACCCACCGGATTTGAAGCGCCACCGTTGGAACTCAGAGCATAATAGCCATTTGAAGAGCCTCCCCAGCCAAAATTAAAATGGAAAAGATTATCTGAATTGTATCCGTCGCAGATAAACGCATGCCCACCGTCGTCAGAATATCCGGAATAATACAGGGGCCTATTAGCATCCAACTCAGAAGCGAGCAACTGTCTCCAAGAGCTACCGCTGTATTGGTATTTATGTTCGAAAGAACAATTCGGGGCATAACCGAAATACTGCACTAAAGCATCAGGAACATTCTCTGAATAGGCACCGGAGCCTTCCGGAGAATACATCATATCTACAGAGGTTGCACAATGAAAGATCAACTTCGCGACTTCCTCATTATAAAATGAGAGTTCGTCTTCCATAGCATCGTAATAATAGGTTTGTTCCGCGAAATTAACATGAAAATTTCCATATTCGGTATAATTGGTATGAGAGCCCCAGCCATGTGAAGGGTAGCGATAGTAGTACAAAAGCGAAGACATTGCTACAGCCACACAACCATTGGGGACACGATTGTCGTATCCGGCCGGCGACTCGGAATCCATCGGAGAATATTTGTTATAGTACTTATTCTGGTTCCACATAGAAGTAATCAAGGGAGATACGACAACGGAACGGGATTGCTTAGTGCTCGGTCTTTCCAACATTGCCCATTCGGCCGCAACCTCATCCGTTTGATCGAAGTTATTGTCCCTCATAAATTGGATTTCTTTCTGATACAAATCTATCCAATATCTCGCGCCTGGGGCAGCCTGGTCCATAACAAGATTGCTTGTGAACGAATAAGCCAGGACCGGCATAGCCACGTCATCAGCAGCCAGAAGAAGGAATCCCTTGTTGAAATTGAACAATGCGAGGAGAGGCGCATCAGAAGTTCCTCCAAGATATTGAACATCTTTCAACTCGATATCATTGGTGCTAACACTAAGAATTTCAGCTTTTTGTTTAAAGGCACGCTGGCCAAAAGCAGTTAATTTCGATTTAGAAACGGGATTAGCGCCTGCTGCTAATGACAGGAAGCCAAAAACCAAAAACAAGGTAATGTAACGATATACTTTCATAAAGAGAAAAAATGCTGGCAAAAGTACAAAAAAAGGGGAACGCATCAAAACGCCCCCCAACTTCAGTAAAATTTTGTTTTACAATATATTACAAACTGTCAATATCAGAGATAGGATCCAACAAGTCATCATCTCTGTCACTATGGGTAGAAACTCCCGCACTTCTTTGCAAAGACGCGATAAGAGAGCCTATCATTTTAGTCAGTTCCATAAGTTGTGTCCTGGAATAAACTTTAGCATCGTCGTCCAGCAATTGCATACGGTAAGCCAGCTCCGTATATACGACACATTCTCTGACAGAACTTTTTGCCATTTTCAAATAATATAAAAACTGGGTTTTGCTCCTTGAAGAGCCTTCCGCCGTATTCAATGCAATATTATTTGCAGATTTCTGGAATGATTCTTTTAAAAAAATAAGATTTTTTTCATCACACATTGGAGATGAAGTGGAAATTCTTTCATAAAGCCACGTGATATAATCCATAGCTTTTGCGTATATACGCAGGTCTTCAAACCGAAAGAAGCTTACATTAATATCTTGCTCATTCATAATAATAGTGTTTAGAGTTTTAAAATGGCAAAGATACTTTTTTTTCATATACGGAGATGTCGTTAACATTTTTTAACAATTATTTTTTTCAAACTGCAGAAGAGAGAGTGTGAAGGTGCGATTACTACAGCATTTTTTGTATTTTTGCCTTCCAAATTTTACAAGTCTTGCAAAAGCCATTAGCAGAGATATTACGTCCTCGGACTTTGGAATCCTACGTCGGTCAGGAGCACCTGATGGGCGAAGGGGCCGTTTTGCGCACAGCCATAGAGAACAACAACATACAATCCATGATTTTCTGGGGTCCTCCAGGTGTAGGCAAGACAACACTGGCGCTTCTGATCGCCGAACTCACCGGATCGGAATTCTTCATGCTAAGTGCTATCAGCAGCGGTGTGAAAGACATCCGCGACGTCATCGAAAAGGCGAAAAAGGCCGAACATCGCTCTTTGCTATTCATCGATGAAATACATCGTTTTTCGAAAGCACAGCAGGATTCGCTCTTGGGAGCCGTAGAGCAAGGCATTGTCACGTTGATAGGCGCCACTACGGAAAATCCTTCTTTTGAAGTGATATCCCCACTGCTCTCCAGATGCCAGGTTTACGTTTTGAAACATCTTTCCAAAGAAAACCTGGAAACCATTCTGGCCACAGCCACAGCTCATTTGGAATCCCAAATGGGCTGCAAAATAGTCTTGGAAGACACAGAGGCTCTGCTTAGGATTTCCGGAGGAGATGCCCGGAAACTAATAAATGCCATAGAGCTCGTCACCTGGATGACAAAGCCGGTGGATGGCGTTATTACAGTAACTCGGGATTCGGTCGTTCAAGTAATCCAACAGAATCTGGCCATATACGACAAAAAGGGAGAACAGCATTACGACATCATCTCAGCATTTATCAAATCCATGCGAGGAAGCGACCCCAATGCCGCCGTGTACTGGATGGCGCGCATGTTAGTCGCTGGCGAAGACCCGTTGTTCATTGCACGCCGAATGATAATTTTAGCATCAGAAGACATCGGCAATGCCAACCCCAACGCACTTTTGCTGGCCAACAACTGTTTCCAGGCCGTCAATGTGATAGGCATGCCGGAAGCACGGATACCGCTCACGCAGACAGCCGTCTACCTGGCCTCGTCACCGAAAAGCAATGCCGCAGTCATGGCCATCGACACCGCCTATTCCATCATCAAGCAAACAGGAGACTTACCGGTACCATTGCACATCCGGAATGCGCCCACCAATTTGATGAAGGAACTGGGATACAGCAAAGGCTATCAGTATGCGCACAATTACGAGCACAATTTTGTCAATCAAGAATTCATGCCGCAGCAAATAAGCGGCGTGAAAATATACGAGCCTCAAAACAACCCCAGGGAAAACGAGTTACGCAAATATCTAAGAAGTTGTTGGAACGGCAAATACAAATACGTCATCCTGCTCCTTGTGGCGCTCAGCTGTTTTTTTTTACCCTGTAAGGCACAAAACTACCACTTCTCACAGTTTTACACCCAGCCTGTCAGTCTCAATCCCGCCTTATCAGGAGCCTACGATGGGATAATCAGGGCCACTACTGCCTACCGGTCACAATGGCATTCCGTCACGGTGCCATTTCAGACCTTCGGTATCGGCGTTGACGGAGCAGTGTACCGGAACAACCGAAGGCAGGAACTCATCGGCCTTGGTGCGTCATTCAATGCAGACAATGCCGGAGACGTCAACTACACATCATATCAGGCACTAATCACGCTATCATACATTAAATACGTAGGAAGGCACAGTCGGCATAAAATCGGGATTGGCGGTTATGGTGGCTTTATCAACAACGTATTCGACTATTACGCAGCACGATGGGACGAACAATATCAAAACGGGATGTACCTGCCCACCGTGCCAAGCAGTGAGATTTTCGCTTCAGACAAGCAATTCTTTTTCGACTGCGGAGCTGGTTTATTCTGGAGTTACTCGCCAAACAAGTCCAACACTTTTCAATTAGGAGCGAGTGCCTCGCACTTGAACATGCCGAGAGACGCTTTCGGCACAGATTTTTCAAGGCTCCCAGTCCGTTACAATGCCCACTTCATTTCGCGCATCGGGCTTACCCGAGACCTGTCACTCGAGCCCATGATTTACACTTCATGGCAACGCAAATTCAGCGAATACACCTTCGGCACCAACATTGAATACTTCCAACGGAAAAACAGTTACACCACCCTATTCTCATTTGGCGGCGGATTGTTCTACCGCTGGAACGACGCATTGATAGCAGATGTGTTCTTCGATTGGCAGAATTTGCGCCTCGGCATATGTTACGACATGAACATCTCACCATTTGTCAATGCCACTCACGTGCGCGGAGCCGTCGAAGTATCTCTATCCTATATCTTCAGAAAGAAAACGATAACTCGACTCGGCAAAGAGCCCTGCCCCTACGATCTAATGTAACATGCGAATCAGATACTTACATATTATATTGTTAATGTGCATTTGTATATCTGCTACTGCGCAAAACAAAATGACAGAGACACAACGGAGGGCTCAGCAGGATTTCATCCGCAAAGACACCCTGCCCGTTAAAATCGAGGCCCTGCCCGACGAGATCAACAGTCATTTTTCCGAATACGCCGGTCAAATGTTTGCTGACTCCTCATTTATTTTCTCTTCCATGAGGGCAGACGTAGCCGAAGACAACGACAATTTGTTTGAAACCAGCTGGTACTGCAATCTATACCAATCCAAGCTTTTGAATGACGGCTCCTATCTGCCGGCAACGCCGCTTCCACAAATCATCAACACACGAAAAGCCTTCAACAGCAACTACTGTTTCAATGAGAATAGAGATATGCTGATTTACTCAAGGTGCGTGAAAAACAACGAAGGCGCACTACAATGTTCTTTATGGCAAAGCGACAAAGAAGGCGACAATTGGAGCAAGCCGCAAAAGCTACCTTCTGCCATCAACGCTTCCGGCACATCCAACATGCAACCATGGTTGGTCAATTATGACGACAAGCAAATTCTATACTTCGTATCTGACCGGCCTCAAGGAGTCGGAGGTTTAGACATCTGGTATTCAGTGCTTAAAGACGGAAAATACAATCCGCCTATCAATGCAGGGACCGTCATCAACACCGAAGGCAACGAGGTGACTCCGTTTTACGACAAAGAGCAAGGCATACTATTTTTCAGTTCGGACGAGCACCTCGGAATTGGCGATTACGACATATTTTACAGTATGGGAGCCTTAAGCCAGTGGGGCGAAGTCTCCAATATGGGTGTGCCTTTCAATTCAGAATACAACGACTATTATTACAACACATTCAACGATAAGACTGGATTCTTCTCCTCAAATCGTCCACATGACAACATGGAGCCGAGTGACACCTGCTGTAATGATTTATTCCGCTTCGAATGGACGGCCCCGGAAAAAGAAGAACCTGTCCCTGATACGCCAAGCGTGGCGGAAAAAATAGCATCCGTTCTTCCAATCACTTTGTATTTTCAAAACGACCAGCCAGATGCCAAGTCCGTTTCGGACACCACCTCGGCAGACTACCCTACTCTTTATCTTCAATATCTAAAAGACAACGATCTATATGTCAGCGAATCCGGACGTGGGTTAAGCGGCAACAGCCAACAAGCTGTCCAGACCGCGATGTACGAATTTATGCGTGACTCCGTGGCCACCGGATACGATCGGTTGATGGAACTCGAGAGATATCTCAAAGAAGCCTTACAAAACGGGGACAGCGTGAGCATAACTATAAGCGGATTTGCGAGCCCGCTGCACAACAACGACTACAATCAGCACTTGTCCATGCGGCGCATCACCAGCCTTCTCAACTACTTGCGCCATGCCGACGACGGCTTTTTCAATCCTTATATTACCGGGGAAATCTCAGGACTTGTCATCCATGTTAATCCGCAAGGAGCTGTCAATCACGCTTTCAAAACTGAGGATACGCGCGAAACCGTATATGGTGTGCAGGCAGCGAAAGACAGAAAAATTGTCATCACCCAGTAATTCCGCAAAGGGATTTTTGTGTACATTTGCGCCCTGATTTAAAACTCATGATTATGCGCAACGCTCGTATTTTTGTCGAAAAAAAACAGGGATTCAATGTTGAGGCCCTTAATTTGAAAGAAACACTCAATCACAATTTTAACTTGAACATCAAAGGACTCCGTCTGCTGAATGTATATGACATTTTCAACGTAGATGACGTCCTGTTGGAGCGAGCCAAAGTTGGTGTTTTATCCGAACCCGTATGCGACAACATATCCGAAGAATTCTCTTTGGAAGGTCTTACCTATTTGGCCGTAGAACATCTTCCCGGCCAGTTTGACCAAAGGGCCGACAGCGCCATGCAATGTCTTTCTCTGCTGGATCCCAAAACGGAAGCCATCATCAAAAGTGCCAAAGTTTACATCTTTGACGGAGAAATAACCCCCGAGCAATTCGCGCACATCAAGAAATACTGTATTAACGAAGTGGAAGCCCGCGAAAAGGACATGTCAAAACTCGAGATCACAGAAAACCCTGAAGTCCAAGACGTTCCCATTATTGATGGTTTCAATGACTGGAGCAGAGATGAGTTAGAGGCCTTCCGTACGAAAATGGGCCTCGCCATGTCATTGGAAGACATCTGCTTTGTTCAAGAATATTTCAAAAACGAAGAAAAGCGCAACCCGTCTGACACTGAGATAAAGTTGTTAGACACCTATTGGAGTGACCACTGTCGTCACACCACATTTGAAACAGAACTGACGAACATTGTTTTCACACCGTCAAAATTCCAAGATCAGATTCAAGAAGCATACAATCAATATCTTGAAATGCGGAAAAGCGTATACGGAGACCGTGTGAAGCCGCAAACTCTGATGGACATGGCCTGCATCAACGGCAAATACGAGCGCAAGGCCGGCAATCTTGCAGACATGGAAGTGTCGGAAGAGAACAATGCCTGCAGCATCTACATTGACGTAGACGTAGATGGCAAGATCGAGAAGTGGCTGCTGATGTTCAAGAACGAGACGCACAACCATCCTACGGAAATCGAGCCGTTCGGTGGTGCGGCAACCTGCGTGGGCGGTGCCATCCGCGACCCGCTCAGCGGCCGTAGTTACGTATACCAAGCCTTACGCGTGACCGGTGCCGGCAACATCAACGCCCCGATGAGTGAGACTTTGGAAGGCAAACTGCCACAGTCAGTCATCACCAAGAGCGCTGCCGCAGGCTACTCTTCTTACGGCAACCAAATCGGCTTGGCCACCACGCACGTCCGTGAAATCTATCACGACGATTACAAGGCAAAACGTCTGGAAATCGGCGCTGTGGTAGGTGCCGCACCCGTTGACCACGTCCGCCGTGACAGTCCACAACCTGGCGACATCGTCATAATGTTCGGTGGCCGCACCGGACGTGACGGTATCGGAGGCGCCACCGGTGCATCCAAGGAACACAACGAAAAGTCCCTCGACACCTGCGCTGCCGAAGTACAGAAAGGCAACGCTCCTGAAGAGCGCAAAATACAGCACCTCTTCCGCCGTCCGGAAGTCACCCGCTTAGTGAAGAAATCCAACGACTTCGGCGCCGGCGGCGTAAGCGTCGCCATCGGCGAACTGGCTGACGGCCTGGACATCGACCTCGACTCCGTGAGAACCAAATACAAAGGCCTGAACGGTTCCGAAGTGGCCATCAGCGAATCCCAGGAACGTATGAGCGTCGTTGTTGACCAAAAGGACGTCGACAAATTCTTCGAATACTGCCGACAGGAGAACATCGAAGCCAACATCATCGCCCACGTCACAGACACCAACCGTCTGCGTATGACCTGGCGCGGCAAAACCATCGTGGACCTCAACCGCGACTTCATCAACACAAACGGCGTACGTCAGAAGACCGAAGCCGTCATCAATGCCATTCCTGACAATGTGCTTGAGGCACAGACCGTCAGTGGCAACAGTATGCAGGAGAAGATGCTCAACTGCCTGACCAATCCTAACGTGGCATCCCAGAAGGGCCTTATCGAAATGTTCGACGCCACCATCGGTGCCACCACCGTGTTGATGCCATTCGGTGGCAAACGACAACTCACGGAGACTCAGGCCTCTGTGCAAAAGTTGCCCGTTTTGCACGGACACACCAACACATCCAGCGTTATGGCCTTCGGATACAACCCCTACATTGCACTGCGCTCCCCGTTCCACGCCGCAGTTTATGCCATTTTGGAATCAATGTCCAAAATCGTCGCAACTGGCGCGGACTACCAAAAGATACGCTTTACATTCCAAGAGTATTTTGAGAAGATGGGACACGAGCCTTCCCGCTGGGGCAAGCCAGCCGCCGCAATGTTAGGCTGCGTATGGATGCTCAAGCAGTTCGATATGGCCGCACTCGGCGGCAAAGACTCTATGAGCGGCACCTTCAAGAACCTGAACGTACCGCCCACATTCGTTTCCTTCGCCATCACGACAGAAAAGGCCGGCAACATCATTTCTCCAGAATTCAAACAAAAAGGCAACCATATCTATTTCATTCAGAACAAGATTGAAAACTGCCTGCCCGACATTGAAAAGACCAAGAAGATTTTCGAATACGTCCATACAAACACATTGAACGGCAATATCGTATCTGCCTTCACACTCCAATACGGCGGCATTGCAGAGGCCCTCGCCAAGATGAGCTTCGGTAACGATCTCGGCTTCGACATTCGCACGGACCTCAATCTTTTCGACTACGGCTACGGTAGTTTTGTAGTTGAGACAAAAGAAAAATTAGATGCTGATTTCGCTATCGAGTTGGGCCAAGTTTCCGACCAGTTCGTCATCAACGGGGAAGTTATTGACAAAGAAGCGTGCCTCGAAGCATGGCGCGGCGTCTATTTCAAACTTTATCCCGATATGGCCGCCAACGAGACTGCTTCCACCGGTGCTGAATTTGCAGTGAATAGCAAATGCCAGCCCGTAATGAAGTCTCCGGTAAGAGTGGACAAACCGAAAGTCATACTTCCCGTGTTCCCGGGCACCAACTGCGATTACGACACCGCCAAGGCATTTGAAGACGCCGGCGCCGAGCCGCATATCTTTGTCTTCCGCAACCTCAACGAGACGGAAATCAACAGTTCGCTTAAAGAGTTGGCAACGGCCATCCGCGAATCACAGATTCTCGCCCTCAGCGGCGGTTTCAGTTCCGGTGACGAACCGGACGGCAGCGGCAAGTTCATTGCCACGGTGCTGAACAACGCCGAAATCAAGGCTGCCATCAATGACCTCTTGGCTCGCAAAGGCCTCGTGCTCGGTATCTGCAACGGTTTCCAGGCATTGGTCAAATCCGGCTTACTTCCTTACGGCAGACTCGGAGACATCACACCGGAGTCCCCAACATTGTACAGAAACAACATCAACCGTCATATTTCCAGAATCGTGCGCACGCGCATTGCCACAGTGGCATCTCCTTGGCTCACATCATTCAAGGTCGGTGACGTGCATAACATCGCCGTCAGCCACGGCGAAGGCAAATTCGTGGTTAGCGAAAAGATGGCCAAGGAACTGTTCGAACACGGACAGGTGGCATTCCAGTACTGCGATGAAAACGGCAATATCAGCATGGACCCGGTCGACAATCCGAACGGCTCTTTCTATGCTATTGAAGGCATCGTTTCCAATGACGGTCTGATTTTAGGCAAAATGGGACACAGCGAACGCAAAGGTGAGAATTTGTACAAGAACATCGAAGGCGACAAGTTCCAAGATCTGTTCCAAAACGCCGTAGATTACTTCAGACGTTAACAACGGCCGCCGGCTATACGCCGGCGGTCTCTAAGGCACCTTGATATGAATAAGATAGAACTCTCCGTCGCGGACATACACGCAGCCACGCAACAATCGGAAGCTTTCTACCTGATTTTGAAAGAGAAGGAAGGCAGCCGATACGTTCCTGTCATCATTGGCATGAGCGAGGCACGCGCCATCCTAGTAGAACTGAACCAGTCGCCAACGCATCGTCCTCTGACGCACGAACTTTTCATCACTTTGGCAGACAACTTTCTCTGCTCATTAGTCGAAGTAGACATCATCCATCACGAAAACGGCGTCTACTACGCTGACATGCTGATGAAACGCGACGACGACACCGTCTTTCACATTGATGCCCGCCCTTCCGATGCCATCGCCTTGGCGCTCAAATCCAACGCTCCTTTTTTCATGAATACAGATATTTTTGAAAAAACCTGCCAGATTGACGAATCTCAAGGGAATGGAGAAATCATCACCAAAGAATACAACGAAGTAGCCGACCTTCTTTCCGAAAACGAAGAAGACCTGATGGATACTGAAGCATTCATAGATCAGAAACTGAAAGAGATGAGCGTCAGCGAACTCCAACATCTATTGGAAGGTGCTGTTGAAAACGAGGACTTCGAATTGGCCGAAAAGATTCAGAAGGAGATTGAGAAAAGATAATTATCCGACCTCATCTTGAAAGGTGCGGATTTCTAAGATAATTCCCGAGCCACCACCAATGCGGACGCGAAGGCAAAAAAGAGGTTATACCCACCACAAACGCCGTCAATATTTAGTAATTCTCCCGTAATATAAGCGCCAGGATAGCGTTTCAATGCGAAGTTTTCGTCTATTTCACTGAGGTCCACCCCACCATGGCACACCTGTGCAAATGCTAAATCGTATAAAGATTCTATAGCAAATTTGTATTTTTTAACATTAAAAGGATGCTTCTCATATAGCTCGTTCAATTTGGGATGCAATATTCCCTTCATTGAGCCGAAGCGTTTCACATGCCGGTCCACATCATAATCAGGATTGCCGTACATAAAATTCAGCTCCACATAACAGCCATCCTTATGGGACAAACGATTATAGTAGGCTGAAAGATTCAGGATTACAATACCTGAGATACCGTCGTCTTTGAAAGTGACTTCTCCCGGTTCTTGATGTATCAACTCATCTTGGCTGTATAATGACGCTATAACTTTTGCCCTGCATCCGGAAAGGGATTTAGGATAGTTCTTGATTTTGAACCCAACTAAAGACGGCTGGAAATCAGAAAACTTCAAATTAAAGTCTGTTAAAAAAGCGTTATATCCCAGCCTGTTTTTAGGAATCATGTTGGCCGTCGTTCCCGTAGCAAAGACGACATTGTCAAACAAGACCGGATAATCGTTGATACGCCATTTGCCGTTTTCAAAGCGCACTTTTCTCACATCGTATTCGAGTTCGGCATGAAGGTTGGATTTTTCAGGTTCCCATAAAATGTCAATCATAGTTTGGGAATACTGAGAAGTTGGGTAAACACGGCCTTCCTCATCCGAAACCATCGTAAGCCCCATATCTTCGAACTCTTTTTTCAAAATATCCGGAGAAACTTGAGCCAACAGGGCACGGGCGAAATCTGGATTATTATAGCATTCGGGAAAAATATTGGTATTGAAAATATTGGCCTTGCCTCCGCCGGAAGCGCGCAATTTTGTCCCTACATGCTTGCATTTTTCAAAAACATACACCTGCACGCCATCCACGTCGGAAAGCTTTTTGGAAAGAAGAAGCCCCGACGAACCAGCTCCGATGATGGCGATGTTTTTCATATAGTATTATTCCTGAATGTCTTTTAAGAAATGCTGTACGGACTGTTGGAATTCAGGGAAAAGCGCGGGACCGGAAGCCACAATTTCGCGGCCGAACAGCCAGTTGTTTCCACCTGAGAAATCGGAAACCACGCCACCGGCCTGCTGGATGATGAAAGCACCGGCCGCCACATCGTAAGGTTTCATGCCATATTCGAAATAGCCGTCACAGCGGCCGCAGGCCACATACACCAGATCTGTGGCAGCCGAGCCTAATCGGCGCAAGCCCTGCGTGTGCTGCATCGACCACTCCATATACTTCATAAACTGCGTTAAAACGGAGAAATCTGAATAGGGAAAGCCTGTAGCCAAAATCGAAGCATTCAGATTCGGGCAATTTGTAACGTGAATCGGGTAACCATTCATAAAAGCCTTGCCGCCCTTGAACGCATAGAAGCACTCGTCGCGCCAGATTTCATACACCACACCGACTACAATTTCATCATACTCCTTAAGTGCGATGCTGATAGCCGTCGGGGGGAGTCCGTGTATGAAATTAGTAGTGCCGTCCAACGGATCCACAATCCAGTTGAAGCGGTCGGCAAGTCCGGTAACGGTCTGCTCCTCAGCGATGAAGCCCGCCTCTGGAACCAGTTCCTGCAACTTTGCGACAATCGTCATCTCAGACTGTTTGTCAAACTGCGTCACATAATCGTGCACGCCCTTGGCTTCCATTTTGACAGCTGCAAGTTGTTGGCGTTCGCTGCAGAGCCACGTGCCCACTTTCTTAGCCAAAAGGGTGACGGCTTCGCATATCTGCTGATAGTTAACTTCCTTATCCATTATTTGCTTAGAAAATCTTTAACAATTTCCACCATTTCCTTTTGGGCATCTACCAATTTGTCATTTAAGACAATGCGGTCGAATTTTTTGGAGAAGGAGAGTTCGTATTCGGCCTTGTCCAAGCGTTTTTTCAACGTATCCTGAGTCTCGGTACCGCGGTTGAGCAAACGGTTCCGAAGTTCTTCCATAGTTGGTGGCTCGATAAATACCGACAGTGCCTGGCCGTTGTAAAAGTTCTTGATGTTGAGGCCACCGAGCACATCGACATCGAAAATCACGACCTGCCCGTTGTTCCAAATACGCTCCACCTCACATTTGAGAGAGCCGTAATACTGGTCTTTGTAAACCTCCTGCCATTCCAGGAACTCCTCTTTCTCAATACGGGCACGAAACTCGTCCGGAGTGATGAAATAATAGTCCTTACCGTCGATTTCATAATCCCTTTTTTGGCGGGTGGTGGCTGATATAGAAAAACGGAGTTCCGGAACTTCTTGCAGCAGATGTCGCACGATGGACGTTTTGCCGGCTCCGGATGGTGCTGAGACGATGATAACTTTTCCTTGCATGAGTTCTTTTTTAAGGGCGGCAAACTTACACAAAAAAAACGTACGTTTGCCGCCCGAATTTTCAATCTATGCAGTTACAAGAAAACACCTACTCCGAACAACATACCGTGCAGTCCTTCATGGTGGACGGCAAGCTTAGGCTCACCCCCACATTTATGTTCAACTTGATGCAGGAGGTAGCCGTAAATCACGTGGCCAATGTCGGCATCGGCTGGGACTACCTGCACGAGCGCGGGCAATTCTGGGCCCTCTCGCGCATGGATGTGGAGATACTTCGCCGACCGCAATGGCACGAACAGATTGAAATCGCCACCTGGGGCAAGAAGCACAACTACCTGGTGCAACCGCGCGACCATCAAATCACCACGCACACGGGCGAGGTGCTCGTCAATGCGACTGCCAACTGGGTGATTTTGGATATGGAAGGCAAGCCCGTGCAGTTGGACCAATACGAGCCGCTGCTGCTCAACAATCACGAGCGGCATGCCATTGAGAAACCCGCATCACGCCTGCGCCAAGCAGTTGACGATGCGGAATCCATCTTCTATCCCGTGGTGTATTCCAATATCGACATGAACCGCCACGCCAACAACTCCGCGTACGTCACTTGGGCGATGGACAGCTTCGACAATGCCTTCCACCGCATGCACGAGTTGGCATTCTTGTCTATCAACTATTTGCAGCAGACGCACGCCGACGACAGGTACGCCGTGCGCAAAAAGGAAATCGCGCCCAATGATTTTATCTGCTCCATCTATTCGGAACGGGACAATATTGAAGTTTGCCGCGTCAGAACGGTTTGGGCCTAAGGACGCCAGGAAGCCACGCAACGGAATCCGTATCGTGTCTCTGTCTCCTTGGTAGGAAGGTCGAAATAGGGAAATTTCAAACTGTCAGTATTCTCATATTTTTCCACGGAAAATGCGCTTTCGGGGGTTTGATGCTCATCGTATTCCATACGTTTCATTAGCACCAGCATACTTTCTGCCACGCGGTCGGTGCGCCAGCGGCAGTAGGCGCGCGCCTGCGCAGAGTCGATGCCGCACATCGGAAAACGGACATAGACAGGGCGGCGAATATTCTCTGAAATAGGAGAAGGGTACTGCCGGGCAATGATATCGGTATCTGGCAACGATGCCCGATATTCTTCGGAATCTTTCCCGTAAATTCGTTCCAGCCAAAATTGGTACTCCATCCAATCCAGAATAGAGATATCCCACTTGTCTATCCAACAATTAGGCGACAATTGGAACATATCGTTCAGCACTCGGCATTTCCGCTGATAATTGCGCTCGTTTAGTCGCTGCGCGGATAGTGATACCGTTAAAATCAGGCAGAACAGTAAAATAGGAATTCGTTTCTTCATAAGTTAATGTTTTTAAGTTGATGTTTTAATGATAAACGAACATAATGGGGGAAATCTTGGGTGAGGAAGTAGGCCTGATGAATATTTTTATTGATTTTGTTTCAGCCAATTTTCAAATTCTTCTTCGGAACCGATGTTCCCTTCAAAGCGCTTGACTTCCGAGGTGCCGTTTAGAAGAATGACGGTGGGCACGCTGTGGATATTATATTGCTTGGCCGTTTTAGGACATTGGTCGATATCTATTTTGTAGAAATTGTATTGATGTCCGAGGCGTTTGGCCAAATTTTCCATTTTAGGAGCCAGCAAACGGCAGGGACCGCACCACGTCGCACCAAAATCCAAAACCGACAGGCCTACACCGACTTTTTTACTGAAGTCTGCATCGTTGTCTATTTCTTCAAGATGCTTCAACTTGACGGGTTTATTCATAAGTCGTTGATATTTGAGACTGTCACCTTTCCGAAAGACAATTTCTCCATTCTCGTTCATATAGGAGATGATGGCCTCTTTCTCGTCTGGCAGCGCAAAAATCCGATCGTCTATTTCTCCTTCAAAAATTGCCTTTAGTTCCTTGATGATTTTCACATTTTTCCCATTCATATTGACGTCGGTTTCCGATTTCACGACCAAGCCCAAAGGAACATCGGAGTCGATGCCGAAGTTGTAAGGAATATGAACGGAAGTGTCTATCCAAACGGTACTTACTCCGTCCATCATCTCATTGTCGGTATTCGTTGTTATTTGGATGCAGCGATGGCCCAATATGCTGACAAGGGTGTCACTCACTTGTATTTCTGACGCGCTGGAATCTTTGGATTCATCAAGCAGGCTGTCGTCAAGGTCCAGTTCGGAGGTGTCGTTTGAGTACATCGGTACGGTCACCACCATTGGAGTCCCCATTAGTTCTTGAATAGTAGTGAGTTCTTTCTTGTCGTCACGATAAATGATTTTCATTTTCATGGCCGGCATTTCGGATACGGAATGGCGCCCTTTGTAGTATTCAATCACCTCTGATTTAGATGCGAAGCCAATATCCATTTTTTGTGTATAGACAATTTTGCCTTCAAAATAATTTTGAGCAAAGCTTGACAGGGTGATGCTGAGAATCGTGAATAATAGTAATAATCGTTTCATAATAGGTGGATTTGGGAATGGGGATTTTAATGCTGCATAGCTTTAAACAGACGGCAAATATAAAAAAAATTGAGTTGCGGCTGTTCGGACAATGTAGTCCCTGGACTCTGTAGGGACGCGATTCATCGCGTCCGCCGTGTCCGCCGAGGTGGTCGCTGACGCTCCGTTTCACACATTATCCTAATTCTATAATGAAATTTGTCTTAATTAGAGGAATTTGTGAAGGCGCGCCGAAGGCGCCAACTGACTTGCGCGGATGAATGTCGATTTTATAGGGAGATTTATGAAAATGTTGCGAGAAGTCTTCGAATATCAGTGTTTTACGTTAACAATTGATTGTTAAATTTTGAAGTTGAATTTCCTAAATCCTTGAAAACCAGATTCGATTTTTTTTCATCGAAAGCGCTTGACAAAGGCCTGCTGATAGCGTATTTTTGCGGCAAACTTTTGATGATGAAAGAACTTGAAAACACTATTCCTGAAAATGACAATATAATTGTGTATCGTCTGACCGAAACCCTTACCGATTTGCAGGTGCGTATAGAGAATGACACTGTTTGGCTTAATCGTCAGCAGTTGGCTTTGCTTTTTGATCGAGATGTGAAAACTATTGGAAAACATATCAACAATTCGTTGAAAGAGGAATTGTTTGGTTTGCCAGTTGTCGCAAATTTTGCGACAACTGCCGCTGATGGGAAAATATACCAGGTTAGTTACTATAACTTGGATATGATTCTTTCAATAGGCTATAGGGTTAAATCGTCAGCAGGCATACAATTCCGCATTTGGGCAAATGATGTTCTGAAAAATTACATGATGAAAGGCTATGCCATATCCAATAGATTTGTTCAATTGGAGAATCGGGTCTGTGCTGCGGAATTGCGAATTGAATCCATCATTCAGCAGGCCCTACCTCCCAAGCAAGGCATTTTCTATGACGGTCAGATTTTTGACGCGTTCAACTTTGTTTCCGACCTTGTGAGGTCAGCCAAGCGGCGCATTGTCCTAATTGACAATTATGTTGATGACTCCGTGCTTGCGATGTTGGATGCGCGAGATGAGACGGTTCCGATGGACATCTATACGTGCATTTCGCCTCAGTTGAAGTTAGCAAACAAACGGCATACGGCGCAATATCCCAAGAAGTCGGTGCGTATCCACGACTTTCGATTCAGCCACGACCGTTGGCTGCTGATTGACGACAGCGTCTATCTTTTCGGAGCCTCTCTCAAAGACTTAGGCAAAAAGTGGTTCGGATTCGCGTTGCTGCAAGATGTTGGCGTGGACGAAATAATGGGGAGAATCAAATCCAGCCGCTGACGCTCTTGTATCCACAAATTACCCTAATTATCCTAATTCTATAATGACACGCCGCAGGCGGAATATCTATTTTTATATTGTGTTTTACTGCTAAAAAATCAGAAAATTTATATTGTAATATTTTATAAAACAACATTTTATTCTGTTCACAAGTTTGTGTTCCACAAGTTTGTGTTCCACAAGTTTGTGAATTAAGGAAATATATTGTATTTTTGCCGCCGAAAAACGTATGCTATGGAAAAATCCTTTGTTTTTGGAAAGCCTGTCGATTCCGATAATTTCATTGGCCGAGAAGTAGAAGTGGCCAGATTATCAGCCAATTTCCGTGGTGGCATCAATACCATATTGATGTCTCCACGCAGGTGGGGCAAGACCTCATTGGTGAACCGTGTGGCGAACGAGATTGCTTCTCCCAATTTGAAAATTGTTCGGATGGACATATTTTCATGTAGAAGTGAGTATGATTTTTACAATATGTTTGCCGCAGAGATTCTTAAACAAACGGCTTCGCGTTTGGAAGAATGGAAGGAATTGGCCGTCGGATTTATTGAAAGACTAACTCCAAAAATTTCCATTACACCAGATGCAGCAACTGAATATTCTGTGTCGTTGGGCATTACGCCAAAAACCCATTCGCCAGAGGAAATTTTGAACCTTCCTGAAGTGATTGCCCAGAGAAAAGGATATCAAATGGTTGTGTGCATTGATGAATTCCAACAAATAGGTGAGTTCCCGGCCTCACTGAGTGTACAGAAAAGGATGCGTTCGGTGTGGCAACATCAGCAAAATGCATCGTATTGCCTTTATGGCAGCAAGCTCCACCTGATGACGAATTTTTTTCAAAAGAAAAGTTATCCTTTTTACAAATTCGGTGATTTTCTCTATTTAGAAAACATCCCGACGGACAAATGGATACCGTATGTGCAACAACAGTTTCAAACGGTTGGAAAAAATATTTCGCCAGAGTTGGTTAGTAAACTCTGCGCTACAGTAGATAACCATTCTTCATACGTCCAACAATTAGCTTGGTACACTTTGCTCAACACCCAAACGACAGCCACAGAGGATAACCTATCTGCCGCTGTGGAAGAATTAGTGCAACAGAACGAGCCACTATTTGTGCAACAGACAGAAACACTGACCTCCTATCAGCTGAATTTTCTCCGCGCCGTACTTCGGGGAGTCAAATCAGGTTTTGGAGCAACTAATATTAGAGAGGAGTACCAGCTTGGCACCACATCCAACATTGTGCGTTTGAAACAAGCATTACTAGAAAAGGAATTGATAGAAATCCACCTCAACGGGGTGTCTATCGCAGACCCGGTGCTGAACATGTGGCTTAGAAAAGTCCTATATTAATTATCCCCCATCTATAATTTCAATCGCACGCCTCCCAAGAAGTTGATGCCGGCCTGCGGATAGAAACCCGCATCGGAATAACGTGCGCCATTGTAATAGTAACTGTAAATCCAGGCGTTGCTCTCATATTGGGCGTTGAACAGGTTGTTGACCTGGAAGAAGAGTCCCAACTCCTTGGCGAACTTCTTGAATTCGAACGTGTAGCTGAGTCGCAAGTTGGTATAGGAATACGGTTTCAGGCAACGGTCATCATTGCCGGAATTGTCCAAATACTGCTTGCTTACGAACTTCGTGGTAAGCGATATGTCAAAGTTCTTGAGTGGCGTGAATGTGAAATCATTGGCCAACACAACTGCTGGAGAGAAGGCAATCGGTGTGTTGCCCAGCTGTTCCTCAACCTGCCCGCCGTTGTCCCAGTCATCCACATAGTTCACGTAATCGAGAATGCGGTTGCGACTAAGGCAACCGTTAATATGCCAGGTGAAGAAGCGCACGGGCTGGTAGGCTGCCGCAACTTCGATGCCGATACGGTAACTCTTATCGACATTCGCCATAATGGCGGCCCCCACATCATTGATTTCCCCTGTAAGCACCAATTGGTCGCGATAAAACATAGCGTAAAACGTAGTATTGAAATGGAATTTCTTGTTGTACATCATATAGTTAAACTCCAAATCATGCACTGTCTCCGGAACGGGTTTTTTAGCGGCAGGCGCCTCAATGATATCAGAGCGCGTGGGCTCTCGATTAGCGGTAGAGTACGAAAGATCGAAACTGTGTCTCAGTTTTTGTTTTTTATCCAAAAGATAATGCAGAGCTATTTTGGGATTCACAAAATTCCACAAATAACTTTGCGTCACATCCGTCCTATTGTCATCCGTGCCTCCAATTTCATAATCCATCATTCGATACTGGCATTCGCCCCGAACAGAAAAACCTTTGTAAGCGTATCTCAAAGTGGCGAACATCTTGGTCTGCAGTTTGTCGCCTTGTCCGACATACCATTGATAATCCACCGGAAAATCCTGCACATAACCAGGTTGCGACCACATGACATTGCCATAATGATGGCCGTTGTAGTTATCCACATCCACGCCGGCAACCCAGGCCAACCCGTGCATGAAATCATCTTTGAAACGGATGCTTCCCTCGTATTGGGTATGCAAACCATAATAGTAATTATCCAAATATTTTTGCGTGATGAAATCAGCCGTAGAGATTGCACTGTCAGCTGGAAAAAGTCCATAACCGAAGGGATTCTTATCGTCTTTATACTCTTGGTAATATCCGATTCCTCGTGTCAGGTGGGCCACCGCATTGAGTTGGTGTCGTTTGGAAAAATCTCGATTATACCATTTCTTCTCATACTCCAGCTGATAATGTGTTTGAGTGTAATTGTCCTTTTCGTCGGCATAATAGCGGCGCTCGCCGTTGTCGGTGAAATATTCGCCGCAACTGTTGTACGTACGGTTTGTGGCCAGCGAGTCGTAAGGAACACCATTCCAAGCCAAGCCTGTATGTTCTGTTCCATAAAGAAGATTAAATCTCAGCGTTCCATAATCCTTGGTAGGCAATTTTTCGCTCAAAAAACGATATTGCGCCGTAAAAAACACGGAATTGAGTCGTGCGGATGAACGGTCGATGAATCCGTCGCTGCGGATGTCGGAGAAAGATGCCAAAGCGGAGAATCGTTTGCCAATCAGACCAGTACCGGCGCTGACGGTATTGTGGAAAGTATTGAAAGAGCCGTATGCGCTGTTGACCTCAGCGAATGGTTTTTGCGGAATCTCACGGGTTTTGAAATCCACACGGGCGCCATACGAGATGGAACCCGGCGTAGTGTTGGCGCCGCTCTGCACCATCACCTCCTCGATATAGGAAGCCATATCGGGCAAGTTCACCAGCCAGGAGCCCTGTGATTCGGCATCATTGATAGTCACCCCGTTCAATGTAGTATTGATACGGGTTTGGTCAATGCCACGGATACGCATATAAGTGTAACCGAGGCCCGTGCCGGCATCGGAGGTAGTGACCATCGACGGCATCAGTTCCAGCAGATTGTTGACGCTGCCGTTACCTTGCTGTTTTTGAATCTGCTGCAGCGACATCGTGGTCGCATTGCCGGCAGTTTGAACGGTAGGTGGCACAAAGTGTATCATAACACCTTGCAGTTCACCGTGCTGCACCGTGTCCATTTGTCCGCGCACTGCAAAACAGCAAAGCATAAAAGAAATGCAAAGCAAAGCAGAGTGAAACCTTGAATGGTTGTCGGACGCAATGAATTGCGTCCCTACATCCTTGAAACTTGAAACTTGAAACTTGAAACCAAATAGCATACTCTAACAGTTTTATTGTGTTAATAAAATACTGAAAGAGGGAAATTGAAAAAAGAAGCTGTTTTCTCCCTACGGCGGCATTATCCGCATCAGGTTCAACGGGTCTGATCTCAGCCATAAAGGCACCCCTTTCAAAACGGCGGCAAAAATACAAAATTTTTGTACTTTTGCATTTCCAAAAAAACGATGCCCTATGTATATGAACGAAGACCTTTTTATTGACTTTTTAAGCAATAAGGAGATATTGTGGCTGGGCATCAACTTTTCCAAAGCACATTTCACCAAAAAGGGATTTGATTTCTCGCAGGAAATCATGCAGCACTACCTCCACGACTGGAACCTGCTGATTTTGAACGACCAGAAGAAATATGACATCCGTATGAGTTTCCGCAAGCCGGTAATGCAGTACGACCTGTCGCTCACGACCAAAATCAACAAGGGACTTAGGGTCAACCATCTGCTCACCCAGCACATCGACATCAAGGACGTGCTTTCCGACGAACAGGTGGTTGAGTATTTTTCAAGTCTCGAATATCCCACGACTTCAAAATACGCATTGACTTTCTTGGTGGAGTCTTTCGATGACTCAACGAAAATGGCAGCCATCTGGGTGGTCATTTTGGAGACCGAAAGCCGAAGCGTTGTGCTTTGCGAAAAATTCCTCAAACAGCCCGGCGGATTCGGGACCCGCAACTATTGGGCGAGGACCTATTACAACTTGCTATTCGACATCAAATCATCTTCGTTCCTGCGTTGGGAGAATATGGTGCAGAACCAGATAGACGCCAGCCAGGATGAATCTTCTCCAATAATTTTAGGATAAAAATCATTACATCATGGGCGCATTCAAAGCATACGATTTTCGCGGAACCTTCGGCAAGGATTTCGATTTGGACACCGTTTACAAATTCGGCTATTTTCTACCCTCTTTATTGAAGACAAACAAAGTGTTGGTCGGACGCGACATGCGCGTCTCTTCCCCGCAGATGTTTGAGGCACTTGCCAACGGCATTACGGATGCCGGCGCCGATGTTTACGACATGGGCTTGACGACCACGCCGATGGTCTATTATTTCACCGCGCAGCACCACTTTGACGCCTCCGTGATGATCACCGCATCGCACAATCCCAAGGAGCACAACGGCCTGAAAGTGTCACGCACCAATGCGCTGCCCGTCGGTTACGACACCGGCCTCGGTGAAATCGAACGCAGGATTTTAGCCAAAGAGCCTGTCACACCCGCCGCATCCAAAGGCAAAATCGTGCCTTACGATGTGAAAGCCGAATATCTGGAATTCCAATCCAAATTCCACCACGACCTCTCCAACCTCAGCATGGTAATGGACTGTTGCAACGGCATGGCCTCCATCTTGGTGAAGGAGATTTACGGCGAGCAGCCCACCTATTTGTTTGACACCTTGGACGGCACGTTCCCGAATCACGAGGCCAACCCATTGGAGCCGGAAAACATCGTTGCCTTGCAGCAGAAAGTGCGCGAGACGAAAGCCGACATCGGCGTCATCTTCGATGGCGATGCCGACCGCGTGATGTTTGTGGATGAAAACGGCGACTTTATCGCTCCCGACCTGATGATTGCCGTTATGGGCCACTACTTCATAGAAGAAAAAGGCTACCAAGGCAAAGTCATCCAAGACATCCGAACCTCCAAGTCGGTGGCGGAATATATTGAGAAGATGGGCCGCGAGATGGAAATCTGGCGCGTGGGCCGTGCGTATGCCGCCCTCAAGCTGCGCGAAATCGACGGCGCCTTCGGCGGCGAGTTTGCCGGCCACTACTACTTCCGCGACTTCTTCTACTCCGACTCCGCGATGATTGCCTCGCAGGTGATATTGCACGTATTCAGCGAGATGAAGAAGAAAGGAACTTCCGTGTCCCAGCTCATCAAGCAGGTGAAACAGTACGCCAACTCCGGCGAAATAAACTTCACCATCCAAGAAAAGCAGGCCGCTATGGAAGCCGTGAAAGCGCACTTCTGCGCATTAGAAAAGCCCACCAAAATGATGGACTTTGACGGTTATCGCATAGAGTTCCAAGACTGGTGGTTCAACATCCGCCCGTCCAACACCGAGCCTTATCTGCGCTTGCTGATGGAAGCCCGCACCGAAGCGCTACTTCAGGAGAAGCTGGATGCGATGAAAGCGGTGTTGAAAGATTTTCAGGCATAATGAATGAAAGGGAAGCAGGCAATAAGTATTACAACTCAGGCTTCCCGTTAATACCTAAACCATCCTCAGCCAATTATACCATAGGTCAACACACCACCATGGTCTAAAGCATACTGTCGTATATTTTGAGCTGTAATGCTATTACTTCCATATTTAAGAGCAACTCTTACCGTAGGATAAGAAACATCGAAAACTGCCATTATTTGCTTGCGCAGGCCATGTTCGACTACTATTTGTTTGATATAAGGCATATATAATATTGTTATTATAATTCAAGCATTCACTTCGGCAGCTGTCTGAGGGGAGGGAGTTTCCCCAACCCCTCGTCTAATACTGCCTTCATTTCGCGTTGTTTAGACGTGAAACTCGACGTTTGTTTTTATATCTTAGTGTTTAGTTGTCACGCACGCAGCGGACGGAACAACCGGTAGCACGCGTATTATCCGTGCGCATCATACCAGAAGCATCGCAGTCCAAGCCGCGAAGCCAACAGTATTGACCTTGATCGTAATCATAATAGTCTTCTCGGTAGCGTATAGGGCTTGGTGTCGCAGTCCAGAAAGTAGCACTCTCGCCCGCCCAATTGTAACCGCCATCAAAAATACCAGCAGGAAAGGCATTGAAACCACTGGTGTTGCGATCTATATATCCATAGGAACCTGGATCTGCGGTATTTGTACTCTCACACCAGTCGCAGCTTTCACAAAGTTTTCCTGCACTACTTCCAAGATATTCGAAGAACCTATCAATATCATCATCAGTGGCACCAAGCACTGTTTTTTCAAGCATTCCCCATTCTGCATCGGTGGGAATATGCCATCCTTCCGGGCAGATACCACGATGATTAGCATCAAAAGAACTGCTTTCCCAATCATCAATTGCCATCGCTGCTGAGAAATTATACAAAATACCATAAGTGAAAAATAAGTCCTCGGCAGTGTAGTTTTTCCCACGTATCGTCTGGTCTTGCAGTTTATAATAACGTGGAGTCGTATAGTCAATATCCACATAACCGCCATTTGTAAACGATGTTGCCTGACTTCCTGTCGGAGGAGTCGTGCAACGCATATTCTCTTTCAGCCAGCATTGGCTGCCGATTTGAACAACCTCGTACCAGTTGTCCTCGTGGTCGCGTACACTATCCAACTGGGTGGCAAATCCTGATTCGTTAGCACGAAGGGTTTCTATCGTACAATGCGTGAATTCTTTTATCAGGTTCACGCTTTGATAGGCCGTATCATTTGAAGTCGAAATTGACCGTACCGTGTAGATGCCCGACGGAATATAGCTGAAAGTCTTAAAGGGTGCAGGATTGTCAGCAAAAGCAACAACTTCACTATTACTGTTGAGGACTTCCACCCTTGCAACACCTTCCACCTCTGTCAGTTTGATTTCCCCAAGGAAAGGATTTTCACAAACACTGACAAGCGGGACGACTACTTCATTACGGATACAGCGGATATTTCGACCACCACCCTTGGTGTAGGGATTTATTGCCATACCTGTCTGCGTATAGTGAACAGCGACAATATCCGCTGCATCTAAAGAAGCATTAGTCGTCCAGAAATAAGTACTTCGGCCTACCGCATTGAATGTAGCCGCTCCGTGGTAATTAGGAGATGGACGGAGATTGAAATTTGAATTGTCACGAAGGCTGTTGCCATAATCACCGGGTTTGTTGTTAGCGTCATTACTATCAACAAGCCACTCACAACCAGCAGCAAGCAAGGTGGCAATCGGAGTGTCATCAGCATAATAATCGTAGCCATCAGGATTATGGTGAGACGTCGAATTTCCAACAAGAGAGGTTCTCAAAGCGGCCCACTCTGAAGAGCTTGGAATATGCCATCCCTCCGGGCAAATGCCTCTGTGATTGTCAGGATCGGTAATACCATCACGGCCATTGGCTATATCCATAGCGCCAGCCCAGTTGTAAAGATAACCGTATTTGTAAACAGCCGCGGTCCCTGGTAAATAATAATAAGGATCATACTCGGAAAAATGAGTAGTATCATAATGCAAGTAGCCATTCGGGGAAGTGGTGCAGCGCATATTTTCACGAAGCCAGCACTTGCCACCAATTTCAACAACCTCATACCAGTTGCCCTGATGATCTCGAACACTGTCCAACTGTGTATAATTAGTGCCCATTTCATTGGTGTTGAGATGGGTGACATCACAATGGGTGTAGTTTTTAACTAAATTTGCGGTTTGTGTAGAAGAATGACCTGTTGAGGAAAAAGCACGCACAGTATAAGTCCCGGAAGGCAAACCGAGGAATACATTTCCAACAGCTGGGGAATCATCGGTTGCAACAATCTCATTATTGCTGCTGAGAATTTCCACTCTTACAACATCTGTCACCTCTGTCAGAGTGATTTCGCCATAAAAGTTGTCTTCACAAATATCAATAACGGGGATGATAGGGGCACATTCTGCCGTAATCAACTTTCCATTCCGCGTCACGCGCGGGCTCAAGACGACCTTGCCATGCTCTGACACGGTCTTATCCACCAAAGGATCAATAGTGGAGCAATCCACCTCCTTTCCTGATGCCGTCACGCCCTTATCTTCCTGGGCATACACTGTTTGGCAGATCGTAAAAATAAAAACAGCGCAAAAGACTGCGTATAATTTGCTTTTCATAAGATAATAGTGCTTTGCCTCGAAAAAATCGAGATTTTTTAAGGGCTTCACCATTGGGAAGCGAAGCCCTTATGAGATTTAAGGTTAATTCTTAGTTGTTTGATGTTAGTTGTTGCGCACGCAACGGACGGAGAAGCCGTCCTGCCTGCCGTTTAATTGCTTACGCACACCCTCCAAGTCGGAGAACAAAGTACGACTGTATGCTTCAGCATCAGTGGGATTAGTAGCACTCCAGAACATAGTGGCCCAGCCGAGATCTCCGAATTCCTTATAGTAGACGCCGGCCGGATGCGCGGAAAAGCCCGTGCTATTACGCTCGACATAGGAATAATTACCTGGGGCAGTAGCAAGAGCGCCCTCCGGGTCCCAGTCGCAGCCGATGGCCAACTTACCAGCCCACATACCATTGAAAGTGCCAACGTAAGGATCAACATGAGTGTCGTAGTCTGTGATCACATTAAGTTCCAACACATGCCATTCGTCATCCGTGGGCATGTGCCAGCCTTCCGGACAGATACCCCTACGAGGACCGGCGGATAAATCACAAGGCCAATATATGGTATCTACGCGATTCGCCAACTCAGGTTCGCCGTTTGCAGCATAGAACGTGTCAACGGCAGCACACCAGTTGTACAGCACACCATATTTGCTATATTTTGTTGAATCATTGTCATACCATGCCGCGGACTTAGACGAATAGGAAAAGACCTTATCCATCGTAATTTTACTGCCTGTTGATGGACTCGTCGTAGCACGCATATTATCTCTCAGCCAACACTGGCTGCCGATTTGAACGACTTCGTACCAATTGCCTTGGTGGTCTCGAACGCTGTCCAACTGCGTAGAAGTTGCACCCATTTCGTTGGGGTTGATATGGGAGACAGTACAATGAGTATAGTTTTTAATTATATTCGCGGTTTGCGTAGCAGAATGGCCTGTTGAGGAAAAAGCACGAACCGTATAAATACCTGAAGGCAAGCGTTCAAAGGCTTTTCCAACAGCGGGAGAATTGTCAGTTGCAACAATCTCATTACTACTGTTGAGGATTTCCACCTTGACAACATCATTCAATCCCGTCAAGTGGATTTCGCCAAAATCGTTGTCTTCGCAAATAAAAATTTCTGGAATAACGGCACACACTGGCGTAAGCAACTTTCCGTTCCGCGTCACGCGCGGGGCCAATACCACTCTGCCATATTCATCAACAGCTTTATCTACAGAAGGATTTATAGTAGAGCAATCAACTTCCTTACCTATTGAAGTCACGCCTGCTTCCACATTCTGCGCGAGTGTTGAGCCGAAGTACATCAGCAGTCCAAGTAATAAAAAAACATGATTGTGATTTTTCATCATCAATTTTATTTTTTATGAATTTCCAATATGAAGATGAATAGTGAGCAATGAAAAACATTGCCCACTATTCATTGTATCAATTAATTACTTCTTAGTCCAATATACGATTTGAACTCTATCACCAGCCACGAGCGCATAGCCATCATTCTGTGCCGGAACATAAGTAACAGTAGAACCACTTACCGTGACAACGCCGTCTTTGTTGTCTCCAACATACACACCGTTGATGTAGAATTGAACGAGTCTGCCGGTGGTATTCACCGTTTGACCAGAAGGAACAGTTAAAGCAAAAGAAGTTTGATTGTTAGTAGCAGTATATCTTTTGCTGGTTTGTTCATCAATGATATTGATAGTAGCATTGCTGGATGCATCTACGGAGAAGGCACCTACAGTAGTACCATTATTTTGAATAGTAATGGTAGCATTGTTGGCAGCAGCGGGAACAATAATATTTTCATTGCCAATGATGATTTTTTGACCATCAATATCCAATGTCGGGGCATTGGAAAGATCTGTGTAACTTCCCGTGAAAGCAGCTTTTGAAAGCGTTACGGTTTGATCGTCAGCGTCGTTTGCTGTAAATTCCTTCTTGTACGTATTGGTTCCGTCTGTAATCGTGAGAATAGCGTCATTGACGGTTGCGCTTGCAGGAAGGATGATCGTTGTTGCTCCAGACTGGTTCAATGTAAAGGAACCAACTGTAGTATTAGATGCATCCTTAATTGTAATTTGGCTGTTGTTTACAGTAGGAATATCTGTTTTATGTGCGATTTCTGAGCAGTTCGTAGTGATATAATCACAAAGTTTGTTTGTTTCAGTGTAGTTGCTCAAAGAATCTTTCAGCTCGCGAGCGCTGATGAGAGAGTCTGCAGCAGCCTTTTTAATCAAATTATTAGCAACATTCTTAACAATGGTATCAATTGCCAAATTGGTGGTGGATGTACCATCTGCGATAGCGTTGTTAACACAAGTGATGACATCGTTGCAGTTTTTAATGGTGTAGTCTGCGAGATGATTTTCAACGATGGTATCAACAGCGTGGTTGATGGTGCTGTTATTGTCAGCTAACGCATCCTTAACGCAAGATTTAACTGCGGCGCAGTCCATTGGGCTGTCACCGCCACCGGAGATTTCGATGTTTTCGATAGCGGATTTGACATAGTTTTTCATATCGCAATAGTTGATGGCCAACAGGCAGCTATCCACATTGCCTGTGGTTTTAATAAGGGTGCCTTCGGAGGTCAAAATGGTCGGAACCATTGCCGTGCCGGTAATTTTCACCGTGTCGTTGAAGGTGTTCTTCTTGCTGAAGGTGTTGTTGTTGGCAACGTAAGCGATAGATGGACAATTAGCAGCAGCAATTTGGTCGCAGAGGTTGTCAGCCGTAGTATTGTTGGCAGGAATTTCAGGAACAGTGATAGTTTTATCGCCCAAGGTGATAACTCTTGTTGTCGTATTGATATAAGCATCGGTAATTCCGTATCCACTAATAGTGGTAGGTTTGTTCTTGATGTAGTCAGATTTTGTATTATCCGTTTGGTTCCAGTCAGCTTGTTCCTGGGTGGCAGATGTAGGAAGCGTAATCGTGACATCCGTGTTTTGATTGAG
This sequence comes from Bacteroidales bacterium, assembly GCA_024400835.1. Taxonomy (GTDB): domain Bacteria; phylum Bacteroidota; class Bacteroidia; order Bacteroidales; family WCHB1-69; genus F23-D06. The sequence continues at coordinate 93,651 of JAKSMC010000008.1, forward strand.
CGTGAAAGAGCCGACAGTTGTTGTGCCGTCTGCAGCCTTGATAGTGACAGTCTTGTTACTGATTTCAGAATCCAATGCGATATCGGTACAGTTCGTTGTGATATATTCGCAGAGTTTGCTGGTTTCAGTATAGTTGCTCAAAGAATCAGTCAGTTCGCGGGTGGAAATCAGAGAGTCAGCAGCGGCCTTCACAATCTGGTTGTTGACGATGGTGTCAACGACGCTGTTGATGGCTGAGTTGCCGTTGACGAGGGAGTCGCGAACAATCTTTTCGATGTTGGGTTTGTTTTTTATGTAGTCGGCCTTCGTGTCGTCAGTCTGAGCCCAGTCGGATTGAGCTTGTGCGTCAGCTGTCGGGATGGTGATCGTAGTTTCACCTTCTTGGTTCAAGGTGAAAGAACCCAGATTGCTGTCGCCTTGTTTTATAGTAATCGTACTGTTGTTTACAGTAGGAATTTCAGAATCCAATGCGATATCGGTACAGTTCGTCGTGATATATTCGCAGAGTTTGCTGGTTTCAGTATAGTTGCTCAAAGAGTCTGTCAGTTCGCGGGTGGAAATCAGAGAGTCAGCAGCGGCCTTCACAATCTGGTTGT
>JAKSMC010000009.1 GCA_024400835.1 Bacteroidales bacterium
GGTTCTGCTCGTTGACGAGCTTGTTCATCTCGGAACGAATCTGCTTGACGGAGGCCTCCACCTCCTTGCCGTTGATGTAGATGGGCACCCTGCGGGAACTTGACTTTGCCATAACTGATGTTTTGGCAAAGATGGTTCAAACGTCCGTCACAGGTTGGGACGGTTAGGGAAAACGATGTCGTGGTCTTTGACTGCGTTTTCGTCTTCCCTAATGCCGCGACAACGATAGAAGTGGTTATGAGCACGCCAGTGCGAAATTTGAACGGATAGCGTGCCCGGTCGCCCAAAGGAAAGAAAAAGCATAAAAAAAGAGGACCCGAAAGCCCTCTTTGAATATCGTTGTAATAGGAACACACTACTGTTTCACCAGCTTCAAATAATACACCTGCTTGTCGGTGGTGACCACACGGACAATATAGGTGGCTTTGGCCAGACGACTGACATTGAATCGGTAGTCGTTGCGGAAATCGGCGACCTGTCCGCCCTGTAAGGTTAGAACTGTGATTTCAGCCACATTCTCCGGCGCAATGCCCATCACGGTCACCTCGTTATGTGCCGGGTTGGGTGCAAGATACGGCTTGTTTTCCTGCTGAACACCCATATTGAATCGGAGGCTTCTTGTAAAGTCATTGTCTGACATGGAGGGATCAACCAATTGTCGTAAATCATCGGGGATTTGCTCCCAAAGAATGTGTGGAGGTATGCAAATAGAATCATAACACAAATTTTCTCCATCAATACATGCTATAAAATAAATACATATCGGCTGGTCGTTTACAAACATCTGCGACAACAGGCCATAATCGAGCATCAGAAGTCCGTCTAATTCAACAGGATAACTTCCGTTTCCTGTAAAATCAATCACCTGGGAAGGCTTGCTCCAAACCGACAACACACTCTGTGCGGCAGGCAAAGGGATATGGAATTGGTAGTAGGAGCTTTCATGAGATGTGCTAAATTCATAAAAAAATTCAGTTGAATAATCAGAAACGCCCTCACATCCTACCTCAACACAGGACTGCCAATCTATATTTTCCACATATTTGACTTCACAATTGCGGGAATGGTCTATGAAAGTGAATTCAACGGAGGTTGACGCAAAATCAGTAAATGCAATCTCAATATCAATATCCTCACAAGCACCTGGAGCGACATAAAGAGGCAATGGACTGGCTGATAAAACATTACCTCCCATAATAGTCTGAATATCGTCAAATTTCAACGGTTGGGAACTCTCATTGCAAATGGTGTAATTAAATGAATAGTGCATTTTACAACCATCCACCCAGCAAACAGGTTGATGTGGCTTGAAACTTACGCTATCACAAGGACAAACCGGAGCCTTATCAATGATTAGTTCTGGTGATTCGACTGTGCATCCAGCCGTATATGTGGCATCCAAGTAATAAGTGCCAAAATCAATCAGAGGCAACTGAGGATTTTGATCAACCACAGTATATATCGAACCTGTAGGCTGGAATATCCAATCCCAATTCAAGTATCCAGACATGTATGGATAAATGCCATAGATGGGTAAATCATACTGGAATTGTTCGGGGCACATTCTGTAACACCCTGTCAGCAGTGCATCAAAATCGGGAGCCGGCTCAATGAAGATTTGGGCATCGTATGAGCGGCATCCGGTAGATGGGTCAATATAATGTGCAGTGAGGTATCCGTCTGAATAAGAATAGGCTGTAGTTCCGTGGTAACCATTACTCCAGTACAAACTCTGTCCATTCGTGGAACTCACTTCCACAGGCGGAGTGTGGATGCAGTGGTTGCCTGAAAAAGCGATAGAGGGCACAGCTGGCTTGGGATTAACCGTTAAAGTGCAGGTTGCCGTGGCACTGCAGTTGCCCGGATTGCTCACAGTAAGGGTTACTGTGTATGTACCCGGTTGGGAAGGAGTGAAAGAAAGTGTGGAACCCGTAGAAGTGAAACCCGGCATTTCGGCGATAGTCCATGTATAGGTGTTGTTTGCGCCTGTATTTCCATTAAGATTGACAGTTTCACCCAAGCAGTATTCGGTGTTTCCGATTATTCGTGCCCATGGTGCTGTCAAGAATCCGACATTGCGCATGGCTTTTGCCCTACAGCCATAATTGGAATCAATGGCTGTCACATAGTAATCGCCTGTTTGATATACATTACAATTGTTTAGAGAATTGTCAGTGGTGAGACTTGCAGGAGACCAAGAATAAAGAGTGTTGGGTGCATAAGAGTAAAATCTAATGGCTCTTGCCGTGCCTGGACAAACTTGTGTCGAAGAAAGAGGTTCTAACGATCCAGGGTCTAAAACACTGGAAATAACTGTTATGCAAGAATCCTTAACAGCTGAACATCCTAAAGAATTGGTCACTACAAGATGAACACAAGTGTATTGTGTATGTTCAAAATTATAAGTATGGTATATACTATCTCCTTCATTAGAGGAGTTGTCTCCAAAATCCCATTCGTACTTGACAATAGTCCCAGTGGTTGTTGCTGTAAACAAGAATGGTGTAGAAGTACACATATTAGCCGGAATATCTATACTTGTAATTGTCGGATTCGGTTCTAATGCTATCTCTTTGGAGCAAACACAGCCAGTAGTGCCAACAGACATTGAAATGGTATATGTTCCAGCTTGTAACGTGGCTGTTGGTATAGACACGGACATTTGAGGTGAATAAATGGTCGCTGTTAAGTTTGTACCTGCAACGGTAACCGTTCTGTTTGGAACAGTGTAACCATTGCGATATTGTGAAATGTCTTTCACAACGATATGACCATAGCAGTCGTATGATAATGATATGGCAGGCACACAATCGACCGGCACAGGTTCTTTCCCTGTGTAACACTGCCCGTTGACTACCGCATGTGCATATACATAATGATTTCCGACAACATTGAAATGAGCAATTGTAGAATTAGAGGATTGTGTTGGTGAACAATAAGAGCCGTGTTGGTAGGTGGATAATGACCACGAATACTGTGGTCCCAGATGGGAAGTAACACTGACAGTAACATCGTTACAAATCCTATTAACGGTAGCAGTGGTCACATGTATGCATGTGTCTTCTGTCCCTGGTGATAACGTATAACAGTCACTATCTGAACAATATGGAGAGACCGTACTGGTGATTGTGCAACAATAAACCCCGTTACCCATCAAAGGACAAGTGTTTGTAGTGGCGTTATCAACGGTAGATCCATTATACGACCAAACATAATTGACATTTGCATAAGATTGCACTTGCAAATTGTTCCCGTTTCGCGTGATATTAGCATAGGGGATACTATTCACCCAAATAGTGTCGTTAACAACCACAGGGTCACAATTGGGATTTGGTTGGTACGTTACTGTCACATAAACATAACCAAGTGTATAGAATCTGCGTGTTACTGTTGTTCCATGGAATATTTGCGAGGTGTCGGAAAAAGCCCATGTGTAATGACTGGCAACTTGAGTATTCCCAATTGCCGTCAGTGTTTCAAGATCTTTTTCACATACAGTATCAGGGCAATTCAAAGCAGGAGCAGCGACATCTTCAATCAAAAGTCGAACTGTTTCATTCACTTTCAAATCAGAACAGTAGGTTCTTTTCAAAGTCACATCCACCCAATAAGGCGGTGTTACGTTCAGGTGGTTAGTGAGAATACAAATTGACGGTCGAAGGTGGTCGCTGCTATCTATGGAAGCAGCATTGGCAGGATTGATAATCCATTCGTATGTGACATCAGGCGATTGGTCAGGAACATTAAAACAAACTGTTGAACCTGCACAAGCTGTTGTAATTGCAGGCAACCCATGAGGCAGCAGATGGAAAGTATCAACTTCATGAATATATGCTTCTGATCGGCAGTTATACTCGTTATCAACCTGATAGACTGCCACATCGCATACTTCATTGCCATACGTGATAGTCACTTCGTTTCCTTCAGCAGAGGTGGGATTTGCAGATGAGCAGACGGGTTCCCAAACGATATAATAGCGCGGATGTGTTGGAGTGGCTTTAAGTAGGATGGAACTGTTTGTACAAGCCACATGTGCTCCAGTGGTTGAGGTAAGTGCAGGAGGATTATCCAAAACCGCAACGTGATACTCAACCACTTTGCAATAGTCATTGTGCGAGGCTGTGATTTTGAAATTGCCAGCTGAGGTAAAAGTGTAGGATAATGTGACAGCATTGGTGGAATATATTTGCTGATTGTTCTCGTCATACACCTTCCATTGCACCGAATTGGTGTGAGTGGTGTGAAAAGTGCCTGTTGAACCTTTGCAAAGTGTGTTGTCATCAGATAGGATGCTCATGGTATCCTTGACAACGATAGTTTTTGGAGCCGACACCAAGTAGCCGCAATTTAAAAAACGACAGATAAAATTTGCCCCAATGGTGACTATTCCCGGTTGAGTGAATTCCAACATATACTGGTTAGGAGTCTCACTATTGTGGACATTTAAACAAGTGCTGTTGTTGTTCCACCATGTGTATTCCGTGGAACCCCATCTTGGCAATTCGTAAATCTGCATTTCACCCACGCACACCACTTCCGGCCCGGAAATCTCTGCATTGCTTGTGATGACGGGAATTTGGATGGAAAGTAAACCATCACATTCTGTTTTGCATTTAGAAGCGTCCAATGAAATGACCCCATATCCTGATGCGGGGCTACCCCAATGTACGGTGATATTCGGCGTACCTTGTCCCTCCAAGGAACCACCCTCCACATTCCATATATATTCGCTGCAAGGTGGATTGATTAAAGTATAATTGGCAGTGGTATGCTCGCATACCGTACCATAGCAGGAAAGTTCAAGCTCAACCTTTGCTTTTATCTTGATTATGTATGTCTCGCAGTTTTCGCAACCGCATTCATTGCGTACGCAATGGGTGAGTATAAATTCTCCTTCATCAAACGGAGTTAGTGTGTAGTTTTGAGTTGATGCCGCACCAAATTCGCTTTCCCAATAGTACCCTGTTATGGGCGTTTGTGCCGCCGAACTCATATCAGTAAACTCAATGGTCTCTCCCATGCATATTTCAATAACTTTCTCCCCGTCTTGGTTATAGTAAAAAGAGGGAACTGACGAACTGTTTGCTTCGGGAGAATCCATCAGAAGAACGCAGGTCTCTGCCGTACAGGTATTTGTGTCGCCTACTACCACGCTAACAGAGATGTTTCCAGTCGTACCGTAGCCCCACGTTACTACGGCGGTTTTGCCTTGGTTGATGAAGTAATAATTGGAAGCACCTGCAATAACCCAAGAGTATTGGGAAGCATTCGAGCATACCGCCGTGTATTTGACTGTGTTTCCTTTGCATGCGAGCATACAATCTTGAAGTCCTAATTCCCAAGGAATATGGTTCCGTTTGAGGTAGTCTGTAATCAGACATTCCGAGTCAAAATCGGTGTTGATGTACAGTTCACACCCTGATTGGGCGCGTACAGTGATTAAACTGCCTAACGACAGTAAAACAAATAAAAAGAAAAGATTTTTTCTCATAACGGTATGATTTTTGGTTAATAATTGGATTTGACAAATTTATTGATGGATACTTGGTCTTTGCAAACTGTTTCCAATAGATAGGTTCCCATCGGTAACCGATTTACATTCACCACAAAGTTGCTGTTTCCAACAATTTCCTTTAACAGTGTTTTTCCGTTCACGTCCATAATGGTGATGTAATCAATTGGAGTGTTGTTATTTTCAATATAAAGTAAGCTGTTTGTGGGGTTTGGCCAAATTTTCAAATTGGAATAATTTTCTCCATAATTGGGTACACCCACATATGGCGTGGTAAATTCGGGGTCGTGGTAGAGAGCAAAAATGGAGCTGGACTCTCCTGTTGGGTTGCCATAGGAGATTCCATTTCCGATAATTCCCGAAGACGTGGTGGGAAAGCCTAATAAGAGATTTCCGTTGTCGTCAATAAGGAGAGAAGAATAGCGCAATCCTTCGAAACTGATTGAGCTTGGGCTGATTTCATTGATAAATGTTCCGTCAATACACCATTGATATATTGCGTTCTTATTTGAAAATGAAAGAATCCGATTGCCTGAAACAGCCGGTATTTGCGCTGTTTGGGCGTTTTCAGCAGGAATAATTCCATAATTTGTATATTGACCGGTAGTTGCATTATATCTGACAAAAAAAGCCGTTGTAAAGTGGTTGTCCGTGAATGGTTGTAAATAGTGACCTTGATCATCAAAGCTCAATGATGCAGCGCTTTTCACTGCCCCATGACCTACAACGTAAATGTGATTGTCAGCATAGAAACTACCTCTCCATTTTGCCCCCACAAAATTTTGAGCACCTGGTTTAGGACTGCCCACTGTGTATATTTGGTTATTCCAAAGGACTTTCCCGTCGGAATCATATTTGATAAGAAAAGGCATTTCATCAATTGAACTCCAATCCTGCATCGTTGAATAATGCGTGCTGTCCCAATATATGTGAATGGGATATTGATGTATTCCTTCGCCATGATTTGAACCTATAGCCAATGATATATTACCAGACACGTACATATTGTCACTTTCATCGAATGATAGCCCTTGTATCCATATCGTGTAACGTTGATTGACACTATCCCCAAGTAACGCCCAAGAAGTGGCTATTCCTTCCGTGTGTTCCACCATTGGTTTTGCATACAGCAATTCCCAACTGGGAGAAAATTTATACATCATACCCGTATACAAACAGCCTTGGGTCAAATTTACATTACCTGGCAGGTATATGTCGTATTTTCTGTTGGTATCCCCGTCAATCTGTATGGTATAAGGATCGCTTTCGCCCCCATTATATCCTAATCTTGTGAACACGTATGTGTTGCCCTCATTGTCAACATGAACAGGAATACATCCCAGATTTGGCAAACACAGCGGCTCCTCACCACGGATGTCGCCTCCAACATACTCCCTTGTTAAAGCATTTACAAAATGATTGTCAAGCAGATTGCCATCCAAATCAAAAGTGGCGAAATAAGTGTACACCCCAGGTTTGTAGGGGGGTAACCTTTGATCCTCCGGTATCGCGTGTGCTTGTGAGGCTGTGATGAGCGTGTCAAAATAATAGAGCCACGTAGATACATCATGATCCACATCTCCTATTGATAGATTTCCTGATATATAGACTTTGTTGTCTTTCACTTCCATCCAATGTGAGTAACATTCCCTTTCTTTTGACTTCACCACCTTGTACCACAACATATTGCCAAGTGAGTCAAATTTGGTCAACAAAGAAGTCCGTCTGCTTAATCCATAAACTTGTGGATTATTGATAAACAGAAAGGTCGAGCCGTTAAAAGTTGGCTGACCTCCCATTACCCCCCAAATATAGACATTTCCATCCTCGTCAAACGCCGTTTTAGAGACATAATTATATAAAAGTCCAGGTTCTCCACCTGTCCCGCTCCAGTAGTTCGCCCACTTCCACTCGCCCTGGGCGGAGGCGGGAATCTGGAGGAGAAGCAGGAATAACGTGAAAATAAGTGTAAAGTGTTTTTTCATAATATTTAGGGTTAAAATGTTAAGTTCTTTAGATTATTTGCCTTTTAAACGTTTGATTTCTTTGTCAAAATCGGAAATGTAATATTGGTCTTGGATTTTTCGGAAAATCTCATACTCGCGCTCTGCTTTTATTTTGGCTTCAAGGGCGGTGATTTTACCCGCATCTTGAAGTATGGGGTATTCTGCAACTTCTAAAAATTGAGTCAGGATATTTGCCCATTGTTGCATTGTAGTCGGAATCTCACGTTCGGCGCGGTCTTCCGCCAAATCGAGATATGCTGAAACAATGCGGTTCAGCCCGGCGATGTGTTTTTCATCCAAATAGTTTTTGGCCACTGTAACATCAGATTTCAAAATCTTACCATCGGGAGCATGCCGCCACGTGGTCAATCCCATATTGGGTTTATCGGCAGAAGCAGAATTATATATGATTTCAGCGGCCGTTTGCCCACTGATTGCCCAATGGAGTTTGTTTTGAACTGAGGCGAAAAATTCATGCGTTATGAGTGCGTTTTTGTCATAATCTGTTGCTAAAGAATAGATATCAGTTATTTTTTGGTAAAAACGACGTTCACTGGCACGTATTTCTCGAATTTGTTCAAGCAAATCCTCGAAATAGTCTTTTCCGAATTGTTCGCCTTGTTTTAATCGTTCCTTGTCAAGCACATAACCCTTGGTTATGAATTCATTGAGTGTTCGTGTGGCCCAAATGCGAAATTGTGTGGCCTCACGACTGTTCACTCGATATCCAACAGCAATAATCGCATCAAGGTGATAGAAGTCCAATTCGCGTTCCACTTTGCGCTTTCCTTCCTTTTGAACTATTCGAATTTTTCTAATAGTTCGATCTTCTTGAATTTCACCCGTTTGAAATATTTCCTTAAGATGATAGTTGACAGTTGGAACTTCCACGCCAAACAGTTCTGCCATCCTTTTTTGGGTGAGCCAAAATGTGCCGTCTTCGTACTGCACTTGAACACTCACGTTTCCGTTATCTGTAGTATAGAGGATAATATTGCTATGCATAATTTGAGGTTTTTCTTGTTGAAGAATGGGGCAAAGATACAAAAAAATGAAATGCAATTAATTAAATTTCCACCTCACTTCTTCACCACCTTGCCTTCCCATTCTCCCATCTCGCCGCTGGCGGTGATGATGTAGGTGCCGGCGGGCAGGGCGCTGAAGTCCAGTTCTGTGCGGGTGCCGCTCACGGTGCGTTGCAAGACCACTTTCCCCGTGAGGTCCGTGACCGTGACGCGCTCCATTGTGAAGTTGCTGGTGACGTCTCCCAAAAAGATTTCGCCATCCTCAAGGGGCATCATTACTTCCACCGTCACCTTGTCCGTGGCAGGATTGGGGTACGCGCGCACCACCGCACGGCTAAGACTTCCACGGTCTGCAATGCCCGTGGTGTCACCTAAATACGGCTCCGCAAAACTCGGGTCGTAATAGAGGGCAAACACTGCGGAAGATTGTCCTGAAGGACAGTTCGCAGAAACACTATTGGAAAACGCCGCCGGCCCCGTCACACTACTGTAAAAAATAAGCCTCCCTTGGTCATTGGCTAAAACTGAAGGATTTCTATCCCCATAGGTGTTGAAATCAATTTTATCTATAAACTCTCCATTATTCGTCCACTGACATATCTTTTGGACATTCAGCGGGTTTGCATAAGCAAATACCCGGTTGTTAATAACCGCAGGAAATCTTCCACACATCGCATCGATGCAGGGTGCGACCCCCTGATTGAGATAATTGCCTGTCTGGGCATCATATCGGACAAAAAAAGTCTGGTTGGAACTACTTTGCTGGTACCGTTGCAACGGGTGGCTCTCGTCGTCAAAATAGACAAGTCCGTTTTGCCCTTCATTGATCACCCCTCCTTGTCCATTGACATAGACAGAGCCGTCAGACACAAAGGATCCGGCAAAAGCAGCGTAAGCAGCCTGATAATGATTCCCCCGGGTGAACGTCTGATTGCACCATTGCACTGTCCCACTGGTATCATATTTAACGATAAAGCCCGTACGATTCGCTGATGTAACATCCTGCATACTGCAATAGTTCGTGCTGTCCCAGTATAAGAGAACCGGATATTGGTGCAAGTCGTCTCCATAGCCAGCAGAAAGATCCAATGACAGTTGTCCCGAAACATACATATTGTCATTTTCATCAACAGATAAGCCATGTATATAAAATTTAAAATGAGGGTTAATACTGTCGTGCAACAATTCCCAAGAGGTGGCGATGCCTTCTGTGTGGTCCACCATCGGCCTGGCGTACAACAGTTCCCAGTCAGGTGAAAATTTATACATCATACCGTTAAAAAAACTACCATCTAGAGATTGTACGTTTCCCGGCAAATACACATCATACGTTTTGCTTGTATCCCCATCCACTATTATAGTGTATGGGTCGCTTTCGTACCCCTCATATTGGAAGTTTGTGTACACATAAGTGTTGCCATTCCTATCTATGTGAAAAGGAGCACATGTAACCACAGGATTGCACAACCCATATTCTCCGCGCACCCCGCCTGTTGAGATTTTTCTTGACAAAGTTGTAACAAAATGGTTGTCAAGTAGATTACCATCCAAATCAAATGTGGCAAAATAGGTATACCTGCCAGTTTTGAATGGCGGTATCCGCTGCTCCACCGGTATCTCGTGGACTTGCGGCCCAGTAATCAAAGTGTCAAAATAGTATAGCCAAACATTGTTAACAGTAGCATTGTAATCTACATATTCCAAAGACAAATTCCCTGAAATATAAACTTTGTTATCTCTCACTTCCATCCAATGTGAGAGACAATGAACTTGATCACTGGATTTCACCATCTTATACCATAACATATTGCCGAGGCTGTCAAATTTGGCCAGTATACTTGACCGTTTGCCTATGTTAAACGCATAAGGATAGCTGGTAAACTGCAAAGTTTGACCATTGAAAGTCGGCTGCCCCCCAATCTCTCCAAAAACATATATGTTCCCAGCCTCGTCTAAAGCAGTTTTAACGATTTGGTTGTAATATTCATTAGCGGTTCCTCCGTTCCCGCTCCAATAATTCGCCCACTTCCACTCACCTTGGGCGGAGACGGGGGGAAAGATAACCGCAAACAAAGCAGATAAAACCAATAATTGAAAGAGTACTTTTACATTTCTCATACATTTTGTTTTTAATTGTTATGGGGACTTCTATTTTTAACATTTTCTCTCCGTCCCTCTGAACTTCGTGAAGTCCGTTAGCCAAAATTCAAAGTGAACAACGCGGCAAAGATACAAATTTTCTTCTATTTTCTAACTTTTCATCATTATTTTATAGGGGTAAAGTTGTTGTATATCAATATATTACACAAATCAATTCATTCCTAATCGTACTATTTGCTCATATCGGCACACGTTGTAAACCAGGTTGGTCAAGGTGTTTCTGGCGGCATTTCGCGCCAAACCGACAACGCGGCTGAACATCCCGTATGACTTCCTGACCTCTGTCGTCATTGTCTATCAGCAACCTGGTCGGAACGGAGTCGTGCTGTTCCGCACTCGTGGTCACCGCCTTCTTTATCAGCTTGCTCTTGGCATCGACCTTTGCGTGGTTCTTGTAGCCGCTTGCAAGTCCGAGGAAATTCCGGGAACTCGTTCTGTCAACAATCTGGTATTCGGTCTGCTCATCGCTCAAATTGTACATCCGTTGAAGCACGAGTATCTTGAACATCAGCACATAGTCGTAGGGCTTTGCTCCCGCGTTCGTCAGACGCTCCTTATACAAGCCCATCTCCAACGTCTCACGAAACATCTCGAAATCAATCGTTTCAGAAAGTCTTTCCAGCGGATTTCCCAATGCGTTCAACATTGAAGTTCTTTCTTCTGAATCAAATAAACCTTGGTTGCCAAGCTTTCTGTATGCCCTTTTGTATGTATCCATTTTCTCTTCAAATTTGCGGCAAATATACGAATATTTATTTGATTATCAATGTGTTTTATTTAGAATTGCCCTTATTTCAACATCTCTTGTTTCCCAGTATTTTTGGTGACTATATACATGTTGACCTAAGTGGCAGGATATGATTTGAATGGTAAATATCATGCTGGCAAAAATTGTCATGTGTCCTATAGGTAATGATCTCTTCACAATCCTTCCCGAAACGTTTATATTACCATCGGGTCTGCCCGAACGGAGGCACGCATTCCCCTTATATTAGAAGGGCTGGCTGAAAGCCAGGGTAGTGACATAAACATCACGGCGCAGCCGTACCTTGTTTAAAATCAACATATAAGGATGCTCTACAAACTTTCATACCACTACCCCGCCCTACGGGCACCCCTTCTGCGAAAAGGGGAATTTATGGTGGCGCAAAATTTGCTTTTGCACTAAATGTGTGTGGGGGATGACAAGGTGATTATGTTAGATCTTTTTTACCGCCAACAGGTATCAATCTTCCTTCTTATTTCAAGAGTTCGGGTCAACAGATATATAGCTCCCTTATTTTTATAAGTGCAAATAAGGTAAATCGTTTCCTGATTTTTTATATCTTTGCATTCGTTTTCAAAAATTATGAGTTGGACCATTGTAAAAATCATCATTTCCATTGCCGTAATCATATTATGGATATACGTGGAATATAAATCACAGGTGCGCATTTTGAAAAAGCAGGAGCGCCGCATTAACGATGCAAATACCTGGATTTCGAGTTGTTGCGCAGTTTTTTTAGTCTTTTTGGGTTTAAAGCCCTTTTACCACTGGTTGAAAACGTACCTTCCGGGTGAAGGCCTTCGCGCATTGATCTGTTTGATCATATTTTGCGTGGTTATATTTGCAATCCTACTGATTGCCAGAGCACTTGCAAAGCACGAGCTTCAAAAGGAGGCGGCAAACGAAGTTTAAGTAACGATAAATGATAGTGACAACAATGAACTATGCAACCATCATATTGGCCAACGGAGCATTTCCTGAGAGTGCCGCGGCGCTGGAGATGCTGCGCCACGCCGAGCATCTTATCTGTTGTGACGGTGCCATCGACAAGCTAACCGCACACGGCCTGACACCCACCGTGCTGGTCGGTGACTGCGATTCGATGAGGCCGGAGGACTTGGAACGCTGGCACGACATTCTCGCCCCGGACAGAAGCGAAGAGTACAACGACCTGCAGAAGGCGCTCAAATACTGCAGCGCACACCATCTCGACCACATCGCGCTGCTCGGTTGCGAGGGCCTACGCGACGACCACTTCATCGCCAACATCAGCATCATGGCCACCTACAGCGAGCATCTCGACCTCGTGATGATAACCGACCACGGAACTTTCAATGTTATCCGAAAGAGCACCACCCTACCCGCCATTCCGGGTCAGCAGGTCTCCGTGTTCACCAAAAACGAAAACTTGCCGCTCACTTTCCACGGACTGAAATATCCCGTTCACAAGCGTTGCTTCAAGCATCTATGGGAAGGCAGCCTCAACGAGGCAACAGAAAACGCCTTCACCATTGAGTTGCATGGCGAAGGCGTCGTTATCGTCTATCGTGCGCACTAAGCGCAACATTCTGTTTCTTATTAGAATCTGTCGAGCACTGTTTTCACCAGTGCTTCCATTTTGTCGTGATAGTCGTCTAAGAACTTACCAGTCACGCGGTTGGCAATAATCAAGCAGACCGTGAGCGGATGATGTCCGAGCATGTTGCCCAAGCCATAGATGGCAGAGCATTCCATCTCCATATTGGTAATGGAACGGTCGTTATAATGAAACGTCTCGATTTTGCGGTTCAGTTCCGGGAAGGCCAACTGGGCGCGCACCTGGCGGCCTTGCGGGCCGAAGAAGCCCGGTGCGCTGACGGTAATGCCCTGATACATATCGAAGGCAATGCGCTGCAGCAGTTCGGGCGATGCCGGCGTGCAATACGGATGCGGCAGTCGATCGTTCCATCCTGTATGCTTGATAAAGGAGTTCACAAGTTCTTCGTCGCTCCAATCGCCATGATCGTAGAATTGCAGTACGCCGTCAATGCCGAAGCCGAAGGCGGAGGCCACATAAGAGCCCACTTCGATGTCGGGCTGCAGAGCTCCGGAAGTGCCTATGCGCACCATATTGAGCGCACGGTGTTCGGATTTCACCTCCATAGCCTGCAAATCGACGTTGGCCACGGCGTCCAGCTCGTTAAGGACAATGTCAATGTTATCAGTGCCCATCCCAGTAGAGATGGCGGACACGCGCTTGCCTCGGTACGTGCCCGTATGCGTGATGAGTTCGCGGTTCTGCTTCTGCACCTCGATAGTATCGAAATGCTTGGAAATCATCGGCACGCGACCGGGATCCCCGACCAATATTATATTGTCAGCCAGTTCGTCGGCATGTAGATTCAGATGGTAAATGGCGCCGTCATTCTGGCGCGGCAGTTCGGATGCAGGTATTTTCATAATCGTTTATTTTTAGCGTGCAAATTTACATTTTTTTCAAGACCATAAATCTGGCTTCTTAATTTCTTATTTCTCACTTTTTCCCAATAATAAAAACGCCTCCATCACATGCAACATCTTCTCTGAATTTTATGTACGTTTGCCGCCTCAAAAAAAAACATCAATATGCGAAAAAGACAAACAGGCTACAATTGGAAATTTTTCACCGTGGGCAAGGCCACCCGCGTCAGCATTACGACAGGCGAAGACATCGCCCACCTCAAGGAACTCGACCAAAAGTTATGGACAGTACTCAGCTGTCCCGTCAAGGGGTTGGAATTTGACGAGAACACATTGACGATGATGGACACCAACCATGACGGCAAAATCCACGCCAACGAAGTGGTGGAAGCCGCCAACTGGCTCACATCCGTACTCAAGGACCCTGACATCCTGATACATCCCGAAGAAGAATTCCCTCTTTCCGAACTGAACACAGAAAACGAAGAAGGGCTCAAGCTTCACAACTCAGCCAAGCAGATACTCGCCAATTTGGAGCTCGACAAAGAGACTATCTCCATTGCGGACACCTCCGACAGCATTGCCATTTTTGAAAAGACGAGATTCAACGGCGACGGTGTCATCACGATGAAGACCACCGATGACGAGAAGTTACAGGAAATCATCAAGCACTGTATGGAAACCGTCGGCATCACCAATGACCGCAGCGGTGAAGAGGGCATCAATGCCGAACAGTTAGAGCAATTTTACACAGCCTGCCGCGAATACGACGAATGGCAAGCCTCCGCGCAAGCCGACCGCGAACACATCTTCCCGTATGGTGATCAGACCGAAGAGGCCCTGAATGCCTGCAACACGCTGAAAAACAAGATTGCCGACTACTTCATGCGCTGCAAGCTCTCCGCCTTCAACAACGAATGCGCCCCCACTCTAGACATCTCCGCAGAACGCATCGGAGATATCAGTCAGAAAGATTTGTCGGCCTGTGCTGAAGAAATTGCCGCCTACCCGCTGGCACGTGTCTCCAACAAATGTCTGCTTCCCCTTAACGGCGGCATCAACCCCGCTTGGCAAAGCGACTTCGACAACCTCAAAAAGCTGGTTTTCGACAAAGACTTCCCCAATCAAGAGAGCATTTCCGAAACTGAATGGAACGTCATCCTTGACAAATTCAGCGCTTTCAACACTTGGAAAGAGCAGAAGAAAGGCGACATCGTCGAATCTATCGACGCGGCTGAAATTCACGACATCGTAACCTCAAATCGCGAACAGGAAATCGTCAAACTCATCGAAGAAGACAAAAAGCTGGAAGAAGAAGCCAACGCCATCGACTCCGTGAACAGATTGGTCCACCTCTACCGTGACTTCTACACCTTGCTGCGCAATTTCATCACATTCTCAGACTTTTACCTCAAAGACGACAACCGCAAGGCCATATTCCAAGCCGGCACATTGTTCATTGACCAACGCAGCTGCGACCTCTGCATAAAGGTCAGTGATATGAGCAAGCAAAACACGATGGCAGGACTCAGCGGAATGTTCATTCTTTACTGCAACTGCGTGTCCAAAGTCAAAAATGAGACTATGACCATCGCCGCTGTGGTCACCGATGGAGACATCAACGACCTTAGAGAAGGCAAAAACGGCATTTTCTACGACCGCAACGGACTGGACTGGGACGCCACCGTCACCAAAATCATCGACAACCCCATAAGTGTCCGCCAGGCATTCTGGTCTCCATATCGCAAATTGGCCCGTTTCATCGAAGATCAAGTCAACAAGATGGCTTCTGACAAAGACGCCAAAGCCAATGATTTATTGACCAGCAAGACTACGGAATCCGTCACGAACGTAACCACGGCAGATCCAAAAGCACAACAGAAGAAACAAGCCTTCGACATTGCCAAGTTCTGTGGTATCTTTGCGGCCATCGGCATGGCATTAGGATACATCGGCTCATTCCTAGTCAGCTGCTTTACAGGATTCATAAAACTCAAATGGTGGCAGATGTTTGTCGCTTTGGCAGCCATCCTGCTCATCATCTCCGGGCCTTCTATGGTCATCGCCTGGCTCAAGCTCCGCAAACGCGACCTTTCTCCGATTTTGAATGCCAACGATTGGGCCATCAACTCCCACGCCATCGTCAACATCAAGTTCGGCGCCACGCTGACACATCTGGCTAAATACCCCAAAGCCAACATCAAACTGCCTAAGAAACTGTAATCATAATGGTCGTGACAGCCGGTAAGCCCAGCCGTCACGACCAATTTCTTTCACACACTATTTTTTTGTATCTTTGCCGCCTTAATTTTGTATAGATGGAAAACAATTCAGACGAGAAAAAAGATAAGAAAAAACAACATAGACACCATAAATCCTCCAAAAACCGTCAGAACAGACAGCAATCTGAGAATCAACAAGATGTAAAAAAGCAGAACGTTGATGTTCAACCGGAAGAAGAGAAACAGGACGTTGTCGAAGAATCCGTTGTCAACGAAGTAGAGCCGCAAGTGGAAGAACATTTTGCTGACGATGACGACCCTAATGACATCGGCAACATCTCCGACATCGCGCCCAAGAAGAAGGTGCAGAAAGCCAATTTCGACGACAAGGACCACACACAAGCCGAGGACTGGGAAAAATACCTCGACATGGACATCCGCACGGGTCTTTCCGCCGAAGCAGAGAAGATTTCCAGCAACATCTTCCTCACCCGCGGTCTCAACGACATTCCCGAAGCAGAGAAAATCCACTGCAAACAATACAGTTACAGTGCCTGCAAACTGGCCACCTACGACTGGATTAAGGATTTGAAGATATCCTTCGACTACATTGAGTTCCCGATTGCGGAAGTACGTTTCAAAAACAGCCACAAAGACTTCTTTCTGTTGCCGCAGGAAGGCGTTTTCCACGTGGGCGACATCGTGGCGGTGGAAGCCAATCCTGGTCACGACATCGGCATCATCTCCATGCTGGGCTTGCAGGTAAAACGTCAGTTGGAGCACAAGCACGTCTCTCCTGAGAACGTGACGAAGAAGCTCTACCGCACTGCCCGTTACGCCGACATTGAGGAGTGGGTTGCCACCGTCGGACTGGAACACGAAACGATGCTCAAATCCCGCTACACCGCTTGGGACCTCAACCTGAACATGAAAGTCAATGACGTGGAATACCAAGGCGACGGCACCAAAGCCATCTTCTACTATTCTGCAGAAGAGCGTGTTGACTTCCGCGAACTCATCAAGATATTGGCCGAGCAGTTCCACATCCGTATCGAAATGCGCCAAATCGGCGTGCGCCAGGAGGCTGCCCGCTTAGGAGGCCTCGGTTCCTGCGGCCGCGAGCTCTGCTGTTCCTCATGGCTCACGAACTTCCAGTCCGTGTCCACCAGCACCGCACGCACCCAGCAACTCTCCCTCAACCCTCAGAAACTCGCCGGCATGTGCGGCAAGCTCAAATGCTGCCTCAACTTCGAACAAGAGACCTACCAACGCGAACTCAAAGAATTCCCCGCCCCAAATGTACAGCTCAAAACCAAGAAGGGACGCGGCATCTATACCAAAATCGATATCTTCAAGAAAATCGTATGGTACGCATACTCTGACGACTCATCCACGATCTTCGCCCTTCCGCTGGACCGCGTGAAACAAATCATCAAGATGAACGAAAGCGGCAAATATCCAGAGACTCTCGAGGAATTCGCCATCGTCAACCAAAAGAAAGTCGAAGAAGGAAACAACTACAGTATGGACGAGCTGAAACACATTTCAGACGAGAAATAGCAATATGAAAAAAAAATATTTTTTAGGGCTAATATTTGGTTCCTTACTGTTGCTGAGCAGCTGTAACAAAAACGTATATTACAGCGACATACAGACATTGCCCAAGGAAACCTGGAAGACCTCCGAACCGCTGACCTTCACTATGGAAATCAAAGATTCGATGGCCTTTTACAACATGTTTATAAATCTCCGAAACACCACGGACTTCGAAACGCAGAATTTCTACGTCTTCATGAAGACAACTTATCCTAACGGGCATACCGAACAGGACACCCTCGGATTCATCCTCTGCGACAAATTCGGCAAATGGACAGGTAAGGGCCAAGGCCGCATCAAAGACAACAAGTTCCTATTCCAACCCAAAGTTCGCTTCCCTTTTAACGGGAAATACACATTCACCGTCACCCAGGGCATGCGCACCGACAAAGTAAAAGGCGTTAGCGATTTCGGCATCACCTTGGAAAACTGGGAAGAGCCGAAGAAATAGCCGTTAGCTTTAGAACTTTGACTTTTGACGTTGACATTGACTTTGGGGGAGGCACTCCAAATTGTCAATCATCAATCCTCCAATTGGATCCTTCTCACTTCTCACTATCCTTATTCTTATTCAGATAAATTGCAGCTAAGATGATTGTTACCGGTATAAACAGGCCGAGTGTGAATAATATCAGCAAGTTGCCTCCGGGCCAATGCAGGATTTTAAAAAGCAGTGATAAGTCCAAAAGAATCAAGGAGACCACACCAAAAGACAGAACATAATCTTTCATATTTTCGCTAATTTATTGTTATCAATATAGGTTGTAAATTACTGTTGCTGATTTTCACCGGAAGGCTTCAGCAACAGTTTCAACATTTCATATTCGGCGTTGCGCACGTCACCCACAATCTGGTCGAAGGCCACTGACGCACTGATGAGCATCGCATTGTAGAACAGGTTATCGCCCCAAACACGGCCGTTTACGTGATCCATTTTAAGTCCGATTTGGTCACGCACAGCCGAAGAATCCTCATAGTTCTTGCATTCAACCAAGGACAAAATGTTTTCACGATATTCTTCTAATTCATTGGTGAGAATCGAAACATTCCTTTGGTTATACATATAGTTCATAGTAGCGGTGACTTCGTCCTTGCGCGCAATCGAAGCCGCATTCAAATAATGATCCGGTCTGGCCAGAGCCTCCTGTACCGCCTGGGATTCCTCACCGTCAATGCTACGTACCAGTTCCAGACGCATATTATAGACAAAGGCAACCATTTTATCCGCATACATCTTCAGGGAATCAATTTTCCCCTTCGTTTCCAGTGATATTCCAATAGTATCACTTTCCAAATAGGCCATTTTTTCATCTATCACCTTTTCCATTTGCAGATTCGCACTATGGACGGCATCGCCACTCGTCACAAATCCATTCAGGACATCATAGGAATACGAGTTGATTGAAATGCCAGCCAATATGCCCAACATCAGGCAGGCAACGGCTATGGCCACAAAAATATAAATCGTACGTCTTTTCATAATGTTAAGATTTAATTGTAAAAATCAGGTTATTGCTACTCCAACTGCCAATCCGCGACCTTCATATCGTCATCTAACAAAATGGACAGGTAGTTCTGGTAGCGTGTTTCGCAAATCAGTCCCTCCTCCACGGCCTGTTGCACGGCACAACCCGGCTCATGGTGGTGGATGCAGTTGTCGAACTTACATTTATTATTATAGGCTCGAATTTCGGGAAAATAATCCTTGATTTCCTCTTTGGAATATTGGATGAGGCCAAACTCCTTGATGCCCGGCGTATCCATCATAAAGCCGCCAGCCATCGGGAACATCTCGGCGAAAGTGGTCGTGTGCTTGCCTTTGAGATGCTGCTTGGAAATCTCCCCCACCCTGATGTCCAACGATGGGTCAATGCTCTTTATCAGCGCAGACTTGCCCGTGCCGGAATGGCCGCTGAAAAGACAGACTCTGCCTTCCATCTTGGCTTTCATTTCCTCAATGCCCAAGCCCGTCACCGTGGAGGTGCGCACCACATCATAGCCTATGTTTTTGTACAAAGCGCCTAACAAATCGACCATCTCCAATTCCTGATCGTCATACAAGTCCATTTTGTTGAAAACCAAGCAGACGGGAATGCGGAAACTCTCTGCGGAGACTAAGAATCGGTCAATAAAGCCCAGCGAAGTGCGGGGCTCCTTCAGTGTCACCACCAAGAAGGCCAAATCGATGTTGGCGGCAATGATGTGGGTGATTTTGGAAAGGTTCGTGCTCTTGCGTTCAATATAGTTGCGTCGGGGGGCAATCTTGGTAATCGTACCTGTGCCGTCATTCTCCATCTCGAAATCCACCCAGTCGCCGACCACCACGGGGTTCGTGCTCTTGATGCCTTTGATGCGGAACTGGCCACGCAGACGACACTGCACGACCGTGCCGTCATCCTGACGGACGTCGTACCAGCTGCCGGTAGATTTGATTACGAGAGAGGACATTTTTGTTATTGATGAAGCGATGAAAAGATGAAGAGATAAAGGGATTGGATGGTGGGTTATTTAGTGGCGAGGGTGGCACGGGTTTCGCTGTCGATGGCCAAGTATTCGTCCACGCTTTGCGGCGTGCAGAAGGTGGCCTTGTCGAGAGCGTTGGCAATGAACTGCGGGATATCGACATAGCGGATTTTCTCCTGCAGGAAGAGTTTCACAGCGACCTCGTTGGCGGCGTTCATCACGCAGGGCATATTGCCACCCTGACGCGAAGCTCTGAACGCCAAGTCCAAACACGGGAAGACTTCGCGGTCAGGTTTTTCGAACGTGAGGTTCGGATAGTCCGCGAAATTCAAACGCGGGAAGTTGCTCTCCGTACGGAACGGATAAGTGAGGGCGTACTGGATCGGCAGCATCATCGTAGGCACGCCGAGTTGCGCCTTGATGGAGCCGTCTGTGAACTGCACCATCGAATGCACAATAGACTGCGGATGCACAATCGGCTCGATTTTGTCGATAGGCATGTCAAACAGCCACTTGGCCTCTATCACCTCCAGGCCCTTGTTCATGAGCGTGGAGCTGTCAATCGTGACCTTGGGGCCCATGCTCCAGTTGGGGTGCTTGAGTGCCTGGGCAAGCGTCACCTTCTCCAACTGTTCCCTGGTCCAGCCGCGGAACGGGCCGCCAGATGCGGTGATGAGGATTTTCTCAATCGTCTCGTGACGTTCGCCGACAATGCATTGGAAGATTGCGGAATGTTCGGAATCGACGGGCAGGATGCAAGTATTCATCTCGCGTGCCGTCTTGGTCATCAGCTCGCCGGCCACCACGAGGGTTTCCTTGTTGGCCAATGCCAGGGGCTTGCCACATTCCAGCGCGTGATAGGCTGGGCGCAGACCGGCTACGCCCACAATGCAGGAGAGCACCATGTCCACGCACTCCATCTCGCAGACGTCACACAGCGACTGCTCGCCGCAGAAGACCTTGACGTCCTCGTCGGCAAGGGCAGCCTTCACAACGTTGAAGGCAGTTTCCTGAACCACCACCACGATATTCGGTTTGTATTGACGCGCCTGCTGTATCAGCAAGTCAGCACTGGAATTGGCCGCAATCACTTCCAATTGCAGCAAGTCGGGATGCTGCGCAATCACCTCCAGTGACTGCGTTCCCATAGAACCTGTGGAGCCCAAAAGGGCAATGCGACGTTTGGGTTGTTCGGACATTTGAAACCTGAAACTTGAAACCTGAAACTTGAAACCTGAAACTTGAAACTATCTATCTTCCTTCGATGGCCTTGCAGATATCGGCAAAAACATGCTCAATATCCTGCATACCGTCAATGCGGATGACCTTGCCTTGTTTGTTGTAATATTCCTCCAACGGCATGGTCTGCTCAAAGAAGTTAGCCACGCGGGACTTAACCGTTTCCGGCGTGTCGTCGGCGCGGTTTTCAATCTGTGCGCGTTTGAGAATACGTCTTTCAACTTCTTCCATCTCCACATAAAGATAGAGCACCATATCGATATTCAGGTCTTTGAAGAGGTTCTTGTCGTCCAACATCTCAGCCTGTTTGATTGTACGAGGCACACCGTCGAAGATGAAGCCCTTGCTGTCGGAATGTTTCTGGATGTGGTTGTTGAGCATTCCCAGGGTGATATCATCTGGGCAGAGGTCGCCACGATTGATGATTTCCTGAGCCTTCAGGCCGAGGGGAGTTTTATGTGAAATTTCATAACGGAAAAGGTCGCCCGTAGAAACGTGGTCGAATCCGAATTTTTCGGCAATCAATTTTGCTTGTGTGCCCTTGCCGCTACCTGGGGCACCGAAAAGTACGATATTTGTCATTGTTATATATATTAATTGTCAATTATCAATTATTATCGATTCTCCTTCAGTTGATAAATGTCCGGAAAATTACGGCCGTAGCCGTTGTAGTCGAAGCCGTGTCCGATGACGAACTTATTAGGGATATTGATGCCGACATAGTGCACGGGAAGGTCGAGTTTGTAGGCATCCGGTTTGTGGGCCAGCGTGGCGATACGCATATCGCGCATGCCACTATCCTTGAGCATATTTGTGATATGCTGATAAGTGTGTCCGGTATCGACGATATCCTCAATGACGAGAACGCGCTGGTCGCGGAGGTCTTCTGTCAAGCCGATGAGGTTCTGAACGGTGTTAGTGGACTGAGTGCCGTTGTAGGAAGCCAGTTTGATGCAGGAGACACGGCATTTGACATGCAGTTTCTTGAGCAGTTCCACGGCAAAGAAAATAGCCCCGTTCAAGGTTATGAGGATGATGACATCGTCATCTTTGTAATCTCTGTTAATCATATCTGCCACACGTTGTTCGGCTGCATCAATGTCAGCCTCTGACAGATATTTTACGAAAGTTTTGTCTAAAACAGTAACTGAATCGTTCATTATTGTGCTTTTGGAATTACAGGGTGCAAAAGTAATAAAATTGCCTTTATCATTTTCCGCCAAAAAACAATAATGTTTCCTGTGACAAAATGTCACCCGCCTTGTTTGGCACAAAGTTTGCAACATCACCACGGTCCAGAACAGGGCTCCAACGGTGGAATGAAAATTTTCCACTTCCATCAATTCACAGATTACTAATCACTAATCACAAAAAATACAACATGCAAACAGGAAATATCAACGTTAAAACCGAGAACATCTTTCCGGTAATCAAGAAATTCTTATACTCCGACCAGGAAATCTTCCTCAGAGAACTCATCTCCAACGCTGTTGACGCCTCCCAGAAGATGAAGACGTTAGCCACCCTCGGCAAGACCGACAGCGAACTTGGCGACCTGACCATTGAAGTAAAAGTCAACAAAGAGGATAAAACCATCCGCGTCATCGACCACGGCATCGGAATGACGGCCGAAGAGGTGGACAAATATATCAACCAAATTGCCTTCTCCGGCGCCGAAGACTTCCTCTCCAAGTACAAAGGACAGGATGCCGCCAACATCATCGGACATTTCGGCTTGGGATTCTACTCTTCTTTCATGGTAGCCGACAGAGTCGATATCCTCACCAAATCACACACCGATGCCAAAGCCGTGAAATGGAGTTGCGACGGCTCCACCCAGTTCTCCATGGAAGACCTTGACAAAGAGGAACGCGGCACGGAAATCGTGCTGCACGTTTCCGAAGAGGCTGAAGAGTTCCTCGACGAAGGCAAAATCACCGGCCTGCTGAGCAAGTACTGCCGTTTCCTGCCCATCCCCATCCGCTGCGGCAACAAGACAGAATGGCGCAAACCCGAGCCCAAACCGGAAGAAGCTGAAAACACGGATGAAAAGAAGGAAGAGCCCAAAGAGGAAAAGGTTGAGGTTCCCAACATCATCAACAACACCAACCCCATTTGGCAGCAGTCTCCTTCCGCACTGAACGACGAAGACTACAAGAAGTTCTACCACGAACTCTACCCGATGAATTTCGAAGACCCGCTCTTCCAAATCCATCTGAATGTCGATTACCCGTTCAACCTCACCGGCGTGCTCTACTTCCCTAAGGTCAAAAACCAACTCGACCTCAAGAAAAACCGCGTGCAACTCTACTGCAACCAAGTATATATCACTGACGAATTGGAAGGCATCATCCCCGAATTTATGACGCTTCTGCACGGTGTCATCGACTCTCCGGATATCCCGTTGAACGTTTCCCGTTCCTACCTGCAGTCCGACGCCAACGTGAAGAAGATTTCCTCCTACATCAGCAAAAAAGTGGCTGAGAAGTTGGAAAGCATGTTCAAAGAAAACCGCGAGGACTTCGAAAGCAAGTGGGACGAGCTCAAGGTGTTCCTGCAGTACGGTTCCCTTACTGACGAAAAGTTCTACGAGAAAATCAAAGATTTCTACTTGCTGAAGAACACCGACGGCAAATATTTCACCGTGGAAGAATATAAAAACCTGGTCAGCGCGCTGCAGACCAACAAGGACGACAACGTCATCCTGCTTTACGCTGCCAACGTTGACGAGCAGAACCTCTACATCAACGCCGCCAAGGAAAAAGGCTACGACGTGCTGCTTATGGATGGTTTCCTCGATGCTCATGCCATCAACATGCTCGAGCAGAAAAACGAGAAGATGCGTTTCACCCGCGTGGACGCAGACGTCATCGACAAACTGATTGAGAAGAAAGACGAAGTAACCCCGTCCAAACTTTCAGACGACGAGCAGAAGAACCTCAAGGAATACTTCACGAAGAATGCCGACGAACAGAAGTTCACCGTTATGGTGGAAAGCCTCAGCGAAACCGACCTTCCAGTGATGATCACGCAGAACGAGTTCATGCGTCGTTTCAAAGATATGGAGAAGGTCTCCGGCCAGCAAGGTTTCTACGGCGGTTACGAGCACTACAACATCGTGGTCAACGGCAACCACCCGTTAGCCAGCCGCATCCTGTCTGAAAATGACGAAGAGAAGCGTTCCAAACTCGTGCAGCAGATGATCGACCTCGCCCTGCTTTCCCAGAACATCCTCACAGGCGAGAAACTCAGCGAGTTCGTCAAGAGAAGCTTTGACATTCTGTAGAAGACTTCCGGTTAACAACAAAAAAGCTGGGACCGCGCTTTGACGTAGTCCCAGCTTTATATTTGTGCATCTGTTACAGATTCAATCTTAAAAAGACATTATTTCCTCCTCGGAAAGATTTGTTATATTTGATATAACGTGAAGGTCAAATCCTTCCGCCATCATTGTTAGGGCAATCTGTTTTTTCTCCTCGTATCTACCCTGTGCCAGACCTTCTTCTCTTCCTTCTTCTCTTCCTTCTTCTTTGCCCTTTTCAAAACCTTCCTTCAAAGCTTCTTCTTGGGCATATCGAACGGCATCTTGTACATCCTCATAATCTAACACACTCTTTCTATAAGCTTCTTTTTCCATAGTGTTCAATTTTGAATATTCGCAATTATCAAAAAGTTTCCGAAATATACCATCCTGTAAACGTTTGTCGGGAACTTTCATCTTCGAAATATTCTTCAACAGATAGAGCCATTTCTGCAATTCCCCACTAAATTCCGATGTTTGATTTCGGGCTGCAAATTTATTCAATTCTATAAATATGAGTGTGATTTTTTTCGAAAAAATTTTATTGTTCTTATCTTTCAGCTGTACTGGCCAAAAATAGTCCTTTTCTCCTTTAAATTCGTCTGCTTCAAAATCCAATATATTAATTGAATATATCTTTGGTATTCGATATTCGCGTTCGCCCCTTCGCATTTCCTGACTGACCACACGGCTCACATAACTTATGGACCTATCAGCATAAAAATGTTGTGGATTACGTTGTAGTTCAATAATGAATCTTTCTCCGTGCTGATTTGTACAGTAAAGATCAAACACCACCCGTTTCTCAACAGGGCGGTCTCCAATCTGTTCTGTTTGCAAATATGTAATATCCGTAATCGTTCCTGAAAATTCAGCAAGACACGCATTGAGAAAAGCTATGAGGATATCCTTATTCTCCTCCCTTCCAAAAATCCTCTTAAATCCGAAATCCGTAAGAAGATTAATATACACAGTTTCGTTTTTCATAATTATTATCTTTTTATTAACATTGCAAGGCTGCAAAGATAAACACAATATCTCTTTCACCAAGACTTTTGGCAAATTATATTATTCTATTTATCAAGATATTACAAAAACAAAAAACGCTATTTTCAGAAAAACAGCCTATTTAACAATTATCATTCGGAGAAAATTAACAATTGCGCACAAACTGTAACACATAAACAAAAGGAAATTTTTTCGCGCTATATGGCAGGAATAAGGCGTCACAAACCACCTGCATTTCCAATTGTCAGAACACCACCTCATGGGTTTCCACCAAGCGCTCGAACTGGCTGTTCGTGTGCAATGGATAAACACGATGGTTGCTAACTAAATAGAAGTTGTTCTTGAAATGGCAGATTTTGTAATGTTCCAAGTTCATGCCCTTCACTTTTAGCGTAGAGCCGTTAAACTGGTACGTGACTTTGTTTTTGATAGGAGTCTGCCAGATTTGGACCTGGATGCTGGAATGCGCGTGTTCGGGAACGGCGCACTCAGTCTTGTTGTTGTCATAATAGGTCACTTTGGCCGACTGCTTGCTAATCATTTTTTCCTCAATCACGGAACCGTTGGAGGAGGAATTTTCAGCCATATAAGGGTCGATGTCATCCATCGTGAGGTCTTCAGATTCGTCATACGCATACACGGAGTCGGACGCGAGCGAATCGGGAAGTTGGTCTAAGGCATCCTGGAACTCAGCATTTTCATACTTATGGATGACATATTTCACGACAGTGTCGGAAGCGGCGGACGTAGCCGTAGAGTCCGAGGGCAGCACGTGTACCACGGTTTGCTGAGGTCTGCCCACCAGGTTCATTACCAGCAGGGTTATAACCGTACCGAACAGCAATCCCAAGAGGATAGCTATCAGGAACAGGGTCCCGCGTTTCGGGGCCTTGGATTTTTCGTCCGATGAATTTTGTGCTTCCATTATTGCAAAAACAAGGCCGCAAAAATACAAAATAATGTCTTAACATCATCATTTCAAAATGCAAACATTGATTTTAACTATAATGCTCAACATTCATAATTAAGACATTATAATATTTACGAGGATGCCCATATTTTTGCTATCTTTGCCGCCTTTAAAAAAACGAAAGAATATGGGTGTTGCAACACAAGTTATCGGCTTAATTGCCAGTTTGTCATTTCTCATCATCACGCACGAATTGGGTCATTTCACGTTTGCCAAAATCTTCAAAACGCGTGTCGACCAGTTCTATCTTTTCTTCAATCCCGGGTTCTCCCTCATCCGTTTCAAGCGTTTCAACGGCAAGAACCACTTCAGTTTCTTTTCCGGAAGGCCGCCCAAAGAGTGGGAAGACCATCCTGAGAGTACAGAATGGGGCCTGGGCTGGCTGCCCCTCGGCGGCTATTGCGCCATCAACGGCATGGTGGACGAGACCACCAAGGCCAGCGACCTCGATGACGAGATTCACGACTGGGAGTTCCGCGCCAAACCGGCATGGCAGCGCTTCTTCATCATCATCGGCGGTGTGTTGGTGAACTTCCTCTCCGCCATCATCATCTATATCGCGCTCTGCTTCAATTACGGCCGCGAATACATCCCCTTGGAAAATGCCAAATACGGTCTGGAATTTTCCGAAGAGATGCAACACGCAGGTTTCCAGAACGGCGACAAGATACTCCTCGTCAACGACTACAAGCCGCAGACATTGAGCGACTTCGCCAACGACATCCTCTTGGAGGACGTCAAGACCGTCACCGTGCTGCGCAATGACACCCAGAAAGTCATCCGCATTCCGAAGACCCTGCCGCGCAAAATCGTGGGTGCCGGCACCAACACGGCATTCTGCAACTACCGCATCCCGTTCGTAGTGGACAGCGTGCTGCCGGGCAATCCCGCAGCCAAGGCCGGCCTGCAACGTGGCGACAGCCTCGTGGGCGTTCGCTTCACCCTCGCACAGGCCACCGACTCCACCGAAGCTCAGGTTAAAGACAGCAGCGTGTTCTGCTTCTTCGACTTCAAGCGCATCTTCTCCGACAACAAGAACAAACCCGTCGAAATCGCCTACTACCGCGACGACAGCCTCTGCCACAGCACCGTCAATCTCGACTCCCTCGGCAATATGGGTGTCTCCTACAAACTGCCCTACGAGTTCTTCGGCAGCGTGACCGAAGAGTACGGATTCTTCCAATCCATCCCCAAAGGCATCTCTATGGGCTTCCAAACCCTCGGCGACTACGTGAAACAGTTCAAAATAGTCTTCACCAAAGAAGGTTCCACCCAGCTGGGCAGTTTCCTGACTATCGGCAGCATCTTCCCGAAGGTATGGGATTGGGAACGTTTTTGGAATATGACCGCACTGCTCGGCATCATCCTCGCCTTCATGAACATAATCCCCATCCCGGCATTGGACGGCGGATACATCCTCTTCATCCTGGTTGAAATGGTCACCGGCAGAAAGCCCAGCGACAAATTCCTCGGCATTGCCAACACCATCGGTTTCATCCTGCTTATCCTCCTTATGGTTTACGCACTCGGATTGGATTTTCACCGGTTTATCTTTAAGTAATGCTGTTCAACTCGATTGAATTTCTGATTTTCTTCCCGATAGTAACCATTCTGTTCTATCTCCTACCCCACAAGCACAGATGGATACTATTGCTTGGGGCGAGCTGCTTCTTCTATATGTGGTTCATTCCCAAATACATCTTCATCCTACTCGTAACCATTGCCATAGACTACACCGCCGGCATCCTTATCGAGCGCTGGCAGAGCAACGCCCGACAGCAGAAACTATGCCTGATTGCCAGCATCATATCTACCTGCTTGGTGTTGTTCGTCTTCAAATATCTGAATTTCTGCAGCGCCAACCTGGTAGCCCTCGCACAGCATTTCGGCTGGCAGCATCCCGCCAAGGCACTTAGCATCATTCTGCCCATCGGACTATCCTTCCACACGTTCCAGAGCCTCAGCTACGTCATCGAAGTTTACAAAGGCAACCAGAAAGCCGAGCACCATTTCGGCTACTACTCCCTCTACGTGATGTTCTATCCGCAACTGGTCACCGGCCCCATCGAGCGCCCGCAGAATCTGTTGCGCCAATTGCACGAGGAGAAAGCCCTCAACTACGACAACATCGCCAACGGCCTGCGACTCATCCTATTCGGGCTCTTCCTGAAGATGGTCGTGGCCGACAACTTAGGTTCCTACGTCGACCGCGTTTACGCCGCTCCTGAGACGTTCAGTTCGTTAGACATCCTCCTGAGCATGGTCTTCTATGCCGTGCAAATCTACTGTGACTTTTTCGGATATTCCTCCATTGCCTTAGGCTGCGCCCTCGCCATGGGCTTCACCCTGATCGACAACTTCAGAAGTCCGTATATGGCCGAGAGCATCCAGGAGTTCTGGCGTCGTTGGCACATCTCTCTGTCCACCTGGTTCCGCGACTACCTATACATTCCCCTCGGCGGAAACCGTGTGTCTATACCCCGCTGGGTACTCAACACCCTGATTGTGTTCACCGTCTGCGGCATCTGGCACGGTGCCAACTGGACCTTCGTAGTCTGGGGCTTCGCACACGGCCTGTTGCTCGTGCTGGAGCGTCCGCTGCGCAACGTACACCTGTTCGACCGGGTGCAGAGCCCCACGGGCCGCACTTTCATCCGCGCTTTGAACATCGTCAAGACGTTCATCATCGTCACCCTGCTGTGGAGCATCTTCCGCGCACCTTCATTCGCACAACTCAGCGACCTCTTCACGGCGCTCTTCCATAACGGTCTGATGCCGCACACCCTGCACATCAACTTAGCCACCGGCATTGCGCTGGCATCCTTCCTCGCACTCGACATCCTCATTCGCAACAGCCGCTTCGACCAATGGTGCGGCCAACAGAAAACGCCGCTGCGCTGGACTCTCTACGCCTTTATGATTTTCGCCATCATCGTCCTCTCCTCTGTTGAACAATACCCGTTTATCTATTTCCAATTCTGATGTCACAAGAAACCCGCGATATTATCCTTCGTTTAGGCCGTAAGTTCTTATGGCTCATTCTGATATTGGTCGGATTGAATATCCTGTACCGGATTTGCTGGTACGGCAGGGACCTCAAGGAGAACTGCTCGCTGATACAACTTTCCCGGAAACCTGTCCATGAGCATGCCGACATCATCTATTTGGCAGAATCTTCCAACCACAGCTACGACGTGCACGACACCGACACGAGCCACATCAGCCAGATGTTGGGCAGGCATTTCCCCAACCACCGCATCAGCAGCCTTACCAAAGACGCCTGCCACGCCGGCATCTACTACGACGTACTTAGGAACATTCCTAAAAAGAACGACATCCAGACGGTCATCGTCACCGTCAACCTGCGCTCCTTCAGCAGCGAATGGATATACTCCGATTTGGAAGTGCCCCTGCAGAAAGAGCAGGTCTTCATGAAAAAGGCGCCTGCCCTGTTCAAACGCATGCTCATTGCTTTCAAGGCTTACAATCATTGGACGGAAAACGAGCGCGAAGAAATCGTACGCGACGGCATCAAAAGACAGAAACTGGATTTCCCCTACTATTTTCCATACAAAAACGCGGCAGCCTGGGACAAGGCCATCGGCAGTCAGGACCATCTCTACAACGGCCAGCAGGTCTCTATGGACACCATCGTGCTCACCTGCCACTATATCAAGTCTTTTGCCTATCAAATGAGCGAGGACAATCCGCGCGTCAAGGACTTTGACAAGATTGTGAAGTTGTGCAAGCGCCGCGGCTGGAGGCTGGTGCTGCACATCCTGCCTGACAACATCGACCAAATCCAAGCCTTAGCAGGCCCCGACCTCGTGTTCCTCATGAAGCAGAATGCCAACTATATTGTTAAGCGGTACGGACCGCAAGGCGTGACCGTCGTCAACAACCAAAATATCGTCAGAGACCGTTCCTTCCGCGACCGCGACTTCCCGACCGAGCACTACAACCAGGTGGGACGACAGGCCATTGCCGACGCCATCGCCGAACAACTCGAAGAACTCGACAAAGCCCCCTCTGGAAAAAACAATCATCGAAATAATTAATTAAAAACTATGGATAAAGAGACCTTAAAACAGCAAATCAACCAACTCAGAACTGAGAAAAAAGCCATCATTCTGGCCCATTACTACACCTTGCCAGAAGTACAGGAAATCGCAGACTTCGTAGGTGACAGTCTGGCCTTGGCCCGCAAGGCTGCCGAGACAGATGCCGACATCATCCTGTTTGCCGGCGTCCACTTCATGGCCGAGACCGCCAAGATTCTCAATCCCACGAAGAAAGTCTTGGTCCCCGACATGTCTGCAGGCTGTGTATTGGCCGACTGCTGCCAGGCTGAGAAGTTAGCAGCCTTCAAAGCTGAGCACCCCGACTACAAAGTGCTGTCGTATGTAAACTGTTCTGCCGCTGTAAAGGCGCTCTCCGACCTCATCGTCACTTCCGGCAATGCGCTGAAGTTAGTGAACATGCTGCCTGCCGACGAGAAGATCATTTTCGCCCCCGACCGTAACCTCGGAGACTACATCAACCGCATGACGGGCCGTGAAATGCTCCTCTGGGACGGGGCTTGCAGCATCCACGACCACTACGAGTTGAAAGCCTTGAAAGCCTTGAAAGAAGCCCATCCGGACGTGCCCGCCGTCGCTCATCCCGAGTGCCGCCGCGAGTTGCTCGAGCAAGCCGACTTCGTGGGCTCCACCGCCGCTATGCTCAAGTTCATCAGCGATAGCGACATACAGGAATTCATCGTCGTCACCGAAAGCGGTATCCTCTACGAACTTGAGAAACGGAACCCCGGCAAGACATTCTACACCCTCTACAACGCCGCCATTGAGCACGACTGCGTCAATATGAAGAAAAACAATCTGGTAAACATCTACCAAGCACTCCTCAACGAAGCGCCCGAATTGCAGATGGACGAAGAGCTGCGACAGAAAGCGTTAGTGCCAATCCAGCGAATGTTAGAGTTAAGTTAAGATACGAACTGTAAGAACAGTCAGACTTTGCATGATAGATGTCATCCTCTGTTCCGGCCATCTCAAAGTCGGATGAAAATCATTTCAAAAAATTTCTGAAGACTATCTTGGTCGCTGCGCTCAAAATCCAGTGAAAATCGTTCTAAAAATCACAGAATAATCTAAGCAAAAGGCTATTTTCTTGTGGATTTTCTTTTTGATTTTGAGGAGTCCAAAGGACGACGACCCTAAAAAAGCCGGTTCGTCCCGGCTATTTTTTGGAAGATTTTATTTAGATTTTATAACCTTCTTATCAGGTCATTTGTTTTGCAATATTCGATTATTTGCGTAGCTAATCACGAGAGCATCAATATCTTTTATACGCGGAAACATTTGCCTGTATTTTCATCCAGTTCCCAATTTTCACTATAAACCCCACTTTGTCCAAAATTAATTAACATTCCAAATCTTATATTCGTTAATTTCAAATACGACCACAACTGCTTTCGTTGCTGTTCTCCCACATAGTTAATAGCCTTAAGTTCCAATATTATCGAACCTAAGTCTCGATCCTTTACAACAAGATCCATCTTTCTTTTTACAGGAGATGGTCTGCCTTTGTAATAAATCGGGAATTCTTCTTGACGATATATAGTAAAACCGATCTGTTCTAATTCACAATACAATCCTGCCTCATAAACCAATTCGTCCATTCCCGAATGCCAATAATTGTATGCATTAAAAGCGCAACCTACAATTTTGGCAAACATTTGATGCACTTGATCTCTATATTCTGCTTGAATCATTTGTTTATCTTTAAAATTATTTTTCACTCACAACAAATCCAATCCGCAAAAATACATTTTATTGTCAATAACATGTATAATTTTATTTAACAAACAAAAAAATCACACAATCAATTCAAGCACAACTAAAAACATATAGGCAAACTGCGAGCAGAAATAAAGGCATAATATTCTCTATGTCAAAATGCCACATAATATCTACCAACGTTTTAAAACAATTGATTTCGATATGTTTCGTATGACACTAAGTGTGGGCTTGTATAAAGAGCGTCTGACCGAGCGCAGCAACCTTGTTTTTTCCTGACATTTTCAAGCAGATTCTTTTTTTATTTTAAAAGTAAAGAAAAATTTCTGCACAATGCATCACCTATACAAGTTTCAAAATCCCAATGAAAATCCCATCAAAAATAGCCAGGGAAAACTGGCTTAAGAAGGAGTCGTCGTCCTGCGGACTCCTCAAAATCATATTGAAAATCCAATAAAAAATCTAATGAAAATATTGCAGACTTCTCTATTGCCCCAATATTGTCCTAAGAATTGTTAAACAATCAATTTTTTAGGTCGGTAAGTATGTAGTTTCCTTATATTGCCCTCGCGACCATTAAAACTCATAGCCGATGATCAGGAATCTTCATCCTCAGCGAACTGCTGTTTGATGTATTCGAGTTGGCGACGGTCGCGCTTGGTCGGACGTCCGAGTCCGTGCGGACGATACTCGTACGTATGCAGGGTCTTCATGCGGTCGTACTCCTCTTGAGGGGTCAGGTCCTCCATATACTGCGGAACCAACGGTGCTCCCACTCTGCTCTTGGGGGCACCTACAACCTTCACCGTCTTGTTCAACGAGCCGATGTGAACCTCGTAAACCTCCTCCGTGCAGACCGCGCGTGAGGGCTTCACGTTTGTGCCGTTCAACTTCACCTTGCCCGCATTGCAGGCATCTGTGGCCATCGAACGCGTCTTGAACAAGCGCACCGACCACAACCATTTATCTACCCTGATATCTAATTTTTCCAAAACCTTAAACTTTAAACCTTAAACTTTAAACCATAGGTTCTTCCTACAGCTTTTTCCACTTCATCGTGCGTCCAAGCGCGGGCACGCCGATATAGCCGCGCACGCGGAGTTCGGTAGCCGACTCGAACCACATTTTGCTCTTGTAGGTCTTGCCGTGTACAGGGTCGTAGATTTCGCCATCCACCCACTTGTTCTCCTTCGCATCGTACTTGAAATGATACAGCATCTGGATTTTGTCGGCGGGCGTCTTGCGTTTCGACGCATCCGGGTTCTTGATATCCGTCTTGGGCGTGCCGTCCTTGAAATTCGGATACTTCATCCATATTATCTTGCCTTCATACGTGCCGTTGGACGTTTTGGTGATTTTGATTTTGACGGCCTCGTCCGACTGGTCATCGGCGACATAATAGGTTCCCAAAATCTTATCTGCAGCCGACTGGGCAACCAATGAAAGTGCCGGAACGGAAAGCAGGATGAGCAGTAAAAAACTACGTACAAGTTTCATAATTCTTTTTTTCAATTATAAAAAGAAAGCCAATGGTTCGGGCACAGTGCCGTTGGCCATTGGCTTTCAGATAATGGATATACTATTCAGCGGGAGTAGCCTCAGCTGCAGCATTTTCTTCTGCAGGAGCCTCTTCAGCTGCCTTAGGATTGTTCATCATGCGGATTTTGTATTCCAAATCCTTGACTTCCTTCTTGGCGTTGTCGATTTTCTTTCTGAATTCAGAAGTGATGATTTCAGCATTCTTGGAATTTGCGAAGAAACCGAGGTTGTTTTCCCAAAGGATGATGTCTTCTTTGAGTTTGTCCAATTTGTTTCTGAGGAAGTTCTTCTCTTTGTCGATCATCTTATCAGCGTTAGGGTTGCTGAGGATGTTGTCGATTCTGGATTGGAAACGGTTGTGGCGCATATCGTCGGCACTGATTTTGAGTTCGGCGAAACGTTTGTTGAGAGCCTCACGGTATTCGGTATAGATTCTGTCCTTTTCCTTCTTTGGCACGAAGCCGATTTCAATCCATTCGTTCTGGTAAGCCTTCAGGACATCCATATTGGCCTGGCGGTCTTCACCGAATTCGTGGCCGAGGATCTTCTGGATGAGTTCTTCCTTCTTTTGGAGATTCTGAGCTTCAACATCTTGGATATTGTTGAAATAGTTGGATTTAGCTTCGAAGAACTTGTCGCAAGCAGCGCGGAAGCGTTTCCAGATCTGGTCGGAATATTTACGCGGGGTGGCGCCGATCTTCTTCCAATCGGTTTGCAGACTGAGGATATCGGCAGTAGCCTGTTTCCAGTCGGTGCGGTCGGCGATGCCTTCGGCCTGGATTGCGAGGTTGAGCTTTTGGTTGTAGTTCTGCATCTGCGTATCCTTGATTTGCTGGAAATATTCCTTCTTTGAGGAGAAGAACTTGTCGAGCGTGCCCTTGAAGCGAGCCCAGATTTCGTCGTTGAGCTTAGCAGGAGCCGGTCCGAGGGTCTTCCACATATTGAGGAGCTCGGTCAGTCTGTCGCTGATTTCGTTGTATTCCTTGATATTGTCAGTAGCCTTGGAGGTGATTTCCTCTGCCTGTTCGCAAAGGACGACCTTGGCGTTGTAGTTGTTCTGTTCTTCGGCGAACATTCTGTCATAATGTTCTTTGCGTCTTTGGTTGATTTGGTCGGAAGCGGCTTTGAAGCGTTCCCATACTTCCTCTTTCTTCTCTTCTGGAACCGGTCCGATTTCCTTCCATTGTTCGTGGAGGCTCTGGAGTTCTTTGAATGACTGGTTGATAGAGTCGATCAGCAAGAGAGATTCAGCCTTTTCGCAGAGTTCGAGTTTGCTTTCGAGGTTCTTCTTATAGTCCATTTCGCGGGCCTCTTTGTTAAGGCGCAGGATATCGAAGAATTTCTCAACATAGAAATGGTAGTTCTGCCAGAGGTTGGTGGATTCGCTTTGCGGCACAGGGCCGATGTTCTTCCATTCTTCTTGGAATTCTTTGAACTTGTCGTTCAGGGTTTTGAGGTTGGATTCCGTTTCGATGAGGTTTTTGAGGCCTTCGATGATGCGGTTCTTGCCCTCGAGGTTTTTCTGTTTTTGAGCTTCCAGGGCTTCGATGAACTTAGCCTTGGAGTCTTTATATTGTTGGAAAGCTTTGTTGAAGCGCACTTCGATTTCGTCGGGTTCGTTGGAAGGAGTTGCGGGTTCTTCCAACTGAGCCTCTGGATTTTCGGCTAAAGCAGCATCATAAGCGGCTTTGGCGGCATTGTATGCCTGTTGTGCGGCGCGTCTTCTTTCGCGGAAGAATTCGATGATTTTGGTACGGAGCACGCCCACTCTCTGCTTGATGACGTTGAAGTTAGGTTCTTCAACGAGGCGTTCCAGTTCGGTGACGCTCTTGTCGAGGTCATAGTCGGCATATTCGGCTTCGACCTGTTCCAAAGTCTCCTCGGGAGCGGTTTCTGTTTCTTCTGCTTCAGCGGCTGTTTCCTGGGCGGTCTGCTGTTGGTCCATTTCGGACATCATTTCCTCGGCAGATTTCGGAGCCTCTTCTACAGGAGCGGTCTCTTGCACCTTTTCCTCAGCAACGGGTGCCGGGTTTTCAGTTTCCTCTGCAGGTGCGGAAGTTTCTTGTGACGTAATGTTTTGGGCTTCAACGGAAGCGCCGGAGTTCACCTCTTGGTTCTGCATTTCAGCATTTTCCGGGTGAAGAAGTTCTTGGTTTTCCATAAAATAAATGATTTTAGAATAAAAAAATAGGTTTTTAAAAAGAGGCGGCAAAAATACAAAAAAAGCAATAGGTTGAGCGCCCTGCCGCAAGCACTTTTATTCTTTCAATATTTTTTCGGCATCACCCATTCCCGTCTTGCCGCGAGATTCACTCCGCTGCGCAGCGGAGTGACGATGCGCAGCACACAAGAAAATGGCGGCGACGGAAAGTGTTATACGGATGGCAATGTCGTGGTGCCGCCGCAGAAATCGCGATTGCGGCGGCACCCCACACAGTATCTAATCGGCAATCTTGCGCCGCCGCCCACTATGCTTCCCGAGCGCCCGTCATCCCGAACGGAGCGCAGCGGAGTGAAGGGATCCCAACAAGATTAAAAGGGATAATTCTTCTTTATAAGGAGGCACGGAACAGTTCGTCGGAATTCAGAATCTTTCAAGCGCCGTTTTCCCTACTCCTCGCGCTTTTCCACCGCATAGTACCCGCCGGTCTTCTTGGAGCCGGTGTGCGTGATGAGGCCGCGCTGCTTGAGGGCGGCCAGACTGACGCAAGGTGGTGAAGAGGTGATGGCGGTTAATCTCGCGTTCTCCACAATGCCATAGGATGATTTTCTATACGATGAACGATTTCAGAATTGTCAAATAGGAGTTCGGGACGATATTTCCTGTTGTTGAACTCATTGATAAATGATATTTCTGCATCGGTAAACTCGCATAAAGCGGAGATGAAATCAGAAACCCGCTTCTTTACCAAAGGTAAGTCATAAAATGTTCCTTTATGAAGCATCGGCAGTAAATCTGATTTTATAGTTGAAAAAGGTATTGACTCTATGTCCTTAATGATTTGCTCTCTGACAATCTCGCGTGTCCCACCCACTTTGTTGTAAAAGACAACGGATTTTCGCAGGCTTGGGAACAGCTCCTCAGGAATCAATCTGTTTTCGATCATCCCGTCCACATCATACAAGTCACGTGCCGCCATACGGCAGATTAAGGCATTGATCTTGCTGGCATACAATTCAATTAGATTAAGCGTCATCACATCAAAAGGTTCGGTCATCTGAGAGATTACTGGCAGTGCAACTGGATTGAACAGGTGTGAACGCATTGAATAGTTAATCTCAATTTTGATATAGTCTCTGTTTCCTCCGGAATTTACATACTGAAACATCCAGGAATCCAAAGAAAGCGGACTCTTTGAACGAGGGCTGATAGAATAACCTTCTGCCTCCATTCTTGCAAGGAGCTTTCTGTTTATCTCCATTCTTGAAGTCAGCATCTCCTCTTTGGAACAGTTTACAGCATAGTCAAGATCTATATCCACAGAGAGCCTGGTAAGAGGGTGAACCAAAAGATTGATGGCGGTACCGCCTTTCAGCATTAGTGAATTTCGGAAAAATGGCGTTTCGTTTAGGAACCTCAAAATATCTATCAACCGGATTACTTTTTCAACATTGTCTCTGTTGAAGTTTGTTCTGTTTGACAATTCGATTAAATCAATCTTATTATACAAGAGGACCTCCTTCCTGAATCATCAGACTATGGATGTTTTCCGGCACATACAGCTTCCATTCGGAGAAATATTCCGTCGATTCGGGTGTGAGTTTGCTGACGGATGCGTTGGAACATTTCCTACAAATGTCAAAGAAATCAGTTGGCAATTCCAACCTGTCGTTGAAAAGAGACAGCAGGAATCCCGTCTTTTTATACAAAATTGCAGAATCAAACTCGCACAGATAAACACGCAGTTTTCGTTCCTCCAGATAAGGAATGGTTTCAAGACAGTGCAGCAGCTCCTCCAAGCCGCCGGCATACTTGATTTCCCGGATACAGTCAATGACAGTCCTTTCAAGGTCGGTGACGCGCACGTGGGAGTCCATAGCCGGGGAATACACACCTACGTCGTTGGCAGATTTATGGTAAACGTAATCAATCCCGTCAAATGAGAAGCCGCGGAATCCCGTTTCACTGCACACCATCATCCTATTGAACAGTTGGTGACCGTAGCCGTGATATTCCATTGCGCCGTGATGGGAGATGTATGCACTTGGAGTGATGGCAGTGGCGATTTCGTATTTAGACACACCGCAAATACCAGTCGCGATGTCCGTTACGGCATAATGGTTGGTACGTATCCTGCAGACCAAACCACGGCGGATATAGGAGGCAAGCAGGGATTTGGCAGTGTTTAGGTTTCCGGTCATCATCGTTACATCCTTGAGTGAGAAGACTCTCTTCTTGTGCAGCTTTTGTATGTAGTCTTTCATCGGTTTTAAATTTTCTGCAAAAGTATAAAAAAATCAATACTAATGCTTAAAAATTAAAATTTTTATAAGAAAGTACGGAACTGTTCGTCGGAATTCAGAATCTTTCAAGCGCCGTTTTCCCTACTCCTCGCGCTTTTCCACCGCATAGTACCCGCCGGTCTTTTTGGAGCCGGTGTGCGTGATGAGCCCGCGCTGCTTGAGGGCGGCCAGACTGCGCTCGACAGTGGCTGCGGAAAAATCAGTTTTTTTGATAATATCCGCAGATTTACATCCCGGATGTTCCTTTATGAATGTAAGTACAACATTGACTTTCCCGGGAGAAGGCATACTTGCCGTCCGCTTGGTCGGCTTTTCACTGACCGCTTGAGGCCCCGTATCTTTGTGGATAGGAATGCCGCGGAGCACTATCTTTTGAATGACACTGCCGACGTGTTTAGTGCTGATTGCAAGACGAGGAGGTTCCGGCGAATCCGATTTTCTCTTCATAACTATTTCGTTTCCAGTGCAATATTCTATTTGCCAATAAGGAAGCATCACTGAGGTAGAAATCCGAAGAAAATATTCAAATGCAAAAAACCATCTTTCCCTACCCCTCAGCTCAACCAAGATTGATTTTTAATGGCATCGACAGACAGAATAAACCTCAACTTGTTGGTTTTATTTGTCTTATATCACATCATTTTTCATATATTTTTTTCGTATGAGGGAACATATTCTTGAAAATGAGGGAATAAACCTATTTTAATAAATGCTATTTTTGCCCGCGTACAATTTCCTTCTACAGATCACAATTCATCAAAAATCATAAATCATGAAAAGACATCTACTTGCCCTTATATTCGCAGTTCTCTGTCTGGGCGCGGTTGCGCAGCAGAACTGCACCATCACGCAGCTGCCGTATAGGGTGGCGATGAATGAAAACTACCCCGATTTGCTGGAGTGCTGGACGATAAGTTCCAACAGTCGTTTTCTATATGATGAGGACTATGTGATGACGCTCAATTTGTCTGCAATGGAATCCGGATGTGTCATCACCCCGCCCATAGACCCTTCCATACCGATGAACTCCATAGTGGTGAAGTGGCGTATGCAAGGAGACTATTACAACAGCTGCGATTATATGGAAGTCTCGGTCGGCACGGACCCGACAAACGAAAGCTCCTTCACCCCCGTTGGCAGTGCCAACTGTCCGAACGGCAACGACCACGACCGCATTTTCGAAGTTTCCCTTCAGAACTACAACGGGCCGGGCCGCTACATCCGGCTGCGTCCCACTGGCAACCTTGGACGATGTTATCTCTACGAGGTCTCATTGGAACATTACAACGACTGCTACAGCCCGCTGGTCACCGATTCGTGGTCCGCTGACACTACCGCCTACATCACCTGGCAGCCTCGCGGCAATGAGACCTCGTGGCAGTATGCATACTGCCAAGCTCAGGACACCCCTGCGGTATGGACTGCCACCAGCCAGCCAGCCGTCTATCTGAACGGGCTCACCCCCAACACAAGATACGACTTCTACCTCAGATCCGTATGCGAAAGCTCCATCGGTGAGACGGCCATCCCCGTCTCGCAATTCGCCACCGAGTGCCCGGATTACCTTACGATACCCTACTACGAGGATTTCAGCAATCCCTTAGTCAGACGCTGTTGGACAGGAGTCATCGCACAACACCAGTACGTCACTGATTTGATTGAGTACAGTCCTGTTCAGTTCGGCAGCATTGTGGCGATGCCGCCGATTCCTCCCTCCGTGAATATTGACACCCTGATGCTGGCATTCGAATTCCGAAAGAGCCCTGGAACAGAGCTCGAAGTCGGTGTGATGGACAATCCCTTGGACACATCCACCTTCCAGTCCGTCTTAACGGTGCCACCTACCGAGCAATGCGTGCCGGTGCCGGACGGCACTGAATACAACGAAAACTGGTATTACTTCGATATGGTCTTCTCATCCTATTCGGACACAGGCAAATACATAGCCTTCCGTTCGGAAGGCAGTGTTATAATCCGAAATATCGCCCTCACTGCCATACCGCCCTGCGTGGCTCCGGCACCTGTGCTGCTGACGGACATTTCATCAAATTCAGCGACCATAGACATCACCAGCCGCGGCAATGAGGACATGTGGGAATTCCGCTACGGCCCGCCGGGTTTCGACCCCGACACCGAAGGCGTGTCCGGCACTGCAGCCTTCCATCCGTTCATCTTGGAGCAACTCGCACCAGACACCCACTACGACATCTATGTCCGCGCCCACTGCGGCACTGCCTTCGGCAACTGGTCTTCGAGGCTCTCCTTCCATACGCTTTGCAGCCCTATAGAGCATCTCCCCTACATTCAGAATTCCAACTTCCGGGATTGCTGGTCAAGCATAGGATCCACATACGAGCAGGGCTACGCAGATGTCATATTAGGTCAAGATTCCATCGGTATCGGAGGAGGCTCTGTCAACAACCCATTCAACGGATGCAGCTATGCCATCATGCCGCCCGTGGCAGACACCATGTATCTACAGAACAAGCAGATATCATTCAGGCTTCCCAGCGGCATTGTAAGCATCGAGGTGGGAGTTATGGACAACTGCCTCGACTTCACCACATTCGTGCCCGTGGCGAGCGTAATTGACACAGCCAACACGGTGTCGTTCTTCAACTACCAGGGTTCGGGTAGGTTCATCGCCTTCCGATGCTGTCACGGCATTCGGGAGATTGATGACGTGGTGCTCGACGTAGCTCCACCCTGCGGCGTTCCCGAAAATCTATCGGTATCCAACATACTCGGCACCTCGGCCTACGTCTCCTGGGATTCCGTGACGCTCGGATATGTCGATGACTATACCGTGTTCTATGCCCCTGAAGGCTCCACGCATTTCGAAACCAGGAACACGTCCGAAACTCATCTGATGCTCTCCGGCCTCATACCTGACACCGCATACATAGTGCGCGTCAGGTGCAACTGCACGGAAGGCGGAGGGGCGTACGCCGAAGCCGCCTTCTCCACGAACTGCGGCAGTTCATCCATTGTTTCCTTTGGCAACGGACTTTACCGACAGGACTTACTCCCAGCATCTCCAAGTGCGGGCAACACCTATTCCCAGCAGCTCTTTCTGAAAGAGGAGATGGTCGACATGCTAGCTGTGGGAGACATTTCCGAACTGCAGTTCGAGTACTCGTCGAACAATTTATTTTATAATAGGCCCGCTTTCATCTCCGTATTCTTAGGGGAAACCGACCAAAACAGTTTCAGTTCCGATTCCTCCTGGATAGATTTCAGCCAGCTCACCAAAGTCTTTGAGGACACCGTCACTTTCAGTGTTTCCGACCAGTTTCAGTGGCTGAGCATTGTCTTTGACAGTGCCTACCACTACGACGGACAGCAGAACTTGGTAGTTGCCGTGCTCAATTACTCTGTACCAAGTCTGACCACCAGATATATTGGCAGTGTGACTTCCGAGAATTTGTCCATTTATTATATGGATCCCATTGATTTTGATTTGGGCTATGTCCAACTGCCCATCAATCCCGCCATGGAGACTTTTCCAGGCACCTACAACAGCCGGCAGAGAAGCAACATCCGCTTCGTCGTCTGCAACGACTCTATGCCTTGTCCGACGCCGAACCTACTCGTCACGTCTGTAACAGGCCAGGACGTTTCATTTGAGGTCACGGCAGGCGGTGAGGAGAACTACTGGGAACTCGAATACAGGCCGTTCAACGACACCGCGTGGACTTCAGCAGGCCTGATTTTCAACACCACGCCCGAGCTCCTCGGCCTGTCCACCGACCGCAGTTACTGGACACGGGTACGGGCCTTGTGCAGTGACAGTACTTACAGCACATGGATATCTGCCACCTTTGCCACGGAATGCGGCGAAATCAGCCGCCTACCCTATTCAAGGGATTTTGAAGATATGGAACCTGGGAACGGAAGCACGAATTTGGGCCACTGCTGGTCGAATTTATGGAACACCTCCTATTATCCTCCCAGATTAACCTCACAAGTGATATACACTCCGAATAATTCCGTAGGCTTTACAACTTATGCCAACACAGACACCACCATAGTCGTACTGCCCAAGCTCAGCGACACCCTGAACATACAGGACCTGCAGCTCTCATTCAGAGCCTCCATCTTATCCGGGACTATAGCCATAGGCGCAATGACCGATCCTTCGGACCTCTCCACTTTTGTCCTCATCGACTCCATCGATGTGGTAACTACGACATCTACGGTATGGAGGCCCTTCGAGGTGCCGCTCTCTGGATACTCCGGCCATGGCAAGTACGTGGCTATTGGGGCAATTGGATCTGCACACTTCTCCATCGATGACG
Source organism: Bacteroidales bacterium (assembly GCA_024400835.1). Classification (GTDB taxonomy): domain Bacteria; phylum Bacteroidota; class Bacteroidia; order Bacteroidales; family WCHB1-69; genus F23-D06. The sequence continues at coordinate 42,807 of JAKSMC010000009.1, forward strand.
TGGTTCTTGACTACATTCCATCCTGTCCGAGGACATCAATGCCGCAGGTCACCTATACAGACAACAACTCCGCAGTCATAACCTGGACCGAGAATGGAACGGCCTCCCAGTGGGAAATCGAGTACGGTCCGGAAGGATTCGCACAAGGTCAGGGGGCCGTGGTCACAGCCACATCCAACCCTTTCACGTTGACGGGGTTGCAGCCCTCAACAGGTTACGACTGCTACGTCCGTGCCTGGTGTGCGTCCGACGACCGGAGCGTCTGGAGCCCCAAACGCAGCTTTGCAACCGTCAATTGCGATTCTGCCGACAGATGCCCGCTGCAGGTAATCCTCTACTACACCGGCACTGACACCGTCGGATGGGCCGGCGCCACCCTCGACATCTATGCCGACGGACTGATTGCCGCCTCGCTGACACTTTCGTCCGGGCAGTTCACAGACACCGTGCTTGTACCCATCTGCCCGAACGCGCACGTGACCGAGAGCTTCAACATCGACAACCTGGACCCTGTTTACTCCTATACCGTGCATAATTTCTCCTACATCTCCATTTTCTCTCCGAATTTAGACATCCTTTATGACAGTGTCCCCTGCGTTGACCCGATTCCCTGGCACAACAGGCCGCAGTTGGACTACATTCAAACCTGCAGCGACAATCCCTGCTTCGCGCCCCGGGGGCTGACAGTTCTGAACTTCACTGACCACAGCGCCACGCTTGACTGGACGGCCCTAAACGGGGAGAACAGCTGGTTCATAGACTACAAGCGGCTGCAGGACTCCGTATGGACCACCGTGACCTCGTCCGGCCATCCGGACAGCATTACCGGTCTGTCGCCAATCTCCAGATACCAAGTCCGCCTACGTGCGGCCTGCAACGACGGCACCGAAAGTAATGTCCGCGATACCGCCACATTCACCACCGAAATCTGCAGCAACTATCTGTATAATAGCCCATTCCAGGATTCCATCGCAAATATTCCATCTTGGCTTAATTGGTATCACGGTTCCACTAACATTCCATACAGTTATAGTCAGAACATCTATCTCAGTTCTGAAATCCAGGAGCCGCTGGACATCTTCGCTTTGGAAATCTACACCTTGAATCCCAACACTATTGACAAGCATTACGACATCTATCTCGGGCATACCAACAAGGACCGTTTCTACGGTGGAGACTTCGTCCCGACGGAGTCGCTCACCTTAGTGTTTTCAGGAACTGTCCACGACACGGCCACAAGCAACTTCAGCAGGCTGCACATCCAGTTGGACACCGTGTTCAGTTACAACGGCGTGGACAACCTCCTCCTGGCCGTGCGTAACTACAGCAATGTCGGCAGTGCGACAGGCAGTGTCCCGATACTCAACATAGGTTCTCCGGGCCTGAGCATATATTATCAGAGCAGCAGTCCCTTCACCACTGAGCTTTGGGAAGCCCTCTCGCACGGAATAAACGCGCCCTCTGGCACGCTCTCCTATTACAAAGACGTCATCCGCTTCCCGAAGTGTTGCGCCACGCCGTACGGCGTCTCGGTGCAGCCCAACGCGACGGATACCACGGCGACGGTGACCTGGCAGCCCGGCGGCGGCGAGAGCAGGTGGGTGCTCGAGTACAAGACCGTCAGCGCCTCCGAGTGGACCTCCGTGGTCTGTCAACAGCCCTCGTACCTCATCGCCGACGTCGTGCCCTCCGTGCAGTACATGGGCCGCGTGATGGCCGTATGTGACACGGCGAGCGGCGAGGGCAGCGGCTTCGTTGATTTCACCTTCACCGTGGTGCCCGCCGCGCCCACCGCCTACAACATCGTGTCCTCCGCCGGCCCCGGCGGCACCATCCTGCCCACCGGCAACGTCAACGTGATGGCCGGCTACGATATGACCTTCGACATCGTGCCCGACACCGCCGCCGGCTACGTCATCCAGGACGTGTTGGTAGATGAGATCTCCCAGGGTCCCGTCCCGACCTACACCTTCTACGCCGTGGACGCCGACCACACCATCCGCGCCGAGTTCCTCAACGTGGGCATCGACGACCTGTCCGACAACCTCATCGCCATCTACCCCAACCCCACGAACGGGAAGCTGACGGTTTCAGGTACCGGGTTGCAGGTTTCAAGGATCGACATCTACGATGTGTACGGGAAGCTGCTCCAGACGTTGGCGGTCAACGATGTGGTCGCGGACCTTGATGTGACGCGCCTGCCCGCCGGTCTGTATTTCCTGCGCATCCAGACGGACAACGGCGCCGTGACGAAACGGTTCGTGAAACGATAATGTAAGGGCGAAAAATTTTTCGCCCTTTCATTCACCAATTATTGCCGGACACCAATAGAAAAAAATAATTAGGCGACTAAAATATCAACTTTTATGTTTATTTTTGCCGCCGTAAATTTGAAATTATGAAAACCAATTTATTTATTGAATTACTGGAGGATGGGAATAAAGTCAGTCTTTATTCTCCAAAGTTTGAAGGAGAGGAATATACAGAGTTTGAAAAATTCCTGCTCCAATATAAGGATTCTCACCCTGAAGACGTGGCGCAATTAGTTTATCGATTGGACATCATAAAGCGTGATGGGGCGGCAGACCGACATTTTCGTTATGAAGGGACAAAGCGGGACAGAGTTATGGCATTGCCGTCACATTTGGAAACGACATCTTTAAGGTTATATTTGCTCAATATCCAATCTAAAGTGCTAATATTGGGTAATGGTGGATTAAAAAGCTCAGCGACGTATCAAGAGAATGATCATTTGAACAGATGTGTTCAAACGCTGCAGAAAATCGATATTGAAATCAAGCAGTTGGAAAAGCAGAAAATCATCACTATTTCCGGCACGCAATTGCTTGGTAAGTTATCATTTGTTATTGACGAATAAGTATTCTACAATGAAAACCAACGAATTAATGAATGAAGTTCGCAGCACGATGAGCCCTGCGATGAAAAAGCAGATGGATTTATCCGTAAGCATTGCCAATTGTATATATGCGATATTGGAAAAAAAAGGTTTAACTCAAAAAGATCTGGCCACCTTGCTGGGCAAAACAGAGACGGAAGTGAGTCGCTGGCTTTCAGGTACACATAATCTTACTATGGCAACCATAGCAAAGATTTCAGTGGCATTAGATACGGATATTATACAGGTCATTCCATTTGACAAACAATCAAAAAAGAGAAAGGTTGCCGCATTAATGTGAAAACCGACTGTTGAGGAGCGCCGGCCTGTATTTCGCCCGCATCCGGACAGGCAACGGCGCCGTGACGAAGCGGTTCGTGAAAAGATAACGTAAGGGCGAAAATTTTTTCGCCCCAACCACGCCCCGACAATTGCGGTGCGCAGCCCATAACCAATGGTCGCTGTCAAAGTATTTTGTTTTTCCTCTTTCATTTATCAGTTATTTTATGTATGTTTGCAGCACTTTTTTTTGAATACATAAAATATCTAATAATCAATTAATTATATTATGAAAAGAGACGAACAGATTTTCAATCTTATCGAACAAGAGCGTCAACGTCAGACCAACGGCATTGAGTTGATCGCATCCGAAAACTTCGTGAGCCCACAAGTTATGGAAGCTATGGGTTCCGTAATGACCAACAAATACGCAGAAGGCTATCCTGGGAAACGTTATTACGGCGGTTGCCAAATCGTTGACCAAAGCGAAACCATCGCCATCGCACGCGCAAAAGAACTCTACGGTGCTTGCTGGGCAAACGTCCAACCGCACTCCGGCGCTCAAGCCAATATGGCAGTCTTCTTGGCTTGCCTCAACGCAGGCGACACTTTTATGGGCATGGACCTCAACCACGGCGGTCACCTTTCCCACGGTTCCCCAGTGAACTTCTCTGGTATCAACTACAAGGTTGTCGGCTATCAGGTCAAAGAAGAAACCGGTATGGTTGACTATGACGATATGGAAAAGAAAGCGCTCGAATTCCATCCTAAATTGATCATCGGTGGTGGTTCTGCCTACAGCCGCGATTGGGATTGGGCACGTATGCGTGAAATCGCTGACAAAATCGGTGCTATCCTGATGGGCGACATCAGCCACCCGTCCGGCCTCATCGCCAAAGGTTATCTGAACAACGCCGTTAAATATTGTCACATCGTCACTACTACCACACACAAGACCCTCCGCGGACCTCGTGGCGGTATGATTCTTATGGGTGAAGATTTTGACAATCCTTGGGGCAAGACTACTCCGAAGGGCGAAATCAAGAAGATGTCCGCTCTCCTCGACAGCGCCGTATTCCCTGGCACACAAGGTGGTCCGCTGGAGCACGTCATCGCTGCTAAGGCTGTCGCTCTCGGCGAAGCTCTGACCGACACTTACGACCAATACATCCAACAAGTCATGAAGAACGCCAAAGTTATGTGCGAAGCCTTCATGAACAAAGGTTACAAGGTTATCTCCAACGGCACCGACAACCACTTGATGCTCGTCGACCTCCGCACCAAATTCCCTGAAATGACAGGTAAGGAAGCAGAAAACGCTTTGGTTGCCGCTGACATCACCATCAACAAGAATATGGTTCCGTTCGATAGCCGCAGCGCTTTCAAAACCTCTGGCCTCCGCGTTGGCACACCTGCCATCACCACTCGTGGCTTGAAGGAAAACGAAATGCCTTTCGTTGTGGATTTGATCGACACCGTTCTCTGTAATCCTACAGAAGAAGTTATCGCCAAGGTTCGCGCTCAAGTCAACGACATGATGCACGACAGACCTCTCTTCGCTTGGTAAAAAATTTCAAGTTCCGAGCTTCCGTCTAAGTCGGGAACTCGGAACTTCATTATAATCACATCAAAAACAATAAATATGAGCAAACTTATAACGATAGAAGAAGCCGTTGCCAACATTAAGGATGGCATGACCATTATGTATGGCGGTTTCCTCGGCTGCGGCTCTGCCGTGAAATTGATTGAAGCCATCGCCAACAAAGGCGTTAAAGACCTCACCCTCATCGGTAACGACACCGCATACCAGAACAAAGCCATCGGCATGCTGATTGCCAACAAACAGGTCAAGAAACTCTATGTTTCCCATATCGGCACCAACCCCGACACCATCCAACAGTTCAATGAGAAGACTTTGGATATCGAATTCTGCCCGCAAGGCACATTGGCAGAGCGTATCCGCTGCGGTGGCGCAGGCCTCGGCGGCGTCCTCACCAAAACCGGTATCGGCACTGTGGTTGCTGAAGGCAAACAGACCGTGACCGTTGACGGCGAAGAATACCTGCTCGAAAAACCGCTCCACGCTGACGTGGCCCTCATCGGTGCCAGCATCTGCGACGAAATGGGTAACTGCATCTACAAAGGCACAACCCAGAACTTCAACCCTATGATGGCTACGGCTGCTGACCTCGTCATCGTTGAAGCTAAGGAAATTGTCGCTACCGGCTCCATTCCTATGGAAAACGTCCATACCCCGGGTATCTACGTTGACTATATCGTAAAATAATGAATCCACGGTCCTTGCGACCTTCTCATCAGCGCAGACACCGGCTTGAGATTATATTTGGGCCGATGTCTGCCTTTTTTTAAGATGAGTTTTGAGAAACGAAAGATGTAACGGGGTGCCCAAGCAATTTTAATACTATCACGAAATGCGACGGCACAACTGCGAAAGATGAGAATTGAAAAATATATACATATAATAATATGCGTGTGTTTGGTTTTTGCGTCACTTTGTACGGCGGCGCAAGGACACAAACCTGTGCGCCTCGAATTCCCGTCCAGCCAGTACACCGGCGAGCTCAACTGCCAGATGTGCGGAGAAGAGGGGGTGTGCACCATATTCCCCACAGAACGCGGCGACTCCACAATCCTCAACATCCAGCATTACGACGCGAACTTCTCCAGAGTTGACGAAGTCCGCATCGCCGTCTTCCCGCAACAGGTCTATGTGGGCTCAGCCTATGACCAGCACACCGTTTACATCCTTTATCAAAGCAAAGTTAAGAAGAAAAAAGAACCCCACGGGCTTTTAGTTACATACCACGTAAAAGAGCACAAGGCCGACACGCTGTCCGTCAGAGGACTTCCCACTGACGATATCACGCAGCTGTCTGCCTACAACGGGCACATCTTCTTCGTCTGCCCCACCCGCAGGAACAACTCCGACCTCTTCTTCATCGCCCCGAAAGCCGATTACGTCAAAGCACTGTCATTGAACGAGGTGCCGGAATATACCATCGACGACTACATCATCGACACCGTGGACGAGCGCATCATCACCTGCGCGAACACCTCCTCAAATTCAAGAGACAACATCATCTGGCTGTGCGAAACGACCCTGAGCGGCGAAGTCACCCACACCATTGACCTTCCCGACACAGGCATCTACAGGTTCCAAAACGCGCGTATCGCGCAACTCGCCCCCAGCAAATATCTCATCGCCGGAACGTATCAAGCACGCAGAGGCAGCGTTGACAACACCGCAGAAGGCTCTTATGCCACCGTATATGACAACGGCAACTTCACGGAACCTGCGCTGTACCCCTATCCCCAGCTCAGCACGTACACCAACACCAACCGCACGGGATTTTCGGAAGTGCTCTACCTGCCCAGCAGAATCTACCACGACAACACCCGATACGCCTTCGTCACCGAAGCGTTCTATCCTGAATACAGATACTCCACCACCTACACCTACGGCGTTCCGATGACCGAATCGGTATTCGTCGGCTATCAGTTCGTCAATGCGGAAGTCAAGATTTTCGATGCTGACGGCAATTTGCAGTGGGAATACACCTTCCCCTACGACAATATGCTGACTTCCAGTATGTACACGCACCTGCGCGTCAACTTCTTTGCCGACAAAGTGCTCTTCTACTACCTCTACAACCAGAATTTGGTCACTATGCTGACCAACAACACTATGGAGGTCATCGACCCCATTCGGAGCACCAACCTGTTCCCTTCCGAAAACAAGATAGAGCCGACAGTCTTCACCACAGGCCTTCTGCCCTGGTACGGCGACAACTTCCTAATGTCCGGATACCGTTATAAAAATACGGGATCCAGCAAAAGCAAGAATCCCGTATATTTCATCAATAAGTTAAGATATCAGTAGGCTGAAAATTTCTAATTCTTTTTGTCTAAGAAAGAGAAAATAGATTTCTCGAAATGCTCGCGTGCATACTCCTCGGTAACCTCTATTTTCTTTTTGTTGAGGCTTGGGAAGTCATACATAGCATCTGTCATAATCTTTTCGATAATGGAGCGGAGGCCGCGCGCGCCCAGTTTCAGTTCCACAGCCTTGTTGACGATATAGTCCAATGCGCCTTCGGAGAAGGTGAGGTCTATTTTGTCCATTTTGAACAACTTTATATACTGTTTCACCAAAGCGTTCTTCGGCTTGGTGAGAATCTGTTTGAGGGCATCGGCATCCAAAGGATTGAGTGACGTGATTACAGGGAAACGTCCGCAGAGTTCCGGAATGAGGCCGAACTGCTTGACATCCTGGACAGAGACATATTGCAGCATATTGGATTTGTCTAACGAATGGTTCTTCTTGTTATAGCCGATAGCGTTAGTGTTCATACGCTCGCTGATGATTCTATCCAAGTTGTTGAAAGCGCCGCTGGCGATGAAGAGGATGTTCTGGGTGTTGACGTGGATGAATTCCTGTTCCGGATGCTTTCTGCCGCCTTGGGGGGGCACGTTCACGATGGAACCTTCCAACAATTTGAGGAGGGACTGCTGTACGCCTTCGCCGGAAACGTCGCGTGTGATGGACGGGTTGTCGGCGCCCTTGCGGGCAATCTTGTCGATTTCGTCGATGAAGACGATACCGCGCTCGGCCTTGGCCACGTCATAGTCGGCAGCCTGTAGCAGGCGTGTGAGAATGCTTTCCACATCCTCGCCCACATAGCCTGCCTCGGTGAAGACCGTGGCGTCGGCGATGCAGAAGGGCACGTCCAACAGTTTGGCAATAGTGCGGGCGATGAGCGTCTTGCCCGTACCCGTTTCGCCAATCATCAGGATGTTGGATTTCTCGATTTCCACCTCCTTGTCCTCCTCGGACGTGGCTTGCAGAACTCGTTTGTAATGATTGTAAACAGCGACGGAAATCACCTTCTTGGCCTCGTCCTGGCCGATGATGTACTCATCCAGGCGGGCCTTGATTTCGTGAGGTTTCAGCAGGTTGACCTTCAGCGAGGCAATGGCCTTCTTCTGGTTTTCAGCCTCCACATTCTGCATGATACCTTCGATAGCACGCACGCAATCACCACAAATTAAGCCGGACAAGCCGGCTATAAGGAATTGATCTTCGGGAATCTGACGGCCACAGAAGCTGCAGATTCGATCACTGTTTTTAGATTTCGCCATTATTTGCGTTCTTTAGAGAGCACTTGGTCAATAAGACCGTATTCTTTTGCTTCAGCAGCAATCAACCAATGGTCGCGGTCGCAATCCTGCCAAACTTGGTCATACGGTTTGCCGGTATGATAAGCGATGATTTCGTAGAGTTCCTTCTTGATTTTCTGAATTTCCTCTGCTTCAATCACGATATCGGAAGCCTGGCCTTGGGCGCCGCCCATCGGCTGGTGAATCATCACGCGGGAGTGTGGAAGGGCGAAGCGTTTGCCATTGGCACCGGCGCAGAGCAGTACGGCAGCCATAGAGGCAGCCATGCCTGTGCAGATGGTGGAAACGTCCGGCTTGAGGTACTGCATGGTGTCGTAAATGCCAAGACCTGCATAAACCATACCGCCAGGGCTGTTCAGATAAATCTGGATGTCTCTATCGGGATCCTGGGATTCCAAGAAGAGCAACTGGGCTTGGATGATATTGGCGACGTCATCGTCAATAGGCACGCCGAGGAAGATGATTCTGTCCTTCATCAAGCGGCTGAACACGTCGAGCTGCGTGATGTTCATCGGGCGTTCCTCGATGATGTACGGGGTGATGTAATTGCGGATCATGGACATATAACGGTCCATCTTCAAGCTGCTGATACCGTGTTGTTTCAGCGCATAATTTCTGAATTCATCGTTGATCATCATAATCTTACTATTTAGGATTACTTATTCTTTGGTTGTTGTTTTTTTGGTTCTTGTTTTTTTAGCTTTGGGAGCTTCTTCAGCGTTTTCAGCTGCAGCTTCGGGTTCAGCTTCCTTCTTAGCAGCGGTTTTGCGCTTTGTGGTTTTCTTCGGAGCAGCTTCCTTAGCTTCGCCACCATTCTGACGTGCCGTCAGCATATCGATGAAAGCTTTCAAATCGCCTTCTTTGTGGTCGATATTGAGTTTGGAACGAAGGAGTGCGGTGAGTTTGCCGTCATACAGCAAATCGTAAACGCTCTTCACGTTCTCCTTGTTGGTCATAGCTTGGTTGACAAGTTCTTCAACGCGTTCTTTGACATCGTCAAAGTTGAAGTTTCCGAAATAGTTCTTGATGAAGAACTGACGGAAGTAATCCTTCACATCGTCAGCGCTGACTTGAACGTTTTCGCCTTCTACGATGGCGTTTTCAAGAATCTGCCATTGGAAGGAACGTTTGTAGTCATTGAATTTCTCATTCAGAGCCTCTTCTGTCATATCTTTCTGGACAGCGAGGATATAACGTTTGATGAAGTCGTCAGGGAGTTCGACATTGACGTTGTCGAGAAGCATTTCGACAGCGTCGTTCATGAATTGGCGGTCGAGTTCCTGTTGATATTGTTCGATGACGACCTTGTCAGCTTCAGCGTTGAGTTGTTCCTCGTTGGTGACAGAGCCATCAGGATAAGCCTTCTTGAAGAAATCCTCGTTGAGTTCGGCGGGTTCGATGCGGCCGATGTGTTTGACCGTGAGAGTGTAGTTGTAATCGTTACCTTCTTCGAGGTCTTTTTCTTCAACTTTGAGGAAGCGAGCCATGGTGATCGTGGAGATGAAAGCATTTCTGAGGGCGAGTTCGAAGGATTCGCCGGCTTTCTTACCGAGAACGGCTTTCTGAGCGTCTTCGGTCAAATCGCGGACAAAGAAGAAACCGTCTTTGTCATCACCGTATTTGACGGAGAGGCTGTCATTGCCTTCCACAGATTCCGGAGTGATGTAGTTGCCGTGGCGTTCGCGGAGTTGTTTGATGAAGTTGGTGCGGTCTTCGTCATTGGGCACCATCTTGAAGTCGACGACAGCGGGAAGTTTTGCATAGTCAACCTTCACATCGGGAGCGAGGGCGTATTCGTAAGCGAAAACGAAGTCTTCAGCATTTTCAAAATCGATTTTGGATTTTTCCTCAACTGGAAGTGGTTCGAAGATAACTTTGATTTCGTTATCTTTGAAGAACTTGTCCATATTTTCGTTGACAAGTCTGTCAATTTCATTGACCATGAGGGTCTTTTCGTACATCTTCTTAATCATGCCCATCGGAGCATTGCCCGGACGGAAGCCGGGGACTTGAGCGGTACGTCTTTGTTTTTTCAAAGCAGCTTCCAAGTTTGCTGCGTAATCTTCCTTGTTGATTTCAAATACTACTTCCTGGATCTGGCCGGGAACGTTTTCGTGCTTAATATTCATATTTTTTTACTATAATTTATATCATACCAAAAGACATACAACGCCAAATGGTATTGCATGTCTATTAATCTACTGGAACGGGAAATATTATTCCTGAGCTTCAGAATCTGTATTTTGTGTTTGTTCAGTTTGAACTTGGTTGCCACGAAGAGAATTGACTTCGCTCTTGGACATGAATGCGCAGACGAAGCAGAGCACCATGATGAAAGCGGCAATACCCCAAGTAGCTTTTTCAAGGACGTCAGTGGTTTTACGAACGCCCATGATTTGGTTGGAGGATGCGAAATTGGAAGCAAGACCACCACCCTTTGAGTTCTGAATCAATACGACAAACGCTAATACGATACAAGCTAAAATGATTAATACGACGCAAAGTGTGAACATCTGTTTCTGTTTTTTAATTTATTGTTTAATACTATGTTAATTATCTTTCTGAATTGATTCTTTTTTCAGTTTTTCAATTTGGGCTGCAAAGTAACAACTTTTTTCTGGAAAATGCAACCGTAAAATTTCGAACATTTGGATAGCTTTGCCATAGCAGCCTTGCTGCGCGTAAATGTTTGCTAATGTTTCACTTACAATATTCGGATCCTCCTCTAAGCTCTCCTCTCCGTAATTGGCTTCGGCATCATGCATTTCGGGAGAATAGATGATTTTGGGCGCATCCTTAGAGAATTTTTCAATCAACTGGTTGATAAGTTCCTTCTTATCCTCATGGTTTGCCGCATGGTCTTTGACAAACACCGGCTGCAGTCCGTCATCGACGACAGTCTTGGGGGCTTCAACGAGCGGACGGCGTTCCACGTCGTGTTTGACCTCGACCACGGGCATCAGCTCGATGGGCAGTTGGTTGAAGAGGCGTCGGTCGAGCAGTGTGAGCAGCAGTTTCGAGCGGTTGCGCGACTGCACGCGAGAAGGCTGGAGTTTAAGGTAGAACGCGTTTACCAGCGGCGAAGCCGGATAGCGTTTCTGCAGATCAGCCAACACTTTCAGGGCATCATCATGACTGCCGAGTTTCACAAAATTGTTGAAGTATAGTTTTTCCATTGATTATGGGGCTATAAGATATCAGATATTAATAACATACATCACCAGTTGACAAAGGCTTTGTTGAAGATGTCGTCGGTAAGGGCGTCGCTGATTTCGGAAACGAGCGTCGCCTCCACCGTGGAAAGGTTCTGCGTACTGGAGTAGTCGGCATACCGCGAGAATGACTGTTCGAAGTTCTGTTCTTCGTCAAAGCTGTTGGTGAAGCGCACGTTCACAGTGATTGTCAGCCGGTTCATAGCGGCCGTTTCGTTGCCCTGGATAGCCACGGGCGAGATGGTATAGGCGACGATTTCGCCTTCCAGTTCGTAGTCGCCGTTGTTGCTGACGATTGTCAGCGGGGTCTGTCCCTGGATTTTGTCTTTCAGCGCCGTGGTGAAGCTCTGGCTCAGCGTGGGGTTCACCAGGGAGGCGTTGTTCGGGAAAGTCGTGATGGCCACTGTCTTGGCGCGTGGGTCAACCGTGCCGCCCGTCAGGGAGACGGACAGTCTGCAGCCCGTGAGCGTCAGGCAGAGCACGAGAACCAGCAGGGGCAGTCGCGCTATCTTCTTCATTGCAGCAGTCATCATTTGAAGGTTCATATAAAGGTATTTTCGCGGGAACGGCTACAAGCCGTATTCCTTGATTTTACGGTACAATGTTCTTTCAGAGATTTTCAAGTCGGCAGCCGCCAGCTTGCGATTGTTCTTATGCCTGTCCAAAGCGGCCTTGATGGCGTTTTTCTCAGCGTTTTCCACAGAGAGGTCGCCGTCTTCGAACTCCACGGCATCGCCGTAGTCGGGTTCCTCACTCCGGACCTTGGGATTCTCTGCGGGAAGGATCTCGTAGTCCAAGTCGTTATTGGGGAGGGAAAACTCTTCGATGGATTCGGCATTGGCGGTGGGCATTTTGCCTTTGAGGAGACTGTTGACGGTATTCTGGAGCTCGCCGATTTTCTTCTGCTGCTCGGTAATGAGCTGGAACATGAAGTCCACTTTGAGTTTGAGGTCAGCGTCCTTCTCATTGCGTACGAGGGCGGGCAGGTTGGAGCCTTGCGGTGCGGTCAGGTAGTGAGCCAGGCGCGCGGCAGTGATGTTGCGGTCTTTTTCCAGCAAAGAAATCTGCTCGGTAACGTGTTTGAGCTGCCGCACGTTGCCGGGCCAGGAATAGTTGGCCAGATGTGCGCGAGCATCTTCGTCCAGACTAATCGGCGGGAAATGGTATTTCACAGAGAAGTCAGTGGCGAACTTCATAAACAAGGGGAAGATGTCGTCCTTGCGTTCGCGCAGTGCAGGCACGTGGATGGGCACGGAGTTAAGACGGTAGAACAAGTCCTCGCGGAATTTGCCTTTGGCGATGCGGTCGGCGATGTCGACGTTGGTAGCGGCGACCACGCGTACGGAGGTCCTCATCGGTTTGGAGGCGCCCACGCGGATAAACTCGCCGTTTTCGAGCACGCGCAGGAGCCGTACCTGCGTGGAGAGCGGCAGGTCGGCGACTTCGTCCAAGAAAATCGTACCTCCGTCGGCCACCTCGAAGTAGCCTTTCCGGGCTTCAACGGCACCGGTAAAGGCGCCCTTTTCGTGTCCGAAGAGTTCCGAGTCGATGGTGCCTTCGGGAATAGCGCCGCAGTTCACGGCGATGTAGGCGCCGTTTTTCCTGGCACTGTAGTCGTGAATGATGCGAGGGAAGTTCTCCTTGCCCACCCCGCTTTCGCCCGTGATCAGGACGGAAAGATCGGTCTTGGCCACCTGTTCGGCCACCTCTATGGCCCTATCCAAAGCCGGATCAAATCCGATAATGCCGTAGCGTTGCTTTATCGTTCGTAAGTCTGTTGTCATTCCTATTTTTTAAGGCGCGCAAAAATAGCAAAAGTTTTCGTATTTTTGCCGCTCTTTACAAACCAACTTATAACACTATGTATTGGATAATATTCATTGTCTTTATGGTGCTGAGCGCCATCGTCAGCAAAGTACTGAATTCCCGAATCGAGAAATACTCCAGACTGCCGTTAAGCAGCGGTATGACCGGCCGCGAGGTGGCCGAGAAGATGCTGCGTGACAACGGCATCTACGACGTGAAGGTGACATCCGTGGCCGGCACTCTCACCGACCACTACAATCCGGCGAACAAGACCGTAAACCTCAGTTCCGGCGTCTATGGCAGCAACAGCATCGCGGCTGCGGCCGTCGCCGCCCACGAATGCGGCCACGCCGTGCAGCACGCCACCGCCTACCGATGGCTCAACATGCGCTCCAAAATGGTACCCATGGTGCAATTCGGCTCCAAATGGTCCACTTGGATACTGCTGGCCGGCATGGTCCTTCTGGGATTTGCCAAAGTCCTTGGCGAATGGTTACTGCTCGTCGGAATCGTCCTGTTCGCCTTCTCAACCTTGTTCTCCTTGATCACACTGCCCGTCGAGTACAACGCTTCCGAACGCGCTGTCGCTTGGCTCGATGAGACCGGCATCACCTCCGGACAGGAGACCGTGAAGGCCAAAGACGCCCTCAAATGGGCTGCCCGCACCTACCTCATCGCCGCCCTCTCCTCCTTAGCAACCCTGCTTTACTACATCATGATATATTTGGGTAGAAGAGATTAGGGTTTAGGGATTAGGTTTTAGGACTCAGGAATGTAGGGACGCAATTCATTGCGTCCGACAACCAGCCAGGTTTCAAGTTTCAGGTTTCAAGTTTCAATTGCTAACGGCCAAAAGCCAAATTCTTTCAGTCTATTCATCATCTCATCATTTAATGTTCATTATTAATTATTCACTATGAAAAAACTCCTCACCTCTATAATGTTCGTCTGCGCCGGCCTGCTGGGCTTCGCACAGACCAATGTGCACAAACTGCCGTTGGACAGCGGCAAGACCGTCAAAGGCAGCACTTTCTGCTATATGCTGCCTACAACCACGCTCAAGGTCACCGTCAATGTGACCAAGGTGCGCGAGATCAAAGGCTACTACGCCGACTACGCCGAGAACCTGCTCGGATTGAAGAACGTCATCTCCGAGAACCGCACATTCTACAAAATCAAAGACATCAACATCGAGCCTGTCGTGACGCCCGATGCCACGGAAAGCTACTTGGTGCAACTTTCCAGCAAGCAGGTGAAGGACAACTACCTGACCAAATTGTCGGCCAAGCCGTTCGACCCTAATTTCAAAAACGAGGCTCATAGCTACACCACCTACACCTCCCCTATTCCCAGTTTCTTCAAGAACTATTCCGATCCTACATACACGGAGATGGAAGATGCTTTTGTTGAGACAAAAATCATCGACGGTGTAGTCACGCAGGTGCCATCCAACCGCACGAAGTTGGTTTCCAAATCCAACACTCAGAAGGCACAGGAGGCTGCTGACGCTATTGGCAAGAGCCGCAAAGACCAGTACAACCTGGTGGCCGGCGAACAGGAAACCGCCTATTCCGCAGAAGCTTTGGACAAGATGCTGGCCGAGCTCAAACAATGGGAGGAAAATTACCTCAACCTCTTCACAGGACTGATTCTGGAAGATGAGATTTCCTACGTCTTATACGTTGACCAAATTGATCCTTTTGACAACCTCCCCATCTTCTCTTTTGACCAAGACAAAGGATTAGACATCAACGAGGACTACAGCTTCAGCGAAAAAACCAGCAATTCCTACACGCTCTGCTTCGACCCCGTTTACAAGACCAACGACGTAGATACAGCCATTTCGAATGCCACTATGGGCAATAAGAACGCCAAACACAACGGCTATTTCTATCGCAAGCCCATGCCGGTGAAAATCACCATGCGGCACAATAACAATGACGTTTACAACTTCGGCATTTTCAACATGTATCAATACGGCCGAATCCAATCCCTCGCTCCGAACCAAGACAACCTCAACGTCACCGACTTCGGATTTGTCTACTAAAATCTGGAAACATGAAAAGATATTTCATCCTCACGATATGCATTGCCGGCATGATGCTTTTTTCAGGCTGTAAAAATCACGGAATCAATAAATTCAAACGTCAGATGAAGCCGTTGGCCGAAGAATATCTTGCCAATGACAAAATCACGGACTACGACTCCCTGCAGATCGAATGCATTGACACGCTCTCCGAGCTGAGTTATGCCAAACTATGTTCCGAGCTCTTGGGCAATATGGAAAACGCATACGAAATGCAACTGCAACAGGCCTACCAGACCAATGACGAGCGGGCCGAATATTTGGAGATGTACGTTGGAGAAGTCACCCGGACGTTGGAAGATTTCGAAGACCTTATGAACAGCGGAGACCTCAAGAAAGACGGAGTGCTGCTTTATATGGTGACCGGTTCGTACGTCAATGCAAAAAAGCAGAAAGAGGATTTCATGTTCCTGGTTAATCCGGACAAGAAGACCCTGCACATGCTGGATCCGTTTGGCGATAACCTGCTGTACAAGGACGAAGCAGAAGAATAGTCCCATTTATGGCATCAGCACAGCAATACCCTTGGGGCGACGAGCGTCGCTTCCACTCATACAACTTGTTTTTGCGGCAGCAGTTCGGCGGTCGCATGCAGAAGCTCACCATTGACGCCGGCTTCACCTGTCCGAACCGCGACGGCCGATGTGGGATAGGCGGCTGCACCTACTGTCTGAACGCCGCCTTCAATCCAAATTACTGCACGCCAGCCAAGCGTGTTGCCACACAGCTGACGGAAGGTATGGAGTTTCATCGACACAGAAGCCGGAACCTACACGGATATTTGGCATACTTCCAGGCATTTTCTAACACCTATGCGCCAGTAGACAAGCTCCGTGCGCTATACGAGGAGGCGTTAGCCGTTCCCGGCGTCGAGGGGCTCGTCATCGCCACACGGCCCGACTGTCTCGGGGACGACGTGCTCGACTATCTCCAAGAGTTGTCGGCACGGACCTACGTTTCCGTGGAAATCGGAATAGAAAGTTTCAGGGACGAGACTTTGAGGCGCATTCACCGCGGCCACAACAGTGTCTGTGCCATCAAGGCAGTAGAGCGCACCCACGCGAGGGGCATTCCCGTCGGCACGCACCTCATCTTCGGACTGCCCGGAGAGACGCCCGAGCACTGGATGGAGGATTTAGCCATCGTCAACAGGCTGCCTATTCACGACATCAAATTCCACCAGTTACAGATTCTCAAAGGCACGCAGATGGAACGGGACTTCACAGCGCACCCCACGGATTTCCACCGATTCACGTTCGAGGAATATTTGGAATTCATAGTAACATATCTGGAGCACCTGCGCCCCGGCATCGTCATTGAGCGTTTCGCCAGTGAAGTGCCCCCGCGGCTGTTAGCAGTGCCCGGATGGAAAAACATACGTTACGACGCTGTGCTCCGTTGCATTGAAGAGACGATGGAACGCAGAAACACCTGGCAAGGAAAACTGTTATAGAAATAATTAGAAGTCCGATTTAATCTCCTGCAAGTCGATAGCCGAATTGCGGCTGTCTATGTAGGAAATCACCAAGGGGGCAGTGCTGCGGTAGTTGCATTTGGAGAGCACCACCTGGTTGCACGCACCGTTGTCGGGATCCTTGTCCGTACGCCAAAGGAGATAATCCGTGGTATAGGGCACGACACCCTCGCCGTCCTTGACTTTTAGAAATTCCTGATATTCCATTCCGTATTTATCCGCCAGTTGGGCGCGCAAGGATTCGAACGTGTAGCGGGTGCTCATATAGAAGCAGACGGTCGCGCTGCACACCAAGTGAGTCTTCGCGGCCCCGCGGACCTCGACTTTCACCTTCTCACCAGCAAAAAGGCCCTTCATCACGACCAAGTTATCGCGACTGGCGTTCATATCCTGTTCAAAGCCCTTGCCCTTGAGTTTGGACGTAAAGGTGGAAATAGTGCAGTTCATTCCAATGCCCATAAACTTCTGGTTCTGGACTTGTGCTTGGCCGAGTAATGCGGCACATAAGAAAGCGAATAATACGAAGAGCTTTTTCATTCAATAGAATTTTTGAGGCGGCAAAAATAAGAAAAAAGCATAGAACTGCGAAGAAGCCCGAAAGTTTAAGCCCCAAACGCCACCCCTTCATCTTTTCATCCTTTCATCCTTTCATATCTTCATCTCGTACTGCCTTCCAGGCAGCACCTCTCACATCTCACTTCTAACTTCTCACTTATTCAACAATTGGTTTTATATTGGAAAATTATATTATCTTTGCACCGTCATAGACATTACGATTTTTCCGTAACGGAATTTCCGTAATTCAAAACACTATTTTCGGCAACACAAAATTATTATCACACATCTAATTATGGCCAAAACAAAAAATATAACAAACCCATTTTCAGTTATTTCATATCTTGGAGCAGATTACTTCTGCGATAGAGAAAAAGAAGCGACAGACCTCTTTGGGTCACTCAAAAACGGTCGAAACATCACCCTTATAAGCCCAAGAAAGATGGGAAAAACGGGACTAATCAAGCATATATTTCATCTAAACAGGAAAGAAAATGCATTCTTTTTCCACATAGATATTTATGGAACAACCAACCTTGCTGAGTTTACGAAGTGTTTTGCGGAGTCTGTTTTCAGCCAGCAGATAGCGACCTTCGCCAATCAGGTGTGGAAAGACATCACCACGCTTTTTGCCGGCATACGTCCCGTCATTACCACAGATCCCATTACGGGCGCGCCACAATGTATGGTAGATATCAAGCCACAGACCGAGGACGCCACCCTGCAGCAGATATTCGCCTATCTCGAAGCGGCGCGGAAGCCCTGCTTTGTGGCATTTGACGAGTTTCAAACCATTGCCGACTACACCGACTGCCAGATGGAGGCTCTGCTTCGCAAACACATTCAGCAACTCACCAACGTGCATTTCATTTTTGCCGGCAGCAAAAAGCACGTGATGGCCGATATGTTCCTCATGCACAACCGACCATTCTACCAAAGCACGCAGATAATGCACATCGGCGAGATTGACGAAACCAAATATGCGGAATTTGCCAACCGACATTTTGCCAAGCACAAACAGCATATTGCGCCCGAAGTCTTCCACGAGTTGTACGACCTCGTAAAAGGACACACGTGGTATGTGCAAATGCTTCTGAACCGGCTGTACCAACTGGGACAAAAGGAAATTTCACACCAGCATATTTTAGAGGCATTGAATTACATCTTGGAAGAGAGCACGCCCTCCTATCAAATGTACCTCAACTTGATTACGGCAAAGCAGCGGGCATTGCTCCGTGCCATTGCCGAGGAAGGCAGCATCCGGGAGATTTGCGGCAAGGATTTCATATCCAGACACAATCTTGGCGTACCCAGTTCCATCAAAAGCTCCCTACAACTCCTCATCGACAAAGAGCTGGTTTACGCAGACAACGGCGCATACTCCGTTTACGACCGCTTCTTCTCGCTGTGGCTCGCCATGTAGGAATCCAAAAATGTTTTCCGCTTTTGGCTATTAGCCGTTAGCCTTCGGACGCAATGAATTGCGTCCCTACAACGCTCACTTCTCACTTCATCCCCCTCACCTTCACCTTCGGTTTCTCGCCATTGAGGTCGTCGTAGTAGCAGCGAACGGTCTTGGGTTCATTGGGGAGCAGATCGAAGTAGTTGTCCGACCACTTCACCTCCCTGCCCGTGGCTTCGGTCAGCTGCACACCGTACTGCAAAGTCGGGGAGGTCAAGGTAATTTCGAGATAGTCGCCATGGTCCACGATTTTCTGCTGGATATCGCCTTTCGTCCATTGCAGTTCGCCCGGTTTCACGAAATAGGCGATGCGCTCGGCCACGGCCTTGCCATCCACCACGAACTGCAACTTCAAAGCGATGCGATTCGCTGCCACATCCTTGAAATCATCCGGACGCAACACGCACACCTTCATAGCCTTATCAGCGCCTACTTCACCCTTGAAACTTGAGACCTGAAACTTGGAACCTGAAACCTCATAAGCACTCACCTTTAGTTCGCCCTTCATCGCTTTGAGTCCGTCATTTATCAAATAGACGTCCAGCGTGTTGTCCTCGTGGTGTTGCACTGCGATGGCGACATTGGCATACGCCTCCTTCAGTCTGTAGTGCAGGGCTTTCCAGCGGCCGGTGGCATCAATGCTGCTCCAGGAGGCCACGGGCCAGCAGTCGTTGAGTTGCCAGTAGAGCGTGCCGCGGCACTTGTCGTGCTGGATGCGGTGCGCGTCGATGGCCTGCACAATGCCTTCCGCCTGCACGAGCTGGCTGACATAGGCAAACTCGTCCAAATCGTCGGTCTTGGTGTAGTGGAAATCCTCCGCCATCGCTTTGCGGATAATCTCCACTCCCCTACCGTGCTTCTGGTGATTGTTCAAAGAGGGAGAGCCGAGGTGGCGTTCCGCAGGCGTGGTAAAAGTCTCAATCGTCGCCATTTCGGGATAAGACTGGAAGCCGTACTCAGTCATAAAGCGGCCGGTTTTCTCGGGCCAGATGGAGAAAGGCATTTCGCCCCACCAGACGCCCCAATAGTGGGAGCAGCCGTGCGTGCAGCACTCGTCGTGCCCCCAGCCGAAGGTCGGCGAGGTGGAGACATAGTTGGCGTTGTGAAAATTGTCTTTCAGCACCTCGGGCAGTGTCTTTTCAAAGAGGTTGTGAAAATCCTGATAAAGTTGCTTGTTCTGGGCATCTGTCCAGTTCAGCGCCTGTTGCCAGCCCCAGTCTTCCAAACCGTTGTGGACTTCGTTATTGCCGCACCAGACGGCCATGCATGCGTGGTTGCGCAAGCGGCGCACCTGCTCCACAGCTTCGGTTTTAGCATTCTTCAAGAAAGATTCATCGCCGGGATAGGGATTGCAGGCGTACATAAAATCCTGCCATACTAACAGTCCGAATTGGTCGCAATAGCTGTAGAAAGCGTCATCCTCGTAGAGTCCGCCGCCCCACACGCGAATCATATTCATATTCACCTCCTGCGCGTCGTGCAGCAGCTGATAGTACAAATCATTGCCATCTTGGCGCTGCATCTTGCCCGGATAGGAAGTCGCGGGAATCCAGTCGGCGCCGCGCATAAAGCAGGGCTTGCCGTTGACCACAAAGGCAAACGACTCACCGATGTCATCCTTTTCGCGCTTAAGCTCGATGGTGCGCAGACCGTGTTGAACGATTTCGCTATTGGGCAGATTGCTATCATAATAAACATTCCCTTTGTAGTTAATACGGGCGTAAAAAGTATAGAGGTTCGGTTCTCCCATTCCGTTGGGCCACCACATCTTCGGATGCTTGATTTTTACAGGTACGGAGATTTTGTTGTGTCCCTTTTGCAGACGCACCTTGCGCTGCACGACCTGGGTGTTTTTCTGCCCTAACAGATTTGTACTATCCGAAGGATCCACTGCAGGCGGCACCACCGTTATGCAGACATCCACCTTCATTTTCTTCTCTGCCTCAATATCCAGTTCCACCATACATTCCCACACGCCGTTCGTGTCGAGCGTCGGTTTGGTATCATAGATATAGAGATTGTTTTTCTTAAAATACTTCCAGCTGCGGAGATAGACGACTTTCCAAATGCCGCAGGTGTTGATTTTCGGGCCCCAGTCCCAGCCGGACTCATACTGCGCCTTGCGGGTAAACACGCGCGTGTCGGGCATCTGGAAAGGCACCTTGGACTTGCCGAGGCTGTCGAAAGGCGTGGTCGGCAGAAACTTCACAATCAGTTCGTTATCTTTCTCTTTGAGTTTTTCCTCCACATCAAAAGCCCACTCGCGGAACATATTGTTGGGCATCTCGGTGCCATCCACGCTTTGGAGGCGCTCGCCATTGAGATAAATCTCCGCGTATGTATCCAGCCCTTGAAACACCAACTGGTGATGGCCGTAGGAACGCTCCGAAAGACACTCTTTGTCAAAGAAGAGGCGGTAGGTCCAAGTGCTGTCGGAGACCCACTGAACGGAATCCTCATTGGTGCCGAAGTGCGGATCGGGAATCAAGCCGTTTTGGAGCAGGTCGTCGTGAATGTTGCCGGGCACGGTGGCGGGGTACCACTTGCCGTTGTATTGGAACTGCCAGTCGTTAGAGACGAGGAACCGCACATTCTCGCAGCTTTCGATGTTATCGATTTTGCAACCGCAGCAGCAGAGCGCCGCCGCAAAAATCAAGGATATGGAGAGGAGGTGTAAAAATTTCGTCATAGTCTCGTTTTTTAAAGTCGCAAAAGTACAAAAGAAAACGACACGCGAGAGCCGAATTGTATGGTGTGCAAACAAAAGAAATCAACCAGGCAGTCAAGAACAACCCTGAAAAGTTTCCTGATGGATACATCTTTTTATTAGAAAAGGAGGAAAAAGAGGAACTGGTCAAAAATTTTGACCGGTTCAATTCACAAAAACATTCATCTGCTACATTAAAGGCTTTCACGGAAAAAGGTTTGTATATGTTGGCCACCATTTTGAAAAGTCCTCAGGCCGTGCAAACCACCATAGCCATTGTGGAGGCGTATGCCAAACTCCGTGAACTGGCTCGTGTGGTGGTGGAGATTCCGCAAGCGGAAGAAGACGGACCACAACAGAAGACCCTGCTGAAACGTAGCGGACAGTTGGTGTCTGAAATATTGGACAGCACACTGCCCAAACAATCGGAGGAAACCTCTTTTGAACTCAATCTCGCGATGGTGAAATTCAAGCACTCGGTTAAACGAGAACACGACGACGAAATGGCTGCCTTGAAAAAAGAGTTAGAGGTATTGAAAAAGAAAATGGAAGAGAGTATCTAGTCGGCTAAAGAATTTACACAAACCTTCTCGTATGCTTTTTGTACTCCGCGTACTCCGGTTTGTTCTTCAGCTGTCGGCCTTCCATCAGCGGGATGCTGATGAAGCAGAACAGCAGCGTGTTCATCACCGCGCCGATGAGCCAGAACCAGTCGTGCGCGATATTCGGCGTTACAGAGAGGAACATCAGATAGACGCCCCACCACATCGTAATCTCGCCAAAGTAGTTCGGATGGCGACCGTGCTTCCACAAGCCCACATTGCAGACGCGGCCTTTCTTCTCGCGAATGAACTGGTGGATCTGATGGTCGGCAACCAGTTGCAGCGTGGCAGCACCGATGCAAAGCAAACAAGCCAAGACCGTAAGGGCATTTGCTGGCAGACCGTATTCTATAATTTTGAAGCCAGGAACCATCGCCATAAACACCACAATCGTCGGCACCATATTCAGTCCGGCGAAGTTGATGATTTGGAAAACGAAGGGGCTCTTTTCCGTTCTGTACTTGGTATAGCGCCAATCCTCGGAATTGAGGTTGCGGAAGGTGTAGGCCCAGTTGCCCGTCAGGCGGATGCCCCACCACCAGACGGCAATCAGCAACAGCACGGTCGATCCTGACCACGAGCCTAACTGGCAGGCGTAAGCCGTCATCATCACCGGAGGCGCCACACTCCAGTAGGGATCATAGACCGACACGTTTTTGAATATCAGTCCGAAAATCCAGACAAAGACCGTTGCGACTACATCAGCGATAAAAAGTCGCCACAGCACGTGCCACGACGCCACACAAGGGCATTTGTACGTTGCCCAGCCGACAAAGAAGGCCGCAATATAAATAATGGCAATAATGATAAAACTAAGGGCTCGGGATGATTTCATAACGGATAAATAGTTTCAAGTTTCAGGTTTCAAGAGAGGTGGCTCCCCAATAGTCAAAGTCAATGTTCAAAAGTAGAGAGGTAGAAAGGGAGAAAAGTAGAGGGAGACACCAAACAGCTAACGGCCAAAAGCTAATGGCTAAAGGCTGCTAACGGCCAATGGAAGCTGCGATGGCTTCGCTGCTGAGCAGGGCTTTTCCGGTATTGGAAAAGAGGGTATCTAACACGGAGTAAGGGATGACGCAGCTGGGTGCGCCTGCTGCATACGGAGCAATTTCATACTCTTGGTACTGGAAGAGAACACCTTTTTCAAGAAAGACCGGCATAGTCTGTGGGAGCGGGAAATAGCCGTTCATAAAGCCCTCCTTCAATTCTTGGAATTCTTTGTCATCCATATTAAAAAATGATTTCTGAATCGTACGGGACACCAGTTCGCGCACATCGTCCATACGATTAGACCGGAAGATGTTCCAATCCATACGACGGCCATCCAGCTTGCGGAAAGTTTGGGCTGCCGTATAATGAGAGCCGTGAGCGCCGCCCAAGTAGGTCTCTTGCAGGCATTGATAGGTCACAAACGTTTCCGTCTCGTACTCCTTGCTAATCTTCACATCATAATCGAACGCCATACCAGCAGGCGCATCTTGCAAAAACTGCTTACAGAAATTGACTTTGTCTTGTACATAGAAATTCAGCATCTTCTTGCCATCACTTACCTTACCGGAATAGGTGCCGTCCAGCATTTCGGAAATCCATTCCTGAATGCTGTTGACAGCCAGGAAACAGCCATCCTTCGGAAAATCCGCCGAAATAGATGAACAGATTGACACCCCATTCACAGAAATAGAATCTTGCATATTGATGGCTTCCGTTTCAATATCGGCAGGCGCCATCTTGGAAAGCGAGGTGCTGAGACTTTTCTTCACACAGGAAGACATCAGCAAAACCATTGAAATCGAAGTGAGTACACACAGAAAGCGAGTAAGATTAGTTCTTTTCATATCGTAAAAATTTGAGCGGCAAAGATAGTAATTATCGTTGATTTTGGCATTGATTTTTTTAGTTGTCAACTACCGGCCGTCGGCTGTCGGCCATTTGTTATCGAATTCCAAGAATGTCTCTTTTGTCGCGCTTTCTATTTAATAAACATTTGTTAAAATATCAAACATTATAAAATATTTTACATTATTTATAATATATTTCAAAATAAATTGTAATTTTGCAGTCAAAAACCACAAGAAAGATGAAAGTTGTTTCACATAGAAAAATAGTGGAATTCTACACCAAGCATCCCGATGCGCATTACGCTTTGGAGCGGTGGTACAAGAAGACGCTCAAAAAGATGTGGAAGAATTTTCCCGAGATGAAAGACGATTTGGGAAGCGCAGACCATGTTGGGAACCAGCACTACGTGTTCAACATCAAAGGGGATGGCTGCCGCTTGGTAGCCGTAGTGCAGTTCACCCACGGATACAGATACATCCGGTTCGTAGGCACGCAAGAGGAATACAATCAAATAGATGCTTCAAACATATAAAACAGACAATTATGAATACTAACATTACTGAAAGCCTTTACGCAATGGCCCTGCAGCGCATCGAGGAGCTGCTGCCGGAGGTTTGCGAAGACACGCCGACCTATAACGCAAAGGCCGTGGAGTTGAAACTGATGTCGGACATCGTCATCGAGTACGAGGAAAAACATTTCCCGGTGAATCCTGTGCCATTGACCACACTGATGAAAAACAAAATGAAGGAGAAGCATCTCACACAAAAGGAGTTGGCTAAGCGCTTGGAAATATCCACTTCGCGAGTGAACGACTACTTGCAAGGCAAGTGCGAGCCGACATTGAAGATGGCGCGTGCCATCTGCCAGGTACTCGACATCGAGGCCGACACCATGCTGGGGCTCTAATCCGCACCAAGCGAGACACCCTATGCTATGCACATTTCATTGGTTGAAAAAAACTTATTTTCCAAGCATAACGCCTAAAAAGTTTGCGAACTTTGCATCGTCATCTCAACAGGCCTCAACCTGCTATCAAAAACAACTAAACCAAATCGTTAACCAAACCAATGACCGACCACAACGACAGCCTCACCGACAAGATCCTCTCCACTATAGAGCCCGAATTACTCATGGACATCACTGGCACCGACACCCCCGCAGAGGAAGGCGACGATGTCATCAATTACCCCAAACAGGGCGAAACGTATTCACACAAGGACAAACTGACCATTGACATCGATGGTCAGCCCGTGACGCGCAAGCTCAACGATTGGGTACGCTTCGACCCCGTAAGTCTGCACCAAGCCCTAGTGGAAACGGATTTCACCCTGACGCGTGACAACTACCGCATCCTCATGAGCAGCCTGCGCGCCAACAACATCGAATACTATCGCAAAGCCGTCGGTCTGGAAATCCTAATTGACTTCCCAGGACACCCACAGCAAGTGGCCGCCAAAAGCATGTACGACTTCGAACCCGTCAAGTTCTACAAATGGTGGGCCTCCAACGAGAAAAAAGTGTTTATGACCTCCCGTGAAAAAATCCAACTCTTCTTAAAAGTCGAATCCATCAAAGCCGGAACTCTTCAAAAGAAGCACGTGGAGTATTTGAAAAAACTCAGACCCGTCGGATCCAAATAATACACGAAGCGCTCCCCTATCTTCCTAAAACACCACATAGTGTTTCAGCTTATCCATCAGCTCCGGATAAGCATGGGTAATTTGTTGCAATTTTTCAAAAGAATCTATTTTCCCATTTTTCGTCCGATAGTTAATAATGGTCTTCGTCAGGTAGGCGTCAAAATAGGGATGCGAGGAGAGTTCCTTATATGATGCCGTATTGATATTGATTTTACGGACATCATTGGGACGCACCCAGAAGTATTTCTCCACCAAGGCCATATCAATATTCTGGAGTACATACACCTCGCGCATTTGCTCCAATGAATAGAAACCGCCCAATCGGTCGCGATATTCCACCAAACGCGCAGCCCGCTTGCTGCCAAACGTCGGAACCACCACGATATCGTTCGTGTCACAGTGGTTCAAGTCTATCTTGACAATTTCGTACATCGGCTTCTTCTCCGTCTTCTTAAATTTCGGATTCGTATCCTGATAGGCATACGGATGTCGTTCATATCGAACCTTGTACGCATCCTCCATAGAATCCTTCAAAGCAGCCTGGCGCTCATTGAACGCCACGAACTCCTCAGCCCTTCCAGACATATCAACCGGAGGCTTTTCTTTAATATCATACATATAATATATTATATAGCTGGCTAATATCACTGCCAGCAGAACCAATGCGGCCACCCATTCCCCACGGGTGAAGTTGAGATTATTTTTCATGCCGCAAAGATACAAAATATTTTAAATATCAATTAATAATATTTAAAATATTTTTAATAAAAAAACTATCGAATGATCGTTATCGAACCGTTGTAATGGATAGTCTTCGCCTTGCCTTTGAAATAGAAGCTGTAATAATAGACGCCATCCGACAGATTTGCGCCATCAAAGAACTGCGAACCGACTTGGATGGTTCCGTCCTTGGCAAACGTATCGTAGTTGTCAGCCTGATAAACCAGTTTTCCCCAGCGATCGTGGATATACAGTTGATTGGTGCGGAAACCATCAGGGTCTTCCATATTGATATTGGTGTTGAGATTTTCTATGGCGAAAACATCATTCAGTCCATCTCCGTTGGGTGTGATGACATTGGGGAACACGAGGTCCTGTTCAATTGTAACCGTATGCGTGATTTCGCTGGTACAGCCAGATTCCGTTTCGACATAGAGTGTGACATCATAGTCGCCCCAAGACCCATAGGTATGCGTCGGTGAGAAGTGCGTGGTATCGGTTTCGCCATCACCGAAGTCCCATCTTACCAAGCTATTGAATGTGGTTAATGCAGCCGAATCAGAATAGTTGACAAAATGGACGTTGCCTCCGAAATCGCCCATCATAGAGATTTCGGGATCAGCCTGGAACTCAGCAATCGGTTGTTCACTGGCCTCAATATAGTTCCAGAGCATGACAGAGTCCTTACAAACATAAGGTGTCGTCAGTTTGTAAAGGACGTGGTAAATGCCGGCTTCCTCCAAATTGAAAACCGGTTCCATCTGTTGAGATGAATACGCCAAAGAGCCGTCCTGTCGATAGATATACCAATCGTGGCTGCCATCTTGGGGCGTAGAGTTATTTGTCACCTGTATTCTAAGCGGCATGCAACCTGACAGCGGATCCATTTCAAAATCAATAACCGGTTGTTCTACCGAGATGACCCTAACTGTGTCACGGCCATGGCAGACAAGGCTGCCGTCTTCATTGGCGCAAGCCAGGTCCACCGTATAGTCACCGTCAACCAAGGCCAGGATTTCTCGCGTAGTATCTCCGGTATTCCAAACGATGGAAGCGTCATGGGGAACAGTATCCACAGACAACGTTGTTATGTTGCCGAAACAGAGGTGAACATCGTCCCCCAAATTGGGTGTGGGGCTTTCGACAACGCGGACGGGCATGACGGAATCATAAACGCAGCCAAATTCATCCACGGTGCGAATGGTGTAATCCACCATGCCGGGCTGTGCGAAAGTAATATGCGTGCCATTGGCACCGGGGCCGAGTACAGAGAAGGAAGTCATCGGCACCTCATAATACCAGGTTTCCGGAAGAAGGGACGAATCCAAAGCCATTTCCCATTCGGTGATATAGCCATTGTCGCCGCTCCATCCGTCAACCACTTTGATAGCCCACTGGCCATTCAGATGGCAACCTATCAAGCCGGCGAAAGACTCATCAGGATGGTAAAGATGGGTCATATTGGTAACATTCGTAGAGTCGACAATGCCGTTGTGGATATTGGAAAGATCGTACACGCGGCCATTGCCAGGCGCATAATTATAGCCGTAAGCCGGATTGGTATTGTTAGACCAGCAGTAGTTCCAAGTTCTACCAATCTCATTTTTATCCATATCACACTTATAGTCTGCATTATTGGCGAAGCCGATAACACCGAAATGAGCAGCGGCATTGATATTGGAAGACTGCAGCCAGCCCCACGGCACAGGAATGGAGCCTGCGCAGGAGGCGGAGCCGGAAGTGCCGTACTTGTTCATGATTTTCACAATCTTACCATCTGGACAGGTCAGTGCTATGTATATATCGCCAATATAGGAGTGTTCCATTTGGACACGGAGATAGAGGATGTCGTCGGCACTGGAAATAGTATCCAGCGGACCAAAAGCCGTAAAGGTTACGGGCGACATGTAAGCACATCCAGATCCGCAGTTCACGCCATCGGGAAGGAAGATAGTGTCAGAGACACCAAGTACGGCCTCTTGCTCACTCTTCACAGAATCCAGTTTCACCACAGCACCTTGGAAATAGCTATAGGTCACGTTAAAATCTGCGCCAGAGCAAACAGGCGATGGGTTGGTGAAACGCTCGACTGGCGTATGGGAGGTGCGGACACGGAACACCACCGGCATCGTAGAGGCACAGCCGCCGATATCTGTAGCGTTGATAGTGACGTCGTAACCACGTCCGGCGATAAAATGATAATCCAATGTATTGAGCCCTACGCTGTCAATCAGTTCCAAGCCCATGTTCCAAGAGAACGATGTGGTAGCATCAGACTGAGTGTAGCTGAAATTGTTATCCGGATAAGTACATCCAACCACCAAATGAACCGTATCGTACGAGCATACGTTTATATAGAAGAAGCCATCGCTTTCCAAATGCGGCACATGAGAGCACTGAGCGGTATCCAAGGCGATATTGACACGCTGGCAAGGAGCGATACAGTCTGTTTGTATCATAAATCCGTTGCCTTGGGAGTCACCGTCAGACACAAAGCGCAACGTGATAGCGCCAGAACTGTTGTTAATGGTGGCAGAAAATATTATACTCGTTGAAGCATACGGCGAAGTCATACCGTCATTGATCATACCCAACAATGGTGACGAAGTAGTGGGGCCATCATATATATATAATGTATCGGACGGATCGATGTTGAGATTGGAGAGAGCTATGGCAATTTGCACACAGCCAGCAGCCACATTGTCAGAATAGATTGTCAGCACGTCATTGCGGTTGGCACCATAGTTTCCACTGATGCCTCCATTATCATATATCATGAAATTGCACCCCGTCACAGAGGATGCGTCCCCCATATTGATTGGGGTCTGCGCAACTGACGCCCACAGGGAGAAAAGGCATAGAAGAAGAACTGACAATCGTTTCATCGTTGCAATAGTTTAGTTAGTCTTAAATCAAAACGCAAAGGCGCCCGTACGTCATCTGTGTGCAATGACATTCGAACGCCTAAGCGAAATATTATATCAAAGATAAGTTCTATCGAATGATAGTGATGGATCCGTTATAGTTAACAGTTTTTGCCTTACCTTTATATACAAATCTGTAATAGTAGACGCCGTCTGCCAGGTTATTGCCATCGAATGCTTGCGTGCCCGGATAGACTGTGCCACCCTTGGCAAAGGTGTCGTAATTTTTAGCCTCATAGACTCGTTTGCCCCAACGATCATAAACAGAGAGCTCGTTGTTGCGATAGCCGTCCGGGTCTTCGAAATTGATATTGGTGTTCAGGTTTTCAATTGCGAACACATCGTTCAAGCCGTCACCGTTCGGAGTGAGGACATTCGGGAATACCAAGTCTTGTTCGATAACCACGGTGTGTGCGATTTCACTGGAGCAGCCGGCACCTGTTTCAATATGGAGGACCACATCGTAATCACCCCATTCCGTATAGGTATGCTGAGTGCTGAAATGTTCTGTGTCACGTTCACCATCAGCGAAATCCCAGAAGAATGTGGCAGTAGGATCCAAGAGGATGGTAGAATCACCGTAGTTGATGAAGTTGACCAAGCCGTTGGTCTCGCCCATCAGGGCGATTTCAGGATCAGCGCGGAATTCAGCGATAGGTTGGGCATTCACCACGAATGCGTTCCACTTAACGATAGAGTCTCTACAGCCATCAGGAGTATGAGCTTTCAAAACGATTGAGTAAGAACCTGGATCATCAACATTGAATGTCGGGGCAGTCAGGACAGAACTATAAGCAGTAGTACCGTCTTCGCGAAGGATATACCATTCGAAGCTTGCATCTGCAGGTGTTGAGTTGTTGGTAAGTCTAAGCATAAGCGGAGCACAGCCGGAAGTATCACTCAATGAGAAGTCCAATTGCGGAGATTCGAAAATACCGACATGTATTGTATCAGAGCCGTAGCATGTCAGTGTGCCATCTGCATTGGAAGTGGCAACTTTAAGGATATATTCGCCATCGGTAAGGACGAGAATATCTTCTGTTTCATCACCAGTATTCCATTGATAAACCGTATTAGGTTCATCATAATCTGCGGACAAAGTGATCATATCTCCGTGGCAGATATTGAAATCCTCGCCAAGGTTAGGAGCTGGAGTCGGGGTAATGGTAAGGGTTGTAGTTGTATCATAAATACAGCCGAACTCGTCAACAACTCGAATGATATAGTCGAGTGTACCTGCGGAATCAGGAACAATATAATCACCATTAGCACCAGGTAAGAATCCGATAGGATAAACAGTGTCAACAAGCACGTGGTAAGACCAATCTTGCGGAAGGAGGGAAGGATCGAGAGCCATTTCCCATTCGGTGACATAGCCGTTATCAGCGCTCCAACCATCGATTACGGTAACAGCCCAAGTACCATTCATCGGGCAGCCGATCAAGCTGGAAAATGGATCGTCAGGATGATATACCTGAGTCATAGCAGCGACATTGGTAGAGTCAACTCTATTGTTATGGATATTCACTGATTCATAGACATAGCCGCTACCTGCAGCGTATTGGTAACCATAGTTAGGGCTTGTATTGTTAGACCAGCAGTAGTTCCAAGGAGTACCCATCGGAGTCGGAGTACAACCGCCGCCGGAATCATCCACAGGGATACCAAGATAGGCACCTGATGAGACACCGGAAGACACATTCCATCCCCAAGGGGTGGGAATTGTACCGGAGCAGCTTGCGGCACCGGAGGAGCCATATTTCTTCATAATCTTAGCCATGTGTCCGTTCGGGCAAGAGAGGCCGATAAAGATATCACCGATAAAGGAATGTTCCATCTTAATACGGACATACAGAATATCGTCGGCGCTTTGGATAGTAGCGGAAGGTGCGAATGCGGTAAAAGTAACCGGAGATTGGTAAGCGCAGCCGCTACCGCAGTCAATACCATCGGGAAGGAAGATGGTGTCACACACCTTCATAGAAGTAGCCTGTTCACTACCCACGGTATCCACCTGGACGTTGGACAGGAGGTCGTAACCGCTTGAGATATGGATGACCTGGCCAGCGCAAACTTCAGGCAGTGGGCTCAGAGCACGGATAGGGTTCATAGATGTTCTCACTCTGAATATATACGGCATCGTAGAAGCGCAGCCGGCACTATCCTCGATCATAATGGAAATATCATAGCCGCGACCGGGAGTGAAATAGTAATCCAATGTTGAGCCACCCAAGGAATCGATGGTTTCCAAACCGAAATCCCAATGGAAGGTAGATGTCGGGTCGTTCTGGTTATAGCTGAAGTTATTATCCGGATAAATACCGTATGCTACGATATGGAGTGTGTCATACGGGCAGAGGTCGATGTAGAAGAAGCCATCGTCATCTTGATGAGGATAATGAGAAGACAGCACAGTGTCGATGCCGACTTGGACGCGCTGGCAGGGAGCCACGCATTCGGTATTAATCACATAACCTGCGCCATGGTTGTCGCCATCGGAGACGAACTTGATGGTAAGTGCACCGGTAGGATTGTACACCGTAGCGGTATAGACAAGGTTGTTAGCTGAGATATTGGCGACCAAATCATTGTTGAGTTTGTCGAGCAACAATGAATCGGCATCTGTATTACCGTCGTAGATATACAGGGTATCGGACGGGTCGATGTCGAAGTCGGCCAAAACGATGCTGATTTGGACGCAGTGCGCAGTGGTGTTGTTGGATGTAATCGTCAACATATCGTTGCGGTTTGCGCCATAGTCACCATGAAGACCGCCATGATCGTAGATCACGAAGTTGCAGCCCGTCTGGTTCATAGTGCCGTTCATCGTGATGGTGGTCTGCGCAAACGCAAAACCCGTCACGAGCAGCATTAAGACGAATAAAAATAACTTTTTCATAATATTGGTATTTTTTAATTTTCGACTAGTAAATGCCGTAGGTTCTCAAAAGGGCGTTGAGATTGTTATCGAATTTCTGTTTGGAATTGACAATGATGTAGGCACCTGTAGAACCCAATGAGTAGACATTCTGCTTGTAGGCATCCTGTTCCAAGTTGAAATCGTAACGGTTGATAGCACCTGTGGCAATGATTTCAGGATAGTTGCATGACTTACCATCCTTCACATAGTTTTTCAAATCGCCTTTCATTTGATAAGTTCCTTCAGGTTCCGTCATTTTCATTGCAAGATAGCAATAATGGACGAGGTTGCTGTTCTCAATGACCAACTGTTTGGGGTTGTTCATTCGCAAGTCATTGAATTTCGCATCACCCAGCACTGCTTTCAAGCGGGGATCGACTCGGATTTCCTGATTGGACTGCTGAGCAAACGCGCCAGCCATAATAACCGTTAGGGCAAAAAGTAAAAAGACTCTTTTCATATTATTGTATTTTTAATAAAGCGTGCAAAGATAGCATTTTTAAGGTAACCGCCAACTGATTTTTCTACGATTTACAAACATAGAGACGTAATGAGGCAGCAAAAATGTTACAAAAAAAATAAAAAAAAATGATTATATTTCGTTTTGGTCTGACAACCAACGTATTACAGACTCAATTTTGTCTTCATCATAGGTTTTCGACAGCTTTTCCAGGGCATTTTTTTTCGATAAACCCTGATTTTTGCATAAGAATCTCACCTCTTCGGAAAGTTTTTGGAAGTCATCGGGGGATTTTTTATGTCGTAAAGTTTTCACACAAACGTCACAGCCGCCACAAGGTTTGCTGTCCATTTCTCCGAAATACTGCAACAGCAACTGGCTGCGACACGTATTCGTCGTAAGGACATAGTTCTCAACTGCCTGAACACGTTCCTGGGCCTTCTGCTTTCTCTGCTCGTAAACGGCGGGATCGAGTCGGAGGTACTTTTCCTCCATCCTATTTTGGACGAAAATCAGCAACGGGATGTTGCTTTGCGGCTGATACGATATGACCTTGCAGTTTTTCAAAGCATGCAGTCTTTCGACCACCTCCTCCACAGAGAGGTCAGCACGAGCTGCAAGTGTCCGTTCGTCAATATTGACATACTGCGTGAAAACGCCCGCATAAGAGCGAAGAACGAGCTTAATAAAATCCGCCTTGTCAGGATTCTGCTCTTCGAAATGCGCCAATGCATCGTCATTCATCAGGAAATGGATCTGGGAATGGTCGCGCATGTGTTCCGACAGGGCAATCCACCCTGCATGCTCAATGAATTTCAAAGCGTTGAAATACTGGACCACATCCATTTTCAGTTTCTGCGCATGTTCATTCATAAAAAACGGGAAGATGGAATTCTGGCCCGTTCCCATTTCAATATAAAAGTGTTGGCAGAGTTCGTAGTAAACCTCCCGGATTTTGTCCAACGGGGGGAACGACAGGGTAAAGCTTCGTTTCAGCTGTCTAAGATCGTATTGGTCATAGAGCAGCACTGCCACGGCCTCCTTTTCGTCGCGGCCTCCCCTACCCGCCTCTTGGAAGTAAGCCTCCAAGGAATCCGGCAAGTCGATATGGACCACAAAGCGCACGTCGGGTTTGTCAATGCCCATGCCGAAAGCATTCGTAGCCACAATGACGCGCGTCTTGCCCGTCATCCAGTCGTTCTGTTTGGCGTCACGGGTTTTCGTGTCGAGGCCTGCGTGATAATAATCCGCCGTTATGCCGTTTTTGCGGAGGAATTCGGCAACTTCCGCCGTCTTTCTGCGATTCCGTACATAAACGATGCCCGTGCCGGGATAGCGCCGCATAATACGGAGCATTCTGCCGTTTTTATCCTCTTCTTTTACAACAAAATAAGTAAGATTATCCCTTTTAAAACTCTTCTGGAAGACATTTTCCTGTTTGAAGTCCAAACGATACTGGATATCTTTAACGACCTCGGGAGTTGCCGTTGCCGTAAGGGCCAGAACCGGCACATTGGGAAAAGATTTTCGAATCTCAGCAATCTGAAGGTAAGGAGGTCGGAAGTCATAGCCCCACTGAGAGATACAATGGGCCTCGTCTACGGCAATCATCTTCACAGGCATCCGTTTGAAATTCATTTTGAAAGACTCGGTTTGAAGACGTTCCGGGGACACATACAGGAATCGGCATTCGGGATCGAAAAGGGCATTTGATATCGCATTGTCGATTTGTTCGGAAGACATGCCCGAGTAAATTGCCGCCGCCTTGATATGTTTTTCACGGAGATGGGCCACCTGGTCTTTCATCAAGGCGATGAGCGGGGAGACCACGATACACAGTCCTTCCAAAGCCATTGCCGGGACCTGGAAGCAGATAGACTTGCCGCCTCCGGTAGGCAGCAGTGCCAGCGTATCACGTCCGTCCAAGACCGACAAAATGATGTCCTCCTGGAGTGGACGAAACGAGTCATAGCCCCAGTACTGTTTCAACACAGCACGAATTTCCGATAGTCTTGGATGTTCCATGAGGCCGCAAAAATACAAAAAAAGCACATCTCGTCTCC
The DNA here is from genome assembly GCA_024400835.1 of Bacteroidales bacterium. Taxonomy (GTDB): domain Bacteria; phylum Bacteroidota; class Bacteroidia; order Bacteroidales; family WCHB1-69; genus F23-D06. The sequence continues at coordinate 77,654 of JAKSMC010000009.1, forward strand.
GAGCCAAAGGCAAAAAATTGTATCTTTGCCGCCCTTTAAAAAAACATTCTCATGAATAAGAATTTCAGCATATCCCGTCTGGCCGCAATCCTATTATGTGTATTTGCCATAGGATTTGCCGCCACTTCCTGCAGTACTTCCAAAAGAAGCACTTATCGAACATCTTCTTATTCAAAGAAAAGAACTCGTCATCAGCCTCGTTGGAACGCGACAACCTCACAAACTACCACTTACTACATCAGAAAGCACTCGACCCGCAAGAGGCACAATCCTTAACAGAAAGTCCATTTTATGAAAAAAAACATCAATACTATTCGCATAGTATTCATTATATGCACACTTTTTATTGCCTATAATCTTCAAGCACAAGAAAACCACATCCAATTCAGCGTCGTCAACGACACCGCCCATGTCGACAACAACATCCCCGTTGACTCATTGGGAAATATGCTTGGCATTGAGGAAGATTCTGACCTTTTCGACAATGTCGACCATGGCGACGGCATGCTGTTTTCCTATTTCAACTGGATGCCGGGATATGGTTTGTACCAGAATTTCAACATCATCAGCATTCACTACAAACACGTGGGTTCTGCCCCCCGTGACACATTGATTTTGGACGGATATCATCATCCCGCCAACTATAAGAAGACCTCCGATTACGGCTGGCGCGGCCGCAGAATGCACCGCGGCGTCGACCTCGGATATCCCGTCGGCACGCCCGTCGCCTCTGCATGGGACGGCATGGTCCGCATCTCCAAAGGCAGCAACACCGGCGGCTACGGCAACCTCGTCGTCATCCGCCACAACAACGGCTTGGAGACGTACTACGCACACCTTTCCCGCCGATTGGTCAACCCCGGCCAAATCGTGAAGGCTGGCGATATCATCGGACTCGGCGGCAACACCGGACGCTCCTACGGCTCCCATCTGCACTTTGAAATCCGCTACCTCGGCATGGACATCAACCCCAACAAGTTGGTCGACTTCGACAACTTCCAACTCAAGCACGACACGATGTTCGTGTCCGGCTACAACGTTTCCACACCGAATCCAACTCCTGAACAACAACAAATCCAACAACAGCCGCCCAAACCGAAACCCGCTGCTGTTTATTACAAAGTCCGCCCCGGCGACAACCTCGGCCGCATCGCACAGAAGTACCACACTTCCGTTTCCAAGCTCAAGAAGCTCAACCATCTCAGAAGCGATTTCATCCGCGACGGACAGCGCCTGCGCGTAAGATAGCCTTGCCATTCAACTTCCATCGAATAATCTCCTTATTCGATTTCAAAATACAGCAATATGAAAGCCAGAATCTTATTTTTGAGTTTTCTGATAGGTTGCTGCCTATTGAATTATGCACAGGACTTTTGCGACGACTACAGCTTTTTCCGCTCGCAATCTCTGCCCGTCATAATTGACAGCAACAGGTTATCCATGCCTTGGGCAGGCGGCATGAACTCCGTCCGCTTTTCCGAAATCGACTTAGACGGCGATGGCGTCAACGACCTCTTCGCTTTCGAAAAACATGGCAATCGCATACTGACCTTCCTGCGTCGCGACAACCACTACATCTACGATCCTGAATATGTAAGATGCTTCCCCGCTCTGCATGACTGGGCCATCCTCAAAGACTACAACAACGACGGCAAGCCCGACATCTTCACATACGGACAGGCCGGCATCACCGTTTACAAGAACGTTGGAACATCACAGCCCCAGTTCCAACGCATTACCTCCCAGCTGCAAGCTTTTTATTACAATGACTACGTCAACATCTATGCCTCTCCAGACGACTACCTCGTCATCGACGACATCGACCAAGACGGGCACTTGGACATTCTCAACTTCTGGGTTTTGGGGAAATACGTCCACCATCTGCGAAACTACAGTGACAATCCCGAAGTTTTCGACTTCCGGCTGGAGTCCGAATGCTGGGGTCACTTTGAAGAGGCCGCTGACAACAATACGGTCTCGTTATTTTCGGACTGCAATCAGCGCAAAGATGGCGAGGAACACACACGTCACGTCGGGTCCTCCATGCTGTTGCACGACTTCGACGGCAACGGGCTGCCCGACGTCCTCATCGGTGATGTTGACTCCCCGAATCTCATTTTGCTGCACAACACCGGCACAATCACAGAGGCTCGAATGACCGAGCAAGACACGGCATTCCCCGTCAATGCGCCGGTACAGATCTATTCCATGCCCGCACCGTCATTAGTCACACTCCCGGGGCAAAACGAGCCCTCCCTGGTGGTCTCGCCCTCCGACCCGTCACTGGCTAAGTCGCAGGACCTCAACAGCGTGTGGCGCTACGACTATGACGAGAACCTGCAGCAATACACCCTGAGCAACACAGCATTTTTGCAGGAAGACATGATTGACGCCGGCAGCGGCTGCCACCCCGTCCTTTACGATTGGAACCAGGACGGGCTGCTCGACCTTTTCCTTTCCAACTACGGCAGTTTCGACAGCGCGCAGGTCATCAACGGATTTCTGACCTCCTACTTCTCCTCATCCATCCAATATTATGAAAATGTAGGGACAGCCACCGAGCCCGCCTTCGAATTGCGCGACAGAGACTTCGGGCATCTCAAAGCGCTCAACTACCAAGCCCTCCACCCCACTTTCGGGGACTTTGACGGCGACGGGCTCACCGACATGCTTTGCGGACAAAAGGACGGCACCCTAATACTCATTCCGCATCAGAGAATCCAAAACGGAGAAGGCGGCATCGTTGAGCACTTCCAGCAAATAGACGTGGGCGACTATAGCACGCCGCAGTATTTCGACTTGGACGACGACGGCCACGAGGACCTCCTCATCGGCAATCGGCGCGGGCTGGTGAGCTATTTCCAGCACAATGGCAATGCCGGAGCACCCATGTTCACGCACATCACCGACAGCTTAGGACGAATCGATGTTTGCAACCACAACGCATCCTATTTCGGATACAGCGTGCCTTGCTTCCATCGTGACACCATCCACGGCACCACCATGGTTTGCGGCAGCGAACAAGGTTTTCTTTACTATTACCCAAATATCGACAACGCGCCGTTGCAACCCCATTTTGGCAATTCACTCTACGTAACCCGAGACTCCCTCTGCAGCGACCACTGCACCGAAGAACTATGGGATGGCAAGCGCACCGCACCTGCCTTCGCCGACATCAACGGGGACAACTACCCGGACCTCATCATCGGTCATTATGCTGGCGGCGTGACCTTCTACAAAGGGCGCTTCCCGCATTTCAACGGCATCGGTATCGAGGAACATACGAATGACATCACGATATTCCCCAACCCAACCACTTCCCTACTGAACATCCGTAGCGAGAAATTAGTTATCCGCGAGGTCCGCATCCTGGACATTTCCGGCAGAACGCTCTTCAAAACAAACCATAACATCATAGATCTAAGCGCCTTGCCATCCGGCATCTACCTCGTGGAAATCAACCATTCCATTCGTAAAAAAGTGGTGAAGTTATAAGCCTTTGGCCATTAGTTTTTAGCCATCAGCTCTCACTTCTCACTTCTTACTTCTCACTTCGACCATTGACTTTAGGGTGTCTCCTTAATTGTCAATTTTGCTATTGCCCCGATTTATTTTGATTTTATAATGATTTGGGCGGCCCGGCACCGCCCACGCACTTCCCAACGCGGTGCCGTCGCGCTTTCCACCCTAACTTGCTGCCCACCCACATGCGCCGCAAGGCGCAAATTCACTTCCGATTTGCAAAGATTTGCTCCCATATAAAACACACCCGTTCCCCACCCGCACGCAAGTAAATGGGCTCCAATCGCTGCCGCGGTCCCCTATCGCATCGCCCGTAGGCCCTATTCGTTTCAGGTTTGCATGGATTTGCTTCCCCGACAGGCGGCGACAGCAGGTGCTTCCTTCGGCGCAGACCATCCCGCGCCGCCTCTTCCGCACTTCGCCATTCCTCCCCAGAGGGCGCCCTTCATTACAGATATACAACCCCTAACGGGGTTGATCAAGGTACGGCTGCGCCGTGAATCTCTCACATTTACGGATCAACAGGTAAATATGTCCATTCCTACAACTTGAGCGGCCTTTATTTTCCCAAAACAGGCAGTGATTTTTTCAGTATTTTTGCGGCCCGAATCTAAATCACAAAATGAGTTTATCCTTATGATTATCTTCAATAACAACCTTCCCGTCGAAATCAACTCACAAGAGGAATTCGACAACTTTGCCAAAGACTACCGCATCATCCACGCCGCCGGCGGCATCGTTTCCAACGAGAACGATGAAATACTAATGATTTACAGATTGGAGAAATGGGATTTCCCAAAAGGCAAAGTCGAAGCCGGCGAGCAGTACGACGAAGCCGCTATTCGTGAAGTGGAAGAAGAAACAGGGCTCCGGAACATCACCTTGGGCGAGACCTTGCCCAGCACGTTCCACACTTACGAACTGCGCGGCGAACAGATTCTCAAAGAGACACATTGGTACAAAATGAATGCCTTGAGTCAATCTTTAACACCTCAGACGATTGAAGACATTACCCAAGCCGTTTGGATTCCGCGCAATGAAGTGGCCGAGAAGATGAAGGCTTCTTACGCGTCTTTAGAAAGGCTGTGGGAGGAAATTCGGTAGTCCTTAGCTTTTCGCTATTGGCTTTTAGCTTTTCAGTCACAACACCTTAAACTTTGAATTTCAACAATGAAGAAACTCATATTATTCGCACTATCTTTGTGGGCTTACACCGGAATGGCCCAAAATATTTCCGGCTATTGGGAAGGCATGCTGCGTATTTCTGCCAAGGATTCCTTAAGACTCGGTATGTACGTTGTTCAAAATGGGGATTCCATTTCCGTGGAATTGGACAGTCCGGACCAATATTCCATCGGAGCACAAGGCTCAAATGTGACGTGGGCCGACAGTTCCATTTCCTGGAAATTGAGTTCTGTAAATGCCAGTTACAAAGGTACATTAACGAAGGACGGCCTATTTGAAGGCACCTTCAGGCAAGGCAATTCGAAGTTGCCCCTAAGCTTAGAGCGCGGTCACGAGCGCACCGTCATCAACCGGCCGCAGACGCCGGAGCCGCCCTATCCGTACACGGAAGAGGAAATCCGCATCAAGGACAAAAGCGGCAAGTTCGACCTCATCAACGGAACCCTGACCTTGCCGTCGGGCGCGTCCAAAGGGCTCGTCATCCTGCTTACCGGATCGGGCTGGCAGAACCGAGACGAGGAGTTATTCGCTCACAAACCGTTCTTAGTCATTGCCGACCACCTCACGCGCCGGGGGTATGCCGTGTTCCGCTACGACGACTTCCCGACAGCAGTCTTTGCAAAATCCACCACATACGACTTCGCCGACGGGGTCACCATGATACTGGACTCCTTCGCAAAACGTCCCGATCTCGGCAGTCTCCCCACTGGGTTGCTCGGACACAGCGAAGGCAGCCTCGTGGCCGAAATCGTGGCTGCCCGCGACAAGCGCATCGATTTCGTCATCACCCTCGGTGGCGTGGCGCAAACCATATCCGACGTCCTGCTCTACCAAGTTCATGCCATCAACGAAGCCAGCGGAGAGCTCACTCCCGAAGAGAATGATTATGCCGTCGAAGCATCCAAGACCATCTACGACATCATCGCTAAGAGCAAGAGTCCAGACGCCGCCGCAAAAAAAACAAACAAGCTGTACAGCTATCAATCCGGCACATTGATCACCTCGAAAATCGAAGCCGACGTATTCAGCCAGAATAAGAAAGCCGAGATCATGCAGATGGTCTATTCGCCCTGGTTTTACACGTTATTCCACCATCAGCCGAAAAAACACATCAAAAAGATGCGATGCCCAATGTTGGCTGTCGGCGGCGAAAAAGACCTGCAAGTGGACGCCGTCACAAACAACGCTCTTTTCAAAGCATATCTGCCTAAGAACCCGCTGCACCGATTTGAAGTCATCCCCAATGCCAATCACCTTCTCCAAACCTGTACCACGGGCAGTCCCGACGAATACGGGATCATAGAAGAGACTCTGCGAGGCGACGTGCTGGAAATAATTCAGGAGTGGTTGGATTCAGCCGTCAGCCAGTAGCCGTTGGCATTGACTCCCCCCCACTTCTCTACTTATATATTTATATGTTTTGCTATTGACTTTGACATTGTCTTTTTTCGTATCTTTGCACCCATTTTAATTTTGTAATTATTACAATATTATTACAACTAACAATACAACATTACAACTAAAAAAAACTATTATGCAAAAAAAATTCGTCTGCCCTATTTGCGGCTATGTACATGAAGGGAATGAAGCACCTGAAAGATGCCCTCAATGCAAACAAATCGTTGAATGGAAAGTTTTAGACAGCAGTGCTGCGCTCAACTTCGTCACCGAACACGTTATCGGCATTGCCAAGACTACCGATGATGAAATGAAGAAAGATCTTAACGCACACTTCATGGGTGAAGCTACGGAAGTCGGCATGTATCTTGCCATGAGTCGTCAGGCCGACCGCGAAGGCTATCCTGAGATTGCTGAAGCATTCAAACGCTATGCTTTCGAAGAAGCAGAACATTGCGCTAAGTTTGCCGAGTTGTTAGGCGAAGTCGTTTGGGACACCAAAACGAACCTCGAAAAACGTATGGTTGCCGAATGTGGTGCCTGCGAAGACAAAATGCGTATCGCAGCGCGCGCCAAAGAACTCAACCTTGACGCCATTCACGATACCGTCCACGAAATGGCAAAGGACGAAGCTCGTCACGGCAAAGGTTTCGAAGGCCTCTTCAATCGCTATTTCAAATAGCAGGTCCTGCCTTCCAGCAAAAACAAAAGCGGGTGATTCATTGAATCATCCGCTTTTTGTATCTTGAATTTTCGTCAGGAGGGTGCTTTCACCCTATTTCTCCAGCGTGATATTGGTCAACATTCTGATAGACATCATCTGCATTCCCTCGTAATTCATATCGACGCCTTGCACGCTACTGACCTTTTGCGTCACGCCGGTGCCATAGTCATATTCGTATTCCGCCTCGTTGATGATGTTCATCATTTCCGCTACCTCTTTGGATAGTTCTTTGGACATATTTTTCAAACTTTTGGAATTCAATTTCGAGCTTTCCTGCAGATGGCAGACTTTGCGTTCGGCATCGAGGTCCTTTACCGTTAAAAGAACGTCATTGGCGGTGTTGAAATCTAAAATTTGGCTCTTAGCAGTGTTTCGCTGGTAAGAGGTTGCCTTTTTGACAGATACAGTATGTCCGTATAGAGAATGGATGAGGAAAAGTTCGTTGTAGATTTCTTGAAACAAAAAGTCGCTGTTTAAATACTTCTCCTTCGTCATTTCGAAAAGCAGTTCGGCAATAGCGTATGTGGTGGAATCGTCTTCAACGTACCCGTCGCTTCCTTTTTCCGCTACTGCCGCCCGTTCCTCTTCTTTTGCTGCAGCCAGCTCAAGCATAATGTTGGTCTTTAGCATAGAGGTATAGGCCGTGGCAATTTCCTCGATATTCTCGATTTCTTTGAGTTCGCCCAGCGTGTTCGTGGTATAGATGAGGGTGTGCATTTTCTCATAATCAGGGAAAGGAATGCTGGTCTTTCTGTTGACTTTGACGACACTGTCGAATTTGTGGTCGAATTTCGCCTCCAGGCGGTAACCGTCGGCATTAGCATCCAGCACTTTGAGGTGGAGCGTGTAGGTGAGGGTGTCATCGTCTGGCAGGTCGGCAAAGGCCTCTTCTCCGACTTCTTCTCCCAACATTCCCATATCGACTTTCATCAATTGCTGTCTGACAATGTTGTAGGTGAATTCCATTCCCTTGGTCCAGTTGGCCTGGCAGGGTATTTTCTGTGCGAATGACAGAAGACAGGAAAAACAGATGGATAGTAAAAATAGTTTCTTCATAATATTAAATTTTGGATTTTTGAAAAAAAAGACCAATCAAACGCGGGCCTTATTCTTATTTATTGTCACGTTCTCTCTCAATTTTGCGTTTGGCAATCTTTTTAAGACTTAAAGTGACGATGATGACAAACACAACAAGGACAAGCATAAACAGGAAAAATCGCGCGCCCTCGCCGGCGATGTGCGGTTCCAACCACTTGTCGAAGGAATCCATATAAAGCCCTATCAAGCCACCCATAAAAATGGGAGGCAGTAGTGATTCTTTTGTTGCAGTGTAATACGGACCATCCGGGAATCGGAAATGGCGTAGCATCCACTTGTATTCGTAATAAATATAGCCCACAAGGAGCGCAATGGCTATTATTATTTTGCAAATTGTCCAAACCATACGGCAAGTATATATTAAAAACGGGGCAAAGATAATAATTTTTGACGATATCGCGGGAAATGATGAAGGGATGAAAAGGTAGAGATGTGCCAGAGCCAACATGAAGGTGATTTTCACGCGTGCATTTTACATATTTTTATCTTTAAAAAGACAGCATTTTTAACAATTAAATATTATTTTTGCGGTTTGTTTTAACATTCGTTATAATAACAGCAAAATATATACGCAAAAAACACAATTCACTATTTATTAATCAATTAATTCAAATCAAAATGAAAAAACTTTTTACACTTGTTATGGCATTAGTTGCTATGGCATTCTGTGCAAAAGCACAAACTGTTTTCTCGGATGATTTCGAGGGCTATGCTGCGTTTACCGTAGACCCAGCTGGTTCTTGGACTTATTACGATGTAGATGGGGCTTCTACGTATGGCCTGAACGGGACAACCTGGACTAACGCTTACTATGTTGGTTCCGGTATCGTCATGAATCCTTCTCAGACTTCCCCAAGTCAAGCTGCAAACTGGGCTCCTCATTCTGGCAACCAGTTCTTCTCTATTTGGGACGCCGTTCCTTCTGAAATCGTATCTGGTTCGACAACGGACGACTGGATGGTGACACCTGAATTGACATTGACAAATGCCGCTATCGTTTCCTTCTATGCAAGAGAGGTTGTGGATACTTACGGACCAGAATCTGTCCGCGTATTGTATTCCACCACTACAAATGCCATGAGCGCATTCACGGTACTCCAAACACTCAGCGTTGGCGCTGTGGATTGGACAGAATACACATTCAACATTCCGGCTAACACAAAGTATGTTGCTATCAACGTTGTGTCTGATGATATCTTCGGCTTCTTCATGGATGATTTCACAATCTTCTATCAACCGACTGGCCCAACAATTCAAGCTACTACCAGCATGGATTTTGGTACAATCATGGCAGGCAGTACTGCAAACAAACAAACCACGCTTACAGCATACAACCTCACCAGCCCTATCACCGCTACTACAGCTGCTCCATTCGCAGTTTCTGCTGATGGCACAACTTTCGGCACAACGGCTTCTATTCCTGCTGCTGGCGGTACTCTGTATGTTCAATATGCTCCTACCGCTGCTGGTACCGACAACGGCACTATCGCTCTTGCAAGCGGTTCTGCAACAGCTTCTATCGCTTTGACCGGTTCTGCTTTCGATTGCGGTATTGCTACGATTCCTTACTTCACCGATTTCACCACCGCCCTCAACGATTGCTGGACAATCATTGACGTAGATGGCAATGGCAATGGCTCTAACGGCCAATTCTCATTTGTTCCGGCTTCTGCTTACGCACAATATTACTATAGCAGCACCGATGCCGCTAACGACTGGTTGATTTCTCCTACCTTCACCCTCACGGGTAGCGAAGTCGCTTCTTTCGATTACTCCGCTTCCAGCTCATACCCTGAGAAATTCCAAGTATTTGCTCTTGGCACAGATACGGTTGCCCTTACTTCTGTAATTACAGCAGCTGGTTCAGCTACGCAGAACCTCGACCTGACTTCTTTGTCTGGCAACTACCAAATTGGTATTCATTGTGTTTCTGATGCTGACGAATTATATTTGCGTATCACCAACTTCTCAGTTTCTTCTGTTGCTGCAGGTTCTCTTACCGTTGTAGGCGACACTTTGGATTTCAGAACCATTCCTAGCGGTTCAAACTCCAACCCTCAAACATTCATCATCAATACGACAAACTTCAACGAAGCTGCTACTATTTCTACCGTTGCTCCTTTCGAAGTTTCTCTTGATGGCAATACTTTCGCAGCTTCTGTAACACTTCCTGCTTCTACAGCAATGTTTACAGCAGACACCATCTACGCAAGATTTGCTCCTACAACTCCGGGCTCCTTCAACGACGTTATCACTATCGCAACTACTTCCACCAACGACACTATCATCGTATTGGGCGAAGCTGTTGACTGCTCCGAAGGCATTTCTACTTTCCCGTACGTTTACGACTTCAGCACGGGTTCCTTCCCTCCGACTTGCTGGACGGTTAACAATGAAGAAAACTTCGACATGGTTGAATTCACCGACGCTGCATACGGTCAAGCTATCATCGTTTTGGATCTCGACAGACTCGTTACTCCTGAAATCCACAGCAACAATCCTTTGATGTTCAGCTTTGACCACATGTCTTATGCTGCTGCTTCTGGCGAAGTTCCTACTGCTTCTACTTTCCACGTAGGTTATTCTTCTACCAACACGGATGCTGCAAGCTTCACTTGGTTGGCTGACGCTAATGTCTCTCTTAATGGTATTAGCAACTATTCCACTCCTATTCCTGCAGGTACAAAATATGTCGCTATTGACTTGGTTACTCTTGGCTCCTACTTATATTGGGGCCTTTTCGAAGTTGCTGACTATATTATTTATGACAACATCACTTTGACCGAACTCTCCGAACCGGTTATGCTCGTAAACGATGAAACTATTAATTTCGGCAGCGTGATTTATGGCAACACCGCTGTTAAGAACACTACTGTCACTGCTGCTCTCCTTACCAGCCCTATCACGGTTGCTGCTCCTGCAAACTTCGAAGTTTCTGCTGATGGCAATACTTTCGCAGCTTCTGCTACTATCCCTGCAGAAGGTGGCACTCTCTATGTAAAATACAATCCTACAACAGTTGGTTCTCACTCTGGCAATGTCACTTTGACCAGCGGTTCCATCTCTAAAACTATCGCAGTTTCCGGTTCTGCTGTTGACTGCTCTGTTCCTGCAACTCTTCCGTTCTACGAAGATTTCGAAAGCGAACTCACTTCTTGCTGGTTGAACCTCGACAACGATGGCGACGGTTTCACTTGGTACACCACTTTGGGTTCTACTATGTCAGCTCACGATGGCAACGGCACTTATGCTTCCGCTTCTTTCGACAATGGCACCGGTTCTGTTTTGTATCCTGACAACTGGTTGATTACTCCGCAAATCGTCATCCCTGCTGAAGGCGCTTCTCTCAAATGGTGGACTGCTGCTCAAGACGGTAGCTATCCTGCTGACCACTATGAAGTAATGATCTCTACCACTGGCACTGATGCTGCTAACTTCACCAGCATCTTTGAAGAAACTCTTACTACAGATGAATGGTTAGAAAGATCTCAAAGCCTCGCTAACTACGCTGGCCAAACTATTCGTATTGCCTTCGTTCATGACAACTGCTCTGATGCTTTCGTTATGAAGATCGACGACATCTCCGTTACTGCTGGTGTTGGCATCAACGAATTCGACAACAGTGTTACTGTATTCCCGAATCCTGCTACCAATGTCTTGAATGTTACTGCAAGCTCCAACATCTCCCTCGTTGAAGTTTACAACATGATGGGTCAAAAAGTTGCTTCTTTCGATGCAAACGACACTAATACCCAAATCAATGCTTCTGCTTTGACAAACGGTATCTACATGTTGAGAATCAATACTGAAAATGGCACTGTAAATCAAAAAGTCACGATTGCACGCTAATTTTCAATTGTAATTCAATAAAAAAATCCCGGGCTCCTGCTCGGGATTTTTTTTGTCTATATGGAATGACATTCAAATAACGGCTTTTTTTTGGGGGGGATGGAGGAACTAAGAGATAAGAGATAAGAGTTAAGAGATAAGAGTTAAGAGATAAGAGTTAAGAGATAAGAGTTAAAAAAGTCGATGTCAAGGGGTAAGCGCTTTTTTATTATTTTTGCGCTCTTAAAATTTGCGCCGGCCATTTTTACAAAATGACGGCGTAACTATCTAACCTAACACCTATTAAGAATTGAAAATCAAGAATTAAAATGAAGAAGTTTATTGCCATCATTGTTTGCCTGTTCACTATGGGCATAGCGCATTCACAAAGCAGTTCCGCACACATCAAATTCATGGGCGTGGAAGTCAACGGACAAGTCAGCACCGTGGAACAACGTCTAACCACCAAGGGATTCTCCAAGACCAAGGACGACATGTACAAGGGTAAGTTCTCCGGCTTTGACGTGAAACTCAAGTTAGAGAAGAGTGTGAAGTCCAAGACCGTATATGGGGTAATTGTCAATTTCGGCGAAGACGCCACGCGCGAAGACCTTGTAGAACTTGCCAACTCACTGAACGAGAAATACGGCACTGAGAATGCTTTCACCAACAACGAAGACGGCCTGGTCGGCATCGAGCTTCCGGAAGGTAGCATCGTCCTCAACTTCGAAAAGAAGACACTGAGTTACCTCGACAAGGCAAACATGCAGAAAAACAAGAAAGAGTCGAAAGAAGACCTTTAAAAGTTAAGAGATAAAAGTTAAGAGATAAGGTCCGTGCGAGAGGTTCGTGCGGGCCTTTTTTTTGAAGTGAGAAGGCTGCCCAAAATCCAACCACCAACGGTTAATAACGGACGTCCATCGTATCTCATCCTATAGGCCGACCCGCAAAAATACAAACAAAAGCACATTTGTATTCAAAAAATAGATATAATACAAGAAACAAACTTTGTATTTTCGTCGCGTTACTTCCCGATGAGGGGATGTACCATTTCAAATGCATTTTCACATATTTCGAGACGTGGAACTCGACCTTCCCATAAGTTATATTCGAATATGAAGAAGATGGGCAATCTTAGACAAGCATTTCGTGTGCAAACGAAAATACTTTACGTGGGGTTGTTCCGTTTCCGTATCCAATATAGCAGGGAGTCGAGCCCTCACGTCAGGATAGGAATACAGATCCTCTCCACTTTTTGTATATCAAGCAAGGCTCTGCACATCCAGCAATACCCTCACGCCTATCAAGAACTAATTTTCTCTTAGGGCACCAATCTTTCCCCTATCAAGCTGGTTTTGCTGTTTATTATGGCACTATACAAGGAGAGGGCAGCATGCTTCAGCAAACTTTCGGCCCACTTTCTATTTAATTAACTGAAAACCTGATATCTACGCCTGTTTTTTTTTTACAGGGACGTATTAAGATTTTTTTTATTTTTGCGCCCTAATTTTTCCCAAAGTGGAAGGTTAGTGTTTTATTAATAGAAAAG